>CAVUNA010000026.1:0-32158 GCA_963742605.1 uncultured Thermoleophilia bacterium | reverse complement strand
GACCGAGCCCGGGTCGGGGATCCGGCCCGTGTCGTCCGGGTCCGGGAAGTTCGGGACGCCATGACTGCGCACGCAGCGCGAGAACCGCAGGGACTGCGCCGCGACCTGCCGTCGCTCGGCCGCGTTCGGCGGCCCTCCGCCGTTCGGCAGCAGGTGTCGGCAGGCGCTCTGGGCCGACTGGAATCGGGAGCTACTGACGCCGAGCTGCTGCAGGGTCTCCTTCGGCGGTCTGCCGTCGGTGCCCGGGTCGGGGTAACCCGCCACACGGTGGGCGCGCATGCAGTCGGCGAAGGCGAGCCAACCGCTCCCCTGCGTCGACGCGGCCGAGGCGCCGGACGATCCGTGGCTCGCGGTCGTCGTCGAGCCGAGCTGCGCCACCTTGCCGCCCGACGAGCCGCCGCAGCCTGTCGTCATCAGCATCAGTCCGGCTGTGCCGGCGGCCATCAGGCCCGCCGTGAGCCACCTACCGGTGGAGACCAACCCTCACGCCTTCGGAGTACACGTGCATGCAGGCGTCGAGCTTCCGGTCGATCTGCGGCGATCGCCAGTCGGTGCCGTGAAGCGCGAACAGATCGAAGACCGGCGCCCCATCCAACCGGTCGCGCGTGGGATCGGGGAAGTTCGTCACACCGTCGGCGCGCATGCACCGGGCGAACGTCAGCCCCTCGGTCATGATCTCGTGCAGCAGGGGCTGGGGACAGGCACCGGTGGACAGGCACTCGGTCACCGACGTCTCGACGTCGCTCGTCGGGAGCAGGTGTGCGCAGGTGTGGTCGGCGGACGCGAACCGCGACGCGCTGACGCCGAGTTGCTGCAGGTTCACCTTTGGGAGCGCACCGGTGGCGTCCGGGTCGGGGAAGCTCGCCACCCCGTTGGCGCGCATGCAGAACGAGAAGGCGACCGCGCTCGAGCTTGCCGGTGCGGTGCTTGTCCGGGTTGCAGCCGAGCCGACCTGCGCGACGTGACCGGAGGGGGAGCCTCCGCACGCCGCGGCCGCCAGCACGGTGACGGCGGTCACGGTGAACGCAGCGGCGCTGCGCGCCACCGGTGGCGATCCGCGCCTCACGGCAGGCCGAGCGCCTTCCGCGCCTGCTGCTCGCAGTTCGTCTCCGTCGACTGGAACTGCGGCGACTGCGTGTCGATCTCGGGAGGGATCCGCTCCCCTTGTGTGGTCGGGTCGGGAAACGTCGGGTACCCGTGGCTCCGAAGGCAGCGCGCCACCTTCAGCGCGAAGACGAACTTCTGCGCCCGCTGCTGCGGCGTCCCGGTCCCGCCGCTCGGCAGCAGATGCCTGCAGACCCCGTCCGCGCGTGCAGAGATCTGCTTCGAGGTGCCCGTGTGGAACGGCGGGAACCGGCCTTGCTGATCGGGATCCGGGAAGTTCGGCACACCGTGCCGCCGCATGCACTCGGCAAACGCGAGCGGCGCGTCCTGCTGCGACGAGTCGCCCGGTGTCGTCGCGGTACTCGTTGTCCCGCCGACCGCCGCCACGCCTGGAGGCGAGGAGCCACCGCACGCCGTCAGGAGAAGCGTCAGAGAGACGAGCCCTGTCGGCGCCGAGGCGAGGAGCAGTGCACGCACAGCCTCGATGTTCGCCCCGCCCGATAACGCCCCGAGGACACGCGAATGAAAAGTCGTTGAAAGCGACGTCGCCGCAGGCTCGGCCGGGCGAGTTTTGGACGACACTGCTCCGTGTGAGCGCCGCGGAGGCCACGGGGGCATCGATCCTCGTCGTCGAAGACGACGAGCAGATCGCGGAGCTGATGCGGGACTTCCTCCAGGCGGAGGGATTCCTGGTGTCGCATGCCTCCAGCGGACAGGAGACGACCGAGCAGCTCGAGCGCTCCCTCCCCGATCTCGTCCTGCTGGACGTGATGCTGCCCGACGAGTCGGGCTTCGAGATCTGCCGCCGCCTGCGCCGCGACTCGAACGTGCCGGTGTTGTTCCTGAGCGCGCGCGACGGCGACGCCGACAAGATCCGTGGGCTCGGTCTCGGCGGCGACGACTACATCGTCAAGTCCGCGACTCCGGCGGAGGTGGTCGCCCGGGTCAAAGCGGTGCTGCGGCGCACCGCCCCGGAGGGCGGCTTCCAGACGCTTCGCTTCGGCGAGCTGGAGGTCGACCTGGCGGCGCACGAGGTGCGCCGAGGCGGGCGTCACATCAACCTGACCGCCCGCGAGTTCGCGCTGCTGCGCGTACTGGTCGAGCATCCGAGACAGGTGTTCAGCCGAGAGCAGCTGTTCGAGCTCGTCTGGGGCTCGTTCGGCGACCGCAGCGCGGTGGCCGTGTACGTCGGTCGCCTCCGTCAGAAGATCGAGCCCGACCCGGCGAAGCCGCACTACCTCGTGACGGTGTGGGGCGCGGGCTACCGGCTCGACCCGGGCCGATGAAGCCGTCCCCGATCCGCATCCGCACCTTCATCCTCGGCACCGTCCTCGTCCTGCTGGTGCTCCCCGTGGTCGCCGGCGGGTCCGCGTGGCTCCTCGAGCGCCACCGCCAACACGCGGCGATCGAGCATCGAGTGAACACTGCCGCCGCGTATCTGACCTCGCATCGCGCGCGACTGCGGGAACCGGCCACCGTCTATGGCTTTGCCCGCCTGCTCGCGAGACTCGATCTCCTCGGGCAAGTGGTCGTCGTCTCGAGTTCGCCGCCCGGGAAGGACCAGATCTACGTCAGCCCGACGCTCGAGAAGGCGCCGACCCTGCAGAAGGCCCGTCTGGCGAGGGAGCGTGGCGCGCCGGCGGCCTCCCCGACCGAGCCGGACGGCTTCCAGGACGACCGCCGGCTGATTGCGATCGGCACGAGGAAACAGCCGGCGAGCCTGATTGTCGACCTGTACCACCGGACGCCGGCCCGCGCGCCCGGGGCGCTCGCCGCGCTGGTCGCCGGCGTGATCGTCCTGCTCGCCGGTCTCGCCGGGGCGCTCTGGCTTGCGGGCCGCTGGATGGTCAGTCCACTGACGACGCTCAGTGCCCAGGTCGACAAGGTCGCCGGGGGCGACCTGGAGATCGCGGTCCCGGCCAGCCGGGTCGGCGAGATCACGAACATCGCGCAGGCGGTCGAAGGCATGACGTCGGCGCTCGGCGAGAGCGCCGAGCGACAGGCGGAGGCCGACGAGGCGAGGCGCTTCCTCGTCACGGGCGTCGCCCATGACCTGCGGACGCCGCTCTTCGCGCTCCGAGGGCACTTGCAGGCGATCCGCGCCGGGGTCGGCGATCCCGCCCTTCACCTCGAGCGCGCCGAGGCGCGGGCAGACGCGCTCGAACGGCTGATCGGGAACTTGTTCACGTTCACGCGAGACGATTACGCACAACCCGTGCCGCAGCTCGAAGCTGTTCCGATCGCGGAGCTGCTCGATGAGGTCGCAACAGGCCTCGAGCACACGGCGCACCTGCGGAAGGCGAGTCTGGAGCTCGTCGGCGACGACACGATCCAGGTCGTCGCCGATCGTGACCGTCTCAAGCGCGCCTTGACCAACGTTCTCGACAACGCGCTCCGCTACAGCCCGTCAGGCGCCCCGATCCACATCAGCTGGGCGGACACCGACGAGTCGACCGTCGAGCTGAGCATCCGTGACCACGGACCAGGGGTCGATCCGGACCTCCTGCCGCACATCTTCGAGCCCGGCATCCGGGGTCCCGCTGAACGTGGAGATCCGGAGGCGGGATCGGGCCTGGGCCTCGCGATCGCGACCCGGCTTCTCGAGCACCAAGGTGCGACGATCACCGTGTCCAACGGGAACGGCGCGACCTTCCGCATCACCCTTCGCCAAGAACACGAACTGCGCTAGACGCTCGCTCTGGGCGCTTGACGATCGCTGCCCAGAACCGACCAAGGCGCTCGGCGGTATGAACGGAACCAAAAGACTGAAGGAGACGCCCATGGACCAGCAACGAGCGAAACGCTTCGCCGAGCAGTGGTATAGCGCTTGGAGCGCGCATGACCTCACCGCGATTCTCGATCACTACACCGATGACGTCGAGATGGTCTCGCCGCTTGTTTCCGTCTTGACCGGTAGTGATGCCAGCACGCTCGCCGGGAAGGACGCGCTGCGGGCTACTTCGCCGCGGGGCTCGAGAAGTACCCCGCGCTCCATTTCGAGCCGATGGAGCTGTTCGTCGGGGTTGACAGCCTCGTCCTGCAGTACCGGAGCGCCGGCGGCAACGTGGCGGCAGAAGTCATCTTCCTCGACAGCCAAGACAAGATCACTCGCTACTTCGCGCACTACAGCCAGCCGTAGCTGGTCGTCGTTTTTCCGGGACGCTTGCAGCAAACCGTTTCCGCCCGTGGGCCGCGAACCGACGTCACACCTTTGCGGCAAGAATGCCCTTGATCCAACTCCCGTTTCCGTAGCGGCGGTTCGGGGAAGCCAAGTCGTGTGGCGGAATCGCAGAGACTGATTCGCGTTCTCGCAGTGTCGCGGATGCTGTTGGCGGCGCTCGACGAGGATGTCATCGATGACGACGTCGTGGTGAGCGATGAGTTCAAGGCTGAACTGCTGCTGCTTGTGCTTGCGGCCGAAGACCGCCTCGACGCCCGCTTGGGGCAGCACCTGTTTGTTGTCAGCCGTGGGCCTCACTAGGCGATAGCCACGGTGCCAAGAACGCGGCGATCGCAGCGTTGCCGCGCGGGCGCTCGAGTCGGCCTTTCACACGGTTGCGTTCGATAACGACAATCGTCGGCACGGCGGCGACTCGGAAGCGTTCTGCGAGATCGGCTCGCCGGAAGACATCGACGCGAATAACGTCGAACGTGTCGTGGTTTCCACGTCGCTGCAGCACTGCGGCGAGGTACCCGTCGACACGACGAGACGGCCCATCGGTCGGTGAGAAGAAGTAGACGAGACGCGGTTTCGATTTCGACGATGACTGCTCCTCGATGACCGCCGGCTGATCGGACATAGCCAATGCTGTTGGCCGCTAAGCCCGACGCAGGAAGTAGACGATCAGTACGACCAGCAAGATAATGACGAGTACGCCGATCAGGCCGTAGCCGGTTCCTGCGATCGCGAGTGTCATTGGTCCTGCAGCTATCAACGCTCGACGACCGTTGTGTTCGTCTCGCGGCTGCGGCCGAAGCCGCCCCAGCTCGACCAGAACATCATCGAGATCACTAGGCCGATTGCGCCGACGACCAGAAGGATGATTCCGATCGTGTGGACGTTGAAAGTGCCTGACGAAGCGTGGACCGCGAACGCCAGAACCGCCCCGGCCGCGATCAGGATGAGACTGACTCCGATACCCATCAAGAGGCTCCTTTCTTCGGTCCGGATTGGGTTGCCTAACCCAGGCTTGGCTCCTCATGCTTGATCAGTTGCTCGTTCTGTTCGGCCACCGACGACGTGAAAGTCCGGGACGAGCCTCGACCGCGTGAAAGTGAGGATGGCTCGCCGTGTGCAACGACTGGCCCCGGCAAAGACAATCGGTCGAACTCCGACAGTCGTAGACGGACGAGCTCGGCGCATTCGAGGTGGCCGCACTCACACAGAAACTCCATCGGCACGTCGTCACCAACTCCGAGTTGCACGGCCCGGTCGTAAATGGATCGGTTCACCAGCCGCCGCACCGATCTGCCGCCCTGGTCGGCCAGCTCGCACGAAATATCAGATGGCGCGAAGGATGTAGACACGACACTTCCTCCCTTCGGATTCGACCCACGAGACGTGGATCGAACCGACGCGACCACGCTTACATTGTCCGCGTTGCTTGCTAACGTATTGGGTGTCAAGAAGTGAGGCAATACAATAGACGAAACAGAATATACGACAACGAAGTCCCATATGTCAAGCCCAGAAGAAGCACAACACTCGTGGCGGTTCGTCACCAACCACACCCAGGTGCTGCTCTGCATCAGTCAGAACCCCGAGACCCGCCTGCGCGACATCGCAATGAAGGTCGGAATCACCGAACGCGCGGCGCAACGGATCGTCGCCGACCTCGTCGAAACCGGCTACGTCACCCGACACCGCGCCGGCCGCCGCAACCACTACACGATCAACCGCGACCTTGCGATGCGTCATCCGGCGCAACTCGGCTACGAGATCGGCCCACTGCTCGACTTTCTCCAACGGCCGTAAGTCGATCTGCGAGGACAGCCGTAGCGCCGCGGCACGCTTTCGAACTACGTGCCAGGCGGCGCAACGCAACCTCGCCGCCCCGGCGGTGCCGGGTTAATAGCGCAATGCCAGGCGTTTCGGCGGACTCCGATTCGGAGAACGCTTTGGAGTGGAGGAGAGACGTCGCCATGCGGCGCTCATCAGGGAGCTTGTCAGCGACTGTCGCGCCTGCGGGTCAGCGTGCGAGGAAATCCTCGAGAGCTGGCCTGTCAAACGTCGTACAGAGCGCAAATTCGCAAAACTCGTCGCCTGTGCGGCGACGTATGCGGTCATCGCCGATCAACTCGAGACCGGTGGAACCATTCCTTCCGGCTTAGTCGCTCTCGCACTCGAGCTCGCAGAGACAACGTGTCGAGCAGACGGAACGGCACGCCGCGCCTGCTCGGCGGCGTCCAACTCACTGCGCGAGACGTTGACAGCAACCTAGAGGCCGGAGTTGCGCCTAACGCGGATTAGTCGCGACAGCTGCCGTCTCTGCGTCGCCGAACTTTTGAACGAACGTATGGTCGCCGCGGGTTCCGAGCACACGCTCGACCTTTAGGTCTTCGTGGCCGGTGTGAACGATGAACGTTGCCGCGTCCACGCGCACTTCCTCGTACTCGCTCAGCGAGACGCTAAGCGGCTTGACGCACTCGCCGCTCGAGCACTCGCAGATGATCTCTAGCGTCTTGACGCCGTGGCGTTCGCCAAGTTCGGCAATCTGCTCGTTCACCTGACGAAAGACTGCTTCGTTCAGCCCACGGCGTTCCTCGCGGCTTCCCACAAACTCAACGTACAGGCTCAGACCTAATCCTGTGTCATCGCCGGCGATGCGTCGCCGCGCCGGCCCCGGACCGCCCCCTCTCTTTCCTGTCGGCCCGGAGCCGGCCGCTGGCGAACGTGGCTCACCCGTCGTCGACGCCGACATACGAGGGAGCCGCGCGGCTGCGTTCCCGCTCGGAGATCTCGACAAACGCGGACCGCGGAGGCGTTTACGTTGATAGCGCCTCAGGAGCTAGGAACGGGTGGTGCAGGCTGGTGCGGTGCGGGCTCTCCAGACGACTCACGCCGGAGGGTGTGGAAGAGCCAACCGTAAAGCCCGAGGATCAGGATCGCGTTCAGGGGGTGGAACGCTCCGCCCCAGCGGCCCAGCCCGGGCAGAACCATCTGGACGAAGGTCAGGATCGGCGCGACGATCGAAACGATCCGCGCATGTCTGTCGGGCAGCCATGCGATCAGCGCGACGATCAGAAAGAGCAGCGCCCCCGGCAACGTCAGAAAGAAGCCAAGCGCCCGATGAGGATCGAGCGTCTTCGAATTGGCGATGCAGTGCGCTCCCGTCTTGTCGCAGTCGTCCGAGTGTTTGATGTTGTACAGACCGAAGATGCCCTCGCCGGCAAGAAATATCTGGACGATGATCAAGACCACGTAGAGGCCCGAGAACCACTTCAGGACCGATCTTGCACCGTGCCTCATCCGCAGTCACCTCCGTCTCGGAAACCGGCCGAGCCTACCGGACGATGCTCGAGGGGACAAGACGACCAGCCAGGGCGGAGCCGGGACTTCCCCCGTTTTCCCGGCTCCGCCACGCGCCGGCTCGATCCTCACCCCGTCCGCGAGGGGAACTTGGCGCGCTCTCTGCCGTCAGAAGAGATGCTTCCGCGTCGTGCACCAGCGAACCCTGGGTTGGCTGAGACGTGCTGTCCTGGCCACCAGCTCCGGTCCCCGAGGGTCGTGAAGAGCGCCGGGATCAGGAGCGTCCGCACGATGAACGTGTCGATCACGACGCCGATCGCAATCGCTACCGCGAACTCGCGAAAGGGTGCGATCGGGACGATGGCGAGCGTCGCGAACGACGCAGCGAGCGCGAGACCTGCGATCGAGATCGCGCGGCTCGCGCGCGGGACCGCTGTGCGCACCGCGGCCGGGACGCTGCGGTGACGGGACTCCTGCCAGATGCGACCGACGATGAAGAGGTTGTAATCCGTTCCGAACGAGAGGAGCAGGACTCCGGCGGCAAGCGGCACGTAGTACGTCAGATCGGGAGTCGAAAAGACGTCTTGGAAGAGCCACGCGGTCAGCCCGAACGTCGCAACGATCGCCAGGGCACTGCTCGCGACGAGCATGATCGGTGCGAGGAGCGAGCGCAGGAAGAACGCGAGCATGATCAGGTTGACGAGCGCCGCCGCGATCCCCACGCGGACCAGGTCACCACGAACGCGGGCGATCGTCTCCTTGGCGAGCGCGGTGTCGCCTGCGTACAGGACGCCGGTGCGCCGCAAGCCGGCCGCCGCGAGCAATCCGGGCACGGACGCCTCTAGCCGGCCGAGATCTGCGACGCCCGCGGCGCTGTACGGGTGGTGCCGGAACGCCACGAAGTAGCGGACGGCCCCACCCGAGCGCGACCGAAAGACCGTCGCGTGCCGACCTGGTAGGTGCAAGGTCCCGGCTCCGATAACAGCTCCGACCTCCGGCTGGGTCGCGAGCTCGTGGCCGAACCGCGCGAGCCGCCGCCGCCGCGACGCGATGCGCGGCGCCTCGAGGACGATCTCCGTGGGCGCAAGGATCCCGGGGGTGAAGCCTTGTCCGGCGTCCGCGGCCGCGCGGGCGGGCGCGGCGTCGCCGGGTAGCCCGCGAATCGGAGTCAGGGCGAGCTGCGTCGTGGCGGCTAATCGTGACGCGATCACGAGCCCGGCGACCACGAGAAGCATCGTCGGCACGGCCGAGAGGCGGTGGCTGCTGCTCCAGGCGAGTCGCTCCCGGAATGCGGCACCCACGCGCGTTCGCCACGGCTCTCCACCGTCTCGTGCGGGCAGCCCGGGCCAGAAGAGAGCGCGGCCGAGAATCCGCATCGTGGCGGGCACGAAGGTGATCGAGACGCCAAGGGCGATCGCCACGACGAGCGCCATCGCCGGCCCGAGGGCCTGGACGAAACCGATGCTCGCGAGCCGGAGCGTCAGCAGTCCGGCTGCGACGACCAGTCCGGCAGTGAAGACGATCGGGACGACTTGCGCGGTCGACCGTCGTGCGGCTTCGCGAGGCGCCTCGCCCGCGGTGACTCGTTCCCGCATCGCCGACATGAAGAAGACCGAGTAGTCGGTGACGATTCCGAGCAAGAGCACCACGATGATCGGGCTGATCTCGTTCTCGAGCTGCAGGGCCTCGAACCGAGCGAGCTCTGCCACGACTCCGATCGAGATCAGGTACGTGATCCCGGCTGCCGCAAGCGTGACCAGGGGAGCAAGAGCCGAGCGAAAGTAGATGCCCAGGATCATGAGGATCGCGAGCACACTCGCGAGCTCGACCCAGACGAGGTGCGTGTCGATCGAGTTCGACTGTGCGATCGATCCGGGGATGAACCCCGTCGCCCGCGCTGTCGCCTTCGGCAGCGACACGGCCCCGGCGTAGCGCTCGGCCAGCCTCCGCTGGTCCTGCGGAGTCGTGTCGACGGGAAAACCGAGGAACGTCAGCGCCGTCGTCGACCGCTCGCGAGAGCCGGGCAGAAGCTTGCCGCTGTTGAGATAGGGAACGGCGCGCGAGCCGCGCGGGAATCCCGGGAGCCGTCCCTCGTCGAGAAGCAACGCGGTCCGGACGATGGAACGCTGGTCTCCGGCCGAAAGCCCACCGGGAGCCCGTTGCACAACCACCGTTCTGGGCAGCAGTGACGAGCCGAACAGACGGCCTGCGGCCGCCTCGGCCCGCTCGGCCCGAGTGTCTCCGGGAAGCAGCGAGCGCACGTTCGATGCCGGCAGCGACGAGATGCTCGGCAAGTACCTCCAGGAGGCGGCCGCCGCCACCACGAGTGCGACGAGGATCGGGACGCAGAACACCGTCACCGCCCAGGCAAACGCCCGACTCGGTCGCCCGCTCCGGACGGCGTCCTCCTCCTCCGCCCCCTGGCCCGGTCTCGGCGCGTCCGGTTCCTTCGGCATCGCCCCAGACCTCGCGGTTGTCGGCGACGCTGCTGCCACGGCCCCCTGATAGCCGCGCGGGATGCTCGGCAAACCACGTTCCGGGCAAGGGCTGGTTTCGCGAATTCGCCCTCGGGTAGCAGGGCGCCGACAACTACCAAGGAGGTCTCACGCGATGGCGACCATCGAGATCTGGGCATTTCGCGACCAGTCCTACGGATCGATTGATCTCTCCGGCTACAAGGTCGAGGCGATCGACGGTGACATCGGGAAGGTCGACGAGGCGACAAACGAGGTCGGGTCGAGCTACATCGTTGTCGACACCGGTCCATGGATCTTCGGGAAGAAGGTGATGCTGCCTGCGGGCGTGATCAGTGAAGTCGATATCGACACCGAGACGGTGTCTGTCAACCGCACCAAGGAACAGATCAAGAACTCACCGGCGTTCGACCTCGAGAGCTATAGCGACGATGCGTATCGCAGCGAGCTCAGCCAGTACTACGGCACCGGCGGTCGAGGATGGCGTGACGACGAGGGCGTCAACGCGAGGCCGTAGCGCGACCGATTTCGGAAGGGGAGGGTTCTGTGCTCTCCCCTTCCCCCTCGCCCTTCGGGGCGGTCAGGACGCGGCGAAGTTTGTCCGGCTGCCCGCCGGTCTGGTCGGAGCCGAGACTTGCGGCTCAGGCTCGTTCGTACAGGAAGACCGGGAGCGGCGCGGCGAGCGTGTCGGCGAAGCCCTCCGGGGGTTCGAACGTCGCGCCGGGCCGGAGCGGGACCGCGACGAGTACGTCGCCTCGGAGGAAGGCACAGACGTCGGGTCCGGCGTCGAGCGGTTCGTATCCGCCTTCTGTGAACGAGTCGGCCTTGCGGCGGCGCACCTCGAGGGCGCGGTGAATGAGGTAGAGCTTTGCTGTCTGCGTGTTCGGAGGCGCGCCTGAGGCGATGCGGTCGAGCAGTCGCTGCTGCCGCGTCCAGTCGACGGGCCGCCGGTTGTCGGGGTCGACGAGGTTGAGTGAGAGCAACTCGTCCCCCTGGTAGATGTCGGGAACCCCGGGGCTGGTCAGCTTGAGGAAGGTTTGCCCCAGCGAGATCGTCGCGCCGACCTCGGCGATGCGCCGCGCGAACGGATCGAACGTCGAGCGAAAGGCAGCGCTCGACCCGAGCGCGTGTGTGTACTCGATCGTGTCGCGCTCCCACCTCTCGTTCGGCTCGATCCAGCTGCTGTTCGTCTTTCCCTCGCGCAGCGCCTTGACGAGGTACTGCTCGAGCCGTTCTTCGTCGAGCGGCCAGGCGCCGACGAGTGTCTGGTAGATCAGGTATTCCTCCTCACGGTCCGGCCCGCTTCCCGTTCGCAGCCGAGCGGACAGCTGCGCCCATTGCTCGACGTTCGTCTCCCACTCGTCGGCTGCCCAAGAGAGCGCGCACAGCCGGGCCCGGACGTCACCGCTGCGCTTGGTGTCGTGCGTCTGGGTGGCGAGCAGTTGGTTTGGAAAGCGCCGCAGGCGCTCCGAGTTGGCGCGATGGAAATCGTCGACGCCGAGCGACAACCGGTCCGGGTTGCCGCCCACCTCGTTCAGACAGAGCAGACGGCTGTAGCGGTAGAAAGCGGTGTCCTCGATCCCTTTCGCGAACACCGGCGCCGTCGTCTGCTGGAAGCGGATCACGAACGCATCGTGGCCGCGGTCCTCGAGGAGCAGCAGGTTCGCGAGCTGGGCAGGAAGCCGTGCCTCGGCGACCGCCTGGCGGTCGAGGCTGTCAACGAGACCGGCGTCCGGGTCGACGTAGGTCCTGTAGACCCGCAGCGAGGCCAGCGCACGCTCGAGCTCGGCACCCAGTGCGACGTCGGGAAGGTCTCGTCGCAGCCACTCGACCTCGGGTTGAAAGGTCGTGCGCGCCTGCTCGAGCTTCGCGGCATGAGCGATGTCCTCGAAGCACCGCTGCTCGCCCGTGAATTGCCGGTACAGGGTGGTGAGCTGCTCCGACGCCGATCCATCGACGAACAGCGCAGTCACGTCGTTGGCGAACTCGTATCCGGTCGTTCCCTCGACCGGCCAGTCGCGCAGGGGCTCGTGGCGCTCGAGGATCTTCTCGATCCAGACATGGTCGATGCCGGACTCGCGAAGCCGCTCGAAGTAGCGGCCGGGATTCGCGAGCCCGTCCGGATGGTCGATCCGGACGCCGTCGATCACGCCCGCGCGGGCCAGCTCGATTAGCTTCGCGTGCGTGGCTTCGAACACCTCCGGGTCCTCGAGGCGGACACCGGCGAGGTCGGTGATGTCGAAGAACCGGCGCACGCCGCCGGTGCGCCACTCGACGTCGAAGAACTTGGCGCGGCGCAGTGAGTCGGCCCAGAACGGGTTCTCGTGCTCGTCCGCCGCCATGTGGTTGGGGACGAAGTCGAGGATCACGCCGAGCCCGGCGTCGGCAAGTCGCCGGAACTCGGTCTCGCCGCCGAGCTCCTGCGAGAGGACGGTCGGATCGACGACGTCGTACCCATGGGTCGACCCGCGCCGCGCTTGCATCGATGGTGCGAGATAGAGATGACTCACCCCGAGCTGCTCCAGATACGGGACGAGCCGTCTCGCGGCGGAGAAATCGAGATGCGGCAGGAGCTGGAGCCGATACGTGCAGCGGAACTCGACGGCGGCGGCTCGAGGCTTCGACATGATCGCCGTAGTTTGCGCGAACGCTCACCGCGGGAAGACCGCCAGCCGTGACCGGACCGCGGAAAACACCCGGGCTCGGAGCCGTTCCTCACGGCGACGGCACGGTTTCTTTCGTCGTCTGGGCGCCCGCCGTCCGATCGGTGGCGGTACGCGCGGACGGTCGTGACCATCCGATGCAGCCACGCGACGACGGCTTCCACCAGGCAAGGATCACGCTGCCCCCCGACGCGGACTACCTGTTCGTGCTCGACGGGGGTGAGGCCGTACCCGACCCGTGCTCGCGCCGACAGCCAGAGGGGGTCGGCGGCCCTTCCCGCGTCCACGATCTCCATGCATTCGACTGGACAGATAGCGGCTTGGGCGGCCTCGACCTCGACACGCTCGTCGTCTACGAGCTGCACGTCGGAGCCTTCTCCGAGCCTGGAACCTTCGACGGGGTCATCGAGCACCTCGATGAGCTGCGGCGTCTCGGGATCACTGCGATCGAGCTGATGCCGGTCGCGACGTTCCCAGGATCTCGGAACTGGGGCTACGACGGCGTCTATACCTATGCGCCGCACGAGGTCTACGGCGGACCGGACGGCCTCTGCCGGCTCGTCGACGCTGCGCATCGCGCAGGGCTCGGAGTGATCCTCGACGTCGTCTACAACCACGTCGGCCCCGGCGCCGACCTCGCAGCGTTCGGGCCCTACTTCACCGAGCGGGAGCACACCTTCTGGGGTAACGCGATCGACTACGGCCATGCCGGCGTCCGCGAGTGGGCGATCCAGAACGCCGAGCTGTGGGTCCGCGACTACCACGTCGACGGGCTGCGGCTCGACGCAACGCACGCCATCCTCGACGAGTCGCGGCCGCACGTGCTCGAGGAGCTGGCCGATCGTGTTCGCGCCGTCGATCCGCGAGTCATCGTGATCGCAGAAATGCAAACCGCCGACGCGCGCCCGATCCGCGACTGGCGCCACGACGCCCAATGGGCCGACGAGTTCCACCATCTCCTCCACGTCCTGCTCACGGGGGAGCGCGACGGCTACTACAGCGGCTACGAGCCCTCCGTCACCCGCCTCGCAGAGCAGATGACCCGAGAACCTCACGACAGGCTCGTCTTTTGCTCGCAGAACCACGACCAGGTCGGAAACCGCGCCTACGGTGATCGTCCCGGCAGCGACGAGCTCCGCGTCCGGGCGGCCGCGCTGCTATTCGCCCCCCAAATCCCGCTGCTCTTCATGGGGGAGGAATACGGAGAGCGCCGACCGTTTCGGTTCTTCACCGACCACACAGATCCGTCCGTTGCCGAGGCAACGCGGGCCGGCCGGCGACGCGAGTTCGAGCGGTTCGCCGCCTTCGCCTCCACCGACCTACCAGACCCCCAGGACCCGGGCACGTTCGAATGCTCGAAGCTCGACCGGTCAGCAGGTGACCAAGGTTTGCGTGAGGTCTATCGCGAGCTCCTCGCGCTCCGGCGAACCCTCCCGGCCGCTGTCGCGGCCGAGGCGGACGAGGATCGTCAGTTCCTGCGCCTGCGGCGCGGTCGTTACGAGCTCAGCCTGAACCTCTCCACCACGGAGTTCGACGGCGTCCTGCCCAGGACCGCGCGGCTGCGGTTCTTGGCGGAGGTTTGACCGCGCGGCGATCGGTGATCTCTGAACCGGACAACACACATGTCCAGAATGCGACGACAAGGAGAACCATGATGCCGCAAGGAAGCCGATCGGACGCAATCATCGCCGGCTGGAGTTTCGTCGAGCAGCGTTGCGCCGGCTGCGGCTACGGCGTGAGCACAAGGGAGGTTCCGCAGAACTGCCCGATGTGCCGGCAGTCGTCCTGGGAGGCGCCTCGGCGACGAGAGAGTGTCATCGGCACGCCCGTCGGCAGAAACGCTCATGCCGGCGCGGTGACGGGAAACGGGGCACCGTGCTGAGGCACAAGACGCACCCGGCGGGCCTAGCGGGAGACGTCATCGACGCTTTGCGGCCGTACGCAGACCAACTCGCGAACGACCCGAAGCTCCGCCGGCGGCTGGTGAAGGGAATCCAGGCCGGAGCGGCCGCCGGTGCGCGAGCCCGGCGAGAAAGCACCATGCCGGGGACAACCCGGAGGCTGGCGTCGGACCCCGTGCTGCTGGCTCAGATCGCCCGCGCGATTGTTCAGTTTCAGCGCGCCTATAAGCGTGTCGAGCAGCCGCCGAAAAAGCGGCACACGCGTATCTACGTCATCGGTGCCGCAGCAGTCGCGGTCGTCGTGCTGGCGCCGGCGATCCGCAGTGCCATCAACCGCGGCTCGGCAGCGGAGGTCACAACGCCCGCCCCGTGACGGGTCGGCGGTGCGGCCGGTCAGGTACCGGCCGTGCGGCTGCGTTCGGCCTCGGCGTCGACCTCGGCTCCGAATAGCAAAGCGACGGCACTAAGCCAGAGCCAGGTCAGCATGATCACGACCGCTGCGAGTGAGCCCCAGGTCTTGTTGTAGTGACCGAGTTCGCTGGCATAGAGGCTGAAGCCGCCCGAGGCTGCGAGCCAGATCGCGATCGCCAGCACCGAGCCGACGGTGAGCAAGCGCCAGCGCCGCTCCTCGACATTCGGTGCGAGATACATCAGCCCCGCGAAGACGACCAGCAAACCGATGATCAGCAGCGGCCATTCGGCGACGTACCACGTGACCTTGACGGCCGAACGCTCGCCGGACGCATCGCCGATCCACGTGGAGAGGTGCGGCCCGAGCACCAGCACTCCGAACGCCAGTGCGAACCCGAGCAGCGCGAAGAAGACCATCGTCAGCGCGATCACCCTGCGCCTCACGAAGCCTCTGGTCTCCTCCCGGTCGTAGGCGATGTTGACCGCCCACATCAGGTTCTGCATCGCCCCCGACACCGACCACAAGGCAAGGAGGCTGCCGATTCCGAGGACGGCGATCCCGGTGCCATGCGCTTTCGTCATGTTCATGAGACTCCCTCGGAGCAGGCTCCTCGCCGGCGCGGGCACGACCCCGTGCACGCGCGCGATCAGGCTTGCGACGGCGCCAGGGCCTGCCAGCAGGCTGAACACACCCACCGCGATCAGCAATGCCGCAGGCATCGCCAGAAAGGCGTAGTAGGCGAGCGCCGCCGCGATGTTCGTCATGTGATCGTGGCTGAACCGCTTCGCCGCCCGCCGAACGACGGCGAGGTGAATCGCGATCAAGGCTCAGGCACGCCGGACGAAGTAGATGATCAGAACGACCAGCAGGATGATCACGAGGATCCCGACCAGTCCGTATCCGGCGAGCGCCAACAGCACATCGACTCCTTCCGCTCGAGGTGGCGCTCGGTATGCCCCGCGTGTGCGTCCGTAAACGCGTCGAGAACCGCGCGCCACCTCGGGATGAGAGACAGGTTTGCTGCCGGCGCTGGGTGGAAAGTGGCAGGTCAACAACGTGTTCCCGTTCGAAGGAGATCCTCGAAATGGCCGGGATAAACGAAGGAGAGGGACTCGGGGTCAGGCTCCCAATCGCCGACCGCGGGGGTTCGCTGTACGTCGAGGCGCCAGATCTCCGGTCGGCGCTCGAGCTCATCGACCTCCTGCCGAATCTGCACGGTGAGGTCGTCCCGGCCGACGAGGCGTCGTGTGGTCTTGTGTTCGAGCTGGACCTGACGAACGAGCCGGCGCTGATTCGAGTGCTCTCGCGCGTCGAGCGCTGGCTCGAGGAGAACGGGCAACCGGTCACCGCGGTGGTCGTCAATTCAAGTCATGACTCTTTCGAGGCGTCCGCGGCCTGATAAGCGATCGACTGAGGAGGTAAGAAGATGCCCTCGAGAGGTGTCAAGAAGGGCACGAAACGGGCTCGTCAGTACGAGCACATCAAGCAGAGTGAGCGGCGGAGCGGCGCTTCCGAGTCGCGTGCTGAGGAGATCGCGGCGAGGACTGTCAACAAGGAGCGCGCCCGGTCGGGCGAATCGCGCACCAGCTCCTCGACCTCGACACGGGATATCTCGTCCGGACGACGTGGCGGTCTGCGCTCGGGGACGAAGAGGGACAAGGGCCGCACGTATGAACAGCTCTACGGCGAGGCCAAGAAGCTCAACGTCCCGGGCCGGTCGACGATGAACAAGGCGCAGCTCCAGCGTGCCGTCGACGGGCGGAAGCGATCGCGGTGAGCGTCGACGTGTCGCGGAGGGTGAAGTCAGGTGAGGCCGCTAGCGTTGCTCTCAGGCTCTTCTGACCTCGACGCGATCGTCGCGCACACGGGTTTCGAGGGCCGGTTGGGATGCGGTGGCCGGCCCGCGTAGCAGCCTGCCGTCGAGAGCGAAGCGGCTCCCGTGGCAGCGACAGGTGATTGCCGTACCGTCGAACGAGCCCTCGCTCAGCGAGCAGCCCCGGTGTGAACAGCGATCCGTGAGCGCATGGACGTGGCCGTGATGGCGGACGAGGACGACCCCGGTGCCGTTCGCCGAGCGCCGGACGAGTTTTCCCTCGGACAGCTTGTCCTCGTCGATCACCGACGTCCACCTGCTGGGTGGGTCCTCGAACACCGTTTGGTTGACGCCGACGCCTTGGCCGAAAGACATGTGCCCTCCGAGCCACGCCGATAGCGCGCTCACGAGCAGACCTCCGGTCGAGAGCGCGATCCCGGCCGATCGATGCCCTCGCCGCCGCAGGAGCCAGGAGCCAGACTGCAGGGCGATTGCCGCGAGATTTCCGAGAGCGTGAGCGGAGCCGACGCGGCGGGAGCCGTCCTGCAGCTCGGCCCAGTCGGAGAGGCCGGTGAGTGCGGTCGGCAGCGCCGCGAGCACACCGACTGCGACGAGGTCGTCGGCGGCCGTCCGCCGGTCCTTGCCGCCGAGGAGATCGAGGATTGCTCCGCTCGTCCACGCGCCGACGACGACGTCCGTCAGGAGAGGGTGCAGCGGATGGCCGAGCCAGCTGCCGCTGAGGAGCTCCTTCGCCAGGCTGTCCTCGGGCAGCGCGCGGCGAGCGGCCTTCTGGAGGGGCTCGGCAAGGGCGTCGATCGACCCGGCGCGCTCGAGCGGGGCGGCAAGGTTTTGCTGGATGAATGACCGGTTCGGGCTCAGCGCGCTCTCCTTGTCGTCGATCGGATCCCGCGTAATACCCGGCTGCTCCGTCGCGAAACGGCCTCGCCGTTTCGGCAGTGTCCGTGGGGGTACTCCAGCGAACGTGGACGAAGAAACGTGGACCGCCGCTGCGACCGCGCGACATGCATTCGTCGCGACGGTCGTGGCACTCCTCGTGATCGTGGTCGCCGTGGCGTTGTGGGAGCTCAAGGTCGTGCTCGCGCTGATCCTCTTCGGCTTCACGATTGCGGCGGCGATGCGTCCCGGAATCGATCGCCTTGCCTCGTGGCGGATCCCGCGTCCGGTCGGCTTGCTCCTTCACTACGCCGCCGTGCTCGGCGCCGTGGCGCTGTTCTTGTCGTTCGTCGTGCCGACGCTGACCGATCAGGTGCAGGCAGCGCTTCACGCAGCGCAGACGCACCATCCGGGGTCGGGCGGTGGGATCAAGGCCAAGGTGCTCGACGTGCTCGCGCGGCGATTGAATCATCTGCCGGCTGCCGACAAGCTCGTGCACCCTGCTCTCTCGGTCGGAGAGCAGGCGCTGAAGGTACTGGTAGGCATCCTGTTCACCTTTGCGGTCGCCGCCTACTGGATCTTCGAGCGCGAGCGCACCGTCGACCTCGTCACGAGCTTCCTACCCCGACCCAAGCGAAAGACGGTGCGGGACACCTGGACGCTGATCGACCAGAAGCTGGGAGCATTCGTGCGCGGCGAGCTCGTTTTGATCGCGTTCGTGTCGACGCTCGCGTCGATTGCACTCGGGCTCGTCGGTGAGCCCTACTGGCTGCTGATCGGGATCGCGGTCGGAATTTCTCGAGGTCGTTCCCATCGTCGGGCCCCTCACCGCGCTACTCCTGGCCGTCGGCGCGGGTTTGACCGTGTCTTGGCACACGGCAGTGGTCGCGGGATCGGCACTGCTGGTAACCAGGCTGGTGGAGGACTACCTCGTCACCCCGCGCGTGCTCGGAGGTGCGGTCGGCCTCTCACCGCTCCTGACGCTGATCGCAGTATCGGTGACAGGAGTCCTGCTCGGTGGCTTCTACGTGCTGCTGTCGGTACCGATTGCTTCACTCGTCGCGACCGTCGTCGACGTGTCGCTCCGCGGGGTCGACCCGGCCGAGGTCGAGGTGCCTACCGTCATCTTTCCGTCCCAGGACGCAAACTGATGGATTGCGCTCAGCATCGCTAGATCTTGCGGTAGCGGGCGTCGGTCAACGAGTAGAGCGCGAACGCGATTAGCCCTCCGGCGACCACGCCGAGTGCGACCGGTCCGTAGGGGCGGTGGACGATCTTGGCGAGTGCGCCGTCGAGACCAACAGCGGCCTGCGGGTTGAAGTCGATCGCGGCTTTGATCAGAAAGATCCCGACGAGCCCGAACACGATCATTCGCGCAAGATGGCCGACTGTCCCGAGCCAGCCGATAGCAACTTTGACGTGGGGCTCCATCTCTCCGGTCTTCGAGTCGTCGAGGAACTTCTTGGTGATACCGCGGTAGCCCTGATAGAGGGCGACTCCGATCAGCGCGGCCCCGGCGATCCCGACGATCCACGTGCCGTGCGACCATCCGAGTACACCGGCGGTCGCTTTCTTCGGGGTGGTTGTGCTTCCTCCACGCGCGCCGAGCAGGATCTCGACGGCGAGCAAGCACAACGCCGCGTAGACGATGCCGCTCGCGAACGCAGCGACGCGGTCGAAGGCATCGTCCCGGCCCTCGGGTCCGTGTCCGATCGCAGCACGAACGAGCCGCCAAAGTGCGTAGCCGCCGAGCCCGACCGCCACCAGCAGGAGCAGGAGCTTGCCGAACGGTTGATGCGCAACCGTATGCAACGCGCCCTGCTGGTTTGTCAGCTTGCCGCCCTGCCCGAGCGCGAGCTTGAGCGCGAGGATACCGATGATCCCGTAGATCAGTCCGCGCGCGACGAATCCGCCCCGCGAGAGCACTTCGAACGTGCGTGACTGGACGAAGCTGCTGCCGGCTTCTCCGGCGGAGGCGAGTGCCCCGGTTGACCGCGAATCGTGCGTCAATCTGTTCCTCTGCGGCCAGCTTCGTCGGCCGTTATGGCTCCTCGCTCGGGACGCAGACGGTGATGGCGCCGGCGTCGATATTGACCTTGAAGACTTTCACCTTCGTACGATCCCCTCCGTCGAGTTCGTAGCGAATCTTCCGACTCAACTTGACCTTGACGGAGCGTCTCGACTTGGTCGACTGTGCGAAGGGAGACTTGTCCGCCGCGCCGACTGCCACGCGCGCGATCATGCGGCCCCATTCGAGCAGTCCGTCGGCTGTGACGACGCCCACCTCGAGTTGTCCGTCGTCGGGCCGCGCATCCTCGAACACCTCGATCCCTCCGAAGAGCTTGCCGACGTTGCCGAAGAGGATGCAGCTCGCTTTGCCCTTGTACCAGTCGACTCCATCGATCTTGATTTCGGCTGCAAAAGGCTTGGAACGGAGATTTTCTGACCCTGTCCAAACGTAGGCAGCTCGGCCGAACCGTTCCTTGAGGCCGCCGTCGCCCGCGTCCCGGATCATCGCGGCATCGAAGCCCGCACCAGCCATGACCGCGAAGTGCTCGCCGTTCAAGCGGCCGACGTCGAGCCTGCGACGTTCGCCGCGAAGTCCGATCCCGACCGCTGCTTCGATGTTCTTCGGTATCCCCAGGTTGCTCGCGAAGAGGTTTGCGGTGCCCGCCGGCACGATCGCGAGACCGACGTCGGTACCGGCCAACACATCGACACAGCGTTGAACCATCCCGTCGCCGCCCCAAGCGAAGACCAGCTCTGCGCCTTGCTTGAGTGCCCGCCGGACTTGCTTTGGCGCTTCGCGGCTCCCGGGCACCTCACACCAAAACGGCTTTTCGATTCCTTCGGCTGCAAGGACACGGCGAAGCTCAGGCAGCCCGCCTTCCAAGGTCTTTCCGGAGTGTGCGATGACTGCGACGTTCACTTTCGGTTGCCGTCTCTCGACGCGGCGGCGGCGGCGGCGGTTCTACATGCGAAGACGAGGACGGCAATTGCCGCGAGTCCGACGACAATTCCGCCGCCGATATCTAGCGGATGGTGCATTCCCCGGTACATGCGCGAGACGGCTACGAAAGCAACGATCGCCAACGCCAGCGCCCAGGCGAACGCGCGAAACTGACTGTTCGTGAATCTCGAAGTGAGCAGAAGCGCGAGACCTCCGTATACGGCGACCGACGCAGCCGTGTGCCCGGACGGATAGCTGGCGTTAACAGGCAAGTGCTCCAAGCGAACAACGCGAGGACGATGAGAATGAATGACGAGCGTTGTGGCTCGGTACGACGCCGACTCGACGCCGAGCACGAACACCAGGAATGCCGCGATCAGCCACTTGCGGAACAACAGACAAACGATGGCGAGCGTGCCAACGAGAATCGGTAGCACGACTCCGCCGGCGATGGTCGAACCGATCAACGAGGCATGCGTTCGCGACGTCGTCCGGTGGGCTGCAAGCCAGACGTCGACACGTTCGTCGGCGGCACCGATACCCCACGCAGGCTCAAGCACACGGGTGACGAGAGCACCCAGAACAACCGAGAGCCCCGCCACCGCCGCCAAGCCAGCGAGCATCGTGACGACGAACACAAGCGCCGGGTGCAGCTGTCCGAACGCGCGCGCCAGGCGCTCCGCCGGACCGCCTCGAGGCGCGGCGAGAACAGGTGCTTCCCAGCCATCGGCCGACCCGCCGCGCCGATCCGCCGGGAGTGGAAGTGGTTTCTCGAGCGTTTCCACAGAATCGCCAGGGGTATGCCCATTTGGTGAACGATGAATCTTCCTCCAACCTGCGACCGCCCTCCGGCCCCGCAGATCTCATCGCCCGAGAGCCGACAAGATGCCGCTCCTCGTCCTCCTGATCTTCGCCGTGGCGGCCGGCCTCACGGTTGGATTCGCGACCTGGTCTTACCCGAAGATCCCGGCGGCGCCATCTCCGACGACAGCGGCCGCGCGCACAGTTGGCGAGTCAATTGGAAGTCACCGTCGTCTTCGCGCTTTCGTGGAAACGCGACTCGACCCGGCGGCCGCGACGGGTCTCGCGATGACCGTCGCATTACTCCTCGCTGTCGGCGGCGGTGTGCTGCTCGGAGGGCTGGCGTACCTGGTGCGAAGCAACACAGATCTCCTGGCGATCGACCGAGGCGTCGCGAACTGGGGGAACCGCCACTCATCGCCGATGACGATGCACGTCCTCAACGACATCACGCAACTCGGAAGCATCTACACGATCATCGCACTCGGCATTGTTCTCGCCATCGCCGAGACGATCAGAGAAGAGAGCGTCTGGGTCATCCCCTTCATCGCTGTCGTCATCGGCGGCGAAGAGCTCGTGACCAACACGGTCAAGCAACTCATCGACCGAGTGCGGCCAACATTCAACCCCGTAGCGGTGACGCTCGGGCCCTCGTTTCCGAGTGGCCACTCCGCGACGGCCGCCGCCTTCTACGCCACCGCAGCTCTCCTGCTCGGCAGATGGCGCGCACGTCCGGCGCGGGCCGTCCTCGCGGGTCTTGCAGTCGGAATCGCCGTTGGGGTCGCCGCGAGCCGTGTCCTACTCGACGTTCACTGGCTGAGCGATGTGATCGCCGGGCTCGCGCTCGGCTGGTCGTGGTTCGCAGTGTGCGCAATCGCCTTCGGCGGGCGGATCCTTCGTTTCGGGGCGGCCGCTGAAGTCACCGGTCGGGCCGTAGACGAAACGATGGTCGAGCCGAGCGCCGAGGATGAACAGCGTCCCGGTCCCCCGGCCCGGCCCGGCCCCCGCGGCGTTCTTAGGTAAGAGCAGGGTCAGCAAGCGCCGTATCCGATGGTCGTTACCGCGACCAGCCGGATCTTCCCGCCGGCTCTGATCTGTCAGCCGTCGACGAGAAGGCTGTTGATCGGGCCGAGGGCTCGACCTGCTCGTTTGGAGAGGTGCGGGAGCATGACCAGTCGATGGGTGAGCGGTTGGCCCTGGTTGCGGCGGTTGAGCTGCTTGGCGCTGATCGGCTTCCAGAGCTCGTCGATCGCCTTGGTCGGATCGTCTGGGATCCGGTCGATCGGAAGCTCCAGATGCTCCGACCAGAGTCGAAGTCGCGTCGCGGTCGCGAGCCCAGCGTCGTGAGTTACAAGATTCATCTCGGTGTCGTTGAACAGCGAGTGCTCGTTCAAGTTGGCAGAGCCGAGCGTGAGCCAGTCATCATCGACGATTCCGATCTTGGCGTGAACATAGATCGGATCGGTGCGGGCACCCGAGCGCGCGTAGAGCGTACAAGCGAGGATTCGTCCGGCATCGGCGTCTGCTTCGATCAGCTCGGCGAGGACGCCCCGGGTGTCGTCGCCACCGGTGTTCGGCTTGGCGGGTAACACAAGGAGCATGCGGAACTCGGGGCTGGGCGGATTGGCGAGCTTGTCGCGGAGCACCACGGCGATCTCGGGTGACCAGAGAAACTGGTTCTCGAGGTAGATGAGCCGCCGGGCGGCACCCAACGCCCGGAGGTAGGACTCGAGGATGCGGAACTCACCGCGCGGGCTCGACCTGTAGATCTTTTCGGGGATGGTGCGGGTGATCTGCAGGTCGATTGTGCCCGCGTCTTCGATCGGTGCGACGGGGTCGAGCGCTTTGCCGGTGACTTCGTGCCAGCGCATGCGGAAGTGGTCGGCAACGTCGCCGACGGCGGGGCCGGCGATCTTCGCGCACGCGTCGTGCCAGCCGACGTTGGCGCGGGCCGGGTGGTGGTTTGTGTCGTAGCGGTCGCCGGTTTCCGAGGTGAGGTCGATGCCGCCGACAAAGGCCACGCGATCGTCGATGACCATCGTCTTTTCGTGGTGGCAGTGCAGGGGTCGTTCGTGTGAGTCGAGGGCGCACTGGATCCTCGTCAGTCGGGTCAGCTGCGCTCGCATCTTCCGCACATCACTGCGCGAAGGGCGAAAGAGCGGCAATGGCGCACCGGCCCAGGCCAGAACGCGGACGTCAAGGCGCTCTGCCAACTCCGCAAGCAAGTTACGAAGCACAAGCGGCTCGGCGTCCCGTGTGAGAGCAAAATCAGGTGTGAAGTACCAGCCTGTCAGATGAACATGCGAATGAGCTCGCTTCAGCTCCTCGACCATCGCGGGTAACGCTTGCGCCCCATCGATCAGCACCTCAACGGCGTTTCCTGATCGCATCGGAGGCTTTCCGTCCGCCCAACCGCCCGCTGGTGGATCGAGTGCGTATTCCCAGCCGAGCCGGCGCAGGCGGCGTCGATGGTGACGAAGGATCTGCTGGGTAAGCTGCTCGCCGAGCCACTGCTCGGGTGTCATCGAATGCCATAAATGCATATGGGCCAATCCGCTCGATCCTACGTCAGCGTCTTGGTGAAAGAACTCTGGTGAGCATCCTCAGAAGCTTTGCCGGCAGACTCCGCGCCGGCTACCTCTGGCTCGAGGACAAGCCGGTCGTCGTCGTGCTCGTGGCAGCCGGCGCAACCGTCGCCGTGGTTTTGGTGCTCGCTTCGTACTCCGGCCTCCCGCACGTGTGGCGGCTCACGCGATCGCGCCACAACTGGTGGTGGCTCGCGGGATGCCTCGCCGGAGAGCTCCTGGCCTACGGCGGCTACGTTCTGACGGTCAGAGACATGGCACGGGTCGACGACGGAAACGAGGTCGATCTCGCCGCCTCGACGAAGACCGTGGTTGCCGGCTTCGGCGTTTTTGCCGCGACCCGTTCCTCAGGGGGCTTTGCAGTCGACTATTGGGCGTTCCGCGAGGCGGGCTCGTCGCGCCGCGACGCAGTGCGACGAGTCGTCGGCCTTGGGCTGCTCGAATACGTGGTGCTGTCGATCGCCGCGCTCGGCGCCTCCGCGCTCCTCTATTTCGGTCTCGACGGACATGCAAGCGACGGCGTGACCTTGCCCTCCCTCGTGATTGTCCCGGCGTTGGCCTTAGGCTATTGGCTCACGTCGCCCAAGCGTGCTGAGCGGCTCAGCCGACGCCGGTCAGGCTTCCTCAGACGCCTGTTCGCAGACACGGTCGCCGGTGCGGTCACTGTTCGCCGACTGTTCACGAGCCCACGCGCCCACGGGCTCGGTGTGCTCGGCAATGCTCTCTACTGGTTCGGTGACATCTTCTGCTTGTGGGCCGCGCTGCAGTTCGTCGGCGTACAGATCTCGGCCTCTCTCCTCGTGCTCGCATACTCGGGGGCCTACGTCCTCACCCGCCGGGCGCTGCCGGCCGGAGGCGCGGGCGTCGTCGAACTCGCGCTCACCGTCGCGCTTGTGGGCATGGGCGTTCGCTTCACGCCCGCACTCGTCGGGGTCGTGGTCTACCGCCTTTTCAACTTCTGGCTCCCGATCGTCCCCGCACTCGCGATCATGCCCGCCATCCGTGATCTTCGCGAACGGTTCCACAAGGCAGAGGAGATGGCCGCCTAGCAACCCGCATACGTCAGGCTAGGCCTTCAACGACTTACCAGAGTTCATGGACGGGCGTGCCGTTGTGCAAGGTCGCAACGTCGGCTCTGCCGCTCCACGCCATCACAGCCGCCAGGTCCGGCCAGTTCTCCGTCGCTTCCTGCCAATGCTTGGCAATACCGGCCGGCGATTCGTAGTACTCCTCGAGTACGAAGATCGTCCTGCCGGTGGGGTCTGAGCTCGGGTCGAGCGGGTTCGATAGCTCAGCGCCCTTGGAGACGGAATAGTCCAGGAGCGCCGTGTCGCCCGCGCGCGGATGTCCCTTCATCCAGTCGGCGTGGCTCGCGAACAGCCGATCTCCTTCGGCGACTTCATCAGCTCCGACCGTCCACATGATCATGAGGTGGGATTTTCCGAGGTG
Source organism: uncultured Thermoleophilia bacterium (assembly GCA_963742605.1). Lineage (GTDB taxonomy): Bacteria > Actinomycetota > Thermoleophilia > Gaiellales > Gaiellaceae > PALSA-600. The sequence continues at coordinate 6,643 of CAVUNA010000026.1, read as the reverse complement.
CGACACTGCTCACGCCCTTTCATTAGGCGCCCGTGGGCGCGGCCGGGCAAGAGACCGCTCTTGTCCGTCGACCGGAGTAGAACAGTTTGCTGGTCTCGGCGTCGAGAAGGTTCGCCGCCGAAGCCCGGCCGTCGGCGCCTCTTCAACTCGAGCCTGGAAGGCAACACGAGGCGCGCCATTGATTTTCACGAAGGCGACAAGATTGACCAGAAGGCGCTCGAGGCGCTCGTTCAGTCCGCAGTCGCCCTGAACAGAGCACGCGGCTATGCAGAGTCGCTTGGTCGCTACGCCAGTGGGTGCGTGACACCGAAGCGGTTGCAGAGTCCCGGGACGCTGTCCGGATCCATCTCCAGAGCGAAGCGGGCGCAGAGTTCGCCGAACCGGGCGAGATCGGGTCCGCCTTCGCTCGCGTAGACGTCGGCGAGCTCGCGGAAGAAGTTCTCGAAGCCCGCGGGCGAGATGATCTCGATGATCTCGCACGGAGTGTCACCGGCATTCCAGAAGGTGTGCCACTGGTTGCGGGGCTTGAACACCCAGGTGCCAGGCTCGGCCGTCACGACGTCGTCGCCGAGCAGCGCACCGAGCGTTCCCTCGAGCACATAGGAGTACTCGTCCTCCCGCGTATGCCGATGAAGTGGCGCTGCGAGAGCGCGTGGTGCGAGCGGGTGGTGGACGACCGAGAAGCGCTCACCGGTCTTGGTTCCTTCGATCTTCCAGACGATGCCGAGCCCGCCGAGCTCGACCTGTTCACTGCCGTCTGCCGGGATCGTGACCCTGTCGACCTGCGTGCTCACGCAATCTCCTTTTGATGAACATAGACGTTCACTAGAATAGGACGCTACCGGCCGCAGACCGGGGTGTCAACAGAGCGGGGGTACGAACGATGGCCAGGAAATACGAGCTCAAGCGGCGTGCGGAGAGCCTCACCGCGACACGGGAGCGGATCGTCGAGGCAACGGTTGAGCTCCACGACGCGCTCGGCCCCGCGCGGACGACGATCACCGCGATTGCGGAGCGTGCCGGCGTTCAGCGTCTGACCGTCTACCGGCACTTCCCCGATGAACGCGCGCTGTTCCAGGCCTGCTCGGCTCACTGGACGGCCTGTAATCCCAAACCCGATCCATCCTCATGGGCTGCCGTCGACGATCCGGAAGCGCGACTGCGGCTCGCACTGACAGCGATCTACGCCTTCTACCGAGCGACCGAAGGGATGACCGGCAACCTCTTGCGCGATCTGCCGGCCTTGCCCGTGCTGCAGGAAGTCGCCGCACCGTTCACCGAGTATTGGCAGACAGTCCGTGAAGTGCTCGATCGCGGCTGGAAGATCCGCGGACACAAGCGAGCTCTGCTGCGTGCGGCGATCGGCCACGCGATCGAGTTCGAGACGTGGCGCTCACTCACGTGCCGAGAACATCTCGTCGACGCGGACGCAGCCGAGGCGATGGTGAACCTCGCGCGCGCCCTGCAGCGATAATCGACTCGTGACGATCCCGCCGGCGCCTGAAGACGTGCTGGCCTTCTACGGATCCGGCACGGAGCTCGATCGACTCGCCACGCGTGAGGGGAAGCTCGAGTTCGAGCGGGCGAAGCAGATCATTCTGCGCTTTCTCGGGTCATCGTCCACGGTGGCCGATGTCGGTGGCGGGGTGGGTCGGTACGCGGAGTGGCTGGTGGAGAACGGCCACCGCGTCGAGCTCGTCGACCCGGTGCCCCTGCACGTGCAGCTCGCGCGCAAACGGGCCGGGGAGCCCCCGTCGTTCGGCGTCGAGCTGGCGGATGCGCGCGCCCTGCCGTTCGCGGCAGCGTCGTTCGACGCCGTCCTTCTCTTCGGCCCTCTCTACCACCTTGCCGAACACGAGGAGCGCGCGCTTGCGTTGCGGGAGGCGGCCCGGGTCTGCCGGCCAGGAGGCCTCGTGTTCGCGATGGCGATCTCCCGCTTTACTCCTCTGCTCGCTCACCTTCGCCGAGGCGACATTGCGGATGAACGGGTGTTCGCGAGCGTGCGCATCGAGACCCGGGCTGGACTGCGCTCGTCCCCCGGGAGCCGCGTGTCGACGTTCCCTGACGCGTACTTCCACCTGCCATCGGAGCTCACCGCCGAGGTCGAGTCGTCGGGGCTGCGAGTCGACGGGATCTATGGCCTCGAGGGCCCCGGCTGGCTCGCGCGCAACTTCGACGACCTCTGGCGCGACCCCGACAAACGCGCCCGCCTGGTCGAGCTCGCGGGACTGGCTGATACCGAGCCGGAATTGCTCGGGACGAGTGCGCACCTGCTCGCTGTCGCCAGACGTGTGACGTGACGGGCTGTCCGCACTGCGGCTACGACAATCCCGCGTCGGCTCGCTTCTGCATGGCGTGCGGGGGTCTCCTCGCGGCTGCACAGGAGCAACGACGCAAGCCGGCGACAGTCCTCTTCTGCGACATCGCGGGCTCGACGGCCCTGGCGGAGCGAATCGATCCCGAGGCCGTGCGGGAGTTGATGGTCGCGTACTTCAGCGAGATGCGCATCGCGATCGAAGCGCACGGTGGGACGGTCGAGAAGTTCATCGGCGACGCGGTCGTCGGCGTCTTCGGTGTCCCGATCGCCCACGAAGACGACGCACTGCGCGGTGTGCGCGCGGCCGCCGAGATGCGCGAGCGCCTCGCAGCACTGAACGAGGATCTCGAACGCCGCTTCGGGGCGCGCCTGTCGCTGCGGATCGGTGTCAACACCGGAGAGGTGATGGCGGGCGACCCCGCCGCCCGGGAGAGCTTCGTCTCCGGGGACACCGTCAACGTCGCCGCCCGGCTCGAGCAGGCGGCTCCTGCGGACGACATCCTGCTCGGCGAGACGACTCACGCGCTCGTCACCCGCGCGGTCGAAGTCGAGGCCCAGCCACCGCTCTCTGTCAAGGGAAAGACGCTTCCGCTGCGGGCGTACCGGTTGGTGCGGGTCCACCACGAGGCCGAGCCGGCGGCGCCCGGACGGTCCTCGCGGTTCGTAGGACGCGAGCGCGAGCTGGAACTGCTCGTGTCGCTGATCGGCGTCGTGCGTTCTTCCGGCGCGCCGGCGCGCGCGCTCGTGCTCGGAGAGGCGGGCGTCGGCAAGTCACGACTCGTAGCGGCCACGCTCGATTCCGTCGGGCACGACGTGCGTGTCCTGTCGGTGCGCTGCCTGCCGTACGGCGAGGACATCACGTACTTCCCGCTCGCTCAACTCGTTCGCCAGGCCGCCGCGATCCGTGAGAGCGACGATCGACCGGCGGCACGCGCCCGGATCGAGCGGTTCTTCGCCGACACGCCGGACACCGCCGCGGCACCCGGGATCCTCACGCAGATGCTTGGCCTCGCCGACGGCTCGGCCTCCGCCGACGAGATCGCCTGGGCGGCGCGGCGACTGCTCGAGATCGTGGCGTCCGACCGACCGCTCGTTCTCCAGGTCGACGACCTGCAGTGGGCAGAGGAACCACTCGTCGAGCTCCTCGTGGACACGGTGGCACGCGGCCGGAAGCCGATTCTCGTGCTCGGTCTCGCGCGTCCCGAGTTTGCGAATCGGCGCCCGGACTGGACCGCCGACATCCGCCTGCAGCCGCTCTCGGACGAGGAGTCGCGGCGCTTCCTGCTCGAGCTCTCGTCGGGCAGTCGACTTGCTGCCGGCGCCCAGGCGCGCCTGCTTGCGGCCTCCGGCGGGAATCCGCTGTTCCTGGAGGAGCTCGTCGCGTATCTCGCGGCGACGGGCGAGGAGACCGAACTCCCACCGACGCTTGATGCGTTGCTGACCGCCAGGCTGGACGCACGCCCGGTGCAGGAACGCCGCGCACTCGAGTGCGCGGCGATCGAGGGCGAGGTCTTTCACCGCGGCGCGGTTTTGCTGCTCGCGTCGCCCGAGCCGGAGGCGGAGGTGGACGGTGCGCTTTCCCGCCTTGCCGACGACTCGATCGTGCGGCGCGGCGAGTCGACCTTCGAGCACGAAGAGGCGTTCCAGTTTCACCACGTGCTCGTGCGCGATGCCGCGTACCGCGGCATGGCGAAGCGGCGACGTGCCGACCTTCATCTCCTGTTCGCGGGCTGGCTCGAAGGGAAGCTCGGCACGCGGTTCGCGGAGGCTGTCGAGATCGTCGCGTATCACCTCGAGCAGGTATGTCTCCTGCGGGCCGAGCTCGGGCCGCTCGACGAGGACACTCGCGCGGTCGGAGCGCGCGCGGCGGAGCTGATCATCGCCGCCGCGCAGCGCTCGCTCGCGCGTGGAGACGCGGCGGCGGCACTGAGCCTGTTCACGCGAGCCGCGGTGCTTGCGCCCGCCGAGTCGACGCAGATCGAGATCGCGCTCGGCCGCGGGATCGCTGCGCGGGAGGCCAGCGAGCTCGTCCTCAGCGAGGCGGTGCTCGAGACGGTCGCGCGCGACGCGGCGCGCGGGGGAGTCGATCTGATCGCGGCGCGCGCCCAGCTCGAGCTCGCCCTCACGCAGCTCCACCTGCGGCCGGCCGAGGCCTCGCCCCGGCTGCAACTCATCGGTGAGAGGGCTCTCGAGACGTTCGAGGAGCGGGACGACGACGCTGGCTGTGCGCTCGCGCTGTTCGTGCTCGCCCAGGGGCACTGGCATGCGTTGCGCCTGGCGGATGAGGAGGGGCTACTCGAGCGGGCGCTCGTGCACGCCGAACGGGCCCAGGACGATCGACTGATCGCGGCGATGCTCGTTCCGCTGGCGCGATCGGTGCTGTTCGGGCCACGACCGGCGGCCGAGGCAGTCCCGCGCGTCGAGCAATTGCTCGTTCGCGCGCAGCGGATCGGTCCGACGATCGCCGCGACGGTCACCCTGATGCTCGGCGTGCTCGAGGCGATTCGAGGACGCGCGATCCGTGCGCGTGAGCTCGTGGCAGCGAGCCTTGCCGTGCTCGAGGAGAGCGCGTCGCCGCTCGCGGTCGCGAGGGCGTTGAGCTGGGCGGGCCTCGCCGAGTCGACACTCGGGAACGCGGAGCGTGCTGAACAGCATCTGCGGCGGTCTTTCGATATGCACGAGAGATTCGGCGAGCGTGGCGTGGGCTCCACCGCTGCAGCGCTGCTCGCGCGCGCGCTGGTCGACCTCGGGCGCGTCGAGGAGAGCGAGCGGCTTTCGTCACTGGCGCTCGACTGGAGCTCTGCGGGCGACATAGCGACCCAGTCCTATGCGCGCAGCGCACGAGCACTCGCGCTGGTCGCGCGCGGCGCGATCGAGGAAGGGCGTCGTGAGGCACTCGCGGCGGTGGAGCTCTCGGCCGGCAGCGACTTCGCGAACCAACGTGGCAACGCATCACTCGATCTCGCCGTCGTTCTCAGCGCGTGCGGCGACGAGCTCGGCGCACGACGGGCAGCGCTCGAGGCGCAGGCGTTCTTCGCGAACAAGGGGAACATCGTCGCGGCGGAACGGGCGGCGACCCTCGCCGCGCCTTAGACTTCGCGGACTTCCGTGGCCAGCGAGGAGGAACCGATGACTTCCGACGGACCAGACCGCCCACCGCCCAACGACGAGGGGTCGGACGACCAGGACGACCAGATGTTCCACAGCGCCGACGTCCCGGACAAGCCCGATCGGCCGGCGCCGGGCGATGACGACTCGGACGACCAGGACGATCAGATGTTCCACATCGCCGACGTCCCGGACGACGACGGCTAACGGCGGGCGCCGTTAGAGCTCGGTCCGGCCGAATCCCATGGCGTGGCTGCGGCGAACCCGCCACACAGGGCCGGCCGAGTTCCGCGACGAGCCGCGGGCAGGCGTCGCCGTCAGGTCGTTCCTCACCGGACTGGTCGAGGAGCTCTCGATCGGTGAGCTCGCACTGCTGACCGAGTTCTCGGCACGCACCTGGACATGGCGGGTCGACGAGGCCGCGACCTCCTTCGCCGTGCGCGGTTTGCTCGTCTCGGACGAGCCCACCGAGCCGTTCGTCGCACTACGTCGCCGCGACGCCGAGCTCACCGCGCTCGGCTGGCACCCGGCGGCGGCCGCCTTCCACCTTGCGACCGCATGGGACCGCCCTCCTGTCACCGGGCCGGGGCGTGACGGCTCGCCACCGGCACGGGGCAGACGCATCGGCTCGCCGCGGCCCCCGTTTCACGACCGTGGCGGCGATCGTCTGCCGCTGGCCCCGGTCGACCGTGACGACGAGCTGCACCGGCTGCTTCACGCCCGGCGGACGGTCCGGACGTTCGCACCGAGTCGACCCCTGAGCGCGGAGGAGCTGGCGACATTGCTCCACTCCGTCTGGGGTGCCCATGGGACGGCCCGGCTCGCGCTCGGCGATACCGGCGTCAAGAAGACGAGCCCCTCCGGCGGGGCCCTGCACCCGATCGAGGTCTACCCGATCGTGCGGCGGGTCGAGTCGATCCCAGCTGGCGTCTATCACTATCGCGCCGGTGAGCACCAGCTCGAGCGGCTGGCGTCGTTGGAGGAGAAGGCCTGCGCGGAGCTCCTCGAGCGGCTGTGCGCCGGCCAGTGGTGGTTCGCGGACGCGGACGTCGGTTTCGTGATGACGGCGCGGTTCGGCCGCAGCTTCTGGAAGTACCGCCGGCATGCAAAGGCGCTGAAGGTGATCCACCTGGATGCGGGTCACCTGAGCCAGACGTTCTACCTCGTGTGCACCCAGCTCGGGCTCGGTCCATTCGTCACGGCCGCGATCGACGACGC
>CAVUNA010000025.1:0-125015 GCA_963742605.1 uncultured Thermoleophilia bacterium | reverse complement strand
CGCACCCCGGCCATGCCTGGTTGGTGGAGGTCTCCTAGAGGAGGATGTGCTTCGCGAGCTCGGGCGAGCAGCCCTTGAGGATCAGCTCGACGGCGTAGTGCAGGTCGATGTCGTGCCTGGCCGCGAGCGCCGCGGCGTCGGCCGGCCCGTAGCCGGCCCGCTCGAGCTCCTCGGCGCGCCAGCGCTCGACGAGCTCTTGTTCGGACGGTGTGGTGAGGTCTGCTGTCGGCATCGTCATCGTTTTGCTGCTTCGCACATTCTCTTCGGTTAAACGACGATATGGGTTCTCCCTACGGTGGGGGATTCGCAACCTTTACGAACCGCTAACCGTTCCGACGCAATTCTTGCCCCGTTCACACGCAACGAGCGGGTTTCCGGGACCGGTTTGCTTACGCGATCGCCGACTCGCCGAGGAGCATTTTCACCTCGGCGTAGAAGTCGGGGGCCGGCCGGACCTTGTGCTGGGGGCCGAAGGCGTAGGTCTTGGGGCCCTGCGAGGTGACGCAGTCGACGTAGACCGGCGACTCGCCGGGGAACTCCTGGATCAGCTGGGCCAGCTCGCGGATGATCCCCGCGCGGATCGTGGTGGCGTCGACCTTGAGCCGCACCTCGCGCTTCTCCGGGACGGCCTCGAACGCGGCCACCTCCATCGCCACGAGCTTCGTCTCGCCCTCCTTGCGGTCGACGCGGCCCTTGACGATCAGGATCCGGTCGGTCACGCAGAGCTCGCGTGAGTTGGCGTACGTCGAGTTGAAGACGACCGTGTCGACGCCGCCGGTGACATCCTCGATGCGCAGGAACACCATCGCCTCGCCGCGCTTGGTCGTCATCTGGCGCATCGCCGTGACGATGCCGCCAACGGTGACGACCTCGCCGTCGCGGCGGCGGTCGAGCTCGGCGATCGTGGTGTCGGCCTTGCGCCGCAGCTGGTCGCGGATCTCCGAGAGCGGATGCTCCGTGACGTAGAGGCCGAGCACCTCCTTCTCCATCGCGAGCAGCTCGTTCTTCTCGAACTCGTCGGCCGCGATCGGCGCGTGCTTGCGCGGCTTCGCATCGGTCACGTCGAGGTCGAAGATCGAGCCCTGGCCGGCGAGCCGGTCGGCCTGGAACTTCTGCCCGAGTCGCAGTGCGTCGTCGAGCACGGCGAGCATGCCCTTGCGCGAGCCGGGGAGCGCACCGCACTTGACGAGCGCTTCGACGACGCGCCGGTTCGAGACCGCCGGATCGACACGCTCGGTGAAGTCCCAGAGCGACTCGATCGGTTCTTCGTCGCGGGCGGCGATGATCGCGCGGCACGCGCTCTCCCCCACGCCCTTCACCGCGTTCAGGCCGAAGCGGATCTTGCCCTCGACGACGGCGAAGTCGGTCTGCGACTCGTTGACGTCGGGCGGCAGCACCTCGATCCCGAGCTCGTGGCAGGCGTTGACGTAGAACGGCACGCGATCCTTCGTGCTCATCACCGACGAGATCAGTGCCGCCATGTACTCGCACGCGTGGTTCGCGCGCAGCCAGGCGGTCTGGTAGGCGATCAGCGCGTAGCAGGCGGCGTGGGACTTGTTGAACGAGTAGTCCTGCGACTTCTCCATGTCGTCCCACAGCTGCTTGGAGACCTGCTCGGAGGCGCCGTTGGTGATGCACCCCTCGATGAACTTCGTCTTCAGCGAGGCCATCAGCTTGTGGTCCTTCTTCGAGATCGCACGGCGCAGGTCTTCGGCCTCGAAGAGCGTGAAGCCGGCGATCTCGCTGGCGATCTGCAGCGACTGCTCCTGGTAGATCGAGATCGCGAAGGTGTTGCCGGTGATCTGCTTCAGGCGCGGGTCGATGTAGCTGACAGCTTCCTTGCCGTTCTTGCGGTTGGCGTAGGTGGGGATGTACTGCATCGGGCCCGGCCGGTAGAGCGCGACGAGGGCGATCAGATCCTCGAACTCGGTCGGCTTGACCTGGCGGAGCGCCTCGCGCATGCCGGACGACTCGAACTGGAAGACGCCGGTCGCCTCGCCGCGGGCGAGCATCGCGTAGGTCTTCTTGTCGTCCATCGCGATCGCGGAGATGTCGAGGTCGCCGAGCAGCTCGCAGGCCTTGTCGATCACGTCGAGGTTGCGCAACCCGAGGAAGTCCATCTTCAGCAGTCCGAGCGCCTCGATGTCCTTCATCGGGAACTGGGTGACGACTTCCTGGTCGGCGCCTTTCTGCTGCAGGGGAACGATGTTGGTGAGCGGTTCGGCGCCGATCACGACGCCGGCGGCGTGGATCGAGTCGGCGCGCGTGAGCCCTTCGAGCGGTTGCGCGAGCTCGAGGATCTCCTTCGCGACCGGGTCGCCGTCGACGGCCTTGCGCAGCTCGCCGTTCGGCTTCAGGCATTCGGCGAGCGTCTGGCCGGGGCCTTCCGGGATCAGCTTGGCGATCTTGTCGACGACGCCGTAGGGCACCTCGAGCACGCGGCCGGCGTCGCGGACGGCGGCGCGTGCGGCCATCGTCGAGAAGGTGATGATCTGCGCGACGCGGTCGCGGCCGTACTTCTCGGTGACGTAGTTGATGACGCGCTCGCGTCCGGCGACGGCGAAGTCGATGTCCATGTCGGGCATCGACTTGCGGCCGGGGTTCAGGAAGCGCTCGAACATCAGGCCGTAGCGGAGCGGGTCGATGTCGGTGATCTGGAGGCAGTAGGCGACGAGGCTGCCGGCCGCCGAGCCGCGGCCGGGGCCGACGCTGATGTGGTTCTGGCGGGCGAAGTGGATGAAGTCCCAGACGATCAGGAAGTAGTCGGTGAAGCCCATCTCCTTGATCGTCTTGAGCTCGTACTGCAGTCGTTCGTTCAGCTCCGGCGTCGCCTTGCCGTAGCGCTTTTGCAGGCCTTTTTCGCAGAGCTCGACGAGGTAGTCGAAGGCGTCGCGACCCTCGGGCGTTGGGTAGACGGGCAGGAGGATGCGGCCGAGTTCGAGCTCGACGTTGCAGCGTTCGGCGACCTCGAGCGTGCGGCGCATCGCGTCTGAGTGGTCGGGGAAGTCGAGCGCCATCTCCTCGGGCGTCTTGAAGTAGAAGTGGTCGGTTTCGAATTTCCAGTGGTCGGGGTTCTTGAGCGAGTCGCCGGACTGGATGCAGAGGAGCGCCTCGTGTGCGCGTGCGTCGGAGTGGCGGAGGTAGTGCACGTCGCCGGTGGCGACGGTCGGCATCTTCGCCTCGGTCGCGAGGGCGACGAGCTGCGGCAGGATGCGCTCCTGCACGGGCAGGTGCGCGTTCTGCAGCTCGGCGTAGACGTTGTCGGCGCCGAAGACCTGCCGCAACCGGTCGAGTTCGGCGCGCGCGTCGTTGGGGCGGTTCTCCTCGAGCGCCTTGCAGACGCGGCCCGAGAGACAGCCGGAGAGCGCGAGCACGCCCGAGCTGTGCTGTTCGAGCAGCTCCCAGTCGACGCGGGGCTTGTAGTAGTAGCCCTCGAGGTAGCCGAGCGAGGAGAGCTTGATCAGGTTCGCGTAGCCGGCGTTGTCGGCGGCGAGCAACGTGAGGTGGGCGTTGCCCTTCTCGTGTGCGCGGCGGTTGTCGGCGACGTAGACCTCGCAGCCGACGACGGGCTTGACCCCGGTGCCGCGCGTCGCCTTCCAGAGCTGGACGGCGCCCGCCATGGAGCCGTGGTCGGTGAGGCTCACGGCCGGCATCTGCAGCTCCGTCGCGCGCTCGACGAGGTCGGAGATGCGGCAGGCTCCGTCGAGGATCGAGTACTCCGAGTGGACGTGCAGGTGGACGAACTTGGCGGGACTCGAAGCGACAGCGGCCATTGAGGTGGGTCAGTCTACGGGGCGGTCCTGACGGGCCTAACGTGCCAGTCAAACCCGCCGCACGAGTGATCCCTGGCTTGTAGTCCCGTAACGAGCCGCTGGATGTGCTGACAAGGAATGGAGATGGCCGATCAGTCCGCCTCCGAAGTCCCGACGAGACCGGCGTCCGTCGTCACGGCCGCCTTATCAGGCCTCTGCGCGACCTGGAGAGTCGCTTTTACCGGACGGTACTGGGCTCGAACCAGTGACCCCCAGCTTGTCGATCTCGAAGTTCGTCATCTGTTGCGATCCGTGGGTGTTGCAGCGGCTTTCGAACTCGCCACTCATCGCTCAGAGGTCGTGTTTCGCCACCGTCTGCGATCTGAGGTTTCCGAATTCTTTCCGCCAGGTGACCCCAATACTCCGGTGTGCGCGGTCGCGACGCGAGTGGCACGCCTCCGTTTGTAACCCCACGACCGCAGGCCCCAACAAGCACCGAAGTACCTGAACCCCACCGTCGTTCAGAGCGCCAACCGGACGGGTCATGACTACGCTTGATGACGTTTCGCGATGATGCGCTTCCTCGCTGCCTGTTCGCCACCGCCCTCGCCGCTGTCGCCGGCTTCCACGTCTCCGTCCGCCCGCTCTCGCCCGCGCAGCGACGCGCAGTGATCTCCGCGCACGAGTCGGCATCAGGGCTGCCCGACCCGCTCTCGCGATTGCGTGTGCTGACCGTTAGCTACCTCGGCTTCGACAGCCGCACACATACCGGGCAACTCGTCGTCAACGAGGCCGCAGTCGCGCCGTTGCGCCGGGTCTTCCGGCGCCTGTTCGCGCTCCACTTCCCCATCCACCATATGCAGTTCGCCGACAACTACGGCCCCGTCGGCGCACGGCCGGCCGACGGCGACGTCACCGCCTCCTTCGAATGCCGCCAAGCCTCCTCCTCCCCCTGCACCGGCACCGGCACCGCGAACACCGGCACCGGCAGTTGGTCGGAACACGCCTACGGCGAAGCAATCGACCTCAACCCCGTCGAGAACCCCTATGTCGGATGCGGCATGACCCGCGACAAGAGCGCCCTCTCTTACCTCAACCGCAGCCAAATCCGACGCGGCATGGTCACTCCCGCCGTCGTCGCAGCCTTCGCCGACGCCGGCTGGGGCTGGGGAGGCTCCTGGGCCGGATCAACCAAGGACTACATGCACTTCTCCGCTACCGGCCACTAATCCCGGCTTCACCTTCGAAGAGCGTCGGTCGCTGCGATTGTCCGCGCCAGCTGCGTCTACGCCGCCCCATGCGTTTACGCGACCACGGCCGTTCAATCGGCGAACTTGACCGAAGCCGTCCGTCAGACGGGCGTTGGCAGGCTTCAGCGAAGCCGAAGTCGGCGGAGTGTGCCGCTGAAGCCGCCCGAGTGGGAGCTGACTGTGTCATAGAGGTTGGCGCCGACGCGTTTGAGGCAGTCGACGTCTCCACCTGCACAGGTCGTTCCGCGAGAGACGATGCGGCGATAGTGGTGGTAGCCGCCGGAGATGCTGTCGACTGTCAGGGGGCCGTGACAGGTTTGGCTGAGCTTCCAGCTTCCGCCGCGCTCGCTGGCATCCACCACGATCACGATTCGGACGCCAGTGCCGACTTGCCCGGTGAGTTCCCCGACCCACGTGCCTGTGAGAGGGCCACCCTGGTTGCCAGTCAAGGCGGTTGACGCCGCTCTGGACGGCGCCGCATGGGCAGCTGCCGCCGCCCCGATGAGCACTGTTGAGATTGCGGCGGCAATCTGAGCCGTCTTTGCGCAGAGCAGGTCCATGCAGCTTCATCGGCGAGCTTGCCTCTCCGCCCGTGACTCATCCGGGGGACGGATCGAGTGGAGTCAGCTTTTCGACTTGCGAACCGTTAACGTCGGATCGCCGCGGGACTCGGCGATGCCGCGCGTGTCGCGGGGGGTGCCACCTCCCTGCCAGTCCTATCTACGCGTGCGCACGGGAACGTCACCGGCGACGCGGTGGCGCTGGTGGAGGACGTCTGGGATCTCGAGCCGAATGCAGTGCCCTCGAACGTGACGACGATCAAGGTGCCGATCGTCACAGTGGTGAGCATCCCCCTGTCGAAGAACGCGAGCGGATCCGCTCCGGCGTCGCCGTCTGGAAGGCTAAGGACGTCGATCACGACGAGCGTCGGCCAGAAGCTGCCTATTTTGCGGCGGTGTCGATGTCGTGCTCGCCGTGATGTAAGCGGGCTACGCCGTCTTGGCGAGCAGCTCCTCGCCCTCGCGCACGTACCGCGTTGCGCCGACCGCGCGCCAGAACGCGAGGGCCCGCCTGAGCTGCTCGTCTGCCCTCGGCAGCAACGGCTCGACACGCTGCCGCAACTCGTCCGAAACGAACCACGGCGCAACAGCCATCGGCACCCCTCTCAGCTTGACGACGGATAGCCGGATGCGGCGTGACCCGCGACAAGAGCGCCCTGCTCGTTTCCATTCCCGGTGCCAAGAATCGACGGCTGCAATGCTGATGTACCCGGGACCGGCGCTACGCGTTCGCGGCGCGAACGAGAGTCAAACTGGCTGATGGTTCCGGCGAGGTGCCGCGGCGCCAGACGGCGGCGACGGTCCAGTCGCCGCTCGTGAAGGCACAACTGCCCTTGAAGCCGGCCGAGCTCATGCTGGAGACGTGCCCGGCAGACCGAGCGGAGCTGGAGCGTCGGTTGGAGATCGATGGCCGCGCGTCGAGACCACGTCGATCCCGAGGCGATACGCGGCCGCGGCCGGTCAATCGGGCCGACTGGAGCGAGCCAGCCCGTCCGTCCGCCTAGGGCCGGATGCCCGAGACTCGGTGACAAAAAGCAGCACTCGGAGAGTGGCCGGTCCCGATGTGCCGGTCACTGCAGAGGACTGCGAAGGGGGTGGGTCGAGCCGACGCGGGTGGCGCGACGAACGCAGCCCGGACGCCGAGACTGGCCACGAGGACGTGCGCGCGACCAGTGAAGGATGCGGCGAAGCGTGGTGCGTGGTCGCACGCCGAGACTCGGCCGAGCCGACGAGCAGGCCGCCGAAGCGGTGCACGTCCGTGACGGCGAACTTCGGCCGACACGCGCAGCGCGTCCGGACAGCGTCAGACCGACGAGCACCACCCGGAGCGCCCAGAGAGCCGACTCGCCCGTTCGTTGCGATGTCGCCGCCCGCCGACACAAACCCGTGCTCAATCAGCAGAGCGGCCGCTCCGTCGACCGTCATCGCCTTCACGACCCCGTTCAGGTCGAGCACCGTGCTGGGCGGGCGGATGAGCAAGCCGCCGCCGACTCGGATCTGCCGCCAGTCGCTGCGCGGCGCAAGGTCGACCGGCCGGGCGGCCCGCCTTCGCGCCCGGCGTCGTAACCGCTCTTCTCGCGCCGCGTGAGTGGGGACCGCGCCGCAAGGGAGACGCGACCCGGTACTCTCACACTCCTCCCCTCGGAAGCGGCTGAACGTGGGTCACGCTGCTAAGAGCCGCACAATCCGTCCAACAATGGTGGTCGCAGCCCACGACGACCACCTCACAACCCATGGAGCGGAAGACGTGGCGACTCACGACGTCGAGGTCGCCGCAGCGGGAGGGCCGGCCGCAGACGCGATCGAGCCGCCACCGAGAGTCGATCCCTGAATCTGGGCTACGAACGCCGAGGGAGCCTTGAGTGCCGACAACGACGAACCGGTCGAGACCGCCGGATGCGAGGCGCGCACAAACACGATCGCGACCCCAAAGGACGCGATGGCCGCAACCGCAACCCCGCGGCGCGCAGCCGCCGCGCGTTCGCGCGCGGCCTCAACACGCGACCGCGACCCGGCAGCAGACACGGGTTCAACACGAGTCCACCACCTTGCTGACCGCACCCAGGGAACCGCACAGCGATGAGAGCGCGCTTAGCCCAACCTAAGAAGCCGTGAAGAACGCGGGCGTCGCGCGGCCGGGATGCCCTCGCGCGGCCAGGTACGCATACGGGTGGTTGTAGAGCTCGAGTGGGTTCTCGCGCTCCTCAACGTCGAGCTCGACCAGCTCGCCGGTGGCGTCCTCTTCGACCACCACCGCCGCGCGTCCCGTGCGGCGGCTCCAGAGAAGTACGACGTGATGGCCGATGCCGGCGTCCGCGGCGCCAAGCTCCTTCGGGTCGGCGAAGGTCGTCGATTAGTTCGACCAGCCGCCGGCACAACAAAGACCGCGGTAGTCCAGATGGCGACTCCGTCGGCCCCGCGCGCATCGACCTGGGCAGACGACTAATGCGCCGCGTCTGGGCAACCGTGGTCAGCGTCTGGGCGACGCAAGCGACTCGAACGCGCGCTACGAGCAGCCCTCCGGATCCGGACAGCGACCGAAGGCAGGTTCGACCCGACAGTCCTCCCCGCCCTGGTCGCCGCCGGCTACGACGCAGCTCGAGCGAGCGTCCCGCCCGCGTCGCCGGACGTCGCCGCCGCGGCCGCCCGACCGCGGACCCTGGCGCATCGCGATCGCCGACCCCGGCGAGCCTGGAGAGACACTCGGAACCCTCCTTCTCGAAGAAGGCGGCGTCGCCACCTCGGGCCGCAACGCGAGACGCTTCGGGCCATCACGCTCTCTCCATCACCTCATCGACCCGGGCACCGGCGCTCCGGCGTCCGCCGGCCCACTGGCCGTGACCGTCGTTGCCCCCGACGCGACCGACGCCGAGGGCCACGCGACCGCTCTTGCCATCTCGAGCCTCGACGACGCGAAAGCTCACCTCGCCCTCCACCCGCAGCTCGGCGCGCTCTTCATCGACACCAGCGGAGACACTCATGCGATCGGGGTGTTCCCGCTGGAGGCGAGATCGCAGCCGATCGGAGCTGTGCGATGAACGCGTTCCTCACACAGGCGCCGGTCGCGTGGTACATCGCCCGCGCCGCCGGTCTCGTCGCCTTCGGCGTCCTCACCCTGTCGGTCTGGCTCGGACTGGCGATGAGCACTCGCCTGCTCGGCCCGAAGCGACAGAAGTCGCTCTTCGGCTGGCACCAAACCCTTGCCTGGACCGGACTCTCGATGCTCGCGCTCCACGCAGGAGCGCTGCTGTTCGATCCCACCATGCACTTCGGACTGGCCGCCGTCCTCGCGCCGTTCGCCAGCGCCTGGCGCCCCGTCGCGGTCGCCGCCGGCGTCATCACAGGCTGGCTGATGCTCGCGCTCGCCGCGTCATTCCGCATGCGCAAGCGGATCGGCCAGCGCGGCTGGCGGCGGCTGCACTACGCGAGCTTCGCCGCCTTCGCACTCGCACTCGGCCATGCGCTCACCACCGGCACCGATCTCAAAGGCGCCGGCGGACCCATACTCGCAGCGGTAGCAGCAGGACCCGTCATCTGGCTCGGCCTCGCCCGAATCTTGCTTCCCAGCAAATCTCCCGCCCCCCGGCCAGCAATCCAACCCGCCACCTGACCACGCGGAGGGTGCATCAGCACCCTCCCGTTCCGCCTCGCCACAAATGCACCGACGCTCACGGCGACCCCAAAAACGATCGCGTCCCACGGTTAGCCACACTTCGCCGTCGTTAGCAAAGTGGCTGAAAATAGATGCTCTTCGCAACCTGTGGCTTGACGGGGAATTGCCACCGGCGGCCGGCTGACTTTCCATCGCCTTTCCAGCATCGCGGCGAACGCCTACTCTCGATTCTCTCAGGACGACGCTGTCGGAGCCCGTTGATCGCGGTTTTGGCGTGACCCCAAAACTTCCACGCGAGAGGTCGGTGGATCGTCGCACCCGACGATCACTCTTGTCGAGCGAGATCCTACGCGTGGTTCTGTGCGGATTACGCCACGGTCACTTCATGCGCTGATAGAAGCCATGCAGATGCAAGGAGTGACCTAGTCACTCCCGTGTTGGGACGCTGTCGGATCGGAAACGCTTGACCCGAGCCATCCGTACCTGCTAGTCCAGGTGGAAATGACACCTTCAACCCCTGGTCGGGGTGTGGCCTCGAAGCGGGTCACCGTGGTTCCCCGCTAGGAATCCTGCATAGATCCCTAGCACCGTCTGCCAGAGTGCTTGTTCGTCCTCGGTCATGCTTAGGCGCCAGGACGGCTCATTCTGGAGACAGTGATTCCATCGAGCGGATGCCGAGTTGTCGCCAAAAGGGAATCGCTACGTCGGTTCGCCCGCGCACGCGCGCCACGCGTCTGAGGACCAAAATCAACGAGTCACGTGCCGGCCCCTGAGGCAGAACGGCACGCACAACAGTCGACACGCGGCGGACTCAAGAGTGTGAAGCTGCCGCCGAGCCCGCCTCGACGCGATCGGCGAGACCGCGCAGCGCCGAGGCGGCTTAGGGTTGGTCTGCATCGGGAGCCAATCCCTCCTGCTGCCAGGCCCGGGCATGGTCCAACGGCGACCACCCGTGACCCCCAGCTACTTCCATTGGGACGCGCTCCGTCCCTCCCGCCGTGGAGAGCGTGCTGTGGAAAGGGCTCGGAAAAGCTGGAATGAGTAGCCCGGCCATGGTCAGTCGTGCTGGCCGTGGCGATCGACGGTGCTGTGTCGCAGGCCGTCAACCGATCGCGAGCTGGGACCAGTCCCATCGCGACCCATGCGGCTGTCAAGTTCTGATGGAACTCGTGAGCTGCCCTCGTCCTAGGGGCTGCTCGGAGGTCGCGCCTTGGTAAGAACCAGTCGTCTGCGCGATTAGCCTACCCGAGAAGGCTAGAGTCAGTTCGACTGAGATCCGCACCCAGTCCGAGCAGCAACCCGTCTGCAGCGACTGCGGGGCTCGACGTGATGAACAGCACGATCCCGTCCTGCGGCGCGACGATCTCCTCGCGCACGGCGCCCCACAGGTCGCGGATCCGCCCGAGCGCCTGCCCCTCGGCAACCTCATCGCCGGCCTCGACCGCCCAGTCCCACCACCCAGCCTCCTTCGAGCGCA
The DNA here is from genome assembly GCA_963742605.1 of uncultured Thermoleophilia bacterium. Lineage (GTDB taxonomy): Bacteria > Actinomycetota > Thermoleophilia > Gaiellales > Gaiellaceae > PALSA-600. Next base: position 114,363 of record CAVUNA010000025.1, on the reverse strand, counting down.
GCCAGATGAAGCTCCCGACCTGCCGCTGACCGCCCGGCGGCGGATCCGGCTCGCCCGGAAGCATCCCCAGTTGCCGCAGCACGTTCCGCACAGCCCCGACGAGCATCGACGTTGCGCTCTGCTCGAGCAGCCCACGGCCGCCCGCCTCCGCGATCACGCCCGGGATGCCCACATGCGCAGCGGCGCTCGTCGTCATGCCGGCCAGGCCGCCCTCCTTCGGCTCGTCGCGCACGACGTACGGCAGGTTGAACGCCACCGCGATCTCGTGCGCCCGCTTCTCGACCACCGACGCCTCGTAGATCGCAAACGGCTCCAGCGCCTCGACCTGATCGCCGCCGTGCAGGTCGAGCAGCACGTCGGCCGGCTCGATCAGCCGATCGAAGATCGACCGGGCCAGCACCTCCGTGTACGTGCCGTCGTACGAGCCCGGGAAGCAGCGGTTCAGGTTCTTCCCGTCCACCGGCACGACAAACGGCGAGCGCTGCCGGAACGACTCCATGCTCACCACCGGCACCGCCTCGATCGTTCCCTTGAGCTCGCTCGTGTCGAGCTCGTTCATGAACCGCGTTACCGCCGCGATCGACGAGTACTCGCACCCATGGATGCCCCCGATCAGCGACACCCGCGGGCCGTCCTCCTTGCCCTGCGCGATAAACGCCGGATGCTCGAGTCCCTCCAGCAGCTCGTGCTCGAACACGATGGTCGTCCGCTCGATCATGTCGCCTCCTCCAGCACCTCGGGAACATGCACTGCCGGCCGCTCCGTCCACGCGAAGTGACACGCCGCGACGTGATCCTCGCCCGTGAGCACCGGATCCTCCGTCGAGCACAGCGGTTCCTGCGCGATCGGGCAGCGCGGATGGAACCTGCAACCTGTCGGCAGGTCGATCGGGCTCGGCGGATCGCCCGCCATCGCCACACTTTGCGACTCGCGCCCCGGCACCAGCCTCGGGATCGCCGTCAGCAGCCCCTGCGTGTACGGATGCCGCGGATTCGTGAACAGCTCGTCCGTCGCCGCCTGCTCGACGATCCGCCCCAGGTACATCACCGCCACCCGGTCGGCCACATGCCGCACCACCGCCATGTTGTGAGCGATCAACAGCACCGTCAGCCCCAGCTTCTCGCGCAGCTCCTCGAGCAGGTTCAGCACCGTCGCCTGCACCGACACGTCGAGCGCCGACACCGGCTCGTCCGCGATCAAGAGCTCCGGCTCCAGCGCCAATGCCCGCGCGATCGCCACCCGCTGCCGCTGCCCGCCCGAGAACTGCCGCGGATGTGCGTCGAGCGCACGCTCGGGCAGCCCGACCAGGTCGAGCAGCTCGACACAGCGCGCTTCGATCCCGCTCTTCGGCACCATCTTGTGCGCCTGCAGCAGCTCCGACAGCGTCTGCTTCACCGTCATCCGCGGGTTGAGCGACGAGTACGGGTCCTGGAACACCATCTGGATCCGCCGGCGCTTGGCCCGCTCACGATCCGCCGTCAGCGCCTCGCCGCGATAGGTGACCGTCCCGTCCGTCGGATTGGAGAGCCCGACGATCGCGCGGCCGAGCGTCGACTTGCCGCAGCCCGACTCCCCGACCAGCCCGAGCATCTCCCCCTGTGTCAGCTCGAGATCGACGCCGTCGACGGCGCGCAGGATCTCCCGCGGCTGATGCCGCAGATAGCGCCAGAGCCCGCCGCGCAGCTCGTAGTGCACGTGCAGGTTGTCGAGCCGGAGCAGGGTCTCAGCCATTGACGATCACCGGCTCTCGTTGTACGTCGGCCGCGGTCAGGTCGTGGTGCAGGCAGCGGACCGCCCGGTCGCCGCCGCAGCTCCTCGAGCAGAACCGGGTCCTGCAGGCAGTCCTCCTGCACGAACTGGCAGCGCGGATGGAAACGACAGCCCGGCGGCGGCGACGCCAGATCGGGTGGTGAGCCCGGGATCGACGCGAGCCGCTCGCGCACGATCTCGAAGTCGGGCACCGCCCGCAGCAGCCCGAGCGTGTACGGATGCCGCGGCTCGCGGAACACGTCCTCCACCGTTCCGCTCTCGACCACCTGGCCGGCGTACATCACCGCCAGCCGGCGGCACGTCTGCGCGATCACCGCCAGGTCGTGCGACACGAACACGAGGCTGACGTCGAGCTCGCGCTGCAGCCCGCGCAGCAGCTTCAGGATCTGATCCTGGATCGTCACGTCGAGCGCCGTCGTCGGCTCGTCGCAGAGGATCAGCTTCGGATTGCCGGAGAGCGCGATCGCGATCATCACCCGCTGGCGCATCCCGCCCGAGAGCTCGTGCGGATATGCCTCCGCGCGTCGCTTCGGATCGGGAATGCCGACGAGCCCCATCAGCTCGAGCGCACGCGCCTTCGCCTCACCGCGCGACATGCCGAGCCGCACCAGCGGCTCCTCGGCGATCTGGTCGCCGACGCGCATCACCGGGTTGAGCGCGGTCATCGGCTCCTGGAAGATCATCGAGACGGTCGTGCCGCGCAGCTCGCGCCGGCGGTCCTCGTCGGCGGCGGTCACGTCGACGCCGTCGATCTCCACCGTCCCGCCCGTGATCTGCGCGCCCGCGCGGCAGCAGCCCGACGAGCGCCCGCAGCGCCATCGTCTTGCCCGACCCCGACTCGCCCACGAGTCCGAGCGCCTCCCCGGGCGCGACCTCGAACGACGCGCCGTCGACCGCGCGCAGGGTGCCGCGGGCGAGCTGAAACTCGACCTGCAGGTCGCGCACGCGGAGCAGCGGCTCGGTCGTCACTCCGGCCTCAGCAGGTCGGCGAGCCCGTCGGCGAGCAGGGCCAGCCCGAGCGCGGTGATCACGACGGCGATCCCGGGAAACGTCGACAGCTCCCAGTGCGTGGTCAGGTACGTCTGCCCGTTCGAGATCATCGTCCCCCAGTCCGGCGTCGGCGGCTGCACGCCGAGCCCGAGGTAGCCGAGCGTGACGATCGCGAGGATGTCGAGCACGATGTCGGAGCAGGCGAAGATCACCGCCTGCGTGATCACGTTCGGAAAGAGGTGCCGGAAGAGGATGCGGAAGTCGGAGAGCCCGCCCGACTTGGCCGCGAGCACGTAGTCGCGCCGCTTGGCGACCAGCACCTCGCCGCGGATGATCCGCGTGTACGAGACCCAGCCGACGATCGTGATCGCGATGTAGATGTTGCGCGTCCCCGAGCCGAGCGCGAAGACGAGCGCGATGATCAGCACGTAGAACGGGAACGCGACCACGATGTTGACGAGGAAGCTCGCGAAGGTATCGGTGAGGCCGCCGTAGTAGCCGGAGACCAGGCCGAGCAGCGTCCCGATGATGAACGGCAGCAGCACCGCCAGGAACGCGATGTGCAGGTCGGTGCGCGCGCCGTAGACGAGGCGCGACCAGACGTCGCGGCCGAGGTCGTCGGTACCGAGCCAGTGCGAGCTCGACGGGCCCTGCAGCGTGTGCAGCAGATCCTGGCTCGTCGGGTCGTGGTTGGTGATCAGCGGCGCCGCCAGCGCCGCCAGCACGATCAGGCCGAGGATCGTCACGCCGGCGACGAAGCTCGGCGTGCGGTACCAGCGGTGCCTGAAGCCGCGCCGGTGCTCGACCTCGGACGCGTGGACGAAGAGCTCGGCCTCGGTTGCCGAGATCGCGCTCACTCGAACCTCACCCGCGGGTCGAGCAGCGCGTGCGCGACGTCGGTGAGCAGGTAGACGAGCACGACCATCACCGCGAAGACGAGCGTCACTGCCTGCACGACGGGGAAGTCGCGCTGGAAGATCGAGTTGATCATCAGCTGGCCGATCCCGGGCAGCGCGAACACCTGCTCGATCACCAGCGTCCCGCCGACCAGGTAGCCGATGTTGACGCCGAGCACCGAGACGGTCGAGATGATCGCGTTGCGCAACGCGTGCTTGCGCAGGATGCGCTGCTCGGACAGCCCCTTCGAGCGAGCCGTCGTCACATACTCCGACTCGAGCACCTCGAGCAGGCTCGCGCGCAGGCTGCGGATCAGGATCGGCGCCAGCCCGAGCGCCACGCACAGCGCCGGCAGGAACATCGAGTGCAGGTGGCCGAGGAAGCCGCTGCCGTAGCCGCCGACCGGGAACTCCCGGCCGAGGTGGAGACCGAAGATCAAAAGCAGGACGATCCCGATCCAGAACGGCGGGAAGCCGAGCCCGATCAGCGGTACCGCACGCACCGCGTGATCGGCCGCACGGTCGGCCTTGGTCGCCGCGATCGCGGCCAGCGGCACGGCGATCGCGACCGCCAGGAACCCGCTCATGAAGATCAGCCAGAGCGTCACCGGCAGCCGCTGGAGCACCAGGTGCCCGGCCGAGACGCCGTAGAAGAGCGAGTCGCCGAGATTGCCGTGCACGACCCGGCCCATGAACTTCCAGTACTGGACGTAGAGCGGCTTATCGAGCCCCCACGCGTGGCGGACGGCGGCCACACGCGCGGGGGTCGCCTGGTTCCCGAGGATCGTCGCTGCCGGATCCCCGGGAACCAGGTGGATCATGAAGAAGACGAGGACGGTGACCCCCGCGACGACGGGGATCATCTGCAGGAGGCGACGCGCGACGTATTCGCCGAGCGTCACCCCCGACCTCGCTTCTGCGCCGAGCTCAGATCACTTGCTGAGCCAGGCGTCCTCCAGGTGGTAGTTGCCGAGCGGGTACACGTTGAACCCTGACCGATCGCGTTGTGCACATGATCGCCGCCGGCGACGACCATCTCCACCTTGAAGCCGTTCGGGAACTTCGACTTTGCGAGCTCGGCCTTCGCCTTTGCCATGTTGTACTGCAGTCCCGGTGAGTGTGGGTCGTAGTACTCCAACCCCGGCGGCATGAAGGAGTTCGCCGGCTTCCCGAAGCCGGAGAGCACCGACTTGACGATCGCCGCGCGATCGATCGCGTAGGAGATGGCTCGCCGAACATGGACGTCACCGAGCGGTGCGTAGGTGGTGTTCCAGAGCAGGTAGTCGGTTCGCGTCGACGGGAACAGCTTCGTGACGATCCCCGACGTGTGCTGCAGCGTCCCGATCGTGTTGAACGCCGGGAACTCGTCGATCTGGATCTGACCGCCGCGCAACTGGAGCAGACGTGTGTTCTCGTCGCTGACGAAGCTGAAGGTAACGCTGTCGAGGTACGGCTTGCCCTGCTGCCAGTAGTTCGGATTGCGCTTCAAGGTGACGGTCGAGCCGACGACGCGCTTGTCCCACATGAACGGCCCCGTCCCGACCGGGTGCGTGTAGAACGCCTTCTTGGTCTCACCGCCGTAGCCCTTCGGCACCACGGCGTTCGCGAACAGCGAGACGTCGGACAGGAACGGCGCCCACGGGTACTTGAGGTGGATGACGACCGTGCTCGACGTCGGGGCGTCGACGCTCTTGATCGCGGCGTCGATGTAGCCCCACCCCTTGGTGTTCGCGCGCGCCTGGTCGATCGAGAACTTCACGTCGGCCGAGCTCATCGGATTTCCGTTCGAGAACTTCACGCCCGGCCGCAGCTTGAACGTGTAGGTCTTGCCTCCGTTCGAGACCGTGTAGCTGGTCGCAAGCCATGGCCGCAGGCTCTTGCCGTCGGTGGTGTTCATGTACAGCGGCTCCATGATCTGCTCGCCCGGCCAGATCGACTCGTTCTGGAAGACGCTCGTGAGATCGAACGACTCGCGAGTCCTCACGTCGCGCGATCGTGAGCGATCCGCCGCGCTGCGGCGTTGCAGCTGTCCGGCTCGGCGTGACGGCACCTGCCGTGACGCCCGCAAGTGTGACGGCGGACACGCCGGCGCCGATGAGCACGAGCACGCGGGAGCGCTTCATCTTGGGTCTCCTTCGTCCTGACCGAGGAGTGAACATATCCAGTCCAGTTGAACAACCCCACCACACCCACGAGGCCAAGTCAAGCCTCAGGTCCTCTCAGAACCGCGGCGGGCTGATCGCGCTGATCTGGATCACCGTCTCGCGGCCGCGGTTCTCGGTGGTGTGCGGGATCGAGCAGTCGAAGACAATGCTGTCGCCGGCCTCGAGCGTGTACTCGTCGTCGCCGATCACCGACGTCAACGTCCCGGCGATGACGACGCAGCACTCCCGCCCCGGATGTGACATCGGCTCGACCGGAGGGTGGTCGGGCTCGAGCTCGATCCACACGAACTCGATCTCCGATGTGAGATCCGGCGTGAGCAGCTCGTACACGACGTGCGACTCCGGCAGCTGCAGCCGACGCCGCTCGTCCCGGCGTACGACGCTGACCCGCGGGCCGCTCGACGCGGCCTCCTCTGCCGCAACCTCGCCGCTGAGGAAGAACTCCGCGAGCGGGACGTCGAGGCCCGCGGCGATGCGTCGCAGCGAGCTCACAGAGGTGCCCGAGGTTCCGGTCTCGATCTGGTTGATCATGCTCGTCGACACGCCGGAGCGCGCCGCAAGCGCCCGCGTGGTCAGGCCGCGGAGGCGGCGCAGCTCGCGCAGCCGGAGGCCGAGCAGACGGCGGTCGCGCGCGGCGGCGGCGTCTGCCGACGAGGGCTCACCGAGAGCCATTTCGCGCGACCAACGCGGTGACGTCGTCCACGGGCAGACCATAGCCCACGTGTCCCTGGGTCCCGGCCGTCGTCTCCGCGGCGAAGAGCGCACCGATGACCGCCTCCTCGACGGCCTCGACCGCAGCCTGGAAGAACGGGTCAAGCCAGGCGCCGTCGGGTCGCGCCCGCTCGCGCGACGTGGAGAAGGCGACGGCGTAGTCGCCGGAGCTGTGGTGCCCGTATGCGCCGGTCCGTCCGAGGCCGTATTGCGCGCGCGCCGCGAGTCGCCGCAGCTGGCGTGATTCGAGCGCTGCGTCGGCTGCGAGCACGACGATGCACGAGCCACCGACGCGGTCGGGCTCGGGCTGCTGCGCGCCGAGCAGCCGTCCGACCGGAACGCCGTCGACGACGAGATCGCGCCTCGCGCCGAAGTTGGCAAGCACGAGCGCGCCCACGACCGAAGCGCCAACCCGGCGGGACGCCGTTCCGATCCCACCCTTCCATCCGAAGCAGAGCATCCCTGTGCCCGCGCCGATCGCGCCCTCTGCCACCGGCCCTCCGACCGCACCGTCGATCGCCGCCAACACGTGGCCTGGCTCGACGCGCATGGAAGCGATGTCGTTGAGCCATCCGTCGTTGCACTCGAGCACGAGCGGGTTGAGCGTGCGCACCGCCTCGCCGGAGCCGTTGTCGCGCAGGGCTTGGCGCACGACTCCGGTGTAGGCCTCACCGACGCTGAGCGTGTTCGTGAGCACGATCGGCGTCTCGAGGATCCCGAGCTCCTCGACCTGCGTCGTCCCGATCGCCTTCCCGAACCCGTTGATCACGTGAACGGCCGCCGGAACGGGATCGTCCAGCAGGCTTCCGTCATGTGGGAGCACCGCGGTCACGCCCGTCCGTACGCAAACACCGTCGTCCTCGTTCAGCGTGACGTGACCGACGCGAACACCCGCAACGTCCGTGATCGCGTTCACCTCGGCCGGTTCGAGCACACCGAGCACGACACCGCGCTCGCGCGGGCGGGCACGCGGCGCAGAGCTCACGCCAGCGTCGCCGTGCGTTTGGGAGTTCCGCCCGCCAGCGCGACGATGCGCGCCGCGACCACGCCTGCCGGGTCGACAACCGGCACGGCCAGTCCGCGGAGATCGAGCGACGGCAGCTCGGTGCAGCCGAGCAGGATCACGTCTGCGCCGCCGTCGACGAGCGCCTCGAGTACCCGCTTCACGACGGGCTGAGCCGGCTCGGCTCCCTTGAGCCCGTAGATCGCGGCCATCAACTCCGCCTGGTCGTCGTGCGGACGGGACGAGCGCTTCGATGCCAGCCGCCGCGAGCGCATCCTGGTAGACGCCTGAAGCAACCGTCCCGGTGGTCGCGAGCACGCCTGCACACGCCGGCCGAGGGTCGAGGGCGGCAACGTGCCCGACCGCCTCGGCGACCCACGAGACAAGCGGGATCTCGACCGAGCGCGCGACCTCGCATGCGAACGCGTGAGCCGTGTTGCACGGCATCACGAGGAGGTCCGCACCCATCGCCTGCAGCCGCCCCGCGACGCGTACCAGGTGCGGCGCCGGACTCGGCCCACCTCCGACCAGCGCGAGTGTTCGATCAGGAATCGCGGGATCTGAGTCGATCAGCACGTGCAAGTGGTCCTGATCGCAACCGGCCTCGGTCGCCTCGACGAGCTGGGCGAAGAACTCTGCCGTCGCACGCGGCCCCATGCCGCCGATCACCCCGACGGTCTTCCTCCCCGTCACGACGCGGCCTCGCCGAGCGGGTGCGCTTCCCGCCAGTCGCGAACGACGTCGGCGACCCGCCGGAACGTCACGCCCGACGTTGCCTTGATGTGGGCGATCAGCCCTTCCAGGATGCGCATGCGGCCGCCGCGGCCGATCACCTGCGGATGGAAGGTGACGCCGAACACGCCTGCCGGGACCTGCTCGAGCATGTAGTCGAAGTCGGTTCGTCCACATCGAGAGAGTCTTGTCGTAGCTCGACAGACCGGGCAGCCCGAAGCCCTTGACGAACTCCAGCTGCGGGTAGTCGTCGAGCGACCACGAAACGGGCACCTCGACGAGATCGACCTCGTGCCCGAAGACGTACGGACCGTCGGTGTTCGCGACGTCGCCCTGACGGCAGCGGTAGAGCTCGAAGTCCTGCGCCATCATGCTCGAGTCGTACTCGAACCCGTACTCGAGCAAGAGCTCAACCGAGACCGGAGAGAGCTCCCAGCCCGGCGACCGGTAGCCGATGGGCCGAGCGCCGACGACGCGCTCGATCGCCTCGAGCCCGCGCTCGAGGACGCGGCGCTCTTCGGCCGGCTCGAGGTCGGCCGGGCTCTCGTGCAGGTAGCCGTGGTGGCCGATCTCGTGGCCGCGCGCGACGATCTCGCGGCACTGACTTGGAAACGTGTCGACCGTGTGGCCGGGCACGTAGAAGCTCGCGGGGATCTGCTCGCGATCGAGCAGCGCGAGAATGCGACCGAGCCCCACCCGCGCGCCGAACTCGCCGCGCGACAGCGCGGAGGGCGTCGGCGACGCGTAGGGGCCGAGCCAGACGGACAGAGCGTCGAAGTCGAAGGTCAGGCACGCCGTCGGCCCGTCGCTCAAACACTCACCTCCTGCCCGTTTTCAGTGGACATGTCCAGTCTGATAGAACAACTTGAGCAGATCGGTCCGTGCAAGTCAAACGACGCAGGAGCGGGATTGGGTGCCGCGCGAACACGTTATCGACCCCAGCCTGATTCACCACCGCTGGGACTCGAGGCTCTCACCGACGCTCCGCATCGACTCGGGCGACACCGTCTCGTTCGAGCTCGCGATGGCCGGACGCGGCCAGATCGAGGAGGGAGCTTCGTACGCGGAGACAGCATTCGACTGGGACACGCTCTACAACCTCCTCGGCCCGATCTGGATCGACGGTGCGGAGCCTGGCGACACGCTGGAGGTGGAGCTGCTCTCGCTCGAGCCGGGTGATTGGGGCTGGACCGCCGTACTGCCCGAGCTCGGCTTGCTGCCCGACGACTTTCCGTCACCCGTCGTGCGAACGTTCGACCTGCGCGACGGCGCATATGTGCCGGTTGCGCCGGGCGTCAACGTGCCGATCGAGCCGTTTCTCGGCACCCTCGGAACGCATCCGGGCGATCCCGAGGTCGCGCCGCCCTTCCCGCCTCACCGCGGCGGCGGCAACATCGACAATCGGCACCTGATGGAGCTTGCTCGAGTACGCATAGCGGAAGGGCGAGTAGTACAGGAAGCCCATGAACGCGTCGTGCGAAGCGAGCTGCTGGAGCTTCGTGTAGAGCTGCGCCCGCTTGGCGACGTTCGTCTCGCGCTGCGCCTCATGCGACAGCTTGACCACCGTCGGCGTTGTTGTAGTCGGTGTAGAACGAGTGTGCTCCGCCGGCCGGGTCGACCGCGAAGGTGACGAGCTCGTCCGGGTCGGCGATGTCCATCGTCCAGTACTGGAACGCCAGCTGGTACTTCTGCTTCTCGACGTCGTTGAACTCGGTCGAGGTGTCCTCCTGCTTGAAGGTCGACGTCGATGCCGAGCGGCTTCAACTCGTTCTGCAGGATCTGGCCGTTCGCGGCCTCGACCTGCGCGCCGGCGCCGACGAGCAGCGAGACCTTGAAGCCGTTCGGGTACTTCGACTTCGCCATCTCGGCCTTCGCCTGCGCCATGTTGAACTGCAGGCCCCCGGCATTCGGGCTGTAGAACGGCACCTCGGGCGGCAGGAACGAGTTGGCCGGCTTGCCGTAGCCGAAGAGCACCGACTTGATGATCGCCTGGCGGTCGATCGCATACGAGATCGCGCGCCGGACGTGCACGTCGGCGAGCGGCGCGTACTGCTCGTTCATGACGAGATAGTCGGTGCGCGTCGACGGGAACAGCGTCATCGTCACGCCGTTCGTGTGCTGCAGCTTCGAGATCGAGTTGAACGGCGGGAACTCGTCCACCTGGATCTGGTTGCCCTGGAGCTGCAGGCCGCGGGTGTTCTCGTCGGTGACGTACGTCCAGGTGACCGAGTCGAGGTACGGCTTCCCCTTCTGCCAGTAGTTCGGGTTGCGCTGGAAGGTGACCGACTGGCCGACGACGCGCTTGTCCCACATGAACGGCCCGGTGCCGATCGGGTGGCTGTAGAACGCCTTGCGCGTCTGCCCGGCGAAGTGGTTCGGGATGATCCCGTTCGCGAACAGCGCGATGTCGGCGAGGAACGGCGCCCACTTGTACTTCAGGTTGACGACGACCGTGTCCGGGCTCGGCGCGGTGATGTTCTTGATCGCGGTGTCGAGGAAGCCCCAGCCCTTCGACTGCGCCCGGGCATCGTCGAGCGAGAACTTGACGTCGGCCGAGGTCATCGGCTGGCCGTTCGAGAACTTGACGCCCTGGCGGAGCTTGAAGGTGTACGTCTTGCCGCCGTTCGACATCTTGTAGCTCGTCGCCAGCCACGGCTTCTCGCTCTTGCCGTCGGCGGTGACCGTGTAGAGCGGTTCCATGATCTGCTCGGCGAGCCAGATCGACTCGTTCTGGAACACGTTCGTCTTGTCGAACGACTGCGAATCTTCGATGCGGGCGATCGTGATCGAGCCGCCGTGTTGGGGGGTCGCGGCCGAATGGGACGAGCCTTTGCCCGCGAACGCGGCCGCGACTCCAGCGGCGGCCAGCAACGCGAGCGCGAGGATCATCAGGGGTCTTCCTGCCTTCACGGTCACTCCTTCGGACGAGGGGACGCCACTGGTGGGTTCTGTATACAACACACAGCACACCCCAGATGCCAATGATCGACCCTCCGCTTCAACTCGTAGCCGACGACGAGCCGCCCCACCCGGCCGAGCACAAGCTGCTCTCGCGCACCGTGGCCGACTGGCTGGCCGAGCGGATCATCAGCGGCGAGGAGGAGCCGGGGGCCCGCCTGACCGAGACCGCGCTCGCCGAGGAGGCCGGCGTCAGCCGCTCGCCGGTGCGCGAGGCGCTCCGGATCCTCCAGAGCGAGGGGCTGGTCGACATCGTCCCCCGCTACGGCGCCCAGGTCGCCTACATCGGGATCGCCGACGTCGAGGAGCTCTACGCCTGCCGGATGCTGCTCGAGCCGCCCTGCACCGGGCTCTCGGTCGAGGCGCTCGAGCCGACCGACGTGCGCCAGCTCGACATCCTGCGCCGCCGCATGGAGCGCGCCGTCGAGCTCGACGACCCGCGCCGGTTCCTGGCCGAGAACATCGCCTACTTCCGGGCGCTCCTCGTCCACTGCCCGAACGACACGCTGCGCGAGCTCGTCGAGCAGACCTGGAAGAAGGCGGTGCGCTACTGGAGCATCTTCGCCCGCCTGCCCCGCTACGCCCGCGGCTCGCTGGAGCAGCACCGCCACCTTCATGCTGCCGTCCACGCCGGCGACGGCGCTGCCGCCGAGCACGCCGACCGGCTGATCCTCGAGCGGGCGCTGCACGAGATCATCGCCACCTTCGAGCACCCCGTCACCGCCCGTTGACCGACTACGTGGTCGTCGGCGCCGGCGCGATCGGCGGCACCGTCGGAGCGCAGCTCCTGCGCAGCGGCAAGGAGCGTGCTCTTCTGCGACGCCGACCCCGACCACGTCGCCGCGATCAACGCCAACGGCCTGCGCATCGAGGGCCCGGTCGAGTCGTTCTCGGTCGAGGCGCGGGCGGTCACGCCCGAGGAGCTGCCGGACGGGCTCGGCGCCGTGCTGCTCGCCGTCAAGTCGCAGCACACCGAGAGCGCCCTCGGCACGGTCGCACCGCGGCTCGCGGCCAATGGCTTCGTCGTCTCGCTCCAGAACGGGGTCAACGAGCGGGCGATCGCCGCGCTCCTCGGCCCGGAGCGCACGGTCGGGGCGTTCGTCAACTTCGGCGCCGACTACCTGGGGCCGGGCCGCATCTTCCTCGGCGGCCGTGGGGCGCTGTACGTCGGCGAGCTCGACGGGCGCCGCACCAACCGGCTCGAGCGGCTGCTGCGCGACCTGCCGGACGCGAAGGAGACCGCGAACATCATCGGCTTCCTCTGGGCCAAGGAGGCCTACGGGGCGATGCTCTTCGCCACCGCCGTCTCCGACCTCTCGATCGCCGACGCGCTCGCCGAGCCGCGCTACCGCCCGGTCTACGTCCAGCTCGCCCGCGAGGTGCTCGCGCCGCACCGGTGCCGGTCGAGTCGTTCGACGGCTTCGACGCCGACGACCTCGACGGCTCGATCGACCGGCTGGTCGAGTTCAACCGCCGCTCGGCGAAGACGCACTCGGGGATCTACCGCGACCTGATGGTGCGCCGCCGCCCGACCGAGAAGTCGATGCTCGAGGGCATCGACGGGCCGCTGCTCCGGCGCACGCTCGAGCTGATCGGCGAGATCGAGTCCGGCCGCCGCACCTGCGAGGTCGCGAACCTCGAGCTGCTCGCCGCCTACCAGCGGCTGCAGGAGCGCGCACCGGCGCTGAACGCGCTGATCACCGAGCTGCCGCCGGGCGAGCGTGCCGCCGCCGGCCCGCTGCACGGCATCGCGGTCGCGATCAAGGACAACATCGACGTCGCCGGGTTCGTCACCACCAACGCCTCGACCGTCGGCACCCCGCCGCCCGCCGAGCGCGACGCGACCGCCGTCGCCCGCCTGCGCGCAGCCGCCGCCGACCTGCTCTGCAAGACCAACCTGCTCGAGTACGCCGCCGGCAGCGTCAACCCCGCCTTCGGGATGACGTTCAACCCCCGCGATCCGAGCCGCACGTCGGGCGGCTCGAGCTCCGGCTCGGCGGCGCTCGTCGCGGCCGGCGTCACCGACTACGCACTCGGCACCGACACCGGCGGCTCGATCCGCATCCCCGCCGCCTACTGCGGCATCGTCGGGCTCAAGCCGACCTACGGGCTGGTGCCGATCGACGGCGTCTTCCCGCTCTCGCACAACCTCGACCACGTCGGCACGCTGACCGCGACGGTCGAGCAGACCGCCGCCCTGCTCGGCGCCCTCACCGGGCAGGCGATCGAGCTCGGCGACGCGACCGGCGCGACGATCGGCGTGCTGCGCCGCCAGGTCGACGACCCCGACCTCACGCCCGGTGTCGCCGCGCGCGTGCGCGAGGCGATCGACGCGCTCGCGCGGGCGGGCTTCGAGATCGTCGACGTCGACGTGCCGGAGCTCGACCTCGTCGACGCAGCGCTCGGCGCGATCGTGCTGCGCGAGGCATGGGACGTCCATCGGACGCTCTACGAGCGCGACCTCGACGGCTACGGGCCGGGCACGCGCGCGCTGCTCGAGCTCGGCGCGCAGGTGACCGACGCCGACTACGAGCGCGCGCTCGACGACAAGGAACGCGTCGCCGCCGCCTTCGCCGACGTGCTCGCCGACGTCGACATCCTCGTCGGGCCGACCGTCGCCTACCCCGCGCCCGCCGAGGACCCGCCCGTCGGCACGCCCGAGGGCGACCTCGAGGGCCGCTTCACGGCGCCGTACAACCTGGCCGGCACGCCCGCGGTGTCGGTGCCCTGCGGGATCGCCGAGGGCACGCTGCCGGCCGGCCTCCAGCTCGCCGCCGCCGTCGGCAACGACGCCTTCCTGCTCTCGGTCGCCCGAACGTTCGAGGAGGTCACGCGATGAGGATCGAGGACTGCAACTGGATGCAGGTCGAGCAGTACCTGGAGCACGACGACCGGATCGTCGTGCCGCTCGGCTCGGTCGAGCAGCACGCCTACCTCTCGCTCGGCGTCGACCGGATCCTCTCGCAGCGGGTGTCGGACGAGGCGGCCGAGCCGCTCGGCGTGCTCGTCATGCCTTCGCTCCCCTACGGGCTGACGCCGTACTTCGCCGCCTACCCCGGCAGCCCGACACTGCGTGTCGAGACGTACGCCGCACTGCTCACCGACCTGCTCGACTCGCTCGCCGACCAGGGCTTCCGCCGCTTCCTGTTCGTGAACGGCCACGGCGGCAACGAGCCGGGGCGCGACGCCGTCGACGCCTGGGACGCGTCGCACGCCGACTGCCGTACCCGCTGGCACAACTGGTGGGCGGGCACGCGCGTGCGGGCGGTCGTCGACGAGATCGACGGCGACGCGTCGCACGCCTCCTGGTTCGAGAACTTCCCCTGGACGCGGCTGGGCGGCGTCGAGCTGCCCGACGCGCGCAAGCCGATGGCCGACATCACCCATATGCGCGAGCTCGACCCCGTCGCCGTGCGCGAGCTGCTCGGCGACGGTTCGCTCGGCGGGGTCTACGAGCGCCCGGACGCCGACGTGCTGCGTGTCTGGGAGGCCGGCGTCGCCGAGGTGCGCGACCTGATCGAGCACGGCTTCGATGACTGAGCTCTCCGGCCGCGTCGCGATCGTGACCGGCACCGCACACGGGATCGGCAGCGGGATCGCCGCCGCGCTCGAGGCGCACGGCGCGACCGTGCACGGCGTCGACCGCGACACGGTCGACGCGAGCGACGGCCGGCAGGTCGCCGAGCTCGTCGAGGGAATCGGCCGCGTCGACATCCTCGTCAACAACGCCGGCGGCGTCGTCGGCCAGGTCGGACGGCCGCTCGAGGACGTGAGCGACGACGACTGGCGGGCCGTGGTCGACGCGAACCTGACGAGCACGTTCGTCTGCACCCGCGCGGTCGCACCCGGGATGAAGGAGCGCCGCTACGGGCGGATCGTCAACATCTCGTCGGGCGCCGGGCGCAGCGTCAGCCTGACCGGTATCCAGGCGTACGCGAGCGCCAAGGCCGGTCAGATCGGCTTCACGCGGCAGACGGCGCACGAGCTCGGGCGGTACGGCATCACCGTCAACTCGATCGCACCCGGCTTCGTGCTGTCCAACCCGACCTCGATCGCCCAGTACGAGAGCTACGGCGAGGAGGGCCAGCGGCGGCTCCTGGAGTCGATCGCGACGCGACGTCTGGGGACGCCCGAGGACATCGCGAACGGTGTGCTCTTCTTCGTCGCCGACGAGTCCTCGTGGGTGACGGGCCAGGTGCTCTCGATCGATGGCGGCCATTCGATCTTCTGACCTCGTCGCCGACCTGGCGGCGTTCGTCGCGATCCCGAGCATCAGCATGGATCCCGACCGCCGTCCGGCGATGCGCGAGGCCGCCGAATGGGTCGCCGGGAAGTTGGCGTTCGCCGGCGCGCGCGTGGTCGAGACGGACGGCCATCCGGTCGTGCTCGCCGAGCGGATCGTCTCGCCGGAGGCGCCGACGATCCTCGTCTACGGCCACTACGACGTGCAGCCGCCGGGTGACGAATCGTCGTGGACGACGCCGCCGTTCGCGGCGGACGTGCGCGACGGGCGTCTCTATGGCCGCGGCGCGTCCGACGACAAGGGCCCGGTGATCGTGGCGCTGGAGACTTTGCGCCGGTTCCACGAGCGCGGTGGGACCGGCCTGAATGTCCGCTACCTGATCGAGGGCGAGGAGGAGATCGGCAGTCCGAGCCTGCCCGCGTTCATCGAGGAGCACCGTGACGCGCTCACCGCCGACCTGGTCGTGTCGGCCGACGGTGCAATGTGGCGGAACAGCGAGCCGTCGGTCGCGATCGCGGCGAAGGGGCTGCTCGTCTTCGACCTTGTCGTCACCGGCCCGGCGAGCGATCTGCACTCGGGACGGCATGGCGGCGCGGTGCAGAACCCGAACCACGCGCTCGCGCGGATCGTGGCGAGCCTGCACGACGCCGACGGCCGTGTCGCCGTGCCCGGCTTCTACGACGAGGTCGACGAACTGGCGCCGGCCGATCAGGAGGCGCTCGCACGTGTCCCGTTCGACGAGGACGCCTACCGGGTCGAGGTCGGGGCGCCTGCGCTGCACGGCGAGCCCGGCCGCTCGACGCTGGAGCGGCTGTGGGCCCGCCCCACGCTCGAGGTGAACGGGCTTCGCGGCGGCGGCGCCTTCACGGTGATCCCGCGCGAGGCCCGCGCCCACATCACGTGCCGGCTCGTCCCGCGCCAGGATCCCGCCCGCGTCTTCGCCGCGATCGCCGCGCACGTCGAGGCCGTGTCTCCGCCGGGCGTGGTGGCGACGGTCGCGGAGCACGCCGCTGCGGTGCCCGCGTACACGATCTCTGCGGATCATCGGGCCGTCGTCGCTGCACTCAGTGCGCTGAACACTGTGTACACCGACCGGGAGCCGCTGCTCGTCCGCATCGGCGGCACGCTCCCGGCAGCGGTGATGTTCGAGCGCGCACTCGGCGTGAAGACTCTGCTGTTCTCGTTCTCGACCGCGGACGAGAACCTGCACGCGCCCGACGAGTTCTTCCGGATCGAGCGGCTCGAGGAGGGCGTCGCCGCCTGGACCGAGCTCTGGCGCCTGCTCGCTGCGTAGTTCCCCCAACCGGCGTCCGCGGGCGCCCCGATGCTGCCACCGCCGGGCAGGCGCACGCTGTGGTCAGAGCTATGCCACTGACCGCTACTGCACGCTCGATGCCCGGAACTCTCCGGCAGGAGGTGGAGATCGACGGCGGCCGGCACCGGCTCTACACCGATGAGCCGGAGCATCTCGGCGGCGAGGACAGCGGCCCGGCGCCGCACGAGCTCTTCCCCGCTGCGCTCGCGGCCTGCATCTCGACCACCCTCGCGATCTACGCGCGGACCAAGGGCTGGGAGCTCGGCGACGTGACGGTCGACGTCGACTACGACCAGCACTCGGCACCGCGCCGCTTCGACGTCGCAATTCATCTGACCGGTGACTTGAGCGCCGATCAGCTCGCACGTCTGGACAAGGTCGCGCGGTCGTGCCCGCTGCGCGGGTCGATCGAGGCGGGCTTCGAGTTCTCCGAGACCATCGAGCGCGAGGGCAGCGCCGCCGGTCGGCGAGATCATCTTCGCCTGATCTAGCCGCTCGCCTGGATCAGGTTCCGGATCTCGCGCACTGCGACCGACAGCCGCGCGAGATCGACCGCACCGCCGGTGCGGATGTCGGCGAGGACACGCAGGCAGCGATCGACGCCGTCACGGTTCAGTTCGATCCACTCGTCGACCCTGGCCAGCGGCGCGACGCCGTCCGAGTGCGCGCTCATCACCTCCGAGGTCAGCGCGGCCTGCTCGACGTAGACGTCGTCGCGCAGCGCCGCACGCGCCATCGCGGCCCAGCGCGAGTCGCGCGGCAGCGCGACGATCCGCTCGCGCAGCCACCACAGCTCGAGCCGCGCGCCGAGCGCGCAGTACGCCTGCGCGACCGCTGCGACGTTCAGCCCCGTCGCCTCGGCGATCCGCACCAGGTCCGGCGACGGGACGAGCGCGACCAGATGCGCCACCCGCGAGGCGAGCAGCCGCGGCACTCCCGTATGCCCGAGATCGTCGGCGATCGCACGCGCGGTGCTCGCCTCCGCCTCGCCCAGCATCCCCGGCAGCAGCTCGGTCAGCGCCGCCAGCCCCGGTGCGAACCGCTCGATCGCGACCTCGACGTCGAGCGGCCGCGGCAGGTTGCGGAGCAGCCAGCGCGCCGTGCGCTCGAGCAGGATCCGCCCCCGTAGAAACATCGCGATCTGCGTCCCGGCCGGGACGAAGCCGTCGAGCGCCTCGATCTCCGCCCACAGCGAGCGGAACCCGTACAGCTCGCGCGCGGCGGTGAACGCGCGCGCGACGTCGTCGCCCGACGCACCGGTCTCGTCCCGCATCCGGAAGACGAACGTCGTGCCGCACCGGTTCACGAGCTCGTTCGACACCTGCGCCACCACGATCTCCCGGCGCAGTGAATGCCCGCGCAGCTGGTCGCCGAAGCGCTCCCGCACCTTCGAAGGGAAGTACCGGTCGAGCTCACCCGCGAATACCGGCTCGTCGGGCAACGACGAGGCGAGCAGGTCGGCCGCCAGCCCGAGCTTGGTGTACGAGAGCAGCATCGCGAGCTCGGGCGTCGTCAGCCCGCCGCCCGCCCCCTGGCGCTCCTCGAGCACCTCGTCGGTCGGCAGCGCCTCGAGCTCCCGGCTGATGCCGTTCTGCTCGAGGTAGCGGATGTAGCGTTCGTGCACCTCGACCATCGACCCCACCTGCGCGGCCGACGTCGAGATCGCCTGTGCCTGGTCGTAGTTGTCGCGCAGCACCTGCTCGGCGACCTCGTCCGTCACCTCCACCAGCAGCCGGTTTCGCTCCTCCGTCGTCAGCGCGCCGGACGGGCCGCCCGCGCCGAGCAGGATCTTCAGGTTGACCTCGTGGTCGGAGGTGTCGACGCCGGCCGAGTTGTCGATCGCGTCCATGAAGATGCGCCCGCCGCCGAGCGCATACGCCACCCGGGCGCGCTGCGTGAGACCGAGGTTGCCGCCCTCGCCGACCACCTTGCAGCGTAGGTCGCCCGCGTCGACGCGCACCGCGTCGTTCGCCTTGTCGCCCACCTCCCCGTTCCGCTCCTGCTTCGCCTTGACGTAGGTGCCGATGCCGCCGTTCCAGAGCAGGTCGACCGGCGCCCGCAGCACGGCGCGGATCAGCTCGTTCGGCGTCACGGTCTCCGCCTCGACGCCGAGCGCGGCGCGCGCCTGCGGCGACAGCTCGATCGACTTGGCGGTGCGCGGATAGACGCCGCCGCCCCGCGAGATCAGGCCGGTGTTGTAGTCGGCCCAGGACGAGCGCGGCAGGCGGAAGAGCCGCAGACGTTCGGCGAAGCTCGCCGACGGATCTGGATCGGGGTCGATGAACACGTGGCGGTGGTCGAACGCCCCGATCACCTTCAGGTGCCGCGAGCGGAGCATGCCGTTGCCGAACACGTCGCCCGACATGTCGCCGACCCCGACGACGGTGATCTCGGCGGTGTCCGCGTCGACGCCGAGATCGCGGAAGTGCCGTTTCACCGACTCCCACGCGCCGCGCGCGGTGATCCCCATCTCCTTGTGGTCGTAGCCCGCCGAGCCGCCCGAGGCGAACGCATCGCCGAGCCAGAAGCCGTACTCCTCCGACAGTCCGTTCGCGATGTCCGAGAACTTCGCCGTCCCCTTGTCGGCGGCGACCACCAGGTACGGGTCGTCGCCGTCGTGGCGCACGACGTCGGGCGGCGGAACGACCTCGCCGGCGACGATCGTGTCGGTGATGTCGAGCAAACCGCGCATGAAAATGCGGTAGCAGGCGACGACCTCCGCCTGCTGCTGCTCGCGATCGGTCGGGAGTTGCTGCACGACGAAGCCGCCCTTCGCCCCCACCGGGACGATCACCGCGTTCTTCACCGTCTGCGCCTTCATCAGCCCGAGCACCTCGGTGCGGAAGTCCTCGCGGCGGTCCGACCACCTGATGCCGCCGCGGGCGACGCGGCCGCCGCGCAGGTGGATCGCCTCGACCCGCGGCGAGTACACGAACACCTCCACGAGTGGGCGCGGCTCGGGCAGCTCGGGGACGAGCTTCGAGTCGAGCTTCAGCGACAGGTAGGGCTTGGGGCTCCCGTCGGCATTGCTCTGGAACCAGTTCGTGCGCAGGACGGCGCGGATCACCTTCAGGAAGCTGCGCAGGATCCGGTCTTCGTCGAGGCTTGCAACCGCATCGATCGACTTGACGATCTTGTGGTCGAGCTGGCTCGGTTCGCGCTCCTCCACCGCGGGATCGAGACGCAGCCGGAACAGCTCGACCAGGCGCGCCGCGATCTCGGGATGGCCGGCGAGCGTCTCCTCCATGTACGCGTGGCTGAACGGCATCCCCGTCTGGCGCAGGTACTTCGCAACCGCGCGCAGGACCACGATCTCACGCGCCGACAATCCGGCCGAGAGCACGAGCTTGTTGAAGCCGTCGTTCTCGATCTCGCCGCGCCAGGCGCGCGCGAAGGCGTCCTGGAACGCCTCGCGCACCTCGTCGGGCTCGAGATTCTCGCCCTCGTCGCGCCGCAGCCCGAAGTCGTAGATCCACACCGGCGGGTAGTCGCGGCGGTGGATCTCGTACGGGCGCTCGTTGGTGACGGTGACGCCCATGTTCTCGAGCAGCGGGAGCACGTCGGAGAGCAGCAGCGGCTGGCCCGAGCGCAAGAGCTTGAAGGCGAGGTCGTCGCCGGGTGAGGCGTGCGGCAGGTAGAGGCTCAGGCTCAGGTCGCCGGCCGGATCGAGCCGCTCGATTCGCTCGATGTCGAGCACCGCCTGCGCCGCAGGGAAGTCCTCCTGGTAGGCGAGCGGGAACGCGTCCGCGTAACCGTGCGCCAGCACGCTCGCCCGTTCCTCGCCGAGCTGCGCGATCAGCGCATCGCGCAGGTCGTCCGTCCACTCGCGCGTCGCGTCGGCGAGCTTCGCCTCGATTCCCGGAACGTCGTACACCGGTGGATCGCCAGAGTCGACGTGGATCACGTAGTGCAGCCGCGCGAGCACCGACTCGGTCACGCGCGTTCCGTAGTCGAGCGTCTCGCCGTGCAGCTCCTCGTCGAGGATCTGCTCGATCCGCTCGCGGTTGCGCGTGTTGAAGCGGTCGCGCGGGATGTAGACGAGACACGAGAGGAAGCGGCCGAAGTTGTCGCGGCGCACGAACAGCCGGACGCGGCGGCGTTCGCCGAGCTGGAAGATGGCCATCGCGATCCGGAAGAGGTCGTCCTCGGACATCTGCAGCAGCTCATCGCGCGGATACGTCTCGATGATGTCGACGAGCGCCTTGTAGTCGTGGCCGCCGTGCGGAAGCCCGGAGCGCTCGAGCACGTGGCGCGCCTTGCGGCGGATCACGGGGATCTCCCACGGCGTCGCGCTGTAGGCGGTGTGTGTGTAGAGCCCGAGGAAGCGCCGCTCTGCGACGACCTCGCCGTTCGCGTCGAAGCGCTTGACGCCGATGTAGTCGAGGTACGCCGGGCGATGCACGGTCGCGCGCGAGTTCGCCTTCGTCAGGTTGAGCAGGTGCTTGTGCCGCGCCATGCGCCGCACGTCCGGCGGCAGCCGCGCGAAGCTGGCCGAGATCGGCGCCTCCCCCTTCTGGCGCAGGATCCCAAGGCCCGACCCGGGCACCGCGCGGAGCACCTCCTCGCCGTCCTCGTCGGCGATCTCGTACTCGCGGTAGCCGAGGAAGGTGAAGTTCTCGCGCATCCAGTCGAGCAGGTCGATCGTCTCGGAGAGCTCCTCCGGGTCGACCGGCGGCGGATGCTGCTCGAAGTCCTCGGCGATCTTGCGCGCCTCCTCGAGCATCGCCGGCCAGTCGGCGACAGCGGCGTGGACGTCGGCGAGCACCTGGACGAGGTCGTCGTGCAGCTCGGTGAGCGCCTGCGGATCGGTCTGCTTGTCGATCTCGACGTGGATCGTCGACTCGCGGATCCCGCCCTCGTCGACGACCTCTTCGAGGTTCCCCTCGTCGTCGCGCCGCACACGCACGATCGGCCGGATCATCAGGTGGATGCCGCTGCCGTGACGCGTGACCTCCATCGAGATCGAGTCGACGAGGAACGGCATGTCGTCGTTCACGAACTCGGCGACGGTGTGCGGCGACTCCCAGCCGTGCTCCTCGACGTTCGGGTTGTAGACACGCAGCTTGAGCTCGCCCGGCCGGCGTTGCTGCGCGAGGCTCCAGTGCGCGAGCGCGGCGCCGGCGAGGTCGGCGTCGGTGCGGTCGGCGAGATCCTCGGGCGCGACGTGCGCGTAGTAGGCGCGCACCCAGCGCTCGACGTCGTCGGCTTCGGTACCGGCCAGCGCCCTGGCGCGGCTCACCGCCGCCTCCAGGATCGTCGCCTTCGCGTCGTCGGTCCGCGTCGTCACGTCCCGAGCCTCAGTATGCCGAGTACGCTCGATGGATGCTGCGGGCGCGTCTGTTGCTGGTGGCGCTGCTCGTCGCCTGGCTCTTCTCGCCCCCGGCCTGGCGCTACGCCGTGCCGTTGTGGCTGCCGTTCGTGCTCGCGCTCGGGCTGGAGCTGCAGTTCTTCGTCACCGGGCTCGTCTCGACGGACGAACCCGCGGAGAAGAGCAGTGGGCCGCAGCGCGACGACCTGCGCGAATTCGGCTGGGAGGGCGAGCCGCCCGAGGAGGACGATCCCGAGTTCTGGTCGTCGCCGCCGGTGCCGCGCCGGCGGCGCCACGGCCTCGCGCGCCTGCTCGGGCCGGTGCTCGTGCTCGGCGCGGTCGCGTTGATCGTGTGGGGTGTGAGCATCCGGCGCGGCTGGAGCGCGCTCGACTCGACGACGCAGGCGCGCGTCGAGCACACGATCACGAACGAGGCGCGCAAGATCGCGGGGCATCCCGTCACGGTCGTCTGCGACACGTCGGGGCATCACGTGGGCGCGGTGCAGGAGGCGGACGGCCTCGCGGAGGTAGGCGGCACGCGCGCCTGGCTGACGCCGGGCATCTGCTACCAGCTCTCGCGCGTGATCGACGGCCACGCGAGTCATCCGGGCCGCACGACCGGCCACGCGATCGTCGTGCTTGCGCACGAGTCGTGGCATCTCCACGGTGTCGAGAACGAGGGCCTCGCGAACTGCTTCGCGTACCAGTCGGGCGTCCGGGTCGGCGTCGACCTCGGGCTGTCGCGGAGCGTCGCGTACGGGTTGATGCGCCAGGCGCTCTCGGACAACGCGGTCGACGCGGGCGATCCTCGCTACATCGTGCCGGCGGGGTGCAAGAACGGCGGCAAGTACGACCTCAACCCCGGGTCGTCGCAGTTCCCGTAGTTCGGCGAAGGGCTTCGTCCGACGCCTGACGTAGATCGAGGTGCCTGGCACCTAGGTGCCAGGCACCTGCTCGACGAACCGCCGCACGATCTCGACGGCACGATCCGACGACGTGTCGAACAACGAGAGGGCATGCGCGCGACTCAGGAAGCTCATCGGGCGCGCGGTCCCGACGAGCTGCCCGTAGCTGCTCCAGGGCCACTCACAAGGGGTCGCACACAGACCAGCTTCGATCGGATTCAGCGCGATGTACCGGATCGCCATGAGCAGGTGGCCATCGTCCTCGATCGTCGCGACCCGATAGCGGTCGCCGAACACGTGGCCGGTGCGGGCGTGTCGCTCGTTGAAAGCACGGGCGTATCGGCTCTGCAGCAGGTGCATCCCCGACGAGATCGGCTTGGCCCTTTCCTGAACGAGGAGGTGGTAGTGATTGCTGAGCAGGCACCACGCGAGACAGCGCCAGCCGCAGACTCGAGTCACGTCGCCGAGCATGCGAAGGAAGTCCCAACGGTCGGCGTCGTCGCCGAAGATCTCCCGCCGGTCGTTGCCACGGGCCGTGACGTGTCGGTACGAACCCGGGTCGTGAAAGCGAAGCGGACGCGGCATCGGGCGAGACTGCCGAGCTGTCCGCCGTACCGCCATCCACCAGAAGCACGATTCGATCCGAAGGACAGGTGCCTGGCACCTAGGTGCCAGGCACCTTGAAACGGACGATCTCGCCCGGCCGCAGTTGCCCAGCCAGCCAGAGGTCCTCGGCGAGCACCACGGCGATCACTGGATAGCCGCCCGTTGTCGGGTGGTCGGGGCCGAGCAGGATCGGCAGGCCGTTCGGCGGCACCTGCAGCGCGCCAATGACGAGCCCCTCCGAGCGGAGCTCCTCGTCCCGCGCCCACGCGAGCGGCTCGCCCTCGAGCCGGATGCCGACACGATTCGAGGACAGGCTCATCCGCCACGGCTGCGACGTCAGCACGTCCAAGGCGTCCGGTGCGAACCAGTCGGCGCGCGGACCCGGGACGACCCGCAGCACGGGCTCGTCGGGCGGCGGATCGCCGGGCAGCTCCTCAGGTGGTCCGCCCACCTCGTCGCCGACGCGGAGCAGGTCGCCCGAGCGGACGATCGACGGGCCGAGCCCGCTCATCAGGTCGGTCGACCGGCTGCCGAGCACCGGTGCGACGTCGATCCCGCCACGCACCGACACGTAAAGCCTCGCGCCGCGCTTGTACGGCTCGACGTCGAGCACGTCGCCGGCCCCGACCTCGAACGCCGGCCAGTGCTCCGCCCCGGTGAGCGCGACCAGTCCCGGTGCGGCGAAGCGAAGCTTCGGCCCGGCGAGCGTCGCCTCGAGCGACGCCGCGCCCGGGCGGTTGCCGACGAGGCGGTTGCCGAGCTCGTAGGCCCGCCGGTCGGCCGCGCCCGACGGCGGCACCCCGAGATACGCGAGCCCTGGCCGGCCCCCGTCCTGCACCGTCGTCAGCGGGCGGCTGTCGAGCACCTCGATCATCGCGCCACGAACCGCACGCGGTCGCCGGCGGCGAGCAGCGCCGGCGGTTCGCGCGACGAGTCGAACAGCACCGCGTCGGTGCGGCCGAGCAGCCGCCAGCCGCCGGGAGACTCCCGCGGATAGACACCGCTGTACACGCCCGCGATCGCCACGGTGCCCCCCGGCACCCGCGTCCGCGGCTCGGCCCGCCGCGGAACCTGGAGCCGATCGTCGCCACCGAGCAGGTACGCGAATCCGGGCGCGAAGCCGAGGAAGCCCGCGACGTACGACGCGGCGCAATGCCGCGCGACCACCTCCTCCGCCGACAGCGAGACGAGTTGCGCCACCTCGGCGAGGTCCGGCCCGTCGTAGGTGACAGCGAGCTCGATCTCCGCCGGCTCGGGGCCGGCGTGCTCGTCGTGCAGGGCCGCCTCGGCGAGCCCCAGCACCTCGTCGGCAACGGGAGCGGACTCGAACGTCACGAGCACCGTGCAGTGACCCGGGACGACATCGACCACGCCGCGCAACTCGGAGCGCGCGCGGCGTGCAACGCGCACGGCCTCCTCGTTGCCATCGAGCTCCAGCAGCAGCGCGCGATCACCGGCCGGACGAGCGGTGACGGTCAAGCGAACGCCCGCAACTCGTAACCGGCCGCGCGCAGCCCGTCGGCGACCCGGCGGCCGAGAGCCACGGCGTCGGGCGAGTCGCCGTGCACACAGATCGAGCCGACCTCGCCGGCCAGCGTCACCGCCTGACGCACCGCGGCATCGGCGTCGAGCAGCGCACCAGGCTCGTTGCGCGACACGAGCTGGCCGTTCGCGCCGTAGGCGCGATCCGCGAACCCCTCCGCCACCGCGACCAGCCCCGCGTCCCGCGCAACCGCGTACAGCCGCGAGCCCGGGAACGCGAGCAGCGCGTGCGGGCCGCCGGCGGCGAGCACTCCGGAGACGATCGCCGTCGCGCACTCCTGATCCACACTCGCGCGGTGGTAGAGCGCGCCGTGCGGCTTGACGTACGCGACGGGGCCGTGCAGCTGCAGCCGCTCCACCTGCTCCAGCGTCTCGGCTTCGATCAGCGAAGGGTCGACGTCGAGCTCGCGCCGCCCGAACCCCTCGCGGTCGCGATAGCCGACGTGCGCGCCGACCACCACGCCCAACTCGGCCGCTGCCTCGCACAGGCGGCGCATCGTCGCGACGTCACCCGCGTGAAACCCGCACGCGACGTTCGCGCTCGTGACGATGCGCAGCAGCTCGTCATCGGTCGCGAGCCCCTCGCCGACGTCGGCGTTGAGATCCACGCGCACGAAGAGACGATGTCAGCTCGCGCGACGCAGCTGCTCGACGACCTGCTGGGCCGTCTGGGACTCGGGATCGAGCTTCTGCAGCGCCGTCTCGAGGAGATCGCGCGCGCGGTCGTCCTCGCCGTGGCGGAGCATCGTGAACCCGAGGTTTGCGATCACGCGGCCTTCGTGCCGCTCGTCGCCCTCGTCGCGCAGAATCGTGAGCGCCTGCTCGAAACGCTCGACGGCGGCATCGGTGTCACCGGCCGCCTCGAGCGCCAGCGCGAGGCTGTTCAGCGTCGGAGCCTCGCCGCTCCGGTCGCCGAGCTTGCGGAAGATCGCGAGCGCCCGACGATGCTGCTCGGCGGCTTGCTCCGGACGGCCCGCGCTGCGAAGCTGCGCACCGCGCGCGTTCAGCTCCAGAGCGCGGCGGTGTTCCTCCTCGGGCGCGGCCGAGACGGTAGCGCCGCCTGCATACGGCCAGCCACCCCAGTCGGTCGCGCGTGCGCGGGTCGCGGCGCGCCCGACGAACCCGGAGACAGCGGGTTGCACATCACGCGCGACCCGCGAGCCGGCAGTGCGGACACGTGTCGCGCCCTGACGCGCCTGCCGGCGGACGCCCGACAGGTCGGGACGGCGTACGCGCCGGAACCGCCCGCGGCGGACGACGAACGCGATGCCGCCGGCGATCGCCGCGGCCACGAGCAGGAACACCAGGAGCATGCCGAGCCCGAGCGCGATCAGCAGTCCGCCGAAGAAGAGCGAAGCGGCTGCGAGCACGGCGACGCGCCGCCGCGCGAATTCGCCGCGCGGCGAGTTCTCCCTGAGCAGCTGCCACGCCATTCGACCCACCTCCCGGGCTCCTGAGGTTGACCCCTTCGACCTCTCCCGCCCCCGTTCCTTCCAGAGACCCGGTTGCGGCAAACCCCTGATGGCACGACCGCCTCCCTGGCGCTAGCGTTCCCACGTGGCCAAGAGGGACGTCCAGGAAGACGTCGTCACCGGCATCGTCATCCTGCTGGTGCTCGGCCTAGTGTTCGCGGCCGGGTTCTTCGGCTTCTTCCTGGGCCGTGACTCCAAGCACGCCAGAAACGGCGAGACGACAGCCGTTTCAACCGTTTCCGCAGCGACGGTCGCGCCCGCGGTCGCCTCCGGGGCGCATCTCTTCGTTCAGTTCGGCTGCGTCCAGTGCCACGGCATGCAGGGCCGTGGCGGCGTCTCGCCAGACGTGCCGGCACTCACCGGCGCCGGGGCGCTCACCGCAGCCCACCTGCGCTCGATCATCAACCACGGTCTCGGCGAGTCGGCAAACCCGACCAAGCCCTACATGCCCGTCTGGGGGGCGGTCATCTCCGACCGGCAGGTGACCGACCTCGTCTCCTACATCCGCGCCGGGCTACCGGTGGTGCCGACCGCGGCTCCGCTGCCGGTCCCCGAGGGGCAAGGAGCAGCCGTCCAGGGAGCGACGCTCTACGTGAACTACGGGTGCATCAACTGCCACGGGCCGAACGGCCTGGGCGGCGTCCCGAACCCCGAGTCGCCCGACAAGACGATCCCGCCGCTCTCCGGCGCGGACTTCCGCAACGAGTTCAACACCGAGGCGAAGATCCTCGCCGTGATTCACAACGGCAGCGTGATCGGGCGCGCCCCCATCGTCAGCATGCCGCACTGGGGTGGCGTCATCCCGCCCGCGCAGCTGCAGGCACTGGTCGCCTACCTCGACACGCTGAAATCTTCTTAGCCGCCGAGCGGGAACTCGGCGCGCAGCAGCGTGCCTGCCGTCCACGAGCTCGAGATGCTGAGCGTCCCGCGCAGCGCCTCGACCCGGTCGGTGAGGCCGACGAGGCCCGAGCCGCCCTGCGGGTTCGCCCCGCCGCGACCGTCGTCCTCGACCTTCACGACCAGCGATGTCCCTTCTCGCCGCGCGCTCACGCGCACCAGGGTCGCCTCGGCGTGCTTGACGACGTTCGTGAGCGCCTCGGTGACGACGAAGTACGCGGCCACCTCCACCGTCGGATCGAAGCGCTCGTCCGGCGTGACCAGCACCTCGACCTCGAGCGGCGTCCTGCGCGCGAGCGCGGCGAGCGCCGGCGCGAGCCCGCTCTCGCTGAGGACGGGCGGGTGGAGGCCGGTCGCCAGGTGGCGAAGCTCGGTGATCGCCTCGCGCGCATCGCGCTCGGCGGCCGCGAGCAGCTCGGCAACCGCGTCGTCGGCGACCTTCCGGCGCGCAACGCCGATGTTGAGGACGAGCGTGACGAGCCGCTGCTGCGCACCGTCGTGCAGGTCGCGCTCGAGCCGGCGGCGCACCTCGTCGGAGGCCGCGACGAGGCGCGCGCGTGAGGCGATCACCTGCTCGCGCGCGTCGGCGCTCGCCACGGCCAGGGCGAGCAGCGCGGCGAACGGCGCCAGCCGCCGCTCGACGTCGTCGGCCAACTTCTCGTTTGACCCCGACGAGACGATCACGGCGCCCCACGGCCGCCCCGACACCATCACCGGCGCCGCAGCTGCGGACACGTAACCCGCCTCGCGCATGCGCGTCGCGACGACGCCCTCGCCGTAGGCGTCGACGCGTGCGGCCGCACCGGTGCGATGGACGATCCCGAACGCGGTGTCGTCCCCGACCGGGACCACCGATCCCACCGGGAAGAGCTCCTCCTCGGACGCACAGCTCCAGCGACCGACCACGGTGGCACCCGCCGGGTCGCCGTAGCGCACCACCGCCGCAGTGCGCGAGATCGCGAGCTTCCCCGTCTCCACGGCGACGGCGTCGAAGATGAGCGCTGCATCGGCCTCACCGGCGACGAGCGTCGCGACGCGCCGAAGTGCCGCCTGTTCGGCGGCGAGCACCTCGACCTCCGTGAGTCGATCCTCGAGCTCGCTGTGCAGCGCCTGCACCTGAGCCGCGGAGCGGTCGCGTTCGGTCAGGTCGAGGCCGACGGTGAGCAGTCCGGTCACGTTGCCGTCCTGATCGACGATCGGCCGGTTCGACCACGCGATCATCCGCCGCTCGCCGTCCTTGGTCAGCCAGTGACCGACCTGCGGGCTCGAGATCGCGACGTCGGCGAAGCTCTCGAGGAAGACACTGAATGCCGCCCGCTCGTCCGCCGGAATGACCACGTCGCGTGCGTCACGGCCGATCACCTCGGCCGCGGTGAAGCCGGTCACGCGCTCGCAGGCTTCGTCGAAGGTGAGAATCCGGCCCGAACGGTCGAGCTTGCAGACCAGGCCGAGGCCGGTCCGGGCGAGCACGTCGACGTACTCCTCTGGCGAAAGCGGCTTGGCCGTCTGCGCCGGCGCGTGCGAGGACATCGTCAAACGGTACCGGTGAGCGCAGAAGGAGTCACCCCGGGGGTAGCCTCAGCCGCGATGCCGGAACACGCAACCGAGGTGACGTTTCTCTTCACGGATATCGAAGGCTCTACCGGCCTGCTGCAGCGGCTCGGCACTGCGTATGCAGCCGTCCTGCAGCGGCACCGCAAGCTGATCGGCACCGCCGTCCGAGACAACGGCGGGCGGGTCGTCGATTGCCGCGGCGACGAGTTCTTCGCCGTGTTCGACGACGGCGCGACCGCAGCCGCTGCCGCAGTCGCCGCGCAACTCGCGCTGATCGACGAGCCGTGGCCCGAGGGCGCGGTGGTGCGCGTGCGGATGGGCCTGCACCGCGGCCGGGCGCAGGTCGTCGGCGACGGCTACGTCGGCATGGCCGTGCACCACGCAGCGCGTGTCAGCGCGACCGCCCGGGGCGGCGAGATCCTCGCCTCGGCCGCAAC
Organism: uncultured Thermoleophilia bacterium; assembly: GCA_963742605.1. Taxonomy (GTDB): domain Bacteria; phylum Actinomycetota; class Thermoleophilia; order Gaiellales; family Gaiellaceae; genus PALSA-600. The sequence continues at coordinate 84,859 of CAVUNA010000025.1, read as the reverse complement.
GGTCGACGGCTGCGGGCTCGAGACGGTCGACCTCGGCGAGCACCGGCTGAAGGGCGTGCCGCACCCGACACGGCTGGTTCGCGTACTCACGCCGGGCCTTCACGCCGATTTCCCGTTGCTCGGCGACGAGTCCACCGACCGGGCGAACGTCGTCCGCGTCGCGCTCGCCGACGACTCGGTGCTGCTGCGCGAGGGAATCGCGCGCCTGCTCGAGGAGGAGGGCTTCGAGATCGTGGGACAGTCGGGCACCGCCGAGGACCTGCTCGTGCTCGTCGACGAGACCCTGCCCGACGTCGCGATCGTCGACATCCGCATGCCGCCGACGAAGACCGACGAAGGGTTACGCGCCGCGCGCGAGATCCGCCGGCGCCACCCGCACACCGGTGTATTGCTGCTCTCGCAGTACGTCGAGCTCGAGAAGGCGGTCGAACTGCTCGACCGCGACGCCACCGGCGTCGGCTACCTGCTCAAGGACCGCGTCGCCGACGTCGAGGAGTTCACGCGCGCGATTCGCCGCGTCGCCGACGGCGGCGTCTCGGTCGACATCGAGATCCTCGAGCAGCTGCGCGACTAGGCTCGGACGGCTTCGGAGGAGACGGCCCGTCGCGCCCGTTCGAGCCAGGGCGTCGCGGCGAGCCGTTCGAAGATCTCCGTCGCCTCGGCCAGGAGCGGCTCGGCCTCGCTCGCCTGCCCCTGGCCGACGAGCGATTCGCCCTGCTCGAGCAACGTGACCGCAAGGTAGAACGGAAGCTCGAGCTCGCGGAACAGCGCGGCCGCGGCCTCATAGCCGCCGCCGTCCTGCGCGAGCCGCGCGCGGAACCGGTGCGCCTGAGCCTCGAGGTACGGCGGCCGGGTCCCCGGCGGGACGGCGTCGATCGAAGCGAGCAGCTCCTCAATCTTCGCCGACTCGCCGAGTGCAAACGCCGCCTCGAGGGCCTCGACGATTCCCTGCTTGCTCGACTGGGAGGCGATGCCGAAGTTGCTACCCGTCTCGATGGTCGCCTCGGCGTCGGCGAGCGCCTCCCTGAGCTGTCCCTCCGCGCGGCGCAGCGCGGCTCGAGCGCCCAGGTAGGAGGAGCGTTCCTGGAGATCGGTGGACTGCTCGAGTCGCGAGAACATCTGGTGGACGCGGCGCGCATCGTCGAGCTCGCCTCGCTGGATGTGGATCTCGACCGCCGACTGGAGCAGGCTCAGCATCGTCCCGCCGGAGTCGATTTGCTCCTGCGTGAACTCCGCGACCGCCGCGTACACTTCGTCCCCACGCCCGAGCATGAGCAGCGGATAGGTCCGCTCGGCCAGCACGGCCCACTCATGCGGACGGCTTCCGACCTTCCGCGTCAGCGCAAGTGCCTCATCGAGGAGCCCGAGCGCCAAGGCATACGCGTCACGCTGGAAACAGCGGTCGGAGAGCCAGAAGTAGCAGGTGCTCGCGTCGTTCGTCAGGTCGTGCTCGAGCGAGATCTCAAGAGAGCGCGTGAGGAGCGCCTCCGCCTCCTGGCTGTGGCCCCGGCTGTTGGCGATTCCGGCCTTGGCGCGCAGTGCTCGCGCCAGCGGCTCGGCATACGCGTGGGGCTCGGCGATGTCCAGCGCCAGCTCGGCCTTCGCGGCCGCCTGCTCGAGATCGCCGCCGAACCAGTAGGCGAGGGCGAGGCTGGACGCCAGGAGGGCGAGATCCTCGTCCGGCTCGTCCTCGACGAGCACCGCAAGAGCGCGCTCGGTCCGCGCAATCGCCTCCTCTCGCTTGCCGGCACCCGCCTCGACGAACGCGAGCTTGTGATGCACCCGCGCGGCTGCATGCAGGTCGCCCTGAAGCTCGTACAGCTCGATCGCCTGCTCGTACAGGCGGCCCGCAGCGCCCTGGTCGGCCGCACGCACGGCCATCTCGCCTGCGCTCGCCAGCAGCGCGGCCCGCTCTGACGGGGTGTCGGTCAGCTCTGCCGCCTGCTCGTAGTAGCGCCTCGCCTCGGCCGCCGCCGCGAGCGAGGCCGCGTGTTCGCCGGCCCGCGCGAGCATCGCCTGCGCGTTTGCTCTGATCTCGGCCGCGTCGTCCGCGTCCGGGACGGCCTCGTACGCGGCCAGGTAGTGCGAGGCGACCACCTCGACCACCTCGTCCTCGTCCTCGGCGAAGGCGGCCCGGAGGTGCGCCGCGGCGGCCAGGTGCCTGGCACGACGGTCCCGTCTCGACAGCGTCTCGTACGCGACGTGCCGGACGAGATCCTGGAGGAAGCCGTACTGGCCGTGCTCCGGCGAGCGCGGGTCGGCCTGGACGCCGAGCACCTCCTTCCGCACCAGCGATGCGAGCAGCGGCTCGGTCTCGACGTCGGCGCCTGCAAGCGAGGCCAGCGCAACGCGCGTGAACGTCTTTCCGAGGACGGCGGCGTCCTGCAGCAGCCGCCGCTCCTCGGCCGAGAGCCCGTCGAGCCGCGCCGCGATCAGCGCGTGCAGCGTCTCTGGAACCTCCAGTGCCTCGACCGGCCCCGTCACCCGGTAGGCCGAGCCGTCCTCGACCAGCAGGCCGCGGTCGAGCAGCATGCGCACCGTCTCGACCGCGTACAGCGGGATGCCCTCGGCACGCGCCAGGATCCGGCTGCGGACGTCGGGCGGAAGCCCGGGCACGAGGCCGGTCAGGAGCTCTTCCATCGCCTGCTGCGCGAGCGGCTCCAGGTACAGGGACGTAAAGCTCCGCTGACCTGCGCCCCACGTGGGCCGGCGTTCGAGCAGCTCCGGCCGGGCCAGCGTGATCACGAAGATCGGTGAGCTCCGCGACCAGTCGAGCAGGTATTCGACGAAGTCGAGCAGGCTCGCGTCGGCCCACTGCATGTCCTCGAACAGGAGGACGGTGGGGTACCCCTCCGCGAGCCGCTCGAAGAACAGCCGCCAGGCGGCGAACAGGTCCTGCTGGTCGCGAGCCTGATGCTCGCCGAGCCCGAGGAGGTGTGCGAGCCGCGGCTCGAGGAAGCTGCGCTCGTCCGCGTCGAGGATCTGCTCCTCGAGGGTGGCGCGCAGCTTGCTCAGCGCGGACGACGGGTCTTCTTCCTCGGCGATCCGGCAGCGCATCCGCACCATGTCGGCGAGCGCCCAGTACGTGACGCCCTCGCCGTAGGAGAGACACCTGCCACGGTGCCAGTAGATGCTCTCGGCGATTCCGTCGAAGTACTTGTAGAACTCCCAGCCGAGACGCGACTTGCCGATCCCGGCGATCCCGGTGATCGACACGAGGTGGGCCTTCTTCTCCTCGGCGCAGGCGTGAAAGAGATCCTTGATCTGCCGCAGCTCGCGATCGCGGCCGACGAACGGCGCTTCGAGCCCGTGCGACTTGAGCGAGCCGCGGAGCCCGGAGACGACCCGCTGCGCCCGCCAGAGCGGCGTCAGTCCCTCCTTGCCCTTCAGTTCGAACGAGCCGGCGTCCTCGTAGACGATCGTCTGCTCGGTCGCACGACGTGTCGCCTCGCCGACGAACACCGTCCCCGGCTCCGCCGCGGATTGAACCCGCGAGGCGGTGTTGACCAGATCGCCCGCGACCATCCCCTCGCCCTTTGCGGCGAGCGTCACCGCGGCCTCGCCGGTCAGCACGCCCGCCCGCGCACGCAGGTTCTCCGCGCCGATCTCCTGGCCCAGCGCCGAGACGGCGGCGACCAGGTCGAGTGCTGCGCGCACCGCGCGCTCGGCGTCGTCCTCGGTGGTCGTCGGCGTCCCCCAGACCGCCATCACCGCGTCGCCGATGAACTTCTCGACCGTCCCGCCGTACAGCGCGATCAACCGGCGGCACGTGTCGAAGTACCGCGACAGCAGCTCGCGCACCTCCTCGGCATCGCGGGACTCCGACAGCGTCGTGAACCCGACCAGATCCGCGAACAGCACGGAGACGAGTCGGCGCTCGGCAGCGGGCGCCTCGCGCGGCTCCTCCGGAGCCGCCGCCGGGACCGCCCCGAGCGGCGAGCCACACTCGTAACAGAATTTCCGTCCCGCCTCGTTCGGCGTGTTGCACGACGAGCAGATCGCCGCCAGCGCGGCGCCGCACCCGCCACAGAACTTCGCGTCGGTGCGGTTCTCGGCGCCGCAATTCGAGCAGACGGTCACGTGCTCCCCCACACCTCGTCGGCGACCTCCACGATGAGGCGCAGCTTCGCCCACTGCTCGTCCTCGGTCAGCTCGTTGCCGTCGACGGTGGAGGAGAATCCGCACTGCGGCGACAGGCAGAGTTGCTCGAGCGGCGCGTGCCTCGCCGCCTCCTCGATGCGCCGCTTCAGATCGTCCTTCGACTCGAGCGCGCCGCTCTTCGTCGTGACGAGACCGAGCACGACCCGCTTGTCACCCTTCGGCAGGAAGCGCAGCGGCTCGAAGCCGCCCGACCGCTCGTCGTCCCACTCCATGAAGAAGCCGTCGACGTCGAGCTGGTTCAGAAGCGCGTCGGCGACGAACTCGTAGTCGCCCTCGGCCACCCAGGCGGAGCGGAAGTTGCCGCGGCACATGTGCGTCGTCACGGTCATCGTCTCCGGCCGTCCGGCGATCGCCTCGTTGATGTGGCGGATGTACTCCTCGTGCTGGTGGACCGGGTCGCCGCCGATCTCGGCGACGTGCGCGCGTTGCGCCGGGTCGTTCATGTACGCGAGGCTCGTATCGTCGAGCTGCAGGTAGGTGCAGCCGAGCTCGCCGAGCCGGCGCACCTCCTCGGCGTACGCGGCGGTCAGGTCGGCCCAGAACGCGTCGAGCTCGGGATACACCTCAGGGTCGATCGCGGCCCTGCCGCCGCGGTAGTGGACCATGCTCGGCGACGGGATCGTCAGCTTCGGCACCGCGCCGTTAGCGCACTCCTGCACGAACCTGAAGGCGTCGCCGAAGATCGTCTCCGACAGGCCGAGGCGGCCGTCGACACGCATCGCGGAGGGCGTGAAGTCGATGTCGCCGTCGGCCCGGTGGAAGTGAACGGCCAGGTTCCCCTCCAGCTTCGACACTCCGTCGAGCGCGTAGATGAAGTCCATGTGCCACGACCCGCGCCTGAACTCGCCGTCGGTGGCCAACGGCAGGCCGACGTCGCCCTGCTTGCGAACCGCCTCGCGGATCGCATCGTCCTCGACCGCACGTAGCTCGTCGGCGTCGATCCCACCGCGGGCGAAAGCGGCGCGCGCCTCGAGCAGCTGCGGCGGGCGCAGCAGGCTGCCCACGTGATCGCCGCGGAAAGGAGGCCGCATCCCCGCAACTTAACGGACGGGGGCTGTGAAGACCCACCTTCGGCCGGCCAGGAAGCTCGCGGTTCTTAGCTGGTTCTTACCGTCTCCACAGGTAGCGGAGAGATGCTGAGTCGACCTTGGCGGACATGCAGAACACGAGGAACCGGAAGCTCGGGGCGATCGCGATCGCCGTCGTCGCACTGGCCGGCGTCGGCACGGCGTACGCGGCCTCGAAGTTCCACTCGAGCTCGAGCTCGACCAACGCGGCCGCGCGCGGGGGTGGGTTCGTCGCCCCGGCCCGCGGACAGTTCGGCGGGCCGCCGTCCGGCAACGGCTACGGCGGCGGTGGGTTCGGCGGCGGGCGCTTCGGCGGCCGTGGCGGCTTCGATGGGCCCGGCGGAAGCTTCACCGCGGCGTCCAGCTACCTCGGCATCTCGCAGGCGCAGCTGCTCACCGACATCCGCTCGGGCAAGACGCTCGCCCAGATCGCGAACTCGACGAGTGGAAAGTCGGCGAGCGGGCTGATCGTCGCGATGGTCGCGGCGCAGAAGAGCCAGCTCGACGCGGCCGTGAAGTCGGGGCGCATCACCCAGGCGATGGCCGATCAGATCGAGGCGAACCTGAACAGCCGCGTCACCCAGATGGTGAACAACGGCTTCGGCCGCTTCGGCGGACGCGGCGGTGGCTTCGGCGGCGGGAACGGATTCGGCTCACCGCCGAGTCAGACGCCGAGCCCGGGTCAGCCCGGCACGAGCCCGACGTAGTTCTCCGCTAGCGAGCGCGCGGCCGCCTGCGACGTCACGACGTAGCGCAGCTGCGAGAGCTGCAACCGGAGGTCGAACGGATCGCTGCCGACGCGGTGGAGCATCGAGGTCATCCACCACGAGAAATGCTCGGCACGCCAGACCCGGCGCAGGCACCGCTCCGAGTACGACGCGAGCTCCGATCCGTCACCGTCCGCGTACCAGCGCTCGAGCGCGTGCGCGAGCAAGCTGACGTCGAAGATCGCGAGGTTGAGCCCTTTCGCCCCGGTCGGCGGCACGATGTGCGCAGCGTCGCCGGCGAGGTACAAGCGCCCGTGCCGCATCGGCTCGGCGACGAAGCTCCGCATCCCGGTCACGCCCTTCTCGAGCACCGGGCCTTCGTTGAGCGACCAGCCTTCGAGCGCGGTGCGCCGACGCAGCTCTTCCCAGATCCGCTCGTCGGGCCACTCGTCGAGATCCTCGTCGGGGCGGCACTGGATGTACAGACGGCTGAGGGTCGGCGAGCGCAGGCTGAGCAGGGCGAAGCCGCGGTCGTGGTGTGCATAGACGAGCTCCTCGCTGGACGGCGCCGCTTCGGCGAGGATGCCGAGCCAGCCGTAGGGGTACTCGCGCGTGAACTCGGTGAGCACGCGCTCGATCGCGGGCCGGCAGACGCCGTGGAACCCGTCGCAGCCGGCGATCACGTCGCAGTCGAGTCGATGTGTCTCGCCGCCGTGGGCGTACGTGACGTACGGCGCGTCGCTCTCGAAGTCGTGGACGGCGACGTCGGACACCTCGAACAGCAGCGGCAGCCCGGCGTCGATTCGCGCCGCGATCAGATCCTTGACCACCTCCGTCTGCCCGTAGACGACGATCGTGCCGCCGCCGGTGAGCTCGTCGAAGGCCAGGTGATGGCGCTCGCCCGCGAACTGCAGATGGATGCCGCGGTGCACGATCCCCTCGCGTTGCAGGCGCTCGCCCACGCCGGCGCCGATCAGGGTCTCGACCGTTCCCTGCTCGAGCACGCCGGCGCGGACGCGATGCTCGACGTAGTCGCGACTGCGGTTCTCGAGCACGACCGACTCGATCCCCGCGCGGTGCAGCAGCTGCGCCAGCGTCAGGCCCGCAGGCCCGGCACCGACGATCACGACCTGCGTCCGCGTGCGTGTCAGGAGGCACCCTCGTCGGCGAGCACCTGCTGCGCGACCGCGAACGCGTGGTTCGCGGCCGGCACGCCGCAGTAGATCGCCGTCTGCAGAAAGACCTCCTTGATCTCGTCGGCGGTCAGCCCGTTGCGCAGTGCAGCGCGAACGTGCATCGCGAGCTCCTCGAAATGACCGAGCGCGACCAGGGCCGTGAGCGTGATGCAGCTGCGCGTCCGCCGGTCGAGCCCCGGGCGCGCCCAGATCTCACCCCACGCGTAGCGCGTGATCAGATCCTGGAAGTCGGCGGTGAAGTCGGTCGTCCGCTCGATCGCCCGATCGACATGCTCGTCGCCGAGCACTTCACGACGGACCCGCATACCGTCCTCGTAGCTCACAGGAACTCCTCCAGCAGTCGGTTGAAGTCGTCGGGGCGTTCGACGTTGGCGAGGTGCGCCGCGTCGGCGATCACCTCGTAGCGCGCGTTCGGGATGCTCCGGGCGATCAGCTCCACCTCGGCGGGCGGCGTCGAGGGATCGTCGGCCGCGGCGATCACCAGCGTCGGCACGTCGACCGCCGCCAGCGCGTCGTGGACGTCGAACCGTGACAGCGCCTCACAGCACCGCGCGTATCCCTCCGGATCCGTGTTGAGAAAGAGCTCGCGATAGGTGTCGACGTCGTCGAACGAGGACGTGAACCAGCGCGCGAGCACGGCGTCGACGATCGCGCCCAGCCCGTAGGCCCGCACCGTGGCCGCGCGCTCCAACCACTGCGCCGGTTCGCCGAAACGCGCCGCCGTGCTCGCCAGCACCAGCCGCTCGACACGCTCGGGCGCGTCCAGCGCCAGGCGCATCCCAACCGCGCCGCCGAGCGACAGGCCGACGAACGAGAACCGCTCGCCGTCGACCGCTTCGAGCACACGCTGCGCGAGGTCGGCGATGTCTTCGACGTCGGCGACCGGCGCCGCTCCGTGCCCCGGATGATCGACGCGCAGCGCCGTGCGCCCTTCGAGCACCGGCAGCTGCGGATCCCACATCGCTGCCGCGGCGCCGAGCGAGCCGCACATCACGACGACCGCACTCACTCGCGGTACAGGGCGAGGGCGCGGTCGATCAACGCGCCGGCCGAGCCGAGGTAGTCGTCGGCCGTCTCCGCAGCGATGCCGAGGCGGTGCGCCTCGGAGAGGACGTCCGCCGAGATGTTGGACCGCATCCGGTCGGCGTCGACGTGCAGGCCGTCGAGCGAGCGGCGGACAGCGGAGGCGGCGCCGGCGGTCGCGCCGAGCGCCGTCGAAAGCGCAGCCCACTCGGCGTGCCAGGCACCGGCCGCGCGCTCGTGCTCCTGCACGCCCGACTCGAAGAGAAGCGAGGCGTTCGCGCGGACATGCCGGACGCAGGCGTCTGCCAGCACCGCGGCGATCGGGTTGCGCTTGTGCGGCATCGTCGACGATCCCCCGGCCGCCGCTTCGGCGACCTCGGCGACCTCGGTCTGTGCGAGCAGCACGATGTCGGTCGCGATCTTGCCGAGCACTGCGGCGACTTCCGCCAGCGCCCCGGCGAGCTCGACTACCGGCGCCCGTAGCGTGTGCCAGGAGACGGTCGGCTCCCGAAGATCGAGCGCCGACGCGAACAGCCGCGCGACCTCGGGGCCGCGCTCGCCGAAGGCGGCGAGCGTCCCACCCGCGCCGCCGAGCTGGGCGGGCAGGGAGCCCACGACCGTCTCCAGCCGGCGCCGTGACTCGACGACCGCGACCAGCCAGCCGGCCGCCTTCAGGCCGAACGTGGTCGGGACGGCCTGCTGCAGCAGCGTGCGCGCCGCCATCACGGTGCCGCGGTGCGCTTCGGCCAGCGACGCGCACAGGTCGGCCACACCCGCGAGCTCACCGTCGATCACCCCGCAGGCCCGCCGCGACACGAGCATCGCCGCCGTGTCGAGGATGTCCTGACTGGTCGCGCCGCGATGGACGTAAGCACCGTGCTCCTCACCGACCTGGGCACGCATTGCGCGCACGAGCGGCTCGACCGGGTTGCCCGTCGCGCGTCCCTGCTCGGCGAGATCGTGCTCGACGTAGAGATCGGCGTGGCAGGCCGCAGCGACCATCGCCGCCGCTTCCGACGAAATCAGGCCTGCGAGCGAGGCCGCGTCTGCGAGCGCCCGCTCGGCGGCGAGCAGTCCTTCGAGCCAGGCGCGATCCGAGACTGCGTCGGCGGCGTCGGCCGGGACGAAGATCGCCTCGAAGGGCCTCACGCCGGATACAGAATCACGCCGCCTCGAGCGCGCGCAATGCAGCGAGCTCGATCAGCGACGGCGGATCGCTCACGTGCAGGTCTTCTGCGACGCGGAGATCCCAGCCGGTGACCGCGCGGACCTCGTCGACCGAGACCGACGGATGGACCGACGTGAGCGTGAGCTCGCCATCCCGCGGTTCGAGCACGCCGAGGTCGGTGACGACGACGCGAACGCGGTCGCCGAGGCTCGTCGTGAAGTCGAGGCGCTCGACGAACGCGCGACGCGACTGGCGCAGCAGCACGAAGACGTCCTTCACCCCGGTCGCGATCTCGGGCGCTCCGCCGCCGCCGGGCAGGCGAACAGCCGGATGGTCGTAGTCGCCGATCACGGTCGAGTTGAGGTTGCCGTGCCGATCGATCTGCGCGGCGCCGAGGAAGCCGACGTCGATCCGCCCGCCCTGGAGCCAGTAGCCGAACATCTCCGGCACGGAGACGACCGAGACCGCGGTCTCGGCGAGCTCGCCGTCGCCGATCGAGAGGGGAAGATGTTTCGGCTTGGCGCCGATCGTGCCGCTCTCGTAGACGAGCACGCAGCCCGGCGCATGCGTCCGCCGCGCGAGGTTCGCCGCCACGCTCGGCAGCCCGATCCCGACGAAGCACACCATGCCGTCGCGCAGCCGCCGCGCGGCCTCGACCGCCATCATCTCGTCGGCCGTGTAGTCCGCTGCGCGTCCCGGCACGCCGTTCACGCCCGCATCACCCGCACGATTACTACGTCCGCCCTTGTCCGATTGTCAAGATGCTGTTCTAATAGACGGAACATGGCGGCAGGCGCTTCGTACTCCCAGTCGCTGGAGCGCGGGCTGGCGATCCTCTCCGCGTTCAGGTCGGGCCGGCCGCTGCTCGGGATCTCGGAGCTCGCCCGCGAGATCGGCCTCGGGCGCTCCACCACCCACCGCTACGTCGCCACGCTGGCCGCGCTCGGCTACCTGCAGCAGGATCCGGCGACCCGGAAGTACCGGCTCGGGCCCCGCGTGCTCGACCTCGGCTTCTCGGCGATCAACTCGATGGAGCTGCGCGAGCTGGCGGCGCCGCACCTGCAGCAGTTGAGCGACGACAGCGGGATTCACGGTCAACATGGCGGTGCTCGACGGTGTCGACATCGTCTACGTGGAGCGCTGCCGCAGCTCGCGGGCCGGGCAGCGCGAGATCGACCTCAACCTGCACGTCGGGTCGCGCATGCCCGCCTACTGCACCTCGATGGGCAAGGTGCTGCTGGCCAACCTCGATCCCGCCGAGCGCGATGCGGTGATCGACGACTCGACCCTGCAGCGACGCGGGCCGAACACGCTCACGACGCGCCGGTCGCTGCAGGCCGAGCTGGAACGTGTGCGGCGCGAGGGTTTCGCGATCAACAACGAGGAGCTCGCCTACGGGCTGCGCTCGATCGCGGCGCCCGTGCGCAGCCACGACGGGGCGGTCGCAGCCGCGGTCAACCTCGCGGTCCACAGCTCGATGGTCTCGATGCAGGAGCTGGTGGCGCGCCTCACGCCGGCGCTTTTGAAGACGGCGGCCGAGATCTCCGCCAGAGCCGGCTACCGGCATCAGCCGGCAGAGATGTATTCGGTGAGGTAGCGGATCTGGAAGCTCTGCTGCTCGGACTGCAAGCGGACGAGGTCGCCGATCGAGATCATCCCGACGAGCGTGTCCTCGCTCACGACCGGAACGTGGCGGATGCGGCGGTCGGTCATCAGCGCCATCGCCTCCTCGACCTCGGTGTCGGGGGTGATCACCACCACCGGTGTCGTCATCACCGCCCGGACGGGCGTCTCGCGCTCGCCGAGCCCCTTTACGGCCACGCGGCGCAGGTAGTCGCGCTCGGTGAAGATCCCCTCGACGTCGTTCTCGTCGCTGCCGGTGACGAGCAGCGCACCGACGTTGGCTTCGACCATCGCCTGCACGGCCTCGAGCACGGTCGCGTCGCCGCCGATCCGGATCACGTTGCCACCCTTCTCCTCCAGGATCTTCGCGACGATGGGCATCCAGGAACATTCGGTTAGGTGCCCACTCCTGTCAAGGCCCGCCGTTAGGGTCAGCGGAGGATGAGCGGCGTCGAGGTCCTGACGATGGGTCGGATCGGGGTCGACCTGTATCCCGAGCAGATCGGCGTGCCTCTGGCCGAGGTGCTGACGTTCCGGAAGATGCTCGGCGGCAGCGCGACGAACGTGGCCGTCGCCGCAGCCCGCTACGGGCGCCGGTCGGCGGTGATCACGAAGGTCGGGGACGACCCGTTCGGCCCCTACGTCCGCCAGGCGCTCGAGGGGTTCGGCGTCGATTCGAGCCGTGTCGGCACGCACCCCACGTTGCGAACGCCGGTCGTCTTCTGCGAGATCTTCCCGCCCGACAACTTCCCGCTGCTCTTCTACCGTGAGCCGACGGCTCCGGACATGACGGTCGAGCCCGGCGACCTCGACCTGAAGGAGATCGCCGAGGTGCCGCTGTTCTGGACGACCGGCACCGGGCTCTCGGCGGAGCCGAGCCGCGCGGCAACCCTGGGTGCGCTCGAGGCGCGCGGGCGGCGGTCGATCACCGTCCACGACCTCGACTACCGGCCGAGCTTCTGGGACTCCGAACGCGAGGCGGGCAAGTGGGGCCGCCAGGCGGTGAAGCGGGCGACGGTGGCCGTCGGCGGGCGCGCGGAAGCGGCGCCGATCGTCGGCGACCGCTCGCCGGCGGACACGGCGAGCGCGCTCCTCGACCTCGGCGTCTCACTTGCGGTGGTCAAGCTCGGGCCGGAAGGTGTCCTGGCGGCGACACACGACGAGCAGGTGACGCTCCCACCGGTGCCGGTGACGGTGCTGAACGGGCTCGGCGCGGGCGACGCGTTCGGAGGTGCGCTCTGTCACGGGCTGCTCTCGGGGTGGGAGCTCGAGCGCACGCTCCGCTTCGCGAACGCCGCCGGCGCGTTGGTCGCCTCCCGCCTCGGCTGTGCGGACGACATGCCGACGGCGGACGAGGTCGAGGCGCTTCTGGCCTCGGTGCCAGCCGCCGTTACGGGAACGTGACGAACGAGCGCCGAATGTGCGCCGGTTTCGCCACGAGGCTTGCCGAGCCGGGTCGCAGCCACGAAACTCGCGACCTGCCCGTTGCGTCACGGTGGGCGCGGGAGGTGCCAGGCACCGTTACGGGACCGTGACGCCTGCCGTCGCTCAGGCCGTGCTGAACGCCGGATCCGTGGTCACGCGCCACTCGCGGACCGGGCCGGCCATCACGTTCAGGTAGTAGCTCTCGTGCCGAGCCCCGGCGGAGAACGGGTGGTAGCCGCGCGGGACGAGCACGACGTCGCCGTCCGCGACGGCGACCGCCTCGTCGATCACGCCGTCGTCCGTGTAGACGCGCTGGAACGCGAAGCCGCCCGCCGGGCGAATCCGGTGGTAGTACGTCTCCTCGAGCAGCGTCTCGCGCGGCGGATCGTCGACGTCGTGCTTGTGCGGCGGATAGCTCGACCAGTGCGCCGCCGGTGTGCGGACCTCGGTCACGAGCAGCGACTCGGCCGGCTGGTCCTCCATCAGGATGTGGAAGATGAAGCGGGCCTCGGCGTCGGTGCCGCGCGCCTCGAAGCGCGCATCGGCGGGCCCCAGCAAGCGCAGCTCGGTGCCGGTCGCGGCAGGCGCCGTGCACACGGCGAAGTCGGCCCCCTCGACCGACCATTCGACTCCGGGCGGGACATAGAGCGCGGTCGGCGGGCCGTCGAAGACGGAGTCGCGCTCGCCGACATTGCGCCACTCGTTTCCGCCCGCGGCGAGGTTGGCACGCCCCGAGAGCACGACCACGCAGGTCTCGCGGTCGTCGAGCCGCTGGGTAACCACGCCGTCGCGGTAGACGGAGAAGCCGACGTACGTCCAGCCGGCCGTCTCCGGGGTCACGCGAAGCACGCAGCCGTCGGCCTCTGCGCCATCGGTGTGCACTACGAGGTTCGCCATCGAGTTCGCAGATCGTAGAGTCGCAGTGTGTCCACTGTGAGAGTGACGGCAGCGCAGGCGCTCGTCCGCTTCCTGGCGGCCCAGCATGTCGAGCGTGACGGCGTCCGCCAACGCTTCTTCGGCGGCTGCTTCGGGATCTTCGGCCACGGCAACGTGGCCGGCCTCGGCGAGGCCCTGCTGTCGCACGCCGAGCTGCTGCGCTATCTCCCGGCCAGGAACGAGCAGGGGATGGTGCACGCCGCCGTCGGGTACGCCCGGATGCGGAACCGTCTCGGGGCGTTCGTGTGCACGTCGTCGATCGGGCCGGGAGCGACGAACATGGTCACCGGTGCGGCGCTCGCGACGATCAACCGCCTGCCGGTGCTGCTGCTGCCCGGCGACGTCTTCAGCACGCACGTCCCCGACCCGGTGCTGCAGCAGCTGGAAAGTCAAGCCGCCGGCGACGTCTCGGTGAACGACTGCTTCCGCCCGGTGTCGCGCTACTTCGATCGCATCTCGCGGCCCGAGCAGGTGATCCCGGCCGCGCTGCAGGCACTCCGGGTGCTGACGAGCCCGGCCGAGACGGGTGCGGTGACGCTCGCGTTCCCGCAGGACGTGCAGGCAGAGGCGTTCGACTGCCCCGAGGAGTTCCTGGCCGAGCGAACGTGGCACGTCACTCGTGCGCCGGCCGACGAGGAGTCGCTCGCGCGCGCAGTCGAGGTGATCCGCGGTGCGAGACGGCCGTTCATCGTCGCCGGCGGCGGCGTCATCTACTCGGCCGCCACCGACGCGTTGCGCACGTTCTGCGAGGCGACGGGCATCCCGGTCGGAGAGACGCAGGCCGGGAAAGGCTCGCTGCCGTACGACCACCCGTCGTGTCTGGGCGCGATCGGGGCAACCGGGACGTTCGCCGCCAATCGCGTGGCCGCTGACGCCGACGTCGTGCTCGGAATCGGCACGCGCTACAGCGACTTCACGACGGCGTCGAAGACCGCGTTCCGCGATCCCGGCGTTCGCTTCGTCAACGTCAACGTCGCCGACTTCGACGCGGCCAAGCAGAGCGGTGTCCGCGTGGTCGCCGACGCGCGCGCCGCACTCGAGCAGCTGAGCGCGGCGCTCGGCGGCTGGTCGGCGAGCGACGATCATCGCGCGCAGGCGGCGCGGCTGAATCGCGAGTGGGACGAAGAGGTGGCGCGTCTCTACTCGCTCGGCCATCGGCCGCTACCGGCACAGAGCGAGGTGCTCGGCGCGGTCAACGACGCCTCCGATGCGGCGGACGTCGTCGTGTGCGCCGCCGGATCGATGCCGGGCGACCTGCACAAGCTCTGGCGGACGCGCGATCCGAAGGGCTACCACGTCGAGTACGGCTACTCGTGCATGGGGTACGAGATCGCAGGCGGGCTCGGCGTGAAGCTGGCCGCGCCGGAACGGGAGGTCTTCGTCCTCGTCGGCGACGGCTCGTACCTGATGCTGTCGAGCGAGCTCGTCACCGCGGTGCAGGAAGGCGTGAAGCTGGTCGTCGTGCTCGTCGACAGCCACGGCTTCAACTCGATCGGCGCCCTGTCGCGCTCGGTCGGCCTCGACGGGTTCGGGACCCAGCTCCGCTTCGCAGGACCGGGCGCGCCTGTGCTCGACGGCGACACGGCACCGCCCGAGCAGCTTCCGCTCGATCTCGCGGCGAACGCGGCGTCGCTCGGCGTGGAGACGGTTCGGGCCGACTCCGTCGAGGCGCTGCGCGACGCGCTCGAGCAGGCGAAGCAGGCGGCGAGGACGACCGTGATCGTCGTCGAGGTCGACCGCTACGAGGGCGTTCCCGGTTACGAGAGCTGGTGGGACGTGCCGGTCGCCGAGATCTCCGGGCTGCCGGCGGTGCAACGGGCGCGGATCGAGTACGAGGCGGCGCGCCGGGCCGAGCGGCGACTGTCTTAGAGCTCGTTTCGAAATGAAGTCTGTGCCGCCTGGACACGCTGGGCGGGCACGCTGCCGCGTCCTCGGTCGCGCCAATAGCCTCGGCTATTGCCCCTCCCTGCGTCCTTGCATCGCACCCACCCATCGCGCCCAGATCGACGAGCGTCATTCCGAAACGAACTCTTAGAGACCCTGCTCGGAGCGCGAGGTGCGGCGGCGCAGCCGGTCGCGTAGCGCCGACCCGAGCGCGGGCTCGGCCGTCGCGTCGCTCTCCGGCTCGCCTGCACGCTGGTTCCAGAGGTCGATGTTCAGACGGTCGATCTCGTCGACGAGCATCGTGATCGCCTTGCCGGCGGCGCGGACCTCGTCGCGCTCGTCGGTCGCAAGCCCCGCACCCCAGGAGCGGAGCAGCTCGATCTGCTCAGAGTCGAGCCGATCCGCCATGCCGCGACGCTACCAGCGTCGGTCTCGGAGCGCGGTCGTCGTCCACAGGGCGTGCGCGGCGCGCGCTCAAACGGCGTCGGGCCACGTGTTTGGCTGTGGATAACCGCTGTGGGAAAGCACGCGCAGTCTTCCGCGGGGGATCGCGGTCGGACGATCGTGCCCCCTCACACGATCGGCGTCAAGGTCAGGGTTGTATGACGACCGGCGTGCCGAGCGGGGTGACGGCGAAGAGCTTGATGATCAGGTCGTTCGGCAGGCGCACACAGCCGTGCGACACGGGCTTGCCGATCGAGAAGGTCTCGTCGGTGCCGTGGATGCCGATCGGGCCCCCGTCGCGCCACGTTCGCAACACGTTCGAGAAGGCGGAGATGCCGAGGGCGCGCGGCCCGTACGCACCGGTCGGCGGATCGACGACGAAACGCTGCGTGACGAAAAACGTCCCGAGCGGCGTCGGCGTCGAGGGCTTGCCGATCGCGGCCGGCGACCGTAGCACGACCCGACCTGCTCGATAGAGCGTGAGCTGGTGCGCCGAGACGTCGACGACGATGCGCACGCGCAGCTTCGTCGTCGCGACGGCGGTGGCGCGGACCCAGCCGGTCGTGCCGTTCGGCCAGTGCGCCAGTCGCACGCGGTACCAGGTCGCGCCGCTGCAGAGCTGCATGCGGTCGAGCACCGAGAGCGTGGTCGGAAACCCGTAGGTGTCCTCGAGCGGCAGCGAGAGGAACGCGCCTCGCCCCGGGCTGCGGTACACGTGCGTCGCCGTCGTCACGCGCGCGGCAAAGGTCTGCAGCGGGCTCGCGAGCACCTTCGTCGACGGGGCGCAGGCGACGGGATGGGCGGCCGCGCGCCGCGGCGCGCCCGCCAGGACGGCGAGCGGCAGCAGCACCGACAGCGCGACCGCACGCCTCACTGCCGGAGCGTAGGTGAGAGTCGGTCAGCCGTCGAGAGCTTCGAGGTCGTCCCGGGCGCGGTTCACCTTCACCGCGACCAGGGCGGCCGCGCCGACCACGAGCAACGCGATCGCGCTCCGGTTCGGCTTCTTCGTCTCACGATCGACCGACGGCACCGTGCTGCGGGCCTTCATCGCAAGGACTTTCTTCCACCCTTGCCAGGCGATGTAGCCCATCACCGCGTTGCGGCGGTTGAAAACCTCGTTCCGACTTCTCGGGGGACGCATAGCTGAACCTTAGACGGTTGCGCGCTTGCGGTTCGGGAGATGGATCGCGCGGCCGAGCGCGACGAGCCCGGCCTCCTTGACCGCCTCGGAGAGCGTCGGGTGCGCCGCCATGCCGTCGGCGACGGTTTCGACCGTCGACTCGGCGTCGATCGCGACGACGCCCGCCTCGATCAGGTCGGTCACGTGAGGCCCGACCATGACGATGCCAAGAAGCTCGCCGTAGCGCGACTCGTGGATCGACTTCACCCACCCCACGGTCTCGGCCTGCATCACGGCGCGGGCGTTCGCGACCCACGGGAAAGTCCCGACGGCGACGTCGTCGCCGTACTGCTCGCGCGCCTCCGCCTCGGTGAGGCCGACGCCGGCGATTTCCGGATCGGTGTAGATCGGACGCGGCACGGCACGGTTGTTCACGAGCGCGTCGTGACCGCACGCGTTCTCGGCAGCGACCTCGCCCTCGCGGAACGCGGTGTGTGCGAGCTGCCAGTAGCCGGCGCAGTCACCGACCGCGTAGATGTGGCCGACGGAGGTCCGGCGACGCTCGTCGGCGCCGATGCCCGTGCGCCGATCGAACTCGACACCGGCCGCCTCGAGCCCGATGCCCTCGACGAGTGGTCCGCGTCCCACGGCAACGAGCATCAGGTCGCACTCGACCGACTCGCCGTCGCCGAACGACACGTTGAGCGCGTTGCCCCGCTGCTCGACGTAGGAGCACTGCTTTCCGAGCTGGAGCGCAACGCCGCGCTTCCCGAACGCCTTCGCGAGCTCCTTCGCCGCGTCCGCGTCCTCCTGCGGGATCAGCGAGTCGAGCATCTCGATGATCGTGACCTCGGAGCCGAAGCGGTTGAAGATCGAGGCGAACTCACAGCCGATGATGCCGCCGCCGAGGATGACGAGCCGGCGCGGAACCTCGGTCTGCGCAAGCAGGCCCGTCGAGTCGACGCAGAGATCCGACTCGAGCCCAGGAATGGGTGGACGGAGTGGGAACGACCCGGTGGCGATCACCGCAGACTTGAAGCGCACGTCCTCCCCACCCGCGACCGCGATCGTGTGCGCGTCGGTGAAGCTCCCGTAACCCTTCACCCACTCGACGCCGTTCGTCTTGAAGAGGCCGGCGACGCCCTGCGTCATCTGCCTGCTGACCGCCGCCTTCCACTCGTTCGAGGCGGCGAAATCGAGCCGCGGCTGCTCGACACGGACGCCGAGCTTTCCGAACACCTCGTTGGCCTGGTGCAGGAACTGCGCGGTTTGCACCCACGCCTTGGTCGGGATGCAGCCGATGCGAAGGCACGTGCCGCCGAGCTCGGGCTCCTTCTCGATGCACGCGACCGTCGCACCGAGCTGTGCGGCGCGGATCGCGGCGGTGTATCCCCCGGGGCCTCCACCCAGGACGGCAACGTCGACTTCCATCTCGCTCTCCCTCGATTCCGTTGTTTGCCGTCGGCAAGGCTAGCGCCCCTTCACGGCATGAGGACGAGCTTGCCGAACTTGCCGCCCGCGGCGAAGGCATCGTAGGCGTCCTGCGCCTCGGCGAGCGGAAACGTCCGCTCGACCGGCACGGTGACGTCGCCGCGCTCGACGAGCGGGACGACGTGACGGCCGACACGCTGGACGACGAAGGCCTTCTCCTCGAGCTGCCGTGTGCGGAGCGACGAGCTCGAGATCCGGCCCCGCGCCCGCATCAGCAGACCGAGCTCGAGCGTCACCCGCGACCCGGCGCCCATACCGATCACGACGATCCTGCCTCCGACGGCGAGCCGGCCGAGGTCGTCCGCAACGTGATCGCCGCCGACGAGCTCGAGGATCACGTCGTACTCCCCCGCGACGTTCGTGTCGGCGCCGAGCGCCTCGAGCCGGTCCGCGCTGTGGCGCGCGAGGGCCGTGACGCTCGCGCCGGCTGCGAGACCCAGCTGCACCCCGGCGATGCCCACGCCTCCCGCTGCGCCCCTCACGAGCAGGCGCTCACCCACGCTCAGTCCCGCCTGGGTGAACAGCGCGTCGTGCGCGGTCGCGAAGACCTCCATGAACCCGCCGGCCTGTGCGTCCGAGAGCCTCGCGGGCGCGCGCAGCGCGTGCCGCTCGTGCACAGTTGCCAGCTCGGCGTGGCCCCCGCCGCCGAGCAGTGCCACGACCCGATCGCCTTCGACGAAGTCTCGAACACCGCGCCCCAGGGCGACCACCTCGCCGGCGCACTCGAGCCCCGGGATGTCGGGCGGAGCTCCCGGCGGCGCCGGATAACGACCGGCGCGTTGCCCGAGGTCGGCGCCGTTGATTCCGGCCGCGCGCACGCGCACCAGCAACTCGCCGTCCCGCGGCACCGGGTCCGGACGTTCCTCGATCTCGAGGCGACCGCCGGAGATGATCGCCGCGCGCACGTCCGTGGGATCGTACGGCCGGGAGCCGCCCTGCGACGGCTCCCGGATGCACGCTGCTGCTAGCGGCTGACCGGAACGGCTGACAGACGCTCGCGCATCAGCGCGGCGGCCTGACCGTACGTGGCGCCGTATTCGAGCCCGAAGTTCTCGGCGTCGACCCGGCTCATGATGTCGGTGCTCCCCTTGAGTGTCCCGAGGGCCTCATCCAGTGTCAGCGGCTCCTCGTCGCCCGAGATGTCCTCGTCCAGTGACTCCGCGACGAAGGCATGCTCGGCAAAGTACTTGCGCGTCGCCGTGTACCCGTGCAACTGCTCCTCCTTCAATTCGAGAGCGGTCGGGCGCCCAACCTAGCAACGAAGCCGTTCCTCGAATGAGGGATTTTCACCTCGGTGCGACTCTGAGAGTTGGACCGATCCTCTCCGAGCGTTACGCTCTCCAAATGAGCGGTTGCGCACCGTCGGGCTGAGGGGACTTCGATGGCACAACCCCTCGAACAAACCGAGCTCGGCCTTCAAGTCAGGCGATACGCACCGGGGGACGAGCGCGCGTTGATCGCGATCTTCTCGTCGCTGTTCCGGGAGCGATCGACGGCCGAATGGGATTGGCTCTTTCGCAACGGGCCTGACGGCTCGGCCGACATCCTGATTCTCACCGCGGGCGGCCGAGTGGCGGGCTCGATCGCACACGTCCCGGTCACTACTTTCGTCGAAGGGCGGCGAGTCCGCCTTGCAATTGGATGTGACTTGATGGTCGATCCGGAGTTCCGCGGGCACGGAGGGGCGAAGCGTCTCGTGACAGCATTTGTCTCCTCGAACCGGACGTTCGATCTGAACTTCGGTGTGGTCAACGACGAATCGGCTCATGTGACGGGCCGGTATCTCGGATCCACCGTCATGGGCAGGGTCCCGCAATGGCGCCGCTTCAACTCGCGCGGTACGCGCCGGAACGTCCTGTTGCATCACGTCGCCACGATCGTTGAACGCGTCTACGGCGCCGTCGTCAGCTGGCCCCGTTCACCTCTCGCCGTGACTGACCTTTCGAGCTTCGACACCGAAGTCGACCGACTCGCGGACGAGATGGCGCGCGTTCGCGCCCTGCGTGCGAGTCCGTGACTCCGCCTACCTGCGCTGGCATTGGCTGCAGGATCCACGAACGCAGTGGCGGATTCGCGCAGTTCGCGGCAAGGACGGTGAGCTGCGTGGCCTAGCTGTGATCGGCGCCAGAGTCGCGCAAGGCGTGCGTGAGGGTGTCGTGGCGGATTTGCTGACGCGTGACGCCGCGGCGCTGCGGGCGCTGATGCTCGACGCCTGGACGCGTCTCGTCGAGGAGGGCTGCGACCGTGTGGTTTGCACGTATCTCGACCGGCGACCGTGGTCGACCACTGCGATGAGGCGGTCGGGCTTCAGGCCCTGTGACGGCCCGCTCGTGGCCTGTGGGCCGCTCTCATCCGCCGTGGACGAGACCGTCGGGAAGCTGGATGCGTGGTATCTGACCCACGGCGACACCGATATCTGACGAGCTTCGGCTAGTTTCCGGACATGAAGCTCGACGGCATCCATCACGTCACGTGCATCACGGGCGACGCGCCGCAGAACGTCGAGTTCTACGCACACACGCTCGGGCTGCGGATGGTCAAGAAGACGGTCAACCAGGACGACCCGACCGTCTACCACCTCTTCTACGCAGACGACCGTGGATCGGCGGGCGCCGACATCACCTTCTTCGAGTATCCGGGTCTCCCGCGCGGGCTCGCGGGCGACGGGATGGTGCACCGCGTCGTCTTTCGCATCGGCTCAGACGAGGCTCTCGATTTCTGGGAGGCTCGAGTCGGCGGCACCCGGACCGACGGCTCGCTCGTGTTCGACGACCCCGAGGGGCTCTCGCTCGAGCTGGCGATCGACAGGTCGGGCAACGAGCCGCTCGTGGCTTCGCATCCGGAGATCCCAGCGGAGCACGCGCTGCGCGGCTTCGCCGGCGTTCGCGCCTACAGCGCGGCGCCCGACCGAAGCGCGCCGTTCCTTGCCGCTCTCGGCTTCGAGCCCGCCTGGAGCTCGCGCGGTGACGACCGCGAGGGCTTCTACCTCTACGACCCGCCGCCGTCGGCTCGCGCGCGCAACGGCTCGGGAACCGTCCACCACGTGGCCTGGTCGGCCTCGACCGACGACCACGCAGCGTGGGTGCAGCGGGTGGCCCAGGCCGGCGGCCGGCCGACCCCGGTGATCGACCGCTTCTGGTTCAAGTCGATCTACTTCCGCGAGCCGAGCGGCGTCCTCTTCGAGATCGCGTCGCTCGGGCCCGGGATTCCAGATCGACGAGGACCCGGACCATCTCGGCGAGAAGCTGATCCTGCCGCCGGCGTACGAGCACCTTCGCGCCGAGATCGAGCCCCGGCTCACGCCCTTGCCGAACCCGCGCGAGCTCGTGTGATCGCCCGCGAGCGCCCGGCGTCCGGTGTCGCCGAGGGAGCGCTCGTGCTCTTCCACGGCCGCGGCGCCGACGAGAACGATCTGTTCCCGCTGCTCGACGCGCTCGACCCGGAGCGCCGGCTGCAGGGCTACACCCCGCGCGGCCCGCTCCACCTGCCACCCGGAGGCGCCCACTGGTACGTGGTGCCGCGGGTCGGCTTTCCCGACCCCGCAACATTCGATGCGACGTACGACGAAGCTTCGGCGTGGCTCGATGCGCTTCCTCACGACCGGATCGTGCTCGGCGGGTTCTCGCAGGGCGCCGTGATGTCCTACGCGCTGGGGCTCGGCCGGGGCCGGCGGCGGCCCGAGGCGATCCTTGCCTTCTCCGGTTTCGTCCCGCAGGTCGACGGCTTCGAGCTCGACCTCGATCCGCCCCTGCCGCCGGTGACGATCGCCCACGGGTCGCTCGACCCGGTGATCCCGGTCGCGTTCGGTCGAGCCGCGCGGGACCTGCTCACCGACGCCGGCGCCGATGTCGAATACCGTGAGTCGCCGATCCCGCACACGATCGACCCGCAGGCGGTGGACGACGCGCGACGGCGACTGTCCGAGGCGCTGGCTACGCGAGCTGCTTGAGCATCGTGAACGCGCCGTGGTATTCGCCGACCTCCGCGAAGCCGTTCCGCTCGTAGAACGCGACGGCGGGCGAACCGTGCTCGACGCTCAGCGACACGGACTGGTGGCCGGCCGCGCGCGCCTGCTCGAGCAGCGCGTCGAGTAGTTCCTGGCCGATGCCGTGACGGCGACGTGACGGCACCACCGCGATCGTCAGCTCCGGCGTCTCGTCGTCGACGAAGCCGTAGCCGGGCGACGCGGAGGTGAACCGGCGCAGCCAGGCGGCGCCGATCGGGTGCCCCCCCTCCATCGCGATCAGGGCCAGGTCGCCCGGTCGGCCCCAGTTCTCGGTGTAGCGGGCGAGCGGGATGTCCGCCTCGAACCCGGCGACGCGCCAGTGGTAGGCGTGGGCCAGCATCGAACGCATGAACGTGACGTCTCCGTGAGAGCCCCGCCGAACCATCGCGCGCCTACAAGGCGAGCGCCGGTTCTTCGATGAACTGCTTCACGGTGCGCAGGAAGTCCGCTCCGCCGGCGCCGTCCACGGCACGGTGGTCGACCGTCAGCGTGATCGTCAGCATCGGCCGAACGACGATTGCTCCGTCGACGACGACCGGCCGCTCCTCGGTCGCGCCGACGGCGAGGATCGCCGCCTGCGGCGGGTTCAGCACGGCCACGAACTGCTCGATGCCGAACATGCCGAGATTCGAGATCGTGAACGTGCCGCCCTCGAGATCGGCGGCCGTCAGCTTGCTCGCCCGCGCGCGCTCGACGACCTCGCCGCGCGCCCGCGCGACGTCGGCCAGCGACCGCGCCTCGACGCTCGAGATCACGGGGACGACGAGACCCTGCGGCGCGGCGACGGCGATGCCGATGTTGGCCGTCGGGAAGCGCAACAGGGCGTCCTCGCTGTAGGCGACGTTGACGTCACGATGGCGCTTGAGCGCCGCGGCGCAAACCTTGGCGAGCACGTCCGTGACGGTGACGCGCACGTCGGGATCGAGCTCGCGGGCCCTGGCGACCAGCTCGTTCGCGCGCGTCATGTCGGCGCTGACCGTGAGCTGGAAGACGGGTGCCTGCCATGCCGCCGTCAGCCGGCGCGCAATCGTCTTGCGCACGCTCGTCAGCGGCACCGATTCGACCTCGCCCGAGACGACCGGCGCCGGTGCAGCGCTCGCGGCGACAGCCGGCGCTGTGACGGCCCCGCGCTCCACGTCCTCGGCGACGATGCGGCCGTCCGGCCCCGTGCCACGAACCGACGCGAGGTCGACGCCGCGCTCGCGGGCGAGCCTGCGCGCGAGCGGCGAGGCCTTGATCCGGCCGCCGTTCGTCGAGCTCGAGGCTACAGGCGCAGAACTGGTGCCTGGCACCTTGGTGCCAGGCACCTGCTCCGCGGCCACCGCGGCGACAGCCGCGGGGGCCACGATCTCTTCGCCTGCCTCGCCGATCCAGGCGATCGTCTCGCCGACCGGCGCCTCACCCTCGGGCAGCGCGATCTTGAGCAGCACGCCGGCGAAGTCGGACTCCACCTCCTGCGTCACCTTGTCGGTGTCGATCTCGAAGAGCGGCTCGCCCTTCGCAACCTGCTCGCCCTCCGACTTCAGCCAGCGCGTGACGGTCCCGGCCTCCATGCCCTGGCCGAGCCGCGGAAGCTTGACCTCGTTCGCCACGCTGCGACCCTACTTCCCGACCGTCCGCCTGATCGCGGCAAGCACGTCCTCGACCTGCGGGACGACGAACTGCTCCATCACCGGCGCGAACGCGAGTGGCGCGAACTTCGAGCCGACCCGCTCGATCGGTGCGTCGAGCCAGTCGAACGCCTGGTACTGCAGGACGGCCGCAACCTCGGCGCCGAAGCCCATGCGGGTGACCGCCTCGTGCGCGACCACGGCGCGGTTCGTCTTCTTGACGCTCGCGACGAGACCCTCCTCGTCGAGCGGCTGCAGCGTGCGCGGGTCGACGACCTCGACGGAGATGCCGTCCGCCTCCGCCTCACCTGCCGCCTTGAGCGCGTGGTGGACGAGCGGGCCAGTCGCGATCACCGTCACGTCGGTGCCTTCGCGAAGGACGCGCGCCTTGCCGATCGGGATCGGCTCGAGCTCCTCGCTCACCTCGCCCTTCACCGGATACAGGAGCCGGTGCTCGAACACGATCACCGGGTTGTCGTCGTAGATCGCCGACCACAACAGCCCGCGCACATCCTGCGGCGTCGACGGGTACAGGACCTTCAACCCCGGCACGTGCACGAGCCACGCCTCCAGCTGCTGCGCGTGCTGCGCGCCCGGCGACCAGCCGGCGCCGCCCTGCGTGCGGATCGTGAGCGGGATCTTCAGCTGGCCGCCCGACATGTAGCGGTGCTTGGCGGCCTGGTTGACGATCTGCTCGAGCGAGAGCGTGAGGAAGTCCTCGTACATGATCTCGACGACCGGCCGCATCCCGGCCATCGCCGCACCGATGCCGGCGCCGACGATCGCCATCTCGGAGATCGGCGTGTTGCGCACGCGCTCGGGGCCGAACTCGTCGAGCAGGCCCTGGGTGACGCCCATCGAGCCGCCCATCTCGGCGATGTCCTCGCCCATGATGAAGACGTCGTCGTCGCGGCGAAGCGCAGCGCCCAGCGCTTCGCGGACTGCCTCGCGATACGTCAGCTCAGGCACCCTGATCCTCAGGCATAGACGTTCTTCAAAGCGTCTTCGGGCTGCGGGTCGGTGCCGTTCTGCGCGAACTCGAGCGCGGCGTCGACGACGCCGACAGCCTCGTCGTCGAGCGACTGGAACTCCTCGTCCGTCAGCCCGAGCCGCCGGCGCAGGCGCGGGATCGGATCGTGCTCCGCCGCGTCCTCGCGATCGTCCTTCGTCCGGTACACCTGCGGGTCGCCGATGTAGTGGCCGTGCATGCGGTACGTGCGGACGTCGAGAAAGACGGGGCCGTGCCCGTCACGCGCGTACTCGAGCGCCTCGAGCGCGGCCTCGTAGACCGCTTCGACGTCCTGGCCGTCGACCTTCCGCGAGCGCATGTCGTAGGCGAGTGCGCGCTTGCTCATGTCGTCCCACACCGGCGAGTGCTGCCAGCCGGGCGTGGACTCGGCCCAGTGGTTGTTCTCGCAGACGAAGACGGTCTTTGTGCGCCACAACTGCGCCAGGTTGAGCGACTCGTGGAACGTGCCGATGTTCGTCGTCCCGTCGCCGAAGAACGCGACCGCGACCCGCGGCTCGTCGCGCAGCCGGAACGCGAGCCCGGCACCGGTCACGGCGGGCAGGCCGCCGCCGATCACGGCGTTGGCGCCGTAGTTGCCGCGCTCCACGTCGTAGAGATGCATCGAGCCGCCGTACCCGTGCGAGCAACCCTCGATCTTCCCGTAGAGCTCTGCCATCACGTTGTTCGGATGGGTGCCTCGGGCCAGGGTGTGTCCGTGCGCACGATGGGTGGAGGCGAAGATGTCGCCCTCCTCCATCGCCTGGCAGACACCGACCGCGGTCGCCTCCTGCCCGATCGCCACGTGCAGGAATCCCGGCAGCTCGCCGGCGCGGAAACGCTCCTCCACCCGCTCCTCGAAACGGCGGATCAGCAGCATCTCCCGCAGGAACTCGCGCAGCGTCTCTTCGCCGAGCGCGCGCTTCTTCTCGACCTTGGCCACGGAAGCGCAGTGTACGTTTTGCGCCGTGAGCCTCGCCGGTGACTGGTCGAAGCTGCAGGGCACGCTTCCGCAAGGCTGGTCGCGCGCCGAACTGCGCCTGACCACGGTCGACGACCGTGCTGCCGCCCAGGCAACCGCAATGCTCGCTCCTGCGCAGCCGTTCCGCCCCGAGCCGCACGTGTTGCGTTTCGCCTCCGCCCGCGACGGCAGCGCAACCGGTCCGGACGGGATCACGCGGCTCCTACGGCGACTCGACGAGGCCCGCGTCCGCGGCCACCTCGAGCTCGCCGACACGAGCGCGCCCGTGGCGCTCGAGGAGCAGCCGCCCGAGCCCCTACTTTCGCTCGTCGCGTCCTGGCAGGCGGCCGTCGCCGGGCTGCCGCCGGACTGGAGCGACCTGTACGGAGAGATCCGCCTCGAGTCGAGCGACTACATCGACCCGGGCGCAGTGCTGCTGGCGCCGATCAACCCGCGTCGCGACGGCACCCGGCTGGCACTGCGCTTCCGCGCCGCACGCCTCGCCGGCTACGGCGCCTCGGCCGGGATGGTCGAGCGGTGCCTCGAGCGGTGCGACGGCATGGGCATGCAGGGCTCGGTCGAGGTCCTGCGGGTCCTCAGCGACACACGTCTCGTCGCGACGCAGGGCCCGACGTGGCTGCTCTCCGGCAAGAACGTCTGATGCACGAGGTCTCCTGGTTGTTGATCGAGCCGGGATGGCGTGTCGCCGGCTCGAGCGGCGACGAGCTCGGCAGTGTCGAGGAGGTGATCGGCGACCAGGGAGAGGGCGTCTTCGACGGGCTGGCGGTCGTCGCCGGCCTCGGCGACCGCACGCACTACGTGCCTGCCGAGCACGTGGCCTCGATCTCGAGCGACGGGACGATCACGCTGCGCATCGACCAGGATGCGTTCGAGCGCCTGCCCGAGCCGGGCCGACTCTGACCGACGCGCTCGCACAGGCGGCGGCGATCCGTGCCGGAGAGCTGACCGCGATCGAGGCGGCCGAGGCGGCGATCGCACGGATCGAAGCCGTCAACCCGCGACTCAACTTCCTCGTCACCGACTGCTTCGAGCAGGCGATCGCGACCGCACGCGCACCGCTCCCCGAGGGGCCGTTCACAGGCGTGCCGATCCTCGTCAAGGACCTGACCGAGACCGCCGGCGTGCGCACGACGTTCTCCTCGCGGGCGTTCGCGGACTACGTGCCGAAGGCGGATGCGGCCGTGGTCCGGCGGATGAAGGAAGCCGGTTTCGTCGTCCTCGGCAAGTCGAACACGCCCGAGTTCGGGATCACGGCGGTGACCGAGTCGGATCTGAACGGCGCGTGCCGGAACCCCTGGGACCTGGAACGGACGCCGGGCGGCTCGTCCGGCGGGGCGGCGGCGGCGGTTGCCGCGGGCGTGCTCGCACTCGCGCACGGCTCGGACGGCGGCGGCTCGATCCGCATCCCCGCGGCGTGCTGCGGGCTCTTCGGCCTCAAGCCGTCTCGCGGACGCGTGTCGCCCGCGCCGTTCGTCAGCGGCTCGCTCGAGTTCTCGCAGAACGGCCCGATCTCGGTGACCGTCCGCGACGCCGCCGCCTTCCTGGACGTGATCGCCGGCTACGAATGGGGCGACGCGCATATCCTGCCGCCTCCCGAGCGCCCCTTCCTCGACGAGGTGGGACGCGATCCCGGTCGGCTGCGGATCGCCTTCACCGACGTCCCGCCGATCCCCTATCCGATCGATCCCACGGCAGTCACCGTCGCACGAGCCGCCGCCGACGCCCTGGCAACGCTCGGTCATGACGTCGTCGAGCAGACGCCGCCGTGGCGCGACGAGAACCTGCTCCGCTCGTTCGGCGTGCTCTGGCAGACGTCACCGGCCCTCTTCCCGGTGCGGGACCGTTCGCTGCTGATGCCGCTCAATCGTGCGCTGGCGGAATCGGCGGATCGAACGTCGAGCGTCGCCCTGGCCGCAGCGACGGTTGCGCTGCAACGGGCGGCGCGCCAGGTTGTCGCCTTCTGGCAGGACGTCGACGTCGTGCTGACACCGGCGCTCGCGAAACCGCCCGTCCCGATCGGCTGGATCTTCGAGCCCGACGATCCCTGGGAGCAGTTCGCGCGCGGCGGCGAGTTCACGCCGTTCACGCCGCTCGTCAACGTTACGGGGCAGCCCGCAGCGTGCGTCCCGTTCGACGTCGTCGACGGCCTTCCGGTCGGGATCCAGCTGATCGGCCCGCCCGTCGGCGAGGCGCTGCTGCTCCGGCTCGCCGCCCAGCTCGAGCAGGCGCATCCCTGGGCCGGCCGGCTACCGGCGTCCTGAGAGCGACCGGTCCGGAATACTCCCGAGCATGTCCGAACCGGCACAAGGCCCGAGGAACCGCGGCCTGCGGGTCGTCGCGCCCAGGCGAGGCCTCTTCGCCTCGGCCAAACGGACGGTCGAGCGCGCGCAGGCGGTGATCCGGCTCGAGCGCGAGCTCGCTGCCATCGAGCTGAAGAAGAAGGCGGCTTCGATCGGCATCGGCGCCGGCCTCGGGCTGGTCGCGATCTTCTTCCTGTTCTTCGGCCTGATGTTCATGTTCGCGACGATCGCCGCCGGGCTTGCGACGTTCCTACCGGTCTGGGCGTCACTGCTGATCGTCACCGTCCTGCTGTTCCTGCTCTGCGCCCTCTTCCTGCTGCTCGCGCGCGGACGGTTCCAGAAGGGGTCGCCGTTCATCCCCGAGGCCGCGATCCGCGAGGCAAAGCTCACCGCGGAGGCACTCAAGCGCTGATGGCAGCCAAACGCACACCGGAGCAGATCAGCCAGGAGATGAAGTCGGAGCGCGCGGAGCTCGCCGACGTCGCCGCCGACCTGCGCATCTCGATCGACGACACTCGCGCAAAGCTCAAGGTGGTCAAGCGCAAGCTGCCGTTCATCGTCGCCGGCACGACCGCGGCCGCCTTCGTCGTCTCGAGCGGCCTCGGTGCGACGTTCCGGCTGTTCGCCGGCCGCAAGCGCCAGCCGGACACCGAGCGCTGGCGCCTCGGCCGCTGGTCGCTCCACGAGGACGACGAGGACTGAGAGCCGGTGCCTGGCACCTAGGTGCCAGGCACTCGCTCTACTCGCGCAGCTCGGCGCCGAAGCGGTCGCCGAGCAGCGACACGATCGCCCCGCGCAACCGGCGCGCGTCCTCGTCGGTGAGCGTGCGCACCGGCGACTGGAACGACACCGAGAATGCGACCGACTTCTTCCCGGCGGGGATCGGATCGCCCGTGTAGACGTCGAACACGCGGATCTCGCCCAGCTCGGCGCCTGCGGCCTCGCGGGCAGCTGCCACGATCGCTCCCGCCTCGACGTCCTCGTCGACGACGACCGCCAGGTCCTGCCGCACGGCCGGGAAGGTGATCACGTCGTGGTAGGTGACGGGCTCGCGGCTCGCGGCGAAGAGCGCCTCGAGGTCGAGCTCGAACCCGCACCAGACACCGTCGAGCGCCGTCGGGTGCAGCTCGCCGAGGAGACCGGCCGCGGTGCGCGCCGCCTTGCCGGGATGGAACAGGCGATCCTCCGTGCGTTCGAAGATCGGGTCGGCTTTCAGCGCCGCGTACAGCGCCTCGACGACCCCTTTGCCGTGGAAGAAGTCGCCCACGGCGATCCCGGCCACGCGCACGTGCTCTTCCGGCAGGTCACCACCCGGCAGGAAGACGCGGGCGATCTCGAACAGCGCGATCCCCGAGGCGCCGGCGTCGAGGTTGCGGGCGGCGGCGTCGACGAGGCTCGGGAGCAGACGCGTGCGCAGCGCGGTGAAGTCGACCGAGATCGGCTCCGGCAGACGCCAGGTGGTGTCGTCGTCCGGCCGCAAAGTCGGGGTGTACGTCTCGGCGAAGCCGAGGCCGACGAGCGTGTCCTCGACGCGACGGCGCAGCTGCTGTTCGCGCGTCAGCGTCCCGAACATCGCGCGCCGCAGCGGGAGGGTGAACGGAACGTCCTCGAGCCGGAACCGGGCGACCTCCTCGACGACGTCGATCTCACGGGTGACGTCGCGTGCGCGCCAGGTCGGCACGACGACGCTGGTCCCCTCGTGGTCGAACCCGAGCCGTTCGAGCAGCCGGTGCTGGTCGTCGGGACGCGTGGCGACGCCGATCACGGCATCCGCCCGCTCGGGCCGGTATGCGATCACCGGGCGCGCCGGCAGCTCGGCGTGGGCATCCGTGTGAGCCGTCAACGTCGCGCCGGTCAGGTCGAGCAGGAGCCTCGTCGCGAAGTTGGCGGCCGGCTCGGCGAGATACGGGTCGACCCCTTTCTCCCAGCGGTTCGAGCCCTCCGTGCGCAGCCGCAGCCGCTCGCTCGTCTGGAACAGGCCGTGCGGCTCGAAGTTCGCCGCCTCGAGCAGCACGGTCGAGGTCGACTCGCCGATCTCGGTCTCCTCGCCGCCCATGATCCCGGCCAGCGCGACCGAACGCTCGCCGTCGGCGATCATCAGGTCGGCCGTCGTCAGGTTGCGCTCGACGCCGTCGAGCGTCCGCAGCCGCTCCCCCTCACGGGCACGGCGAACGACGATCCGTCCCCCGTGCAGCGTGGTGTAGTCGAACGCGTGCAGCGGGTTGCCGACGGCGAGCATCACGTAGTTGGTGACATCGACGACGTTCGAGATCGGGCGCATCCCGGCCGCGAGCAGTCGCGCCTTCAGCCACACCGGCGACGGTGCGATCTCGACGTGCTCGAACAACCTCGCGACGTAGCGAGGGCAGCCGGCGAGGTCGTCGATCTGCACCTCGACGACGGCCTGAGGTAGCTCGACCGGGTCGCTGCCCGGCTGCGGCGCGAGCGGCAGGTCGTACAGCGCCGCCACCTCGCGCGCGATTCCGTACACCGAGAGCAGGTCGGGCCGGTTGCCCGTGGACTCGACGACCATGATCGTCTCGCGGAGCGGCAGCACCTCGTGGAGCGGCGTGCCGGGCTCGGTGCCGTCGGGCAGGAGCATGATCCCGGTGTGGTCGGCCCCGAGGTCGACCTCGTCCTCGGCGAGGATCATCCCGTCCGACACCTCGCCGCGCACCTTCCGGCGCTCGAGCGTGAGCCCGTTCGGGAGCACGGCGCCGGGCAGCGCCACGGCCACCGTCGCGCCGGCGCCGAAGTTCCAGGCGCCGCAGACGATCGACCGGGCGTCACCGTCTCCAACGTCGACCCTGGTCAGCTGGAGGCGGTCGGCGTTCGGATGCTTGATCGCCTCGAGCACGCGACCGACACGGAACAGATCGAGATTGCCGTCGGCGTCGGCGACGCCGCGCATCTCGATGCCCTCGACCTCGGCGCTTGCGATCGACAGCCGCGTCGCGAGCTCGTCGAGCGGCATCTCGAGCGGGACGTACTCGGCCAGCCAGCTGAGCGGGACTCTCATGGCTAGAACTGCCTGAGGACGCGCAGGTCGCCCTCCCAGAGGGCGCGGATGTCCGGGACGTCGTGGCGGAGCTGCGCCGCTCGCTCGAGGCCGCAGCCGAAGGCGAACCCGCTCCAGCGATCCGGGTCGAGGCCGACGTTCTCGAAGACGCGCGGGTCGACCATGCCTGCGCCGCCCATCTCGATCCAGCCGGTGAACTTGCACGTGCGGCAGCCCGAACCGCCGCAGATCCCGCACGAGACGTCGGGCTCGATCGACGGCTCCGTGAACGGGAAGTAGTGCGTCCGGAAGCGCACGCGACGGTCGGGGCCGTAGAGCTTGCGCATCACGTGCAGCAGCGTTCCCTTCAGGTCGGCGAGCGTCAGGCCGTCGTCGACCGCGAGGCCCTCGAACTGGTGGAAGATCGGGTAGCGCGTGGCCGTGATCGCGTCGCGCCGGTAGACGCGCCCGATCGAGACCATGTAGATCGGCGGCGGCTTCTCCTCGAGGATGTGGATCTGGCTCGGAGAGGTCTCCGTGCGCAGCACGTGCGTGTCGTCGAAGAAGAAGGTGTCGCGCGGCGAGCGCGACGAGTGTGTCGGCGCGAACGCCAGCTTGTCGAAGTTGTATTCGACCGTCTCGACCTCGCGGTCGTCGCGCACCTCGAAGCCGAGCCCGAGGAACGCGTCCTCGACCATCCGCCGCACCTGCGTGATCGGATGGAGGTGGCCGAGCGGGAGCTGTTCCCCCGGGAGCGTCACGTCGACGACCTCGTCGCGCAGGCGCCGGTCGAGCTCGTCGCGCCGGAGCGTCCCCTCGCGCTCGTCGACCGCCGCCTCGAGCCGGCCGCGAATCCCGTTCAGCAGCATGCCCGCCTCCCGGTCGCGCACACCCCGCAGGGCCTGGGCGAGCTCCGACTTGCGGCCGAGCACGCGCACCCGCACGTGGTCGAGCTCCGTCTCGCCCGTCGCGGCCGCGATCGCGCCCGTAGCCTCCTCTTCGTACGCCGTCCAGTCCACGGCGGCGACACTACCCAACAGATGTCCGTATACGACGCCATCGCCCGCCTCTACGACCCGTGGTCGCGGAGCGTGGTCGAGGACGTCGGCTTCTACGTCCAGGAGGCGCTGACTGCCGGCGGGACGGTCGTCGAGCTCTGCGTCGGCACCGGCCGCATCGCGATCCCGATCGCCTCGGCCGGCGTGCCCGTGATCGGCATCGACACCTCGCAGGGGATGCTCGACGTCGCGGCCGAGCAGGCGGAGCTCGCCGGGGTCAGGTCGCTCGTCGATCTCCGCTTCGGCGACATGCGCGACCCAGCAGTGGAAGGGACCTATCCGCTCGTCATCTGCCCGTTCCGGTCGCTGCTGCACATGGAGTCGGACGACGACCGGCGGAAGGTGCTGCGCGCGATTCGGGGTCTGGTCGCCCGTGACGGGCGGTTCGTGTTCGACGTCTTCACCCCCGCCGCCGACGACATCGCCGAGACGAACGGCCGGTGGATCGAGCGAGAACCGGGGATCTGGGAGCGCGCCGACTGGGACGAGGGTGCGCGGAGACTGATCCTGCGTGTCCGGGGTGACGGCAACGAGTCTTCGCTGTCGCTCGCCTGGCTCGCGGTGCGCGAGTGGATCGAGCTCCTGATGGACGAGGGCTTCGTCGTCGACGCGCTCTACGGCTGGTTCGACCGCTCGCCGTGGCGAGGCGGCGAGGACTCGGTCTGGGTCTGCGCCCACGCTCGTAGAGCGCGATCGCACCAGCGGCGGCGACGTTCAGCGACTCGGCACCGACGAGCGGGATCGTCGCGTCGACGTCGCGCTCGACGGAGGCCGGCAGGCCGTCGCGCTCGGCGCCGAGCAGGAATGCGACTCGCCCGGACAGGTCGACCTCGGGCAGCGGCGTTCCTTCGTGGGCTACGAGCCCGACACGGACGCCGCCGACGTCGTCCCAGGCGCCGAGCGGCACCCGCCAGATCGAGCCGGCGCAGGCCCGGAGCGCCTTCGGCGACGTGGGGTCGGCGCACTGGTCCGACAGGCATACGGCCGCGCCGAACGCGTCGGCCGTGCGGATCAGCGTGCCGACGTTTCCCGGATCGGCGAGCCGCCAGAGCGCCAGCGTCGCGGGCCGCTCATCCCAGCCGGGCAGGTCGTCGCGGCGGAAGACGCCGATCACACGGGGCGGATGCGGCGCCGTCGCGACCTCCGCCAGCAACCGGGCCTCGACGTCCTCGCCCGCCCAGAGCAGGTCGACGGGCGCGGCCGTCGCCGCCTCGAGGGCGTCTTCGCCCTCGACGAAGAAGAGCCCGAGCTTCTCCCGCCACCGCCGCTCATGCAGCTTCCGAATGAGCTTGAGGCGCTCGTTGTCTCTGGAGACGATCACGGCGGCACTGTATTGACAGACGTATTCCTCTAGGGGAATATCTCAGATCCGTGGCTGACCTGTTCACCGCGATCGCCGAGCCGCACCGGCGCGACATCCTGGACGCGCTGTTCGAAGGCGAAAAGGCAGTCGGCACGCTCGTCGCCGACCTCTCGCTGGCACAACCTCAGGTCTCGAAGCACCTACGCGTGCTCAGCGAGGTTGGGCTCGTCAAGTCACGGGCGGACGGGCGTCGCCGGCTCTACAGCGTCGAACCGACACGCCTGGCGCCGTTTCGGGACTGGCTGGCCAAGTACGAGCAGGCGATGAGCGACCGGCTCGATCGGATCGACAACTACCTCAAAGAGTTGCAACGACAAGGAGAGACGCAGTGACAGCGAATGCGATCGAGTTCCCGAGCGAGCTCGAGATTCTCATGACGCGCGAGTTCGACGCCCCGATCGAGCTTGTCTTCGACGTCTTCACGAAGGAAGAGCACGTACGCAACACCTTCCCTCCGTTCGGGGAAGAGATGGCAGTCTGCGACATCGACCTACGCGTCGGCGGGGAGTATCACTACGTGATGGTCACAGCTGACGGACGGGAGATGTCGTTCCGCGGGACGTTCCTGGAGATCGACCCGCCTACCCGCATGGTCCAGACCTGGTTGTTCGAAGGGTGGCCCGATGCCGAGGCCGTCGAAACGGTGGATTTCCACGAGACCGACGGAGTCACGAAAATGACGTGGAAGCTGGCATTCCGCGACCAGGCCGGCCGCGACCACATGACGCAGTACGACGGCATCGAAGCGAGCTGGGACAACGTCGAGGCCTATCTCCGAACCCTGCAGGCCGCCTGATCAACGGGCGCGCGATCACCGCCCAGCCCACTCGAGCCACGCGGCGTGGAAGTCGACCCTGGCCAGGTGCCGCGTCGCGGCGCCCGGCCAACGGGTGACGTCGAGCGCAACGGCACCGTAGTCCGGGTCGTGCCGCGGCCCCTCGAACGAGATCCACGCCAGCGGGCCGTCGGCGCCGGCGCGCGTGACCGCGGCGACGAGCTGGGCGTAGCG
This sequence comes from uncultured Thermoleophilia bacterium, assembly GCA_963742605.1. Classification (GTDB taxonomy): domain Bacteria; phylum Actinomycetota; class Thermoleophilia; order Gaiellales; family Gaiellaceae; genus PALSA-600. Next base: position 50,282 of record CAVUNA010000025.1, on the reverse strand, counting down.
ATCGTCGTCGAGGTAGGTGGTCGAAACGGAGTGGAAGACGACCATCAACGCGTCGTCGCGGCGCTCGGCCAGCACGCCCGGGAGGAGGTCGACGTAGTCACCCTTGCGCAGGTCGATGTCGCACGTGCGGGCGACGGCGACGGCGTGCCGAAGCCGCTCGATCCGCTCGTGCTGGTCGGGCCAGATGAAGGCCTCGAGGAGGCGGGCGCCCCGTTCGTCGAGGCCGACGGGATCGAGGTCGAGCCCGATCCGGCGGCCGACCAGGAGGTCGCGCTCGAGCAGTTCGGCCGGAGGCCCTCCCCGGTCGTCTCCCTCGAGCACGAGCACGTCGGTGCCGTCCCCCCAGCTCCCGGCGCGGTAGCGGTAGTCGTAGCGGTCGAGCGCGAGCAGCAGTCCGGCGCTCGCACCCAGCTCGACGAGGTCGATCCGAGGAGCGCCGAGGCTGAGCAGGCCCGGCAGGATCCCCCACGCGCGCCGAACCTCGTTGGTCTGCACCGACTGCTTGCGCACGAACTCCGACAGCAGCTCGCGCTCGTCGTCGAGCGCCCTGTCGATGTGGTCCCAGTCGGCACGCCCGCTCAGCACGAGGTAATGCAGGCCGCCGAGGAGTCGCAGCGGGAGGTCCCAGCGGAAGTCCGGAGCGAGCTCGCGGACCCGCGGGTCGACGGCGAGCCGCCGGCAGAGCCGGGCGTAGAACGGCGAACGGCTCTCGCAGAACTCCGCCTGCCGGTTGAAGATCTCCGCCTGGCGGTCTATTTCGCCGCTGCGTTCGCCGCTGCGGCGAGGGCCGACTTGGCCTGCTCCACCAGCTCGCCGAACTTCGCCGGATCACTCACCGCCAGATCGGCGAGGATCTTCCGGTCGAGCTCGACGTCCGCCGCCTTCAGGCCCGCGACGAACTGGTTGTACGAGAGGCCGTTCGCGCGTGCGCCGGCATTGATGCGCATGATCCACAGCCGCCGGAAGTCACGCTTGCGGACCTTGCGGTCGCGGTAGGCGTAGGCGAGCGAACGCTCGACCTGCTCCTTCGCGTACTTGTAGTTCGACTTCTTGAGGCCCCAGTAACCCTTGGCCTCCTCGAGCACCTTGCGGCGCTTCTTGCGCGCGTGGACGGATCGCTTGACTCTCGGCATCGCTCAGCGCCTTCCCAGCATGCGAGCAACGACCTTCTCGTCGGCGGGAGCGACCGGCTGGTCCTTACTGAACTGGCGCTTCTGCTTCGGCGACTTGTTCATCAGCTTGCCCGACATCTGGCTGCGCCGCAGCAGCTTGCCCGTCCCCGTCGCCTTGAACTTCTTCTTCGCTCCCGAGTGTGTTTTCTGTTTCGGCATCTCGTTTGACTCCTGCGTTCTTCGTGGGGCCGAGCACCATCGTCATGTTCCGACCTTCGAGGAGCGGCTGGGTCTCGATCAGCCCGACATCCTTCACGTCGTCCGCCAAGCGCATCAGCAGGTCGCGCCCACGATCCGGATGCTCGCGCTCGCGTCCCCGGAACATGATCGTGACCTTGACCTTCGCGCGCTGATTGAGAAAGCGCTCGACGTGGCCCCTCTTCGTGTCGTAATCGTGTTGCCCGATCTTGGGTCTGAGCTTGATCTCCTTGACGTGGATCTGCGTCTGATGCTTGCGCGCGAGCTTCGCCTTCTGCTCGAGCTCGTACCGGTACTTGCCGTAGTCCATGACGCGCGCAACCGGCGGGTCCGCCTGCGCTGCGACTTCCACCAGGTCGAGATTCTTCCCGTAGGCGTAGTCGCGCGCCTCGTCGGTGGACTTGATCCCCATCTGGCCGCCGTTCTCGTCGATCAGCCTCACCCGCGGTACGCGGATCGCGTCGTTGATCCGCGTCTGTGGTTCGGGACGCCGCGGCGGCTCTACGGTGCGCCTACCCCTTGGCCTCAAATCTGTGGCCTCAAATGCTCTCCACCAAGCTCGTTGTTTCCTCCTCCGTCAATGAAAAACCGCCGGCGTGCAGCGGCGCGGCGGTCTCGTCAACCTGCTCGGGTGAGCACCTCGGTTGAACCCCCGAAGCTCGCGCTAGGAGGTGAGAGACGGTTCCGCCCCTGCTTGCCAGGGCTCAAGGGTACCAATTTTCGCCCGGAACTCGGCCAGGGAAAGGGTGCTCTGGCCGCCGCCGTGCTCACGGATCGCCAGTGAGTCCGTCGACTCCTTGTCGCCGTAGACGACGACGAACGGGATCTTGTCCACCTCGGCGTTCCGGATCCGCTTGCCCACGGTCTCGTCCGAGCCGTCGACCTCGACCCGGTAGGGCGCGAGCGCTTCCGCCAGCTCGGCTGCAGCCTCGCGGTGGCCCTCGCCCACCGGGATCACCCGGACCTGCACCGGCGCGAGCCAGAACGGGAAGACGCCGGCGTAGTGCTCGATCAGGATCCCAACGAACCGCTCGAGCGATCCGAACAGGGCGCGGTGGACGACGTAGGGCGAGTGCTCGTGGTTGTCGGCGCCCATGTACGTGAGCCCGAAGCGCTGCGGCATCTGCGCGTCGAGCTGGATGGTTCCCATCTGCCATGACCGCCCGATCGCATCCGTCATGTGAAGGTCGATCTTCGGCCCGTAGAAAGCACCGTCGCCCTCGTTGACCACATACTCGATCCCGCGCCGCTCGAGCGCCGCCCGGAGCGCGCCCTCGGTGAAATCCCACTCCTCGTCGCTGCCGAGCTTGTGGTCGGGACGTGTCGAGAGCTCGAAGCGCGCGTCCAGCCCGAAGAGCTCGTAGAGAAACGACGCGAAGTCGATGCAGCCGAAGATCTCGTCTTCGATCTGGTCGGCCCGGCAGAAGATGTGGGCGTCGTCCTGGGTGACGTGCTTCACGCGCAGCAGGCCGTGCAGCGTGCCGCCCTTCTCGTCGCGGTGCAGCGTCGACGACTCGGCGAAGCGCATCGGCAGGTCCTTGTAGCTGCGGAGGCGCGAGCCGAACAGGAGCATGTGGCCGGGGCAGTTCATCGGCTTGAGTGCGAAACGGCGGTCGGTCTCGTCGTGGCTCTGCACCCAGAAGATGTTCTCCTCGTAGTTCTCGTAGTGCCCCGAGGTGACGTAGGTCTCCTTGTCGTAGAGAAGCGGCGTCTTCACCTCGAGGTACCCCCGGCGCCGGTTCTCGCGTCGGCGCACATCCTCGAGCTCGTTCCAGATCACCATTCCCTTCGGGTGCCAGAACGGCGAGCCGGGCGAGTGGTCGGAGAGGTGGAAGAGGTCGAGCTGCTGCCCGAGCCGGCGATGGTCGCGCCGACGTGCCTCCTCGACGCGTTCGAGGTAGGCGTCGAGGTCGGCCTGCGAGTAGAACGCCGTCCCGTAGATGCGCGTGAGCTGCGTGTTGTGCTCGTCCCCGCGCCAGTACGCACCGGCCAGGCCGGTGAGCTTGAACGCCTTGATCGGTGTTGCGTTCTGGAGGTGCGGGCCGCGGCAGAGGTCGGTGAAGTCGCCCTGCGTGTACAGCGAGATATCGCCTTGCGCGGTGTCGACGAGCTCGACCTTGTAGGGCTCGCCCTCGACGAGGAAGCGGTCGCGGGCCTGGTCGCGGGTGATCTCTTCCCGGGTCCACGCGCGACCCTCGGCGATCTCGCGAGCCACCTCTTCCTCGATGCGCTGAAGATCGGCCTCGGAGATCGGCTGCGGGAACTCGAAGTCGTAGTAGAAGCCGTTCTCGATCGGCGGCCCGATCGCGACCTTGACGCCGGGGTACAACCGCCGCACCGCCTCCGCGAGCAGGTGGGCCGAGGAGTGGCGAAGAACGGCGAGCGCGTCGGGGTCGTCCCCGTCGCGGGTCGTCAGGATCTGCAGGTGGGCGCCGTCCGGAAGCGGCGCGCGCAGGTCCTGCGGCGTGCCGTCGGCCCGGACGAGCACGGCCTGCTCCGCGAGCCTCGGACCGATCGCGCGCGCGGCGTCGAGCCCGGTGGCGCCGTCGGGCAGCGTGAGCTCCGAGTTGTCGGGAAGGACGACCTTCATCGGACGAACAAGGTTAGTCGTGCGGCAGTCCTGGATATGGAGGAGTTGGCGGGAGGGCACCGGTGCCTGGCACCTCGGTGCCAGGCACCTCTCTTGCTCACGCCTCGAAGCGCATCAGGATCCAGTCGGCGGAGTGCTCGCCGTCCGGGCCGTGGCGGGACACCTCGACGAAGCCGGCCTTGCTCCAGGCGCGCACGGCTCGCTCGTTCCAGGCATACGGGTCGACGGTCACCTCCGCCCACCCCTCGGCGAGCAACGATGCGGCCAGCACCCTGGCAGTCGCCGGCATCACGCCACGGCCGCGAGCCGGCGGGGCGAGGAAGCCGTCGAGGCCGCCGCGCCGCGGCTCGCCCTCCTCCCACCACGACTGCAGGTACCCGACCGGCTCGCTTTGCTCCTCGATGATCCAGCTGTCGACGTCGCCACGCGCCAGGCGTTCGCGTACCTGCTCGGCGGTGAACGTCTCGTCGTCCCAGTAGGCCGAGATCTCCGGGTCCGCATGCCAGGCGACGAGCAGCTCGACGTCGTCGAGCGTCGCCGGCCGGACCGTCGTCACGCGGCCGGGTAGCGGAGCTCCCACTGCACGACGTCGAGCGGCTCACCGCCCACGGAGGCGTAGAGCCGCGCCGCGGGGTCGTTGTCCGCATCGGCGAGGACGAAGGCCTCTCGCACTCCGCGCTCACGCGCCAGCCGTTCGAGCTCCCGCAACAGGCGTGTGGCGGTCCCCTGACGGCGGTAACCCGCGTCGACATCGACCTCGTAGACGAACAGCATCTCGGCGTCACCGTGACGCCGAGGGAGCACGTAGCCGAACGCGAAGCCGACCGGTGTCTCGCCGTCGAACGCGACGACGAACAGCGTGCGCTCGTCTGCGAGCAGCGCCGTCTGCGGTTCGCGCTCGGCAAGACGCACGATCACGGCTTCGTCGCCCGCGACGAGTCGACGTACGGTCGGCACCCCCATCCGGCGACCTTACGCACTTCGTGCAAAGTGCGCGTCTTTCGTCTCGCGGAGCTCTTGCGCGGATCGGTTCCCGCCGAATACATTGCGGCTCCCGTCGGGTGCGTGACGCGAGTAGGTCGAAGCCCCGCCGAGCGACTGCAAAAAGGCGCAAGCCCAAAGCGGCCGGTTGGCGAGGTGGACGAAAGCGACACCGCGCTGGCGGGATTTTCTGTTGGGGGGAGCACCCTCGGTTCTCCCCCAGGCCCCCTCTCCGACACTTGGCCCCTCGCGGTTGGCGAGCACGGGCAAAGCCCCTCGCGGTTGGCGAGCACGGGCAAAGCCCGCACTCGCCGTCTCGCGCTGCGCACCCGCTACCCGCGCAAAGACGTCAAGATCGATGCGTGGACTTCACGCTTGTCGGCCGAGCAGGAGTTGATTCGGCGCACTGCGCGTGAATTCTGCGATGCGGAGATCGCGCCTCACGTTGCCGCTTGGGACCGCGCCGAGGCGGTTGACCGTGGGATCGTGGCGAAGCTCGCCGAGCTCGGCTTTCTGGCCGCCGCGCTCCCCGCCGAGCACGGTGGGCTCGGGCTCGACCATGTCACCTACACGCTGATCGTCGAGGAGCTCGGCCGGGCCGACTCGAACATCCGCGGGATCGTCTCGGTCTCGAACGGCCTCTACGGCAAGTCGGTCGCCCGCTTCGGCTCGGCAGAGCAGCGTCAGCGGCTGCTGCCGCCGCTCGCTGCCGGCCAGGAGCTCGGCTGCTACGCCCTCACCGAGCCCGGCGCCGGCTCCGACCCGGGCGGCCTCGAAACCCGCGCCGTCCGTGACGGCGCGGACTGGGTGCTCACCGGCACGAAGATCTTCATCACGCTCGGCACCTGGGCCGCGCACGCGCTCGTGTTCGCGCGCACCGGTGAGCCCGGCCCTCGCGGCATCACGTGCTTCGTCGTCCCGACCGACGCTCCCGGCTTCGAGTCTCGTCCCGTCAAGGGAAAGCTCGGGCTTCGCGCCCAGGACACGGCCGAGCTCTTCCTCGACGGCGTCCGTGTTCCCGACAGCGCGCGACTCGGCGACGAGGGCGCCGGCTTCAAGATCGCGATGACGGCCCTCGACCACGGGCGCATCTCGCTGGGCGCGGGCTGCGTCGGAATTGCCCAGGGCTGTCTGGACGCCTCCGTCGCCTACACGAAGGAGCGGCGCCAGTTCGGGCGGCCCGTCGCGAGCTTCCAGCTCGTCCAGGAGCTGCTCGCGGACATCGCCGTCGAGACCGAGGCCGCCCGTCTCCTCGTCTGGCGTGCCGCCTCGACCGCAGACCGCGGCGAGCGGCACACGGTCGAGGCGTCGGTGGCGAAGTACTTCGCGAGCGAGGTCGCGGTCCGCGCGGCGAACGCAGCGGTGCAGGCGCACGGCGGCTACGGGTACATCGACGAGTTCCCGGTCGGCAAGTACCTCCGCGATGCGCGCGTCACGACGCTGTACGAAGGAACGAGTCAGATCCAGAAGCTGCTGATCGGCCGGGCGCTGACCGGCGAGAACGCGTTCACCTAGAACGCGAACCGCGCGCGGAGCTGCTTCAGCACCTGCTCGGCGACGAGGTCGCCTGCCGCCGGGGTGTAATGGACGCCGTCCGGCAGACGCATCAGCGTCAGCTTTCCGTGCACCCTCAGGTAGGCGGTGTAGCGACCGTGGGCGTCGTCGAGGAGGTGCCACGTGTCGACGAAGCTCGACGAACGCGGATTGGACCTCGCCACCGAGGCGAGGATTCGGTTGACGATCGGGAAGCTGTGGCGGAAGCCCGAGCCGTCGGGGATCGGCAGGCCGAGCCAGACCACATAGATCCCTCGTGCCGCCAGCTCGTGCGTGACGCCCTCGACGCGCCGACGATACTCGGCGTCCCAGGAGGGACTGCCGAGCGGCCCGATCGTCTTTCCTTTCGGGACGCCGGCGAGGTAGTCGTGAGCATCGTCGGCGCCGAAGGAGAAGACGACGACCTTCGGCGCCAGCTGACGCGTCGCGGCCGGGATGCGGAGGAACCAGTTGTAGAGATCAGGACGCGCAAGGCCGGTCGACAGCCGGCTCTCGACTCCGACGATGTCCACCGAGGAGCCCGCGACGCGCTGGAGCCCCTGACCCGGGACCTCCGCGAGCGAGTCTCCGGCGACCCAGACTCGCAGCGGGTGCGCCGCGGTGAAGCGCGGCAGCGCCGCGCGCCTTCCTCGCGGCACCACCCGGGACGGCGGCACGGTCGCGGGCGGCGTCGACGGCACGGTGAAATGAACCTGCGTGTCGATCTGATCCCAGCTCTGCCGCCCCAGAGCCACCTGGATCCCGTGACGAGGCGCCGTGAGGTGCAGGAAGGTGCTGACGTCCACGAGTGGGCGGGCGACGGCGAGCGCGACACGCCGCTGGAGGCCCGGCTGCTGGATCTCCGCCGTCTTGCGAATGCCCTTCGCGTTGAGCAGCGACGCGAACACCAGCGTCAGGAGGCAGACGACGACGCTGCGGGCGGCGGACCGGGGCGGGATTCTCATCGACCAGGCACCTAGAAGCGGAAGTAGATGAACGGGGCCACGCCCTGCGGGCCGAGGGCGTCGATCACCATCAGGCAGGCGGCGAGGCACGCTGCCTGCAACGCGGTCGCGAGACGCCCGAATCGAAGCTCGATCCACGAGAGCGCGGTCGGGCGTACGTACTGAACACCGATCCCGAACACGATCGCGAGCACGACGGAAGTGGTGACCAGCGGCGATGGTTGACCCCAGGCGTCGAACAGGCGCTGGAGGATCTCCCAGGCACGCCCGAACGAGTCGGCACGGAAGAACACCCAGGCGAAGCAGACGATCTGGAACGTGAGGATCCTCCCGAACCAGATCCCGGCACTCGACGTCGGCCGCCAGCCGATCGCACGCTCGACGCAGAGGCCGATGCCGTGGATGGCGCCCCAGATGACGAACGTCCACGCGGCTCCGTGCCAGAGCCCGCCGAGAAGCATCGTGATCATCAGGTTCACGTACGTGCGCACGCGGCCCTTACGGCTGCCGCCGAGCGGGATGTAGAGGTAGTCGCGCAGCCAGCGCGAGAGGGTCATGTGCCAGCGGCGCCAGAAGTCCTGGAGCGAAACCGCCGTGTACGGAGAGTTGAAGTTCTGCGGGAACTTGAATCCGAGCAGGAGTGCGATGCCGATCGCGATGTTCGTATAGCCGCAGAAGTCGGCGAAGATCTGCACGGCGTACCCGTAGATCGCCACCAGCACCTCCAGTGACGAGTACCGATTCGGTGCGGCGAACACCTCGTCGACGACGTGTGTCGCAAGGTGGTTCGCGATCACGACCTTCAGGAACAGGCCGCTGACGATCAGGAAGAACGCACGCGAGTTGTCGACGCGGCGCGGGTCACGGGGGCTTTCGAGCTGCGGCATCAGCTCGCTGGCCCGGACGATCGGGCCGGCGACGAGATGCGGGAAGAACGCCTGGAAGACCGCGAAGCGGGCGAACGACGCCGGGACGACCTCGCCGCGGTAGGTGTCGACGACGTACGAGATCGCCATGAACGTGTAGAAGGAGATGCCGATCGGCAGCGCTGCGTTGACGAGCCAGGATGTCCCGACCACGTTGTCCACCGAGCTGACGAGGAACCCGGAGTACTTGAAGTAGGCGAGCAGGCCGACGTCGAATCCGACCGCGAGCGTGAGGAATCCCTTGCGCGCCGCGACGGTCGTCGACCGGTAGATCGCAACGGCGAGCACGTGGTTCACGACCGTGGAGGCCATCAGCAGGAACACGAACCGCCAGTCCCACCAGCCGTAGAACACGTAGCTCGCCAGCAGGATCCATCCCATCCAGGCGCGCCGGTGCCGCTGCAGCGCCCACGAGACGGGCAGGACGATCATGAAGAAGATCGCGAAGGTGGCGGTCGGGAACAGCATCGGCCCGCTAGCTCGCTAGCGCCTGACGCGCAGCGTGAGCCGTCGAGTCGTCGACGTACCGGTCGAGTCGGTGATGCGGACGTTGAACGTGTACGCCCCGGCGGCCGCCATCGGCCGCCCGTGCACGACGCCGTTTGCCTCCAGGTGGAGACCCGTCGGAGCGCGCTCGAGCAACGACCAACGGTAGGGGACAATTCCTGCCGCGCCGACGAGTCGCGCCGCGTACGCCGCGCCGTGCGTAGCGACCGGAAGCCGGGACGTCTGCACGCGGACGTCGGGCGCCGCCACTCCACCCGCCTCGAGCGCCTTGTGGATGAGCGTCGCCATCGCCTCGGCGCCGGCAGTGTCCAGATGGATGCCGTCGTTCTGGAACCAATCGAGGTGGCTCCGCGAGTAGACGTTCCAGTCCACGACCGTCAGGTCGGGATGGCTCGCGGCGGCCGCCTCGAGCGCCGCGTTCATCGACAGGTACGGGTGCCGCGCGGCACGCAGCGTCAACCAGAAGATGCGCTTGACGCCGGCCCCCTCGAGAGCGGTCAGCGCGCTCTGGAGGTCCTGCGGATAGGTGTCCTCGTGGTCGTTGTAACCGACCGCGACGACGACGTTCGGCCCGAGCGCGGGCCCGAGCGACTGAACGAGGTCGATCACGTTGGGCGGCCGGACGCCGTTGTATGGACAGCTGTCGCCCGCGATCCGCCGGCACGGCGCCACCTGCAGGTTGAGCGATACCTCACGCCCGGCCTCGGCGACGGCCGTCCTCGTCCCGGCGATGCGCATCGGCGACCGAGTCGCCGATCAGGGTCACTTGCTGAGCCTTCGTCTGGGCGCGCGCCGCGGCCGTAGCGCCGACGGCCACCGCCCCCAAGACGACGAACGCAGCGACCCCTACGAGCGCGCGCGTCATCGCGGCCGATCGTAGCCGCTCGTTCCTCTGGTCAGCCGGCGATTCGCAACGAGCGCGTTTTTCGTCGCCGCGAGCGCTTGCATGCTGTGACCTGCCACGGATAGTCTGCGGCTCCCGCCGGGCGCGGAGCGCGAGTAGGACGAGATCCCACCGAGCGACTCGGGCGCGCGCAAGCGCGAACGGGCCGGTCGGAGGGGTGGACGAAAGCGCCCCCCGCGCCAGGCGGGTTTTCCTTTTCCGGGAAGACAGGACGTCCCGGCTTAACCGCGCAGGACATTCGTCCTGGACCGCCAAACGCTAGATCCTCGGAGCCGGACGCTTTTTGCTACTGATCCGGGTGTTCCCGACAGCATCCCTCCGGCCGAGGTTGCCCTGCAGATGCCTGAGACTGCATCTCCTCCTCTCGCGGCCGAACGGACGGCTGTCGATGTCAACGCCGTCAGCCCTGAGCTCGTTCTCGTCGACCCCGAGCTACGCGAGCACCTCGCCTCCCTGCCGCCGCCGGACCCTCGAGTCACGCCAGCCTCTGCGCCTGTCGACCAGCCCGCGCTTGCGGTCGAGGCGCCGCCGCCGCCGGCGGCCGGTCCTGCCGAGGCGCCGCTGCGGGTCGCCGAGCCGATCCAGCTCACTCCGCCCGCGCCGCCGCCTCCCGTTTCCGTCCCGACCGAGCGATCACGAACACGTCGGTGGCCGGTGTTCGTTGCAGTGCTGGTCGGTGGCGCGCTCGCACTCGCCGCGACGGTGGCACTTCTCCCACGCGGTAAGTCGACCCCCGACACGGCCCGAGTTGTCGACCCGTCGAGCACGGGCCACATCGGACAGCCCGCGTCGTCGACGCCTCGGGCTCATGCCACCACCGCCGTCACCCCGACAACGCAGTCGACACCGCCACGGCCCACGACGCACGGCCACGCCTCCGTTCGCACAACGCACGCGGCGACGACCCCCGGTGCGTCGAGGACCACGCCGACCACGAAGCACAACCCGACCAAGACCGCCAAGCCGCCGACCAAACGGCCGCCGCCCGCTACGACCCAGGACAAACTCGCCTGGGCGCCGGCCGCCGGCGCAACCGCATACGACATCGACCTGCTGAGAGGATCGAAGCGTGTCTTCCACGTGCGCACGCACCAGACGAGCATCATCATCGCCGTTCGAACGGGAGCACGTGGCCCGGCCGGATCGCTCGCTCCTGGGCAATACGAGTGGATCGTCTGGCCGGTCGTCAACGGGAAACGATCGACACAGGCGATCGTGCGCTCACCCCTGGAACTGCCCAGCTGAAATCGGGCTTGGCCCATCCGAATCCCTGAAACTGGGGATATCGGCCCAGAGCGGGCATCGCTTATCTGGGGGACAGAAGGGGATCAGGGGCCTGCGGCTCGATCGCTCCCGACGACTGAACTGCGGACTTGGGGAGGGCATGTTGAGGGGTAAGGGGCTACGCGCGGCCGCGGTCGTGATCGCGGCGCTTGTCTTCGTACCGGCGGCATTCGCACATCACTCCGTCATCACGGCGTCGTTCTCGTGTGACGGATTGGTCAGCTACACCGCGACGGCCTGGAGCACGAACTCGGGGCTGCCCGGGAGCAGGACGAACAACGACGTTCGCATCTACGAGACGGCGGTCAACGGCTCGGCGCTGAGCCCGACCCTTCAGGTCGGAAGCGGCGCCTTCAACACCGCTGACAACTACTCGTTCACGGGCTCGTTCTCGGTCGACAGCTCGGTGTCGAACGTCACGCTGAACGTGAAGGAGCTCGCAAAGTGGGGCGACAACTCGGGCCCGAGCGGTGGCACCAATGTCGAGAGCTCGACGACGGTGACGCGCGCGACGACGGGGTGCACTCCGCCCCCGCCGCCGCCCCCGACCGATCAGTGCCCGAACATCGAGGGCGTCCAGACCAGCGTCCCGGACGGGATGATCAAGGACGACAGCGGCAACTGCGTCACGCCGCCTCCGCCCGATCAATGCCCGAACATCGACGGCAACCAGGCGACCGTCCCGGACGGGATGATCGTGGATGCGAACGGCAACTGCGTCACGCCGCCTCCGCCTCCCCCGCCCCCGCCTCCGCCCCCGCCGCCCCCGACCGACCAGTGCCCGAACATCGACGGCATCCAGTCGGCGGTCCCGGACGGCATGGTCACGGACGCGACCGGGAACTGCGTGACGCCACCGCCTCCGGTGACGCCGACCCCGCCGCCGACGGCCACGCCGACCGCGGTGACTCCGAAGACGCCGAAGCCGGTCGTCAAGCACGCCAAGAAGAAGGTCGTCAAGGCCAAGGTCAAGGTCAAGCCGAAGAAGCACCCGAAGCAGAAGGTCAAGGCACACCCGAAGGCGACGCAGGTTCGGAAACCCGGTGTTCTTCCGTTCACGCTGTAACGCCTTTGTCGCGGCCGTCGTGGTGGCGGGGCTGACATTCGTCAGCTCCGCCACCGCGGCCGCGCCGATGCTGCACATTCCGCGGCTCGGGCTCGACGTCCCGCTGGCATCCGATCTCGCGTACGGCCCGCACCTGTACTACCGCAGCACGACAACCGTCGCGATCGCCGGCCACCGCACGACGCACACGCATCCGTTCCGGAACCTGCAGCTCCTCCGGCACGGTGACCCGATCTGGGTCGGGCACACGCTGTACCGCGTCCGGCGGACCGTCACCGTCCGTCCATGGCAGGTCTGGGTCCTGCGTTACAAGGGCCTCGTGTTGTCGGCGTGCACGCCGCCGGGAAGTGCCGCCTTCCGGATCGTCGTCCTCGCCGCTCGCGCGTAGCTACTCGCCCGCGAGCTGCGCGATCCGACCGGCGGCCGCACGCAGCGCCGGCTCGGCGAACAGGTACGGCGTCGCGTTCGGAACGTCGTGCAGCGGCGCGTCGAGCTCGTCGCTACAGCCCGCAGCGTTGACGGCGTAGCGCACCGGGATCTCGTGGCAGACGACGAGCGTCGTCGCCTCGCCGCGATCGCACAGCCGTTCGAAGGCCGCCGCATATCGGCGGGCCGCGTCGTTGAGGCTCTCCCCGCCCGGGAATGGAACGTTGCGATCCGAGTGCGGCGCCGACTCGCGGTAGTCGGCCAGCGAACCACCTTCGAGCTCGCCGATCCGGACGTCGCCCAGGTCGGCATCGACCACGCGAGGCACGGCGCGCCCGCCGAGCGCGATGTCGGCGGTCTGAACGGCGCGCGGGAAAGGCGAGACGACGACGACGTCGATCGGAAGCTGCGCGAGTTGGCCGGCCAGCAGGGTCGCCTGCTCGACGCCGTGCTCGGAGAGGCCGCGGTCGCGGGCCGGATCGCCGTTGACCACTCCGGCGACGTTGAGCAGCGACTGGCCGTGGCGGACGAGCAGGAACGTGCGCACACATGGAGCCTACGAAAGGAGGCCTGCGGTCGCGCGAGAATGCCTGGGCATGCCGTACCGGTCGTCACGGCTCTTCCGGGCGCAGTTCCGGCTGCTGGTCGACCTCAACCTGCTCGAGCGTGCACAGGACCGGATGATGGCCGAGACGAAGGCAGGCCATCGTCTGCGTGCCCACCGCGCACGCAAGGATGTGGTCGAGCTTCGGAAGGTGATCGACGAGCAGCGGTTCGTGGTCGCCGAGTGGAAGCCGGCGGCACTCGACGAGCGCGAGCTCCTGACGCGGCTGAGGCCCCTGCTCGCGGTGCCGCTGCCGACACACGCGCCCCGTGCCGAGCGCACCACACTCCCGGAGCAGTTGCTCGCGTGGGTCGTCTTTCTGGCGGCCGGCGCGGCGTGGGCGTACACACTCGCGAGCATCGCGGCGCAGGGAATCGACAACCGCCCGTCGCTGGTCGTCGCGCAGGTCTGTGCGATCGTGTTGTCGCCGATCGCGATCGCGCTCTTCGGGCGCCGTTGACATAGTCCCGGCGTGACCGCGAGCGCCTACGCCGAGGCCCAGCCGGCCGCCTCGGTGCGCGTCGGGCCCGTCTTCGGGGCGCTGATGCTCGTGATGCTGATGGCGTCGCTCGACTCGACGATCGTGTCGACGGCGCTGCCGACGATCGCGGGCAGCCTGGGCGGAATCGACAAGCTGTTCTGGGTCGTCACCGCGTACCTGCTGACCTCGACGATCACGACGCCGGTGGCAGGAAAGCTCGGGGACATGTACGGGCGGAAGCTCGTGCTGCAGGTCGCCCTGGTGGTGTTCCTCACCGGCTCCGTGCTCTGCGGTCTGAGTCGCGACATGACCGAGCTGATCGCGTTCCGCGGCCTTCAGGGCCTCGGCGGCGGTGCGCTCATGGTCAGCACACAGGCGGTGATCGGCGACGTTGTCTCCCCGCGCGAGCGCGGGCGCTACTCCGGGCTGATGGGAGCGGTGTTCGGGGTCTCGACCGTGGTCGGGCCGTTGCTCGGCGGTCTCTTCGTCGACCACCTGTCATGGCGCTGGATCTTCTACGTCAACGTCCCGATCGGGATCGCCGCGTTCGTCGTGCTGCAGCTCGTGCTCGCAACACCGGCCGTGCGGATCAAGCGGGCGATCGACTACCTCGGCATGGCGCTGCTGGCCGGGGGGCTGACGTCGATCGTCCTCTACACGAGCCTCGGCGGGTCCACCTATCCCTGGTGGTCGTGGCAGATGATCCTGCTCCTCGCCCTCGGGATCGTGTTGTCGGTCGGCTTCGTCGCGGCAGAGCGCTCCGCGAAGGAGCCCACACTCCCCCTCTCGCTGTTCAAGAATCGCGTCTTCAACGTCGCGAGCATCGTCGGCTTCATCGTCGGGTTCGCGCTGTTCGGCGCGGTCACCTACATCCCGCTGTACCTGCAGGTGGTGCGAGGAGCGACCCCGACGCAATCCGGCCTGGAGCTGCTGCCCTTGATGGCCGGCGTCCTGATCGCGTCGATCGGCAGCGGCCAGCTGATCTCCCGCATCGGTCGCTACAAGGTCTTCCCGATCATCGGGACCGGGTTGATGGTCGTCGGAATGCTCCTGCTCGCACGCCTCACCCCCACGACCTCGACCCTGTTCGCGGACCTCTACCTGCTCGTGCTCGGGCTTGGGCTCGGCTTCGTGATGCAGGTGTTGATCCTCGCAGTCCAGAACGCCGCCGACTACCGCAATCTCGGCGTCGCCACCGCAAGCGCGACGCTCTTCCGGTCGATGGGCGGGACGATCGGCGTGCCGATCTTCGGCGCCATCTTCACCAATCAGTTCGCGAGCAAGCTCGCTTCGCACCTGCCACCCGGCGCCGCCGGGCAGATTCCCTCGCACCTCGGCCCGGAGCAGATCGACAAACTCCCGCCGGCGATTCGCGACCCTTACGTCGACGCGTACGCGTCTGCCCTCCATCCGGTGTTCCTGATCGCAGCCTTCCTCGCACTCGTCGCCTTCGTGTTCACCTGGCTGCTCGAGGAGCGACCGCTTCGCCAGACGGTCGCCGAGCAGGGCATCGGCGACAGCTTCGCCTCACCGCGCGACGCGAGCTCGCTCGACGAGCTCGAGGAGCGCCTGAGCAAGCTTGCGAGTCGCGAGAACCGCCACCTCGTCTACGAGCGGCTTGCGAACGCCGCGGAGATCGACGTCACGCCTGTTGAGGCATGGCTCCTTCTGCGCCTCGATCAGGTCGAGGCGGTGACCGCCGACGAGCTCGCCGAGCGCTACAAGCTCCAGGTGGATGCCGTCTCGACCGTCCTCTCCGACCTCCGTGCACATGGCCTCGTCGAAGGCGAGCCCGAGGTTCGACTGACCGACCGAGGGCACGACGCCGTGCAGAAGATGGCCGAAGCCCGGCGGGAGGCACTCGAGCGCTTCCTCGCGGAGTGGCAGCCCGAACAGCATCCAGATGTCCTGCAGCTGCTCGAGCGCTTTGCGCGTTCGCTGCGGGCAAGGCCGCCGGCCGGCGACCCGGTGCCCGCATAGGTTGTTGCGAAGTGGGCAACGCAGCATCGTCGCCTTCCGGAGCCTGGGTCGTCTCGGTTGTTCGGCGTGGCGACGGGCTCGCCCCGCCGATCGCCGGCACGACGTTGACCGCCGACTTCGACGAGCCGGGCCGCGTGTCGGGCTCGGCCGGCTGCAACCGTTACACCGCCGCCTACAGCGCGAGCGATACCGAGCTCCGCTTCTCGGCCGCCGCGTCGACGCGCATGTTCTGCGCGGACCCGCCGGGAGTGCTGGAGCAGGAAGCTGCGTTCCTCGCCGCACTGGCCGAGGCGGTGAGCTTCCGACTCGTGGACGGCTCGCTGCAGCTGCTCGACGCGTCGGGAAGCGTGCTCGTCGCGCTCGACCGACCAGGATGACCGGTGTGCGGAGCCGTTGCCGGCCCCGCACACTCGTTGTCTTCGTCGGATCAGTCGCCCGGAGTCGTCGACGTCGTCGTGTTGTCGTTCGTCGTCGTCGGCGGCGGGTCGTTGCTGTTGGTCGTCGTCGGCGGGTGATCGCCGTTGGTCGTGGTCGGCGGCGGATCACTGTCGGTGGTCGTCGTGCCACCGTCGGACGACGTGGTGGTCGTCTGACCGCCGTCGCCGTCGCCTCCACGTGTGTGGTGCTGGACGACCTGGAACCCTGCTTCGCTGACCGTCAGAGTCCCGTCGCTCCCGACGCAGCCGACGCCCGTGAAGCGGACGGTCTGCCCCGTCGAGCCGAGCGTCACCTGCACCGGCTGGCCGGTCTTGAGGTTGCTGTGACGCCACGACCTGGCCAGGGTGACTGTGAACGTCTGCGGCGCCGACGCCGTGCCGAACACAACTGTGTGGCGGCACGGTGCAGCGCGGCCGTGCGCGGTGCCCCCGGCAGCAAAGGCGAAGGAGGCCCCCACCCCGGCGACGCCGCAGAGCATCAGAACGATGATCCTGAGCTTCACTCGATCTCCTTTGGAAGGTTCATGGAACGCATGACTTCCAGGAGGTATCGGCCGTACACGGCGCATCCCCGCTCACCCGCGCGAGGGAAGCATTGAAAGCTACGTCTCGACCGGCTCGAAGATCGACTCGGGCACGAAGCAGCCGACGACCCAGTTGGGCGCATCGACGACTTCGTGGATTCGAAGATCGCACGCGACGCTCGCGAGAGCGTACGCCTCCTCCCGGTCGAAGCCGTGGCGCTCGCCGAGCCACGTGACCGTGGCGCGCACCGAGTCCCGCGCGGCCTCGAACAGGTCCGGGCCGACGCCGGTGCAGACGTGGTAGCTCGACTGCTCGTGCGCGCCGATCAAGCCGGCGGGCACGTCGTACTCCGGCGCAGCGACACGGACGTCCTTGCGCACGGTCAGCCGGACGGTGGCCTCCATCGCCGTCTCGATCGCGGTACCGCAAACCTCGCCGTCGCCCTGCGCCGCATGCGTGTCACCGAGTGAGAACAGCGCGCCCTCGACTCCGACCGGCAGGTAGAGCGTGACGCCGGGGTTGAGGTGCTTGGTGTCCATGTTCCCGCCGTGCCGCGACGGCGGGACGATCGAATGGCTCCCCGGCTCGGCGGGTGCGACACCGAGCGTGCCCGGGAACGGCCGGTACGGCAACGTCACTCGCTCGGAGAAGCGGATGCGCCCGTGCTCCGGCTCGACCTGCGAGATCCGCAGCCAAGGCTCGGTGTACTCGTCCGCGAGCAGGCCGAAGCCGGGGATGATCGCCGTCCACCCCCACCCTTGCGGCCGGAACTCGAGCAGCTCCACCGCGAGCGTGTCGCCCGGCTTTGCCCCTTTGACGAACACGGGGCCGCTCACCGGGTTGACGTGCGAGAAGTCGAGCCTCAGGACGTCGTCGACCCCCGACTCGCTCGTGATCTGCTCGTCCGAGGCGTCGCGCACGTGGAGAAATACAGCCTCGCCCGACTCGATCTCGAGCGCCGGCTCGATCGAGTTGTCCCACGCGTACTGGTAGGCGTCGGAACGGAGGTCGTGGAGCGAGTGGGCCTGCATCTGGAGGTTACGGTCGGCGTGGACCCTACGGCAAGATCGTCCTTGAGAACGAGGGCAGGATCGTCCTCAGTTCCGTTTTGCGAACCGGGCGCCGCGCCTAGTTTGGAAGCGATGGCCGAAGGGATCGGTGGGCGGCAGCGCGCGTGGTCGACGGCAGTTCTCCTGCTCTGGGTCGCTGCGGCCGCGTTGCCGCTGGTCGGGCTCGTCTCCTTGCTCCTGCGGAAGCAAATCGACCCCCATTTCGAGAACTACCGCGCCCACTTCGTGATCTTCGGAGCCGTGGGCGCACTGGCCTTCGCCCTGGGCTATGCGGCCGGAGAGGCGGCGAACCGGCGAGGCGACGCCCGCGTCCTTCTGCTCTCGCTCGCGTTCATGGCGACGGGGGGCTTCCTCGGGCTGCACGCGATCGGGACCGCGGGTGTTCTCTTCACGAAGGAGCACGCCGGCTTCCAGGTGGCGATCTCGGTCGGTCTGCTGGTCAGCGCGGTGTTCGCATTCGGATCCGCCTTCGTCGACGTGCACCCGGGCATCGGCCCGTGGCTGGTTCGCCGACGGAGCATTCTGCGCGCGTTCGTGCTCTCGGCGATGGCGGGCTGGTTCGTCTGGACCGTCCTCGACCTGCCGCCGCTACGGACGCCGGACAGCGAAGCCGCGCGCGGCAGCCTGCTCACGGTGCTGGCGATCATCGGCACCGTCACCTACGCGGTCAGTGCCGCCCGCTACTGGGTCATCTTCCGCCACGACCGCAAGCTGTTGCCGGTTGCGGTGATCGCCTGCTTCCTGCTCCTGGCAGAGGCCATGATCGGCGTCGCCGTCACCGGCGAGCGCCAGTGGCACGCGAGCTGGTGGGAGTGGCATGGCCTGATCGTCACCGCCTACGTGATCATCGGGCTCGCCGCCCGTCGCGAGTGGCGCGACGAGCGGTTCCGGCATCTTTACCTGGCGACGACACGGGAACGCCGCCAGGACATCAGCATCCTGTTCGGCGACCTGGTCGGCTTCACGCAGTTCTCGGAGCGAGCGACACCAGCAGCGGTGGCGGAGGTGCTGAACACGTACTGGGGCACCGCAGCGCCGCTGATCACACGCCGGTTCGGCGGCGAGCTGGAGAAGTTCATCGGCGACAGCATCGCCGCCACGTTCAACAGCCGGGGCGACCAGCCCGACCACGCCCTGCGCGCCGCACGAGCCGCGCTGGCGCTGCAGGAAGAGCTCACCCTGCTCGCAGCGGAGCATCCCGATTGGCCCCAGCTTCGCGTGGGCGTGAACAGCGGCGAAGCGGTGCTCCGGGAAATCGGCGGCGACGGCCATGTCGCCTACCCGCTGGTCGGGGACACGATCAACACCGGCTCGCGACTGGAGAGCCTCGCGCCTGCGGGCGGCGTGTTGATCGGCGCAGAGACCTACGAGCAGCTGCCCGACGGCGCCGTCGTCGAGGCGAAAGCCGGGCTGCGGATCAAGGGCAAGGCCGACGTGATCCACGCCTACGTGTTGCTCGCTCTTCCATAGAGATAAGTCTCATCAGGCCCGGATCGACCAGGTGAAGCGCGTCACGCTCTCGCCCGGAGCGAGCCCGCCCGGACGAAGCCCGCTGCGGGCGAGGAGAACCGGTGGTCGCGCGTCCGCGGCGAGCGCCCCGCGAACCGGCCCCAGGCCGTCTCGCTGCCAGCGCTCCGTGAGCCCGACGACGACGAGCGCCGCGGCTTCCGCAGCGGCGACGAGGCCCTCCGGCCCGGGCTCGACGAGCAGCGGCTCCGCGGTCACGCCGAAGGCGCGCTGCGTCGCAAGCGAAGCGCTTGCGAGGAGACGGCTCGCGTTACGCTCTTTCTCCCTCGGCCCCGCGAGCCGGAGCGGAGCATCGAGGGCGCTTGCGAGCCAGGCGCCGAGCTCGATCGCCGTCCAGTCGTGCTCGCCGCCGCCGAACGGCACGAGCACGGCCCCCGTCTCCACCACCTCGTCACGGCCGACGAGCACGCCGACGTCGCACGGCGCTTTGGCGAGGACAGCTCGTATCAGCGGATCCTCGAGCGGCGCCCGACCGCCGGCGAGCAACAGGAGGTCGGCCTCCTGCTCCGTCGCCAGCCGGACCACGTCCTCCGCCGGATTCCTCGTCGTGAAGCACGCCGTACGTGCAACCGTTCCCCGGGCGACCAGCTGCTCTTGCGTGGCGCGCAGAACCTCGTTCGCGGCTGAGAGCTCGAGGTCGGAATCGACGAGGCGGGCGAGGATCACCTCCCGCGTCGGCTTGCGTGCGAGCGGCTCGCCAAGCGCGAGCAGTGGCTCGATCCCGTCCTCCGCGAGTGCAACGACCAGGACGGCGCGATCCGGCCTGGTCGTCCCCGCCAGTTCGAGCGACGGGTCCTGCCGCAGGATCGCCAGCTCCAGCTGATGCAGCACCGGCCCGGGCTCGATCCCGAGCTGGTCGACGAGCGTCGCTCTCGCCTCCTGGTACGAGCCGAGTGCATCCGCCTGCCGGCCGGAGCGGTAGAGGGCGAGCATGTGCTGGCTCCGCATCCGCTCACGCAGGGGATGCTGCTTGACGAGTGCGTCGAGCTCGCCGACGAGGTCCGCGTGCCGGCCGAGCTCGAGATCGGCTTCGATGCGCCGCTCCAGCGCCGCGAGCCGCAACTCCTCCAGGCGTGCGATCGCCGGCTGCGCGAACTCCTCGTAGGCGAGGTCGGCGAGCGCAGGCCCGCGCCACAGCCCGAGCGCCTCGCGTAACAGAGCAGCAGCAGCGATGGGCTCGGCGGCGTCCGCCCGCTCGACGAGCTCCTCGAACCGATGGATGTCGAGCTCACCTCGCCCGAGCTCGAGCGTGTATCCCGACGGTCCCGTCACCACCAGCCGCCCGGCCATCCCGAGCACCTTTCGCAGATGCGAGACGCGCACCTGGAGCGCGGCGGCTCCCGACGGCGGCGGCCCGTCGGGCCACAGGGCGTCGAGCAAGCGGTCCGTCGAGACTGCCTCGTTGGCGTGCAGCAGAAGCATCGCCAGCAGTGCGCGCAGACCGGCCCCGGGCGGTGTCAGCAGTGCGTCGCCGTCGCGAACCTCGAGAGGGCCGAGGATGCCGAAGTACACGCGCCCGATTGTGACGTGCGAGGGAGGGCGGCAAGGCTGCCTCCCTCCCTCGCGTTCTCCTGGTTGCCGTCGTGCGCTAGTGCGAAGTGGCGAGAGTGCTGCGGCTGCGTGCGCTGTGCGCAAGAGCCAGCGCGATGAGCGTCAAGGTGAGCACGACCGCCACGACGATCGCCGCCTGGGCCCAGTTGAGACCACTCGGGTCGCCGGCGACGGGCATGCGCCGGGCCGGGCTCGGGCTGCTGGGGTCACCGGCGCTCATGGCCGACGCGCCCGAGGCGAGCGCGAGCGGCGTGGCCATGGCGACTGCGGTGGTGAGCCAAGTCCTCATCTTCAGGCGGTGGCGCTTCATCTCTCGTCTCCCTTTGCTCGATGTGCCTGTTCGCCGGGTCTTGACCACAGGACGGGCACGACCGATCGCCTCTTGCGCCTGCGTGCGCGCTTGACACAGCGAGTGTCGCGCGCGTCACACTTCAGCTCTCGATGCTTGGTGGGGAGCTCTTTCGGAATCTGCCCGAGCCGGAACTCCGGCGCCTCGTTGCGATCTCGAAGCGCCGACGTTTCGCCGACAACGAGGTCGTCTTCCACCGCGGCGATCCGGCCGACACGCTCCACCTGATCGTCCACGGCCGCTTCGCCGCCCGCGTGGACAGCAGTCTCGGCGACAGCGTCACGGTGTCGGTGCATGGACCGGGAGATGCGTTTGGCGAGTTGGCGTTGCTCGACCTCGAACAGCACCGCTCGACCACCGTCGCGGCGCTCGAGCCGGGCGAGACCTACGCGGTGCAACGGGAGGATTTCACGCGCCTGCGGCAGGAGTATCCGGCGGTCCACGAAGTGCTCGCCCGCTTGCTCGCCGCGCGGGTGCGACGAATCAGCGAGCTGTATGCCGAGGCACTCTTCCTCGACGCCGAGACCCGAGTGTTGCGCCGGCTCCACGAGCTCGCCTCCCTCTATGGGAAAGGGGTGGCGGCAACCGTGATCCCGCTGTCGCAGCAGGAGATCGCCGGGCTTGCCGCGACGTCTCGGGCGACGGTGAACCGCGTGCTCCGAGCCGAGGCCGCGCGCGGGATCGTCGAGCTGCACCGCGGTCAGACGATCATTGTCGATCCGGCCGCGCTGGAGCGGCGCGCGGGAGGCTCAATCGCGCGCTGACAGGTGAATCGCCGCCGGTCGTGCTACCGTTCCTAGTGATCCGAGCGAGTACCGGTTGCGCACCATGCGCCTCCTCTGCCCGTTCTTTTCTTGGCAGGAGGAGGTGTTTTTTTATGGCAACTGGAACCGTCAAGTGGTTCAACGACGCGAAGGGTTACGGGTTCATCACCCCCGCCGATGGTGGCAAGGATCTCTTCGTCCACCATTCGTCGATCGCGGGCGATGGATTCAAGTCGCTTGCTGAAGGTGCGCAAGTGCAGTTCGATGCCGTCGAGGGCTCGAAGGGCCCGGAGGCGAAAAGCGTCGTCGCCGTCTAGGCCTATCGCCGACGCGGAGGCCGCAAGGCCTCCGCGGGCGAACCAACGGAAGGAGCGCGGTTGAAGGGAACGATGATTTGGTTCAACCCGGCCAAGCGCCACGGGTTCATTCGAACCGAGGACGGCGAGCGGCTGCTGGTCGAAGAAGAGGCGTTCGAGCCGGGCCACGTGCCCGGTGATCGCTGCAAGGGCACGATCGTCTCGTTCGAGCGAATCGACGGCGACGACGGCGAGAACGAGCCCCGCGCAACCAACGTGACGGTGGTGCCGAGGGTCGAGCCGGGCCGCGCGCGTGCGAGGCGGCGCTGATGGCGCGTCGCAACCCCGAGTCGATGGTCAAGCGCGCACGCGAACAGGCGCTCCGCGAGAAGCGCGAGCGCAAGCAGGCGAAGAAAGACGCGCGCGCAGCAGACCGCCGTCGCACCGACACCGACGAGGAAGCGGTCGTCCCCGAGCCGTGAGCCGGTACGCCGGGGCCGAGAGGGACGATTCGCTGCAGCTCCTCAGCTACGAGGAGACGCTGAACGCGCTTCACGTTCTCATCGGTCGCCAGGTGCTCGTGCTGTTCTCGGGCACCGAGGGCACACCGTTCATCTCCGGCGTCATCTCTGGTCGCCTCGACCGCGGCGAGCTCGACGAGCGGCTGCAGGCTGTCCTGCTCCGCGACGACTTTGCCGCCGTCGAGACCCTGTTCTTCCACGTCGGGTCGCGGCAACACGGATTCGTGCTCCGCCCCGACGAGTTCGCCTGCGCCTTCTGGCAGGGCGACGGTCAGCTGACGATGCATCTCGGCAGCTGCGCGGTGACCGTGCTTCTGCAGGGAGAGCTCAGCGAGGCTCTGGAGCGCTGATCGCAAGCGCCGCCTGGAGGCGGTCGAGGAAGGGAACCTGCGCAGCCTTCAGCTTTTGACGTGCCTCGTCGAGATCGAACCATTCCACGCGGTCGATCTCGGGAAACGACCGGACGGCGCCTGAACGCGGCGGCCACTCCAGCTCGTACGTGTTGCTGACGGCGGTCGACGGGTCGAGGTCTCCTTCGACTGCCCATCCCAGCACGAGCTTCCCCGACTTCTGGGTGATCTGACCGAGATCGACGAGCGGCAGATCGGGCGCCTCGTGTCCCGTTTCCTCGGCGAACTCACGCCGCGCAACGGCGGCGAGCTCCTCGCCGGGCTCCACCTCGCCCTTGGGGATCGTCCAGTGGCCGAGATCCTTCTTGGCCCAGAACGGTCCACCCTGATGCGCGAGGAGAACCTCCAGGCGACCATCGAGGCGACGCCACAGCAGAATGCCGGCACTGGTGCGCCCCGTCTTGTCGGCCGTCAGTTGCTACCTCCTCTCCCGAGACTCTACGTCGACGATTCCCGCAGGGGCCGAAAGGCGGCGTCGAGCCGGCCGGACGACGTCTCGGTTGTGCCTCCGCAGCCGCAGAGGGCGAGCGGCGCCTCGAAGAGCAGGTCGAGGCCGAGCGTGCGCCCGATCTCGGCGAATACCACACCGATTCGCCGTCGCGCTTCGGGGCAGATGATCTCCCGGTTGCTGCGAATTCGTCGCTCCCACGGCCGCGAACCTACTCGACGCCGAGACCAGCAAACTGTTCTACTCCGTCGACGGACAAGAGCGGTCTCTTGCCCGGCCGCGCCCACGGGCGCCGAATGAAAGGGCGTGAGCAGTGTCGCACCTCGGAAAATCGCACCTCATGATCATGTGGACGGTCGGAGCTGATGACGTGGCCGAAGGAGATCGGCTGTTCGCGAGCCACGCCGAATGGATGAAGGGACATCCGCGCGCGGGCGACACGGCGCTCCTGGACTATTCGGTCTCCAAGGGCGCTGAGCTAGCGAACCCGCTCGACCCGAGCTCAGACCCCACCGGCAGGACGATCTTCGTACTCGAGGAGTACTACGAATCGCCGGCCGGCATTGCTAAGCATTGGCAGGAAGCGACCGAGAACTGGCCGGACCTGGCGGGTGTGATGGCGTGGAGCGCCAGAGGCGACGTTGCGACCTTGCACAACGGCACGCCCGTCCATGAACTCTGGTAAGGCCGCATGATCTGTCGATGTGCCCACCGTTGCCCTGTTCGGCAGGGACTTCGATGTAGCGCCGTCACACCAGCGAGCGACATGCGCCCGCATTTCAAGATCAACGGGCGTCGGCACGTCCCGCCCGCCTGACGCGAACACCACGCGCCCGGCCGACCGCTTCTGGCGAGGCCCGCTGCGCGCCTATGGTCGGCGCACGAATCGCTCCCAGGGTTCTGGCTGGGTGAGCAGTAACTGTCAAGCGTCCAGAGCGAGGGTCTCAGTGCCCAGGTCGACAAGGTCGCTGGGGACGAACCGCGCGCCCGGGGCACTCGCCGCGCTGGTCGCCGGCGTGATCGTCCTGCTCGCCGGTCTCGCCGGGGAGCTCTGGCTCGCGGGCCGCGCAGCAGCGCGAACTCGCGGGCGGTCAGGTTGATGTGACGCCCTCCTCGGCGCACCTCGTGCGCCGCCAGAAGCCGTCCGGCTCGATCGGGGAGGCCGCCGGCGCCCCGCGCTCCCTCGCCAGACGGGCCTTCGGCAGGCGTCGATCAGGGGTCGCCGAAGTTCCAGGCGGCGAACCAGGCGTGTCGGGCTCAGGGGTCGCCGAAGTTCCAGGCGGCGAACCACGTCGGCCATACAGGCCGCCCTCCATGCCGTCGAACTCGGCGTACGACGCGTGGGCCAGGACCGATTCCGGTGACTGAGGGCTCACCCCTCGCCCTGCGCCGCCGGAAAGGCGACCACGACCTGAAGGCCGCCGTCGGAGAGCGGCGCCGAGGTGACGGTGGCGCCGTGAGCGTCGGCGACCGCCTTGACGATGGAGAGGCCGAGACCGAGGCCGTTCGCGTCGGCGGTGCGGGCGGCGTCCAGTCGTTGAAACGGTTGAAAGAGCCGCTCCAGGTCGCCCTCGGGGATCCTCGGGCCGGTGTTGACGACGGTGAGGACGGCCCGGCCGTCCGCGCTCTCGGTCGCGAGCTCGACGCGCCCGCCGGGGATATTGTGGCGGATCGCGTTCGAGACGAGGTTGGCGACGAGCCGCTCGACGAGGCGCGAGTCGCCGGTCGTCCGGGCGGGCTGGAGGCTGGTCTCGAAGACGAGGCCGTCGTGGTCGGCGGCCGCCGCCGCGGTGGCGGCGATCGCGGCGAGGTCCACCAGCTCATGGCTACCAAGGCCGCGTTGGCTGCGGGAGAGGGTCAGGAGCGCCTCGATCAGATGCTCCTGCCGCTCGCCCACGGCGAGCAGCTGTTCGCAGGTGTGCCGGTACGAGTCGATGCTGGCGTTCGGGTCGCTGAGCGCCAACTCGAGCAGCGTGCGCTCGAGCGTGAGTGGGGTGCGCAACTCGTGCGAAGCATTGGCGACGAATTGCCGCTGGGCCTCGAACGACGACTCGAGACGTGCCAGGAGCCCGTCGAAGGTGGTGCCGAGCTGCTTCAGCTCGTCGTCCGGGCCGTCGAGCGCCAGGCGGCGGTGGAGGTTGCTCGCCGAGATCTCGCGCGCCGCATTGGTGATCGTGCGGAGCGGTCGCAGGGCACGGCCGGCCATCAACCAGCCGAGCCAGATCGAGAGCACCGCCGTGATCGCGAGCGCGATCGCGGAGTTCACGAGCAGCTGGTTGCGGGCCGCGTCCGACTGGCCCTGAGCCGCCGCGAGGACGATCCTCGGGTCGGCCGCGAACGCCCTCGGCCCGACGGGCACAAAGGTCCCGACCTTCTGCTGCAGCAGCTTCAGGGCGCCCGCCGGAGCGACATGGACGTTGGCGGCCGTCGCCGCGTCCTTGCCGGAGCTGATGAAGAAGGCGCTCGTGTACTGGTGCCGCACGAGGGCGTAGGTGACGGCGAGCAGGATCGCACCCGAGCAGAGGAAGAGACAGCCGTAGATGAGCGTGAGGCGCAGCCGGATGGTCGGGGCCGGCAGGTGGTCGCGCCACGGGCCGCCGGTGGTCACGGGGCGATCCGGTAGCCGGTATGCGGGACGGTCTCGATCAGCGGTGGATCGCCGAGCTTGCGGCGCAACCGGCTAACCGTGACCTTGACGACGCTGCCGTCCGGGTCGACGTACTCGTCCCAACCGCGGGCGACGAGCCGTCGCCTCGAGACGGGAGCGCCCTCGGCGGCGAGGAGCAGCTCGAGCACGGCGAGCTCCTTCGGACTGAGCGACAGCCTGCGGCCGCCGCGGCTCGCGATCCGCTGCACCGTGTCGACGCGCAGGTCGCCCCGAGTGAGGACGGGCAGGCTGGCGACGGGGGTGCGGCGAGAGAGGGCGCGGATGCGAGCGACAAGTTCGGCGAACGCGAACGGCTTCGACAGGTAGTCGTCGGCGCCCAGGCCGAGGCCGTCGACGCGGTCCTCGATCGCGTAGGCGGCGGTCAGCATCAGCACGCGAGAGCGCGAACCGCGCGCGACGAGCGCGCGGCAGACGTCGTCCCCGTGGACCTTCGGCAGGTCGCGGTCCAGCAAGATCACGTCGTAGCTGTCTGCCGCGGCGTGCCGCAACCCGTCCTCGCCGTCGAAGGCGATGTCGACGGCCATGCCCTCGCGGCGGAGGCCGACCGCGATCGTGGCGGCGAGCTCCCTGTGATCCTCGACGATGAGCACGCGCATTTCCGGTCTCTCCTGCTGCCGTTGGCCTCAAGCATGCCCCACGGCCGGTTACACACAAGTAACAGCTCCCGTCTCCCCGCTGTAACCGACGCGGCGCTATCCCTTGACGTCAACGATGCGTCGCTACCCGATCGTCTTCGCGCTGGCCGTCACGGGCGCCGCGTTCGCGCTGATCGCCACCGGTTGCGGCGCTTCCGGCGCTCCGGGCGTCGCGAGCATCGCCGCGCCGGCCACGACCACGACCGCGACATCGACGACGCAGAGCTCGGGCGGCGGGACGAAGGCGCTCGGCGGCGCCCCGGCCGGCCCGAACGCCCACTTCGACATCGCCATCAACACCGGCAGCGCCGCGCTCGGGGCGAAGTTCTCGTCCTGCATGCGCAAGCACGGCGTGAGCAACTTCCCGGACCCGAACAGCCAGGGGGTGATCCAGTTCGGCTCCGACCTCGGCATCAATCCGAACTCGCCGACGTTCCAGTCGGCCCAGAGCACCTGCCAGAAGCTGCTGCCGAACGGCGGACAGCCGACGCCGCAGCAGCAGGCGAAGATGCAACAGCAGCTGCTCGCCTTCTCGAAGTGCATGCGCGCCCACGGGATCAAGGACTTCCCCGATCCCTCGGACGGCGGCCTCCGGATCCATGCAGGCCAGGGCGATCTCGACCCGGGAAGCGGCCAATTCCAGTCCGCCCAGCAGGCATGCCAGGGCAAGCTGCCGTTCAAGGCCGGCGCCGAAGGCAAGTGAGCCGGTGACGGACGTCCTCGAGACCGCGGAGCGGTCGCCGCGTCGGCGCCTCCCGCATCCGGGGCGGCGGCTCCTCGTCGGCGCGGCGGTGCTGCTGCTCGTCGCCGGGATTGCGGTCGCGGTGACGAACCCCTTCGGCGGCAGCTCCCCGGCCGCGAGCAGCGGCGTCGACAACGGAGCAGCCACCTCGCTCACCGTCGTGAAGCGACAATCGCTCAGTTCGCAGACGCAGGTCGACGGCACACTCGGGTACGCAGGCTCGTCGACCGTGAGCGTTCCCGCAGGGACTGCGCCGTCCAGCATCCGACAGGCCGAACAGACGATGACGACGGCCCGGCAGGCGCTGGCGACCGCGCGGGCGACGCTGACGGCCGACGAGCAGTCGTCCGCGCAGGCGCAAGCGCAGCTGACGGCCGATCGGCTCGAGGCACATGCCGACTGTGCCGGCGCCAACGCCGCCGAGAGCGGCGGCGGAGAAGGCAGCGGCGGCGGCGGCGGCGGGTCGGCGTCGTCGTGCGCGTCCGCGGCGCAAGCCGTCACAAGTGACCTGTCCATCCTGACGACGGCAGATCAGAAGGTCACGGCAGATCGGGGCCAGGTCGCGCCGGCGCAGGCGAGCGTAAACGGGGCGAACGAGAGCCTCGCCGCGGCCCGGGCCTCGGCCGTCGCCTACGACGTCGGCGCCGCCTACACGATGCTGCCCGATGCGGGCGCAGTGATCCGGCGCGGGCAGGCGCTCTACGGGATCGACGGCGAGCCGACGCTCCTCCTGTACGGGTCGGGCGCCGCCTGGCGCGCCTTTCGGCCCGGCATGCCCCCAGGGCGGGACGTCATGGAGTTGAACCGCAACCTCGAGGCGCTCGGCTACGGCCATGGCCTCACCGGCGAGAGCTACAGCGCCGCCACCGAGCAGGCGGTGCGCGCGCTGCAGGCAGCGCACGCGATGGCACAGACCGGCGTGCTGGCGCTCGGGTCGGTGGCCTTCGCCGCCGGCCCCGTCCGCGTCACGAGCGTGACGCCGGCGCTCGGTCAGGCGGTCCAGGCGGGGCCGGTGCTGACGGTCAGCTCCACCCGGCACGAGGTGGCGATCCAGCTCGACGCGTCGCAGCAGTCGCAGATCAAGGTCGGCGACGACGTGGTCGTGACGCTGCCCGACAACTCGGACACGCCGGGAGTCGTGTCGCAGGTCGGCAAGGTGGCGACGACCCCGTCCAGCGACCAGCAGAACGGCGGCTCGAGCTCGCCGACGATCGAGGTCGACGTCAGGCTCGTCCATCAGGCCGCGGCCGGCAGCCTCGACCAGGCCCCGGTCAGCGTCTCGATCACCACCGGGCGCGTCAACGACGTGCTGGTGGTGCCGGTCAACGCGCTCCTCGCGCTCGCCGGCGGCGGCTATGCCGTCGAGGTATCGGACGCCGGCGGCGTGCGCCATCTGGTCGCCGTGACGCTCGGCCTCTTCGACGACGCCCAGGGGCTCGTGCAGGTGAGCGGCGCCCGCCTCCGTGCCGGCCAGCGCGTGGTGGTCCCGTCCGAATGAACCAGCCGGCTTCGGTGCTCGAGCTGGACGCGGTCACCAAGACCTACGGTTCCGACCCGCCGGTGCCCGCGCTGCAGGGAGTCAGCTTCCGGGTCGAGGCGGGCGAGCTGGCGGCGATCCTCGGTCCGTCCGGTTCGGGGAAGTCGACGCTGCTCCACGTGATGGGAACGCTGGAGCGCCCGAGCACCGGTCGGGTCCTGATCACCGGGCTCGACGTGGCCGACCTGTCCGACCGCGACCTGGCCGGTGTGCGGTCGACCCGCATCGGCTTCGTTTTCCAGCAGTTCTTCCTGGCAGAGCACTCGAGCGCGCTCGAGAACGTCGCCGACGGGCTCCTCTACGCGGGACCGCCGGCGCACGAGCGCCGTGAACGGGCCGAAGAGGCGCTTGACCGGGTCGGGCTCGGCGATCGGCTGCTCGCGCGCCCGACCCAGCTCTCGGGCGGCGAGCGGCAGCGGGTGGCGATCGCCCGCGCGCTCGTCGGCCGGCCGGCGATCGTGCTCGCCGACGAGCCGACCGGCAACCTCGACAGCGCCACCAGCGAGCAGATCATGCGCCTGATCGACGAGCTCAACGCCGACGGCGCGACGATCGTCGTGATCACCCACGAGCACGAGATCGCCGCCCGCTTCCCCCGCCGGATCAGCATGCGCGACGGGCGGATCGTGGCGGACGACCGAAGGAGGCCCGCAGCATGACCCGCTTGGCGCTCGTCGGCGTTGCGCTCGTCTTCGCCGTCTTCCTTGGCGCCGGCGCCGGGTCGCCTGCGGCCGCGGTCGACGCGTGCCCGGGCTCGAATCCCCCGAACGAGCTCGTGCTCGCCGGGGGAAGCGGCCAGACCGCGCAGTTCGGACAGCCGTTCCCGGCGGCTCTGCAGGTGCAGCTCGCGAACACGAACGGCTGCCCTCTCACCGGAGACCCGGCCGGCTACGACGTCGACTTCGACGCGCCGGGCAGCGGCCCGAGCGGGATCTTCGCCGGTACAGGCTCGCACGACGCGGTGGTCGGGACGAACGCGCAAGGGACGGCGACCGCACCCGCTTTCACCGCGAACTTCGCCGCCGGCAGCTACACGGTCGATGCGCACTCCGACTTCGGCACCGTCGAGCTCACCCTCTCGAACACCGCCGCCGGCCTTGCCGCCTCGCTTGTCGCGACCGGCGGCACGCCGCAGGCGTCCGCGGTGAACGGCCTCTACGCGCAGCCGCTTCAGGCGCGTGTCACCGACGCGGCCGGCAACCCAGTGCAGGGAGCGATCGTCAGCTTCTCGGTCGTCCCCGGCACGACCGGGGCGGGCGCAAGCTTCCTCGGCGGCGGACCGGCCGCGTCCACGACCGACTCGAACGGGCTGGCGACCTCGCCGCTGCTTCAGGCAAACGGCAGCCCCGGGCGCTTCACCGCCGTCGCCTCGACCGGCGGCGTCACGGCAGTCGCGACCTACAACCTCGACAACCACGCCGCGCAAGCCGCGCTCGGCGCGGTCGGCCCGACGGCGCAGAGCGCGACGGTCGACAGCCGCTACCCGAAGCCGCTGACCGCACGCGTCGTCGACCAGGACGGCCGGCCCGTCGAAGGTGCCGCCGTCACCTTCACGCTCGGGGCCGCGACCGGCGGCGTGGGAGGAGCAGCAGCCGCCCCCGGCGCGAGCTTCCTCGGCGGCACCGGCCAGGCGACTGTGCTCACCGACGCGAACGGCGAGGCCACGACCCCGCCGATCCTCGCCAACGACACACCCGGGGAGTTCGCCGCCACGGCAACCGCCGTCGGCGCGGCCGCGCCGCTCGCCTACGTGCTCCACAACCTGGCGGCGAGGCTTGTGGCTACGCGGTCCGGCCCGGAGCGCGACCGTCGGGCGGCGCTACGCGCAGGCCTTGAGCGTGCGCGTCCGTGGCGCCGGCGGCGGCCCGGTCGTCGGAGCGGCCGTCACCTTCGCGATCGCCGCTCGGGGCGCCGCTGACGCCGGCGCGAGCTTCGCCGGCGGCGCGAGCCAGGCGGTCGAAACGACGAACAGCTCCGGCATCGCGACCGCGCCTGCCATGACGGCGAACACCGTCGCGGGCAGCTTCGAGGCCACTGCCTCCCTCGCCGGCGGCAGCCCGATTTCGTTCACGCTCCGAAACCGGGCCGGGAGCCCCGCGACGATCGCGACCGGGGCCGCCGCCGGGATCTCGACCATCGTCGGCTCGCGCGTCCCGATCCGTCTGGCCGTCACCGTGACGGACGTCGACGGCAATCCGGTGGCGGGGATACCCGTCCGCTTCCTCGCTCCCCTTCACGGCCCGGGCGGCCATTTCACGACGCGTGTCCATGGACGCACGCACTCGGTTCGTGCGGTCCGCGTACGCACGAATGCAAGGGGCATCGCGATCGCTCCGCCGTTCACAGCCAACTCGACGAGCGGGGGGTACGCCGTCGGCGTGCGCGCCGGCTCGAGACAGGCCGCCTTCGCGCTCGTCAATCGCCCGTGACGACGAATCCGCTCAGCGCCTCCGTGGTCCCCGAGCCGCCGCGGCTTCGGCTCTCCGATCTCGCGCGCGTCGCCAGCGTCGGCCTGCGCACCCGCCGGCTCCGAGCTGCGCTCTCCGCGCTCGGGATCGCGATCGGGGTAGCCGCGATCGTTGCGGTGCTCGGACTGTCCGCCTCCAGCCAGGCGGGCCTGCTCGCCGAGATCGACAAGCTCGGCACCAACCTGCTCACGGTGGCGAACGGCCAGACCTTCTTCGGCCAGACGGCCGAGTTGCCGCTCGCCGCTCCGGCCATGATCGGCCGGATCGGCCCGGTCCAGCAGGTGCAGTACACCGGGTCGACGAGCGTGAACGCGTATCGCAGCCGGCTCATCCCGGCGGTGAACACGAACGCCCTTGCCGTCCAGGCCGCCAGCCTCGGACTGCCCCGGACGGTGGGAGCGACGGTCGCGGCCGGCACCTATCTCAATGCGGCGACGGCCCGGGAACCGGTCGTGGTGCTGGGAGCGGCGGCGGCGCAGCGGCTCGGCATCGACCGTCTGTTCCCGGGTGAGCGGATCTGGCTTGGGCAGAGCCCTGCGACCGGGATGTGGTTCTACCTCGTCGGCATCCTCGGCTCGGCGACGCTCGCACCGGAGATCGACTCGAGCGTCCTCGTGGGCTTCACGGCCGCCGAGCGCTACCTCGACTTCGACGGGCATCCGACGGAGATCTACGTCCGGTCGGTCACGAGCCAGACCGCCGCGGTCCAGTCGGTGCTCGCCCCCACCGCGAACCCCGAGGCGCCGAACGAGGTCGAGGTCAGTCAGCCGTCGGCTGCCCTGACGGCGCGTGCTGACACCGAAGGCGCGCTCAACAGCCTCTTCCTCGGCCTCGGCGCCGTCTCGCTCCTCGTCGGCGCGGTCGGAGTCGCGAACATCATGCTGATCGGCGTCCTCGAACGGCGGTCCGAGATCGGGCTGCGCCGCTCGCTCGGCGCCACCAAAGGAAACATCCGAACGCAGTTCCTCGCCGAGGCGATCCTGCTGGCTCTGATCGGGGGAGCCGTAGGCGTCACGGCCGGTGTGATCTCGACGGCCGTGTACGCGCACTACAAGCACTGGACGACGGTCGTGCCGACGAGCGCCTGGGCGGGCGGGCTCGGCGCAGCCGTCCTGATCGGCGCCGTCGCCGGACTCCTTCCTGCCATACGCGCCGCCCGCCTCTCCCCGACCGAGGCGCTCCGCACCGTCTGAACGCAGGCCGAACCGAAAGGAACTACGCGATCATGACCAGCCGCTCTGCACTCGTTTCATCCATTCTCGCCGCCGCCGTGCTCGCGGTTCTCGCTGCCGGCTGTGGCGCCGCCTCGTCAGGAATCGCGAGCGTCGCCGCGTCGACGACCTCCACCACGGGATCGCAGGGCGGTGCGGTCGCCTTCGCCCGCTGTATGCGATCCCACGGTGCGCCCAACTGGCCCGACCCGACGAGCGGAGGAGTGTTCGACAAGTCGAAGCTGCGGCAACTCGGGATCAACCCGACCCGTGTGAGGGCGATCGAAGACGGGCCCTGCAACCACCTTCTTCCGGCGCACGGCGAGACGCAGCCCGAGACCCCTCAGCAGCAGGCGACGAGGCAGGCGGACGCACTCTCGTTTGCGCGGTGCGTGCGCAACCGCGGTGTGACCCGCTTCCCCGATCCGACCCCGCAGGGCCAGCTGACGGTCGAGATGGTCGAGGCCCAGGGCATCGACGTGCATTCGCCGGCCGTCCTGCGGGTCGTGCAGGCTTGCCTGCCCGCTTCGCACGGGGCGCTCACGCCGGCAAAGATCAGAGAGGCACTCGCCAACGCCCACGGCTAGGTGAGGTGACAGTTTCCGCGCCCCCTGGCTCTTTGGAGAGCCAGAGATCTCGCACAGTCGCACTCCTAGGCGGCCTTGCCCGGTGGCTCACCGTCGCGGAGCCAGCGAACGTGCTCTGCGATCGCCGCTACCGGGTCTGCTCCAAGATGACCTTCCTCGTCGTCGACGTACACGGTGCAGCCGGGGATGTGCGCAGCCAGCCACTCGCCGTGCGCCGGCGGTACGAGAACATCGGTCGCCCCGTACTTGACCAGCACCGGCACCGTGATGTCGGCTGGGTCGAACCCCCATGCCCGTGTGAACGCGAGAGCATCGTCGGCCCAGCCGCCGACACCATGCGCGCACCACTCGAACGTCGACTCCCGGATGATCTGCCGCAGCTCCGTCCGCTGGAGCGCCTTCCGGTCTGATTCGCTCAGCTCGTACTCCTCCAGAGCTCGTGACGGGTCGTCGGCGACCCGCGCTTCCATCTTCGCCTGAAGCGATTCCAGCTCAGGGATGAGCACCTCCTCGCCGGCGAGCGCCCAGCCGAACTCCTTCACGTTCTCCGGGTCCATCCCGGCCAGCCAGTCGTCGTGCTCCAACCCTTCGCGGCCGTACGGGGCAACCCCGACGACGCAGAGAGCCCGGACGACCCGGTCGGGCTGAAACGCCGCACACGCGAGCGCGTGCGGGCCGCCGCCGGAGCCGCCACCGACCGCAAACTCGTTCCAGCCGAGCTCATCCGCGATCGCCACCACGTCGTCGACGTCATCGGCGACGCTCCGTCCCGGACGCCGTGACGACTGCCCGTAGCCGGCACGGTCGTAGGTCACCCAGCAGACCCCCTGCTCGAAGTACACCTCCTCGACCGGCCAGCGCTGCAACCGGCATCCCGGCGTGCCATGCAGCATCAGCAGCGGAAAGCCGTCCGGGTCGCCGCAGACAGCGAAGGCCAGCTGGCGGCCGTCCTGAGTCTCGAGCGCCCGCAGCGGCTCGGCCATCGCGCGAGCATATGCGCGCTCCCGAAGACGAACAACGAGGACCGGACGCCCGCCACCGCCTGGTCTCGCCCGAGCCTCAGGAGTCGTTCAGCCAAATGCCCTCCCTGGGGAGAGCATTTCGCGGCTCACTCTTGTTATGTGTCGCTCCGCGACTACTGAGAGAGGTTTTGGCCGGTTAGCTCAGTTGGGAGAGCATCGGCCCTGGCAGGCGCTCGATGGTTTGCTCGGGCACGTTCAGCTTCAGCGGTCACTGGGCGATTTGTGGCTTGAATACAAAGGTTCCGGCGACCGGTGGGGTGGAACGAGCAGCAGGACGGGCGGGTCTCGATCTCGCCGGGGAGCTTCGACACGTCGACTCGAGCCAGGGGGGACGACGAGGGAAGGTATTTTGACGTTTAGACGATTAATCGTATAATCGACAGCATGATTTACCGTACTCCCGCTCTCCCGAAGGACCTCCAAGCTCGCCTCTGTGAGCTAGACGAGCTACGGCAGCAACTCGGGCGCGAAACGGCCTACCCAAGCCCATGGATCGGCACCCTCCGAAAACAGGTGCGAGCAGCTTCGGTCGAGAGCTCGGTGTCCATCGAAGGCTTTGAGATGCCATCTGAAGAGGCGGAGAACGTGGTCGCCGGTGCGGCTTCCGGCGTCGAGGAGTCCGACGAGAACAGACTGGCTGTCGCGTCGTACGCGCGGGCGATGGACCACGTCGGTGTGATGGCACTCGATCCGGTCTTCGAATGGGCAGACCGCGTAATTCTCGATCTCCACTTCGACGCGTGCTACTTCCAACGGGACAAAAGCCCTGGGCACTGGCGCACAGGACCGATCGGCGTCACCGCCCCGGACGGGACGCTCGCGTATCAGGCGCCGGCGGCTGAGGAGGTCGTCCCACTACTGCGCGAGGTGATCGAGTGGTTGCGCGCGAGTGATCTCGAGGAACACGTCGTCGTACGCGCTGCGATGGCACATCTCCACGTCGTCTCGGTTCACCCGTTCCGAGACGGCAATGGGCGCATCTCCCGGATCGTGCAATCGCTCGTCCTCGCACGCGAAGGACTCCTTTCTCCTGAGTTCGGATCCATCGAGGAGTACCTGGCTTCCCACACGCCCCGGTACTACGCCGTTCTGCAGGAGGTTCAAGGAGGCCACTATCAGCCGGAACGAGATGCGACGCCCTGGATTGGTTTCTGCATCGACGCACACCTGGAACAAGCACGACAACGCCTTCGCCAGATCGAGACTGCATCGGCACGGTGGACCTACCTCGAACGTCTCGTCGAGGAACGTGGCTGGCCCGACCGGCTCGTGATCGCACTCGAGCAAAGCCTGATCGGCGGCACCGACAGGAGTGGTTACGAGGCCGAGGCCGATGTCTCCGCAGCTACCGCGTCGGGCGATTTTCGACGGCTCCTTGATGCGGGCCTTGTCTCCCAACGGGGCAGAGGGCCAACCACGCGCTACCACGCGTCCGAGAAACTCCGCGGCGACATCGACGACACGATCGAAAGACGAACGCACTGACCCTCTTGGTCGAAACACACGAGTTCCGCGGATTCTGGTGGCTTCCCGACGAGGAGGAGGAGAAGCTCTCGGGAACGCTGACGGTCAGTAGGGGGCGGGCGACGCGAACCTCTCGCTCCTAGGTCACTTCGGCCACAGCCGGCATCCGAGAGCTGCTCTCAAACCCCGGCCAAACCTGCCGAGTCGGACGGTTGGTCAGCCGCAGGCGAGGCTTGTCCCCTCTGCGGCGGCGCAAATGTAGGTGACTGCCCCAAGCGCTTCGCCGGCTGCTCGAACCCGGTCGACGGCTCCTGTTTCGGCCAAGGCGACGGTGCAGCCACCGAAGCCAGCCCCCGTGAGACGTGCGCCGTAGCAGCCGTCCACTGCGCGGGCAGCGGCGGCGATCGCGTCGACCAACGGGGGAACGATCTCGTAGTCATCGCGCATGCTGCGGTGCGATTCGTCCATCAGAAGGCCGACGGCCTCGAGGTCGCCTCGCTCGAGCTCGCGGGCCGCTGCGAGCGTCCGGTCGTTCTCACTGACGACATGTCGCGCACGCCTGCGCAGTAGCGCCGGCAGCGTTTCGACATCCTCGAGCTTCGCGTCGCGCAGGGCGCGAATGCCGAGCCGTCTCGCTGCTGCCTCGCAGGCTTCCCGGCGGTCGTTGTAGCCCGACATGGCGAGCCGACGCTCCATCCGGCTGTCGCAAACGACGATCACGACCTCGGGAGGTATCGGAACGTGCCGGTAAGTCAGGTCGCGGCAGTCGAGGAGCAACGCGTGGCCCGCGCGCGCGTTTGCAGATGCGAACTGATCCATGATTCCGCACTGCACACCGACGAACTCGTTTTCCGCTCGCTGCGCGAGTACCGCGAGTTCCGGCCCTGGTAGGTCGGAGAGGGCACGACCGACAGCCACCTCGAGCGCGGCGGAGGACGAGAGGCCGGCCCCCCGCGGGACCTCGCTCGAGATCGCGAGATCGATTCCGTGGGTCCGTTCGAGCAGTTTGACAACGCCACGAACGTAATCGGCCCAGGTGGCGGTTCGCGTGACCTCGTCGAGGTCGAAGGAGTCCGTCTCGCCGAGGTCTGTCGCCTCGACGGTGACGCGTCTGTCGGCGCGCTCACGTGCGGCGACGGTCGTGTAGCGGTCGATCGCTACGGGCAGGACGAAGCCGTCGTTGTAGTCGGTGTGCTCGCCGATCAGGTTGACACGTCCCGGTGCACGCCCGACCCTCATGCACTCGACGTCTCGCGACTCGACGCAGTCGCGGCACCGTGCTTCGTCTCGTCGCGAATACGCCTCAGCGTCTTCATCATGTCGTCGCCGCCGCGGCCGAAGAGATCGTGGAGGCGCAGGTACTCCGCATAGAGTGCGTCATAGCCGTGCCGGCTCCAGTCGTCCGGGAGGTATGTCTCGACAGCAGGCGCCGCCATCCGCTCTGACGCCTCCCCGATCGATCCGTACGCGCCACCGGCGACGGCGCCGAACATCGCCGCGCCGAGCGCGGGGGCGTTCTGCGATGCGGCCACGCCGATCGGACGACCGAGCACGTCCGCGTACGTCTGCATCAACAGCCGATTGCGATGAGGCAGGCCACCGCACGCCACAATCCGGTCGACGGGAAGGCCCGCGCCCTCGAAGGCGTCGACGATCACTCTCGTTCCGAAGGCGGTCGCCTCGAGCAGCGCGCGGTAGATCTCGTGCGGACGCGTCGAGAGCGAGAGCCCAATGACGAGCCCCGCGAGATCGGCATCGACAAGCACCGAGCGATTGCCGTTCCACCAGTCCAGCGCGAGCAGGCCGCTCTCGCCTACCGCAAGCGCCGCGGCCTGTTCTTCGAGCAGATGATGCACATCCGCGCCGCGCGCCTGCGCGAGCTCGTAGACCTGCGGCGGCACGGAGTTCTCGACGAACCAGGCGAAGATGTCGCCGACAGCCGACTGGCCCGCCTCGTAGCCGAAGAGGCCCGGCACGACGCCGTCCTCGACGACGCCGCACATCCCCTCGATCGAGGCGAGACGGTCGCCGAGGAGAATGTGGCAGTTGCTCGTCCCCATGATCACGACGAGCTCACCCGGTGCGATGCAGCCGACGGCGGGAGCAGACACGTGCGCGTCGACGTTCGCGACCGCGACCGGCGTACCGGGCAGCAGCCCCGTCCACGCGGCGGCGCGCTCGCCGAGGCCGCCTGCGCGCCTGCCGATGGCGTCGATGCGACGCGACATCTTCTCGTCCACGACGTTCGCGAAGCGCGGGTCGAGCGCCGCGAAGTAGTCGCGCGACGGGAAGCCGTCGGCCTTCGACCAGATCGCCTTGTAGCCGGCGGTGGTGGTGTTGCGCGTCTCGACTCCCGTGAGCTGCCAGACGACCCAGTCGGCGGCCTCGATCAGGCGCCCGGCGCGCGCGTACACCTCCGGATCCTCGTGGAGGATCTGCAGCGCCTTCGGGAAGAACCACTCGGACGAGATCTTGCCGCCGTACCGTGACAGCCACGGCTCGTCTCGGTCCCTCGCGACGGCGTTGACCTCGTCCGCCTCCGGCTGTGCGGCATGGTGCTTCCAGAGCTTCACCCACGCGTGCGGGCGGAGGCGAAGATCGGGTAGCTCGCACAGCGGCGTCCCGTCCGCCGTCGTCGGGAGCATCGTGCACGAGGTGAAGTCGATGCCCATCCCGACGATCTCCTCCGGTTGGATCCCGTCGAGCACCTCGGGCACGGCGTGCTTGAGAGTGCGCACGTAATCCGCGGGATCCTGCAGTGCCCACTCCGGCTCGAGCTCGACATCGGAGTCGGGGAGCCGCTCGTCGAGGACGCCGTTCGCGTACGGGTAGACGGAGGCCGCCACCTCCGAGCCGTCGGCACAATCGACGAGGACGGCGCGGCCGGACTCGGTCCCGAAGTCGATCCCGAGGGCGTACCGGCCGCTCACGGCTCGATCACGACCTTCAGGCCGCGGCGCTCGCACAGCGCTGCGAAGGCGTCCGACCACTCGTCGAGGGCGTAACGGCCGCTGACGAGCGGCGTCAGATCCACGCGCCCCTCCGCCGCGAGCCGGAGCGCGCGCGGCAGGTCGCCCGCCCTCATCCGCCGCGACAGGAGCAGCGTCAGGCCCTTGCGCCTCGCAACCGACGCACGAAAGGACGTGCGGTCGTCGTCGGGGATGCCGACGAGGACGAGGCGTCCGCCCGGGCGGAGGGAGGCGACCGCCTCGTCGACCGCGCCGTCGTCCCCCGCCGCTTCGAAAGCGACCTCGAGGCCCTCATCGAGGGCAAGCTCACCGGCGGGGACGGCGTGCGTCGCGCCGAGCTCCTCGGCTGCCGCGAGGCGGTGGGCGAGCAGGTCGGTGGCGACGATCGGCGATGCGCCGGCGAGGTTCAGGAGCTGCACGAGGAGGAGGCCGAGCGGCCCGCAGCCGAAGACGCCGGCGCCGGCGCCGGGACGGACGTGCCCGAGGTCGAACGCGTGCAGCGCCACGCCGAGCGGCTCCGCGAGCGCGGCCTCGACGTCGGTGAGCGTCTCGGGCACCCGATGAACGAGGTGCTCCGGCCACGGGAGGAGCGTGCGCAGGGCGCCGTCGGTCGAGCCGTGGCCGGCGAAGCGCACGGCCGGGCAGAGGTGCTCGAGCCCGGCCGCACAGAGATCGCACGCGCCGCACGGGATGGCCGGATCGACGGCGACGCGTTCGCCCTCGCGCGCCCCCGAGACGACGACGCCCGCGAACTCGTGCCCGAGCACGAGCGGATGCTCGAGCCGGGCGTCGCCGATCCCGCCCTCGAGCAGCCAATGACGGTCCGAGCCGCAGAGACCCACGGCGGAGACGCGCACGAGCACCTCCCCCGGCCCGGGCGACGGGTCCGGCTCGTCGTGCAGCCGCGGCTCATTCGGCCCGTGCAGCCGGAGCGCCCTCAACGGGTCTGCCCGTAGTAGGCCTCCGGCCCGTGCTTGCGACGGAAGTGCCGCCGGCGCAGGTCGTTGGCGATCGGAGCGACGTCGGCTCGCAACTGTCTGGTGCGCAGCGCCCCGGCCGCCACCTCCTCGAGCGCGATCGCGTTCTCAACCGCCTCCTCCACCGAGGCACCCCACGCGAACGGCCCGTGAGAGGTGACGAGCACGGCCGGCCGGCCGAGCGGCTCGAGCTCGAGACGGACGAACGTCTCCACGATCACCTCTCCGGTCGCCCGCTCGTACTCGCTCTCGATCTCCGCCGCGCCGAGGGCGCGCGTGACCGGGACGGCGCCGTCGAAGTGGTCTGCGTGTGTCGTCCCGTAGCAGGGGATCTCCTCACCCGCCTGCGCCCACGCGGTGGCGAACGACGAGTGCGTGTGAACGATGCCTCCGACGTCGGGCCAGGCGCGGTAGAGGACGAGGTGGGTGGGCGTGTCCGACGAGGGCCGCGTCCGGCCGTCCACCACGGCGCCGCTCTCGACGTCGACGACGGGGATCGCAGCCGTCGTGAGCCGGTCGGAGGGGACGCCGCTCGGCTTGATCGCGACCACCATCGCGTCGCGGTCGACAGCGCTCGCATTCCCGAAGGTGAGGACGACGAGCCCGGCGCGGACGAGCGCCCTGTTCGCCTCGAGGACGCGCTCCCGCAACTCTGCGTGCTGCACTAGAGCCCTCCGGCGAGCCGGTAGTACGCCTGGTTCCAGCGCAGCTCGTTGGCGACGTCGCGGATGCGGGTCGTCTCGTCGATGACGAGCAGCTCGATCCCGGCGATCTCTGCGAGGTCGGCGAACGCCTCGCTGCCGATCGCCCGGCACAGAACACTGTGATGCGGGCCGCCGGCGCGAAGCCACGCCTCGGCGGCGGTCGAGAAGTCCGGCTTCGGCTTCCACAGCGCCCGCGCCACCGGCAGCCGGGGGAGGTCCTCCTCCGGCTCGACGAGCTCGACCTCGTTCAGCACGAGCCGGAAGCGGTCGCCGAGGTCGAGCATCCCCACGACGACCGCCGGGCCGGGCGCCGCCGTGAAGACGAGCCGCACCGGGTCGGCCCTGCCGCCGATCGAGAGCGGGTGGATCTCGCACGAGGGCCGTTCCGCGGCGATCGACGGGCAGACCTCGAGCATGTGCGCGCCCAGCACCTTCGCGCCGGAGGGCGACAGGTCGTACGTGTAGTCCTCCATGAACGAGGTGCCGCCGTCGAGGCCGGTGCTCATCACCTTCGCGATGCGGACGAGCGCGGCCGTCTTCCAGTCTCCCTCGGCGCCGAACCCGTAGCCGTCGGCCATCAGCCGCTGCGCGGCGATGCCCGGCAACTGCGTGAGGCGCCCGAGGTTCTCGAAGGTGTCGGTGAACGCCCGGAACCCGCCGGTGTCGAGGAACCCGCGCAGGCCGGCCTCGATCCGCGCCGCGTCCCGCAGCGACTCCCGTTGCGGGCCGCCGGCGCGCAGAGCCGGAGCGAGCTCGTAGGCGTCCTCGTACTCAGAGACGAGGCGGTCGACCTCTGCCTCGGAAACCGCTGCGACCGCGTCCGCGAGGTCGTCCACGCCGTAGCCGTTGACCGCCACGCCCAGCCGAATCTGCCCCTCTACCTTGTCGCCCTCGGTGACCGCGACCTCGCGCATGTTGTCACCGAAGCGGGCAACCCGGAGCGACTGCGCCTCGTGCCACCCGGCGGCCGCGCGCGCCCAGATGCCAACGCGCGCGGCGACCTCCGGGTCGCGCCAGTGGCCCACGACGGTCTTCCGGCGCAGGCGCATCCGCGTCTCGACGAACCCGAACTCGCGGTCTCCGTGCGCCGACTGGTTGAGGTTCATGAAGTCCATGTCGATCTCCGCCCACGGCAGGTCGCGGTTGAACTGCGTGTGGAGATGGAGCAGCGGCTTCTGCAACGCGCTCAGCCCGGCGATCCACATCTTCGCCGGCGAGAAGGTGTGCATCCATGCGATCACACCGATGCACGTGTCCGCCGCGTTCGCGTCGAGCGCCACGCGCCGGATCGAGCCGGGGCTCGTGGCGACGTCCCTGTAGACCACGCGCACCGGAACGTCGGGCTGTGCGGCGAGACCGGCTGCGACCTCTCGTGCATGCGCATCGACCCGCCGCAGCGTCGTTGGCCCGTACATCTCCTGGCTCCCGGTGACGAGCCAGACCTCGAGGTGTCCGAGCGCCTTAGGCGCCATCGCCCGAGATCTCCTCGAGCTGGCTGCGGTAGCTCGAGATCATCAGCTTGGTGAGCTCCTCGAGCGACGTCTCGTGCACCGGCTGGTCGATGGTGATGCGGCCGCCCTGCAGGACGTTGATGCGATCGCACAGCTCGAAGAGGTGGGCATAGTTGTGGTCGATCACGATGATCGAGATCCGACCGCTCGAGGCGAGATCCTTGACGAGGTCGATGATGAGGCGCGACTCGCGGGCCCCCATGGCCGCGAGCGGCTCGTCGAGCAGCAGGATCTTCGTGGCCGCCCGCACGGCCCTCGCGACCGCGA
The DNA here is from genome assembly GCA_963742605.1 of uncultured Thermoleophilia bacterium. GTDB lineage: Bacteria > Actinomycetota > Thermoleophilia > Gaiellales > Gaiellaceae > PALSA-600. The sequence goes on along the minus strand of CAVUNA010000025.1, from coordinate 8,005 downwards.
CCGCCTGCCGTTGGCCGCCGGAGAGCTGCTCGGCCTCGGCTTCCACATTTGGCACATACACGTTGATGTCTTCGAGGTACTGCTGCGAGAGCTTGCGCATCCCACGCTTGTCGAGGAAGCGAAGGGCTCCGAACTTCGTCAGTTCGTGGCCGAGAAACAGGTTCAGGTAGACAGGCAGCTGCGGAATCAGCGCGAGGTCCTGGTAAACGGTCTCGATTCCATGGGCTCGGGCGGCCTGGACCGAGTGGAACCGGACGCGCTCGCCGCCGACGATCAGGTCGCCCCCATCCTGCGCCTGGAAGCCGCTGAGGATCTTGACGAGCGTGCTCTTGCCTGCTCCGTTGTCGCCGACGAGCCCGAGCACCTCACCCTGGCGCAGGACGAGGTCGATGCCACGGAGGACGACGATCGCTCCGAAACGCTTGGTCACGCCGCGCACCTCGAGCGCGAACTCGCGTGACGAAGGCGGAGGCGACGTCGGCTCCACGGGCCGGGCGCTCATGCTGCCCTCGAGCGGGCGATCAGTCGGTCGAATTGCACGTTCAGCGCCATCGCGACGATGATCACCACGCCGACCCAGACGTAGAAGTCGTTCGTGCTGACCCCGATCAGCGTAAGGCCGTCCTCGAGCACGCCGATCAGGATCGCGCCGATAAAGGCCCCGATCACCGTCCCGCGCCCACCGGTGAGCGCGGTGCCACCGATCACGCAGGCGCCGACGGCGTAGAGGATGTAGTCGACGCCGAAGTTGCCCGGGTCGAGGCTCCCGTACTTGACCGCGTCAACGATCCCGATGAGGCCGGCGAGCAACGAACAGATCGCAAAGCACAACACCTTCACGCGCCGGATCGGTATGCCTGCCTCGGCTGCGCCGACCAGATTGCCGCCCGTGGCGATGATCCGGACGCCGAAGCGTGTGCGCGTGAGCATCACGTGCGTCACGATTGTGATTGCGACCACCCACAGGATCTCGGACCAGAGCCAGACCCCCATGAACTTGCTGGCGAAGCTCACCTGACCGGTCGAGGACGCCGTCGAGAGCGGGATCGGCGTCGCCTGGGTCTGGTTCGAAAAGATGAGGACGAGCCCGAAGAGGATGAAGTTCATCGCCAGTGTGGTGACGAAGGAGGGCACGTTCAGCCCCACGGTGATCAGCCCGTTGATCGCGCCGACGCCGCACACGACGAGGAGGGCGATCAGGATCGCGACGGCGACCGGCAGCCCGCGGTTGTGCATCCAGTACATGACCCACGGGCAGAAGAGGAAGACCTGGCCGGCCGAAAGGTCGATCTCGGCGAGGACGAGCAGCAGCACCTCTCCGACGGCGATGGCGGCGACCGGTGCCGCATAGCCCGCCGCCGAGCTGAGGCTGAGCGAGTCGACGAAATTCGACCCGGCCCGAATCGTGAAGTAGATGAACAGGCCGATCGTGAGCAGAAGCGGGGTCAGCTCCCGCTGATAGAGGAAGAGGCGCAGGATCCTCTGGCCGACCGACGGTGTTCGCTGCTGCCCCGGCGGGCTGACCGCCGGGGCAGCAACAGGCGTTGGAGCGCCCGATTGCACGCTCGCGATGACTAGTGCGGGATCGAGGAGGGCGGCGTCAGCGTCTTCTGCTGCGAGCTCGTCCCCTCGAATCTGTTCTTCGCCAGGTACGGCTTGACGGTCGACTTGACGACGATGCCGAGCCCCGTGTCGGTGTTCGTCGGTTTCATCAGGCCGCCCGAGACGTTGTACAGGTAGAGCTGCATGATCGTGTCGAAGCCCTGCAGGTAGGCCTGCTGGTCGATCGTGAAGGTCAGGTTGCCCGCGTCGATGCCCTGCACGACCGGAATCCCGACGTCCCAGCCCGCCGCGCCGACCTTCCCTTTCAGGTTGTTGGTCTGGACGAACTGCGCGACGGCGTTGCTGTCCCCGCTGTCCACGGCGAACATGAACTTCACGTCCTTGTGGCCCGCGTACCAGGAGGAGATCTTGTTGTACTCCGGGGCACCCTCGGTCGCCGAAGTCCCGACCTCGACGAACTTGATGCCGGCCTTGGTCAGGACGGGTTTCGCGCCGTCGATCCGCGGCTGGATGTTTCCCGTTCCCGGGGTCGCGATGATCCCGGCCACGAGGTCGCCCTTCTTGACACCGGTCTTGAGGATCTGCGCCGCCACCGCCGCGCCCGCGGTCAGGTTGTTCTGGCCGACGTAGCACATCCGGTTGTTCGGGGACCCCGCCGAGACGTCGGCGTTGTACGCGAGCACGGGGATGCCGTGGCTCAGCGCGCTGTCCGTGGGGCCGTTGAAGGCGGTGTTGTCGATCAGGCAGCACCCGATGCCCTTCGCCTTGCCGGCGATGGCGGCGTTGAAGGCCGCAACCATCTGGGAGACGATGGACGTCGCCGAGCCGGTCCACTGGTACGAGCAGCCGGTCAGGGCGCAGGCGTCCTGGATCCCGTAGATCGTCGCCGTGAAGAACGAGTTCGTCGTGACGTGGTTGACCATCACGAACTTGTACTTCGGGTGGCTGGCGAAGACCGCGTTGTCGTCGTTGCGCTTGTAGGTCGCCGCGCTTGCTCCCTGCTCGCCCAGGATCCCGGCCAGGCCGCCGTACAGCGGTACACCTGCAGCCGCCACGCCCAAGCGGCGGAGGAAGCGTCGCCGCGAGAACTCACGTTGTTCCTTGCTGATCTCGTCAGGCCGATCTGACTCCATCGCTCCTCCTTGTGTTCGTTTCGATCTCGCGCTCATCGGACCGGCCTGGCGGCCCCGGGGCGACGGCGTCTCGATCGGTCACTTTCCGGATCATCAGGCCGATGTTGCGTATATAACAAGTCTCGATAGAGTTCACAAGCGCCATTGCCGAGCTCCGTCGATCGTGGCGCCCGGCCGCGTCGAACTCATCGGGGAATACACGGATTCCTCGGCGGGTCGTCCTGCGGTTGCCGTCGATCGCGGCGTGACTCGCCTTCGGCTCCGGCTACCAGCGTTGGTTCACCTGCGGTGCGATTTGCCGCCGATAGACGTCCGCGATCGCCTCGTGCGTCGCCGGCGGCAACGGCCGCAGCCCGGCCGCGGCGGCGTTTGCACGCGCCTGCTCCGGCGTCTTCGCTCCCGGGATCGTCGTCGAGACGGCGTCGAAGTCGAGGATCCAGCGCAGGGCGAGCTGCGCGAGCGTCGCCTCCTCGGGGACGAGCGGACGGAGCGCCTCCACCGCCTCGAGCCCGGTCTCGAAGTCCACTCCGGAGAAGGTCTCGCCGGCGTCGAAGGACTCGCCGTGGCGGTTGTATGCCCGGTGGTCGTCGCGGGCGAAGCGCGTGTCGTGCCCGAACTTCCCCGTCAGCAGGCCGGATGCGAGCGGGACGCGAGCGATCACGCCGACGTCGCGCTCCAACGCCTGCCGGAAGAACAGCTCGGCGGGTCGCTGCCGGAACATGTTGAAGATGATCTGGACCGTGGCGACGCCCGGGTACTCGATCGCCTTCAGCGCCTCCTCCACCTTCTCGACACTGACCCCGTACGCCCGCACGAAGCCCTCTTCGACGAGACGGTCACAGGCGTCGAACGCCGACGGCGTGTAGTACGTCTCCCAGGGGAGGCAGTGGAGTTGCACGAGATCGATGGTCTCGACGCCGAGGTTCTCCCGCGACCGCTCGATCCAGCTGCGAAAATTGTCGTACGTGTAGAGGGAGAGGTCGAGCGGCACACGACGCCCGAACTTCGTCGCCACGACGAGTGGCTCCGACCGCTCGCGAAGGAGCTGCCCGACGAGGCGCTCGGAGCGGCCGTCGCCGTACACGTCGGCGGTGTCGATGAAGGTCATGCTCGCGTCGACCGCGGCGTGCAGGGCCGCCAGCGACTCATGGTCGTCGACGGTGCCCCAGTCGGCCCCGATGCCCCAGGCTCCGAAGCCGATCTCGGAGACCTGGTATCCCGTCTTCCCGAGCCTTCTCGTGTTCAGCGGAGGTCGCTCCAGTCGGCGAGTCGTGGCGGGGAGGCGGCGAACCGCGACGTTCCGTGCCTCGTGTGCGCTTGTCGGGTCTTTCTATTATCGTCGGAGGCGACGATACTACGCTCGATTCCGAAGCAATGAGGCCACTGCCGAGGCACCTGCTCACCCATTCCGACGGGCGACGACTGCTCGTCTACGGGGAGCTGCGCGGCTCCCTGGACGAGGAGGGACCGGGCGCAACCGGTGATGGCACCGAGATTCACAAGCGCCTCGACGTGTTCACCGAGGCGTGGATCGGGATCGCGCCGGCGCGGAATGCGCGGCCGCTCGACTCGCCGGCGACCAAGGCAGGCCCCGAGCGGTGCCCCTTTTGTCCTGGCGGGATCGAGGTTCCTTTCTCCTACGAGGCGGCTGTCTTCGACAACCGGTTCCCGTCGTTCCGTCCCGACCCGCCGCCGGCGCCGCTCCTCGACGGCCCGACCGGACCGGCGCTGGGCCGCTGCGAGGTCGTTCTCTACACGGACCGACACGACGCCTCGTTCGCCGAGTTGTCGCCGATCGAGCTCGCGCGCGTCGTCGCGATCTGGATCGACCGCGGACGCGAGCTCTGGGCGGATCCCGCGCACGCATACGTCTGCGTCTTCGAGAACCGCGGCGCCGAGGTCGGCGCCACCATCGCGCACCCGCACGGGCAGATCTACGCACTCGACCACCTGCCACCGCTCACGGCAGCCAAGTCCGACGCCCACCGTCGCCACCGCCGTCGCGATGGTGGCTGCCTCTCGTGCGCGGCGACGCGGGCCGACGACCGCTCCGACCGCGTCGTCTCCGCGAACGAGAGCTTCGTCGTGGCCGTTCCCTTCGCCGCGAGATGGCCCTTCGAGGTGGCGGTCCGGGCGCGCCGGCACGGGTTACAGCGGTTGGCCGACCTCGCCCCCGAGGAGCAACGCGACCTCGCCCTCGCTCTGCGCGACGTCGCGCGCCGGTACGACGCGCTCTTCGACTTCCAGCTGCCGTACATGATGGTCGCGCAGGAGGCCCCGCACGATCAGCCCGACTGGCACCTCGCGTTCGAGCTCTACCCGCTGCATCGCGCGCCCGGAGTGACGAAGATCCGGGCCAGCGTCGAGACGGGGCTCGGGCTCTTCCTCAACGATGTCGCGCCGGAGGATGCGGCGCGCCGGCTCGCCGGCCTCGATGTTCCCGCCGAGTCGATCGAGCTCGATTCGCTCTTCGCGGTCACTCAACCGGATGCGGCGATGCTCTCGTGAGCGCCGGGGCGACAGAGCCGCCCGTCCCCGCATCGCTGCGGCGCGAGCGCATGCTCGCGGAGATCAAGGAGCGCGAATTCGTGCGCGTCGGCGAGCTCAGCAGCCGTTTCGGGGTCTCGGCGGTGACGGTGCGCGGGGACCTGGACTCCCTCGCCGCAAGGGGCAAGGTGCACCGCGTCCGCGGTGGCGCGATCCCGCGGTTGATACCGCGCCAGGAGCAGCCGTTCGAGGACAGCATCTCGAGCTTCGCGGCGGAGAAGGTGGCGATCGCCCAGGCCGCGGCCGCGTTGCTCGAGGACGGCGAGACGGTGCTCGTCGACGTCGGGACGACGGCGGCAGCAGCAGCTCGCGCGATCGCGGCGCGGGAGGAGCTGAGCGACGTGGTCGTCTTCACGAACGGGCTGAAGACCGCGCTCGAGCTCGAGCCGGCGACGCCGCGGATCACGGTGGTCGTGCTGGGCGGGACGCTGCGGCCCTTGCAGCATTCGCTCGTCGATCCTCTCGCGACGCTCATCCTCGACCAGATCTCGGTCAAGACGGCCCTGCTCGGCTGCAACGGCGTCGATCCGATCGGAGGCGTGACGAACATCAACCTGCCCGAGGCCGCGCTCAAGCAGCGGATGCTGGCCGTGGCGACGCGCAGGGTCGTGCTCGCGGACGGCAGCAAGCTCGGCCGCGTCGAGGTGGCACGGCTGTGCAGCGTCGCGGACATTGACTTGGTGATCACCGGCCAGTCGGCCGACCCGACGGTGGTGGAGGCGCTGCGCGAGCGCGACTGCGAAGTTCTCGTCGTCGGCTAGATCACGCGCGTCCCGAACGAGGATGCGCCTGCCGACGTGCCGACGACGAGTCCCCCGCCGAGCCTCTTCGCGAGCCGGCGGACGATCGGCTCCGCCTCCTCGCGCCCGAGGACGACGACGGTTCCCCCGCTGCCGCCGCCACTCACCCGCGCACCCACGAGCCCGCGCTCCCAGCCGGCGGCTCGCACCGCGTCGACGATCCGATCGGTCGTCGGTGTTCCGAGCCCGCAGCGCGAGTAGCCGGCATGTGACGCCGCCATCAGGTCACCGAGGACTCGCGCGCGGCGCCTGGTGATCGGCTCCTCGAGCACCTGAAGGAACGTCTCGACGCGCACCTGCTCCTCGACCGGGTGGAGCGTCGCTGCCCGGATCGGGTACTCGACGGCGGGCTCGATTGCGCTCATCTCGTCCTCGACGCCGTCGCGGAGACGCAGGAACTCGGCGCCCGTCATGCGCTCGGGCAGCAGCTCGGCCTCGACGTCCTCGGGGCGGAGCGCGGTCAGGTACTCGACGTCGACGTCGAGCAGGGCCTTCCCCATGAACGTGGCGCAGCGCGCTCGCCGGTAGGGCCCGTCGCGGACGGCGTGCCGGGCGCCGGAGTCGATCCCCCAGATGGTGAGCCCGGAAGGCGGGGCGATGGAGCCGACGATCTCGGCCGGCCGGCAGATCAGCGCCAGGATGTGCGCCTCCTCGCCGTACGTCGCCGTCATCTGATCCATCGATCCGCACGGCGCGCGCGCCACGAGCTGCTCCGCGCGATGTCCGAGCAGCGCCAGGCGGCGCGGCTCGAGCCGGTAGCCAAGCGCGCCGGCCGCCGCCTGCGCGACGGCGATCTCGACCGCAGCCGAGGAGCCGAGACCCTTGCCCTCCGGCACGGACGAGGAGACGAGGAGCCGCAGCCCCGTGATCGCGAGCCGCTCCTCTCTGGCCAGCAGCGCAACCGGCCCCAGCACATACGCGGCCCAGGAGTCCCTGCCGCCGAAGCGGCCGGCCAGCTCGTCGAGCGGCGCCCCGACGAGGTCGGCCGCCGGGAGGGCGACGCGCCGGCTCCCGCTGACTGCAATGACCCGCCCGTCGCCGGCGAGCTGTGCAGCCGCCAGGACCGCCTGGGCGATCGGGAAGCCGAGGACGAGCCCGCCGGCGTAGTCGGCGATGCCGCCGAGGACGTCGAAGCGTCCCGGCGCGCGGGCGACGGCCACCCCCTCGTCGGGCACGAACAAGGGGTGACCCCGCGCACCGACGCAGAATGTGTCGGCGTCCGGAAAGTCGCCGCCGGAGGTGTCACGCAGCGGCGCCACCGCACACCCGTTGGGTTCGATCACTTTGGGCGAGTATCGCAGGAAGACGTCCGAGAACAACTTCTACGAGGTCGGCGCATGGCGCAGCGCCGCGATCTTCCATGCGACGGAGCACCGTGAGCGGCGCGAGCACGTCAAGTTGTTCGGCTGCACGCGCGAGGTCGCCGGCTATGGCGCGTCCCGCGACGCGTTCATCGGCATCGACAACGGCCTTCATGAGCCTGACGCAACGCGAGCGGAGAGCGATTCCTGACAGCGCTCAAACCCTGTGTCGCGCGCTCGGCGCCGGCTTCCCGCACGACTGACTGGTGCTCAAATCGGACCGTTAGTCGCCGTGTGGATCGCGCACAAGGCGGCATCTCGCACGAACTCAGCGCAGTTGCGGCAATCAATGCTGCGGTTGGGTCGCGCCGTGAACCACGAAAAGCTCAGCCGCGAGGCGGCTGTAATCGTCGACGGCGATGTGCACGAACTCCCAGCCAACTGTGCGGCGCTTGCGGCCGGCGAGGTCGGTGAAGGTGGGGTTGTAGTGCTGTCTGCGGTCGCGCACCCGCCAGCCGGCGCCGCCGACGATCCGGCCGAGCTTCTTCACGTCGACGTGAACGAGCTCGCTTGGCCTGGAGCGTTCGTAGCGGCAGGGCTGCTCGAACCCGAGCCGGCCGAGCCGGCCCATCCCGATCCTGGTCAAGATCCCCGAGACGGT
>CAVUNA010000024.1:0-398692 GCA_963742605.1 uncultured Thermoleophilia bacterium | reverse complement strand
AACAACGTGAGCACCGGATCGGTCCCAAGCCTGCGATTCATGTCGCAGCGCAGTTGCAGGCAATCAATGCTGCGGTTGGGTCACGCCGTGAACCGCGAAAAGCTCAGCCGCGTTTGCAGCGTGTGCGAATCGGCGCCAGGCACCCGTCAAATCGCACGCGCGATCTCGAGTCGCGGCGATCGGGGTGCCATCGCACTACGCTGAAATATCAGATGATCGTGTCATATGATCTCAGAGATGAAGGCAGTCTATTACCAGGGTGGCGGCGTATTCAGCCTAGGCTCCGGGATTAGGCAGCCGCCGGCCGCCGGGGAGGTGCGGGTCGACGTCGCGTATTGCGGCGTCTGCGGCACCGACCTGCACATCGCTCATGGCGCGATGGACGGAAGGGTGCGGCCGCCGCAGATCATTGGCCACGAGATGTCGGGGACGGTCGCCGAGCTCGGCGCGGGGGTCCAGGGGTTCAGTCCTGGCGACCCGATCGTCGTCCGGCCGCTCGATACGCGCGCCGAGTCGCCGGCCGACAGGGGATACAGCCACATTGGGCGGGGTCTCAAATTCCTTGGAATCGACACTGCCGGCGCGTTCCAGAGCTCCTGGACCGTGCCCGCCTTCACCCTCCACCACGTACCCGCCTCACTCGACCTTCGGCTGGCGGCATTGGTCGAGCCGCTCGCCGTCGCCTGCCATGACGTCCGTCGGGCCGAGCTCGCCGCAGGCGAGAGTGCAGTCGTGATCGGCGCCGGGCCGATCGGGACGCTCGTTGCGCTGGTAGCGCGCGCGAAGGGAGCGCGCACGGTCGTCTCTGAGCTCAACCCCGGTCGGCGCGCCTTTGCGGCCGAGCTCGGTCTCGAGACGGTCGATCCCGTAAGCGAGAATCTCGCCGAGCAGATCGAGGAGCTGACGGATGGCGTCGGCGCCGAGGTGGTGTTCGAGGTGTCCGGAGCGCCGGCTGCGGCGCTTGCGATGACACAGGTGGCGTCGATCCGCGGTCGCGTCGTCGTCGTAGCGATCTATCCGGATCCCCAGCCGGTCCGTCTGTTCGACATGTTCTGGAAGGAGCTCGAGGTGCGCGGTGCACGCGTCTATGAACCGGAGGACTACGAGCGGGCGATCGAGCTTTTAGCTTCCGAAACGCTCCCGGTCGAACGGTTGATCACCCGGGTCGAGCCGCTCGAACGTTTGCCCGCCGTGTTCGGTGAGCTCGCGGCGGGGACCGGAGACATGAAGGTGCTGGTCGATTGCCGGGCGTGAGCTTCAGCTTGACCGGCCAGACGGCGCTTGTCACGGGCGCGCGGCGAGGTATCGGCAGGGCGGCAGCGCAGGCGCTGGCGGCTGCCGGCGCAGAGGTGCTCGGCGCCAGCGTTTCCGCAGACGACCGTGACGAGTTCAGATCCTTCCGGTGTGACTTTGCTGATCGCGGCAGCGTCTACGAGCTGATCGGAGAGCTACCGGACATCGACATCCTCGTCCTCAACGCCGGGACGATCGAGCGGAAGCCGGCTGCCGAACATGGCGACGAGATCTGGGAGCGCGTGTTGGAGGTGAACTTGACTGCGCCATTCGTGCTCGCTCGTGAATTGGGTCGGCGGATGGTCGAGCGAGGCAGAGGCAAGATCATCTTCGTCGCGTCGTTGCTGTCGTTTCAAGGCGGGGTCAACGTTCCGGGCTACTCCGCGAGTAAGGGCGGGATCGCTCAGGTGACCAAGGCGCTCGCTAACGAGTGGGCGGGAAAAGGCGTGAACGTGAACGCGATCGCACCCGGCTACATCGCGACCGACAACACCGAGGCGTTGCGTCGCGACGAGACCCGCTCCCGCGAGATTCTCGGTCGGATCCCGGCTGGGCGATGGGGTACGCCGGAGGATCTCGCCGGAGCGTTCCTCTTTCTTGCCTCGTCGGCCTCGAACTACGTGCATGGCGCCATCATTCCCATCGACGGTGGATGGCTTGCACGGTGAACGGCCGCATCGTCCCGGTGCTCACAGTCGACAACGCGGACGACGCCGAGCGAGCGTGCGAGGCGCTTCTTGCAGGTGGCCTGGCGTCGGTGGAGATCACGTTCCGGACTGCTGCGGCGCTGGAGGCGATCCGCCGCGCGGTGAAGCTGGAAGGTCTCGAAGTAGGGGCGGGCACAGTTCTCACGAGAGCGCAGCTGGACGCCGCGGTCGATGCGGGGGCGACGTTCGCAGTGGCCCCGTCGACAAGCTCAACGATGGTGCGCGCTGCGCAGAGTGTCGACATCGAGTTCATTCCCGGTGCGGCGACAGCAACGGAGATCGATCAAGCACAGGCTCTCGGCTGCCGTTTGGTCAAGCTGTTTCCGGCGGCACTCATCGGCGGCCCGGCATTCGTGAAGGCAATGAGCCCCGTCTTCCCCGATCTCAGATTCGTTCCGACCGGCGGCGTCAATCCCGACAACCTCGCTGAGTACCTGAGGCTGCCGTCGGTCGCTGCGTGCGGCGGCACCTGGATCTGTGAGCCGGCGCTGATTCGTGACGGACGTTTCGACGAAGTCGAACGCCGGGCACGCGAGGCCTCCGCGCTCGTGGTCAAATGAACCTCCGCGCGCCCGAGGCGTGTCGCTTCGACCTCGTCGCGCTCGGCGAGGTGATGCTCCGCTTCGATCCGGGCGACCGCCGGATCACCACGACCCGGAACTTCGACGTCTCGGAGGGAGGTGGCGAGTACAACGTGGCGCGGGGACTTCGGCGCTGCTTCGGCCTTCGTACGGCGATCGTCACCGCGTTCGCCGACAACCCCATTGGTCGGCTGCTGGAGGATCTGATCCTGCAGGGTGGCGTCGATCAGTCGTACGTGCTGTGGCGGCCCTACGACGGCATCGGTCGGGGAACCCGCAACGGCCTCAACTTCGTCGAGCGAGGCTTCGGGTTACGAGCCGCACTCGGCTGCTCCGACCGGGGCCGCTCAGCGGCGTCGGAGCTCAAACCCGGCGACGTTGATTGGAAGCGGATCTTCGAAGACGACGGGTGTCGCTGGTTCCACTGCGGCGGCATCTTCGCCGCGCTCTCGGCGAGCACCGTCGCCGTCGCGCTGGAGGCGATGAGCGCGGCGCGCCGCGCCGGGACGGTCGTCTCCTTCGACCTGAATTACCGCCCCTCTCTCTGGGACGCCATCGGCGGTACCGAAGCGGCGGCGCTGACGAACCGCCGGCTCGTCGAGAACGTCGACGTATTGCTCGGCAATGAGGAGGATTTCTCCGCAGCGCTGGGGTTTGAGCTCGACGGAGACGAGTCCCACACCAACCTCGACCTGGCTTCCTACCAGCGGCTGCACGAAGCGGTGCTCGCCGCCTACCCGAACCTCTCACTCGTCGCGACATCACTCCGCGAAGCGCACACGGCGACGATCAACCACTGGGGTGGCGTCTGCAGCACGCGCGAACACTTCGTCGTCGGTCCCCAGCTGAACGGACTCGAGATCTTCGACCGCGTGGGAGGCGGTGACTCCTTCGCATCCGGCTTGATCTTCGGACTGCTCGAGCAGAGTGGCATCGAGACAGCCCTCGCCTATGCCGTGGCACACGGCGCGCTCGCAATGACCACACCTGGCGATACCTCGATGGCGACCCTGGCGGAGGTCCGGCGGGTGATGCGGGGCGGCTCAGCCCGTGTCGTCCGTTGATGCGTCCCGTTCTAGACGCACACCTCCACCTCTGGGACCCTTCCGAGCACCACTATGCATGGCTCGAGGATCGGCTCCCGCTGCGCCGTCGCTTCGGTCCGGAGGACATCGATCAAGGTCCGTACGATCTGATCGGCGCAGTCTTCGTCCAGGCTGATTGCCGAGACGATGAGGCACTCGCGGAGGTGCGGTGGGTCGTTGCCGTCGCCGGTCCGCTCGTACGGGGGATCGTCGCCTATGCGCCCGTTCAGGACGGCCTCGCGTGCGGGTCGCACCTCGAGAAGTTGGCCGCGCAGCCGCTCGTAGTCGGCGTGCGCCGCCTGCTGCACGACCTTCCAGCCGCTGTAATCGTCGACCCGAAGCTCGTCGCAGGGATCCGGCAACTCCCCAAGCGGAACCTGACCTTCGACATCTGCGTCAGGCACCAACAGCTCGCAGCCGCTGCAGAGCTCGTCCGGGCCTGCCCGGAGACCTCGTTTGTGCTCGATCACCTTGGCAAGCCGCCCGTCGCTGATGCGCAGTTAGACCCCTGGCGCGCCGACCTCGCGCGACTCGCAGGATTCCCGAACGTCACCTGCAAGCTCTCGGGATTGGCGACCGAAGCCGGTCCGTGCTGGAGCAGCGCCACCGTTCGGCCGTATCTCGAACACGCGCTCGACGTCTTCGGTCCAATGCGTTGCATGATCGGCAGCGATTGGCCTGTGTTGACACTCGCCGGCACGATGGAGAGTTGGTTCGACGCGGTGCTGGAGGCCATCAGTCCGTTGTCCGCACATGAGAAGAACGCCGTTCTGTGCGACACCGCGACCTCGTTCTACGGAATCGAACCGTGAAGGTTCGCGTGACGTCACGCTCCCGGCTCTCGCTGACCGAGCTGTCGCTCGGCTGCTCGCAGCTTGGGAATCTGTATCGCCCGATCACCGACGACGAAGCGGCCGCAACGGTCGAGAAGGCGTGGAAGCTTGGCATTCGCTACTTCGACACTGCGCCGCACTACGGTCTAGGACTCTCCGAACGGCGGCTCGGTGCTGCACTAGCCGGCCGCTCACGCGAGGAATACATCGTCTCGACAAAGGTGGGGCGCCGACTCGAGCCGGCGCAGCCGCCGTACGAACGCGACCCCGAAGGGTTCGATGTCGTCGCGACGCAGCGGCGAGTCTGGGATTTCAGTCGGGACGGCGTTCTTCGCTCCCTCGAGGACAGTCTCCTCCGGCTGGGGCTCAATCGCGTCGACGTTGTCTTCCTTCACGACCCCGACGACCACTGGGCCGACGCCATCGAGCACGCCTACCCGGCGCTCGAAGAGCTGCGCGCTCAAGGCGTCGTCTCGTCGATCGGTGCAGGCATGAATCAGTCGAAGATGCTCGCTGACTTCGTTCGCCGCACCGACATCGATCTCGTGATGGTCGCCGGCCGTCTCACGCTGCTCGACCAGGACGCCTTCGACGACCTGGTACCGCTGTGTGTCGAGCGGAAGGTCGGGATCGTCGCCGCCGGGGTCTTCAACAGTGGCATCCTCGCGGCCGACGCGCCTTCCTCGAACGCGAGGTTCAACTACGAGCCAGCGTCCGCCCCGGTGATCGAGCGCGCCCAGCATCTAGGTGACATCTGTCGGATCCACGGCGTGTCTCTCCCGGCCGCCGCGATCGCCTATCCGCTCACCAACCCTGGTGTGGTGAGTGTTTGCCTAGGTGCGCGGTCGCCCGAACAGGTCGCTCGGAATGTCGAGCAGTACGCACGCGGGGTCCCTGCGTCGTTCTGGGAGGCGCTCAGCAGCGCAGGCCTCTTGCCCGACGAGCCTCCCGACCGTTAGATGGGTCCGCGTGGGACGACACGATCGTGGGAGCGCTCACGGATGCGACGGAGTCGCTTCAAGGGGCTCAGAGCTCATTCATCGATGAGCTGTCGCACAGGACCGGCGTCGGCACCACCCGCACAGGAACCGCCGTGTCGGCGTCGAGCGCGCCTGCCACGACCGCTGCGTCCTCAGCGACACGAGCAAGCGTCTCGTCGCCGTATAAATCCTGACTGCCAACGGCGAGCCAGATCTCCGGTAGCGGCCCCGAATTCATACGACGTATCATCTCAAGAAGCGCGAGCGGACGTATGATCTTTAAGTGACCGACTTCCATCTACCAGCTCAAGGAGAGACGCCCGGCTCATGGCGGCCGGCGCGCTTCGCGTCGGTTGTGGTCTCTGCCCTCGCCCAGCGGATCGTCGGCGGCGACCTTTCGGCGGGAGATGTGCTGCCCACCGAGGCCTCCCTGTGCGACGAGTTCGGGTTCAGCCGCACCGTCATCCGAGAGGCGGTGAAGACGCTCGAGGAGCGCGGGCTCGTGCGCGTTGAGCAAGGCCGAGGAACGACCGTTCAGCCGCGCGCAGTCTGGAATATGCTCGATCCGCTGGTCATCCGGACGGCACTCGAGCACGACGACGATCTGTCGCTGCTCGAAAGCCTCGTGAGCGTCCGACGCGTGCTCGAGCGCGAGATGACCATGGCCGCCGCGCCCCGCCTAGGCGACGAAGACCTCGAACGACTCGATGGGTGCATCGATTCGATGAAGGGGGCCTTCGACGACTACCCCCGGTTCAGGGAAGCCGACCAGGAGTTCCACCGTGTGGTCATGACAGCGTCCGGGAACGAGGTCGGTCTGACGATCGTCCGCACGATCCACCGCCACACCGGCGCCACGCCGCCGATGATCGTCAAGGCGGGAGCCTCCCGCGAGCTCCTCGAGCGAACGGTCGCCGATCACCGGAAGATCTTCGTCGCCCTGGCCTCCCGGGACGCGGAACGAGCCGGCAGCCTCATCGCCGACCACATCGAGGGCGCGTGGGCGGAGCGCAAACGAATCGCCCTGCTTGACACGAAGTCGTCATTCGTATGATGATATGCCGCGATGCGGATCGCGGCCATCGAAGTAGACCTGATCTCGGTTCCCGCAGTTGACCCGCCGTTCGTCTGGCGGCGCGGCTTGCGCGGCTCACACCCCTCGCGCAAGACCGGCGTGCTCCGGGTCAAGACCGACGACGGAGCGGTCGGGGAGGCCTACCACGAGTGGAGCGGCTTGATGCTCCAGGACATCGTCGACCGGGTGCTCCGCGAGGAGCTGGTCGGTGAACGGGCCGATCGCCGCGAATGGCTGTGGCACCGGTTGTGGGAACTCGATCGCACCGAGGAGTTCCCGATCTGGCTGATCGGCGTCGTCGACGTCGCACTCTGGGATCTTGAAGCCCGGGTGCTCGGGGTGCCCGTGCACCGCATGATCGGCACCTACCGGGACGCGATTCCGGCCTGTGCATCGACAACGACGTTCTCAACCGTCGAGGAGTTCCTCGACGTCGCCGACCAGTGTCTCGAGCTCGGCTTCCCGGCGATCAAGCTCCACGCCTGGGGAGACGCCCGGGGGGATGCCGACCTCTGCCAGCGCTTGCGGGCGCACGTGGGCCCGGACGTGGACCTGATGTACGACGGTTCTGCTGGCTTCGACCTGGCCGATGCCGTCTACCTGGGTCGGGCGTTGGCGGAGGCCGGCTACCGGTGGTACGAGGAGCCGATCCGTGAGTTCAGCGTGACCGCCTACAAGTGGTTGGCTGAACGCGTTGATGTCCCGCTGCTCGTCGGAGAGACCTCCGACGGCAGCCACCTCAACACCGCCGACTTCATCGCCTCTGGTTGCGCCACCTATGTGCGGACGAGTGCGAACCACCGCGGCGGGATCACGGGAGCGATGCGTATCGCGCATCTCGCCGATTCGTTCCGGCTTCGCGCCGAAGTCCACGGCCCGACCGAGCCGGCGGTGCATCTCTGCATGGCGATCCCGAACTGCACGTACTACGAGTCGCTTGTCACCTCGAACCCGGTGAAGCGGGAACCCCGAGTCGGCGCCGACGGTCTCGTTCGCGCGCCGACAGAGCCAGGAATCGCGCTGCCAGAGCATCGTGCTCGAGCGGCGTGCTACGGCCGTCTAGGTCTGTTCCACGAGAGAGAAGGATCACACGCATGAAGTCATCGATTAGCCGTAGGTACCGGGCGTTCCTGCTCGGGGCCTGCGTCGCGGTCGTCGCGATTGTGGCCGCGGGAGACCGCGAGCGGTTCGTCCGCGCACGTCGGCGATCGCGTCCACGAAGACGTCGAGCGCACCGCTCGTCGTCTGGTACGACGCCGCTCGTGCCGCGTACGTGAAGGAGTACAAGGCCACCCATCCGCACGCCAACATCAAGTGGGTGCTCTACAGCGGCGACAACAACGGCGACGGCACCCTGCAGTCGAAGTTCTCGCTGTACAACCGCGTCGGCTGGAAGGCCGGTGTGGCTCCGGACGTCGTCTTCGACGAGGAGAACTACGAGGCGGGCTGGCTCGGCCTGCCGCCGTTCAACGATCTAGCTCGACCTGCGAGCACCTACTCCCAAGAGCGTCTGGAGCAAGGACGAGGGCCTGGGCGACTGCATGATCAACGGCAAGCTTCTGTGCCTGCGCAACGACAACGCAGCGAACGTGCTCTGGGTGAACACGAAGCTGTTGAGCCAGTTCTTCCCCGGCAAGTCAGCCGCCGACAACCTGGGAGGAGTACGCGGCCGACGGTCAGGCGCTGGTCAAGAACCACCCGGGCTACTTCATCGGTGAGTTCGGCCAGCCGTGGGACGCCGAGACCTACTTGTGGGGCAACGAGTGCCCGATCAACCAGGCCGTCGGCAACCAGATGCTCCTGGACAATCCGAGCTCGCCGAACTGCACGACGATCGCGCACCTGATCGACTCGGCGCTGGGGGCGTTCACGCAAGACGGCCCGTTCACCACGGCCTGGGTCAACGACAAGACCGCTCAGCACATGGTCATGGACATCGGCGCGATCTGGCAGGGCGGGGCGATCTACCCGTCGGGCTCGGGCTCCGCAGGTCCCGGAACCAACGTGATGGAGGCCTACCCGCCGCCGGTTGCGACGAACGGCGCCCATGTCACCGGCTCGATCGGCGGCGGTCTGTGGATGGTCACCTCGCACACGAAGCAGCCGAAGGCGGCTGCAGCGTTGGTGCAGTACATGGTCACGAGCCCGAAGATCCAGGGCGACCCGGCCGTCACGCAGGGCCTGCCGGCCTATCAGCCCGATCAGGACGCAGTGGCTCAAGTCGCTCAACGGCGTCTTCGCCAACCCGTCTGCGACCGAGGCTGCGATCAAGCAGGCTGCGGGCGAGATCTGGACCGGCTGGAGCCCGGTGCCGTGGAGCGTCGAGTCGCATCTTCGGCAACACCGTCACGCCGGGCCTCGTCGGCGGCGGCACGTTCACCTCGGCGCTGTCGACACTCGCTGGGAACATCAAGTCCGCGGCGCAGAGCGCCGGCTGGCAGGTCAAGGTAGCAAGCAGAGAAAGGAATCGGCAAGCAGCAACGCATGACTGTCCCTTCGGCAACGGCTGTCCCCGGCGGGCGCGCAAGCGCCCGCCGGGGCAGCCGGGCCGCGGGAACCCGTGAACGGCCACCGGCCGGCACGCTCGCGCACGGCCGGCTACTTCTTCGTCGCGCTCTACGTCGGCGCTGCTGGCGCTGCTCGGCATCGCGCCGGTCGTCTACGCGATCTACCTCGCGCTCAGCAACTCCGGCGGCCTCGGCTCGGCGTTCGTCGACGCGTTCACCGACTACCGGTTCGTACCGGCGTTCGAGCACATCCTCGAGTTCATGGCTCATCTGGCTGGTCAGCCAGACGATCCTCGTCGTGGGGCTCACGCTGATGCTCCACAACCTGGCCCAGCGCGTCGGCGCGATCTTCCGCTTCGTCTTCTACATCCCGGGAGCTCTCGCCGGCGCTGCGAGCGTGATCGTCTGGCTGTTCATGCTCGATCCGATCGCCAGCCCGTTCGCCTTCGTACTGCATTGGTTCGGCTACAGCGCAGTTCGACAACACGATCGCGCCGGGCAATCTCCCCTTGATCTTCGCGATCATGGCCTTCTGGACGGGCGCCGGAGCCTGGATCGTCGTCATGTACGGCGCGCTCAACAACATTCCCCACGAGCTGATCGAGTGCGCGCAGATGGACGGCGCAAACGCTTTCAAGACGGCGTTCTGGATCAAGCTTCCACTGATCCGCAAGTGGGTGGTCTACATGCTCGTCCTGTCCTTCGCTGCCGGCACACAGCTCTTCGTCGAGCCGACAGTGCTCGGTTCGGCATCGCTCGGGCGTCGGAGTCAGCAAGTACTGGTCGCCGAATCAGCTCGCCTGGTTCGTCGCGTCCCAGTACGACGCCGTCAACGAGGCCGCCGCGATCTCCATCGTCCTACTCGCGCTCGGGCTCGCCGTCGCGGCTCTCCTGGTCTGGCGCGGAAGGCTCTTCGAGGTCGAGTAATGGCGCTCTCTCGGCGATACGCGCTGCAGCTCGTCGGCATAGCCGTCCTGCTGATCTTCACGGCGTTCTTCTTCGTGCCGATCGTCTGGCTGTTCCTCGCGTCCGACCAAGACCGACGGTCAGCTCCTAACCGAGTCGCCGTTCGCGTTCGGCAGCTTCAGCACGTTCGTGCACACCCTGCACCGAATCGTCACCTACAGCGATTACAGCGTTCTGATCTGGCTGAAGAACTCCGCGATCTACTCGTTCGGCGGCACGGCCCTTGCAGTCGTCGCTGCAATTCCGGCCGGCTACGCGTTGGCGCTCACGCACTTCATCGGCCGCCGGATCCTGCTTGCGGTAACGCTCGTCGTGATGATCATGCCGGCGACCGCGCTCGTGCTACCGCTGTTTCTCGAGATCAACAAGCTCGGCCTGTACGGGACGATCTGGGCGCTCATCTTGCCGTTCGGGTTCTTCCCTTTCGGCGTCTACCTCACGTACATCTACTTCTCGGCGACGATTCCGAAGGATCTGCTTGCGGCAGCAAGGATTGACGGAGCCGACGAGTGGCGGGTGTTCTGGCACATCGCGCTGCCGCTCGCAAAACCCGATCGTCGCGCTCGTCGCATTCTTCGCGTTCGTCGCCTCCTGGAACAACTTCTTCCTTCCGTTCGTCATGACCTACGACAGCTCGCAGTACCCGATCCAAATCGGACTGCAGCAGCTGATCGGCTCCACGGCGTCCTTCAATCCCGCGAACTACTCCGCGGGCAGCAGCCTCGTCGTTCTCCATCGACCCGACCTCGCGATGGCCGTGATCATCGCGATCGCGCCCGTCCTTCTCGTATTCATCTTTGCGCAGCGATGCACTCGTCACCGGCATGCTCGCCGGCGCGACCAAGGAGTAGCAAGACGCGCCTATGGCCACCGTAACCTTCGACGAAGCAACCCGGACCTACCTCGAAAAGCGACCGTCCAGCGGTCGACCGGCTGAACCTCGAGGTGCGAGACGGCGAGCTCCTGGTGCTCGTCGGCCCGTCCGGTTGCGGCAAGACGACAACGCTGCGGATGCTCGCGGGTCTCGAACACGTCGACGAAGGATCGATCCTCATCGACGGCAAGAACGTCGAGAACCTACCGCCGCGCGAACGCGATATCGCGATGGTGTTCCAGAACTACGCCCTCTACCCACACATGAACGTCGCCCAGAACATGGGGTTCGCGCTTCGGATGGCGAAGGTGCCGAAATCCGAGATCGACCGTCGCGTACGAGCTGCCGCGAAGATCCTCGATATCGAGGAGTACCTCGAGCCGCAAACCACGCCAACTCTCGGGCGGCCAGCGCCAACGTGTTGCCATGGGCCGCGCCATCGTCCGCGAGCCGCACGTCTTTCTGATGGACGAGCCGCTTTCCAACCTGGACGCCAAGCTGCGCGTCGCGACGCGAGCAGAGATCGCGACCCTCCAACGCACGCTCGGCGTCACGACCCTCTACGTCACCCATGACCAGGTCGAGGCGATGACCATGGGAGACCGCGTCGCAGTAATGAAAGACGGACTGTTGCAGCAGTGCGACGCACCGCGTGCGCTGTATGAACGTCCCGTCAACGCCTTCGTCGCAGGCTTCATCGGATCTCCACCGATGAACCTCGTCCAGGGAAGCGTGGAGGCGCGAGGTGTCAGGGTCGGATCGACGGTCATCTCGGTCACGGGGTTGCCGAAGCCCATCGGCGACCCAGTGACTGTCGGGCTTCGACCCGAAGCGCTCGCACTGGCGGCCCCAGGTGACGGGATCCCAGCGGTCGTGCGGATCGTCGAGGATCTCGGCGCCGAATCTTTTCTGCACGTCGAGCTCGCCAACGGCGCCGACAACGGCCTTCAGGCAAAGACCAACATCGTCGCCCGGATCGAACCGCATACGACCCCGGGCAACGGCGAGCTCGTCCATCTACGCGTCAAAGACGGTTCGATGCTCTTCTTCGACGCCGAGACAGGCCTCGCGATTCCGACCTAAAGCCGTGAGGGCGGTAAGCCTCAGATCCTTGCCGCGCCTCCTAACGACCCTCATCCAACGGCGGCGCGCACGACATGGCGGCGCCGCCCGTGCGAAACCGGAGCATCAACAGGCGTCTCCGCCCGATGACAGTGAGGGAGCACGGCCAGGACGCTACTGGCGCTGACGCTGCCGTGTGACGCTTCGCCGGCGGCTCTCACTCGAGCGCGGCGACCGTGTGGACGCCGTCACTCGGGCGGTCGAGGTAGGACCGCCCCGAGTGCCTCCGCGGCCGCGCGTACGGACTGAACGGCCTCTTCGGCAACCAGACTGACGATGCAACCCCCAAAGCCGCCGCCGCTCATACAGCCTGCCACGGCACTGGTTGCGTCGGCGAGAGCATCGAGCGCGGGTTACGTGATCGCTCTTAGCGGAAGACGCCCTGGAGCTTGCCCGTCCCGATCCAGCGTTGTACGAGGACGAAGACGATTACGACGGGGGCGGCCGTCACAAGTAGTAAGAACGCGATCGAGCTCGGCGGCGAGGTCGTCTTCAGATTGAGGACGGCGGGGATGTTCCCGAACGTCTCGCGATCGAACAGCTGCTGAGCGATGCCGACCGCCAAGGGGTAGCGCTTGGTCGTGCCGAGCGACCAGTACATGACCCACGGTAGAAAGAAGTTCGTCCAACTCGCGACAAAGTTGAGAAACACGATCAGCGCCGAAACCGGCGCCGAAAGCGGAACGGCGACGCGACGAAAAGCCTGCCATTCATCACAGCCATCGAGGCGCGCGGTCTGAAGCAGGACATTGAACCGCTCGGTGTTGAAGTAAAGATAGGAAAGGTAGACGCCAAACGGGAACAGACCGTAGGGCAGGATGACCGCTAGTGGGCTGGCCAGCAGATTCACCGAGTTCGCCTCGAGGAAGAGCGGCAGCACCAGCGCGCTGGTCGGGATCAGCATGACGAGCATGGTGAGGATCAACAGCGCGCGTCGGCCGGGAAACTCGTGTGTAGCAATGCCGTAACCGGCAGGCACGCACGTTCCGACTGCGATCGCAGCGCCCGCTGTTGAGTAGAAGGCCGAGTTGAACAGCCAGAGCCCGAGGTTGCTGCCAATAGCCTCCAAGACGAGCCAGACGATCGGCACGGCGAAGAACGTCGCGACGAGGAAGACCAGGACGTACGACATGACTTGGCCGGTGGTTGGCCGGCGCATGGTCGCTGCACGCACCGGCATCAGTGGCCGGCCTCGAACAGGCCGGTGCGCAAGAGGATGACGGCGGCGCAGATCAGAGCGGCTACGAGCAGGTCGATCGAAATCGCAGCGGCGTAGTTGAAGTTGTCGAGACGGAACGAGAGGTAGACGGCGAGCTGGTTTGGCGACCAGGTCTGATTCACGACCGAGCCTGTGGCCTCGCTGATAAGCGCCGGCTCGACGAACAACTGCGACCCGGCGGCGAACGCGCCAATCACCATGTATGCGATCCACTTCTTGATCAATGGCAGCTTGACCCGGATTGCTGTCCGCCACGCCCCCGCGCCGTCGAGCCTCGCGGACTCGAGCACCTCCTCGGAGATCATCGCGAGAGCGCCATACATGACAACGATCCAGCTTCCGGCGCCGCTCCAGAACGCAATCAATGCGAAAACCAGCGGCAGGTTGCCAGGCGCCAGTGAGTTGCCGAGCGACTGGTAGCCGAGCCAGTGCAGCACGAAGCTCCACGGACTCTTGCCCGGCTGCAGCATGAACAGCCAGAGCATTACGCTTGCCGAGCCAGCGAGCGCCGCCGGCAGATACAGCACGAAGCGGAATGTGGCACTAACCCGCCTGTTCATGGAATGCAGCAGCAGCGACAGACCGACGACGAAGACGGTGAGCGCGGTAAGCCAGATGGCCAAGAACGCCGCGATGTTTTCTAGCGCCGGGACGAACTCAGGATTGCGGTAGGAGTCGATGAAGTTCGTCACCCCGCTGAAGTGGCCGGAGAACGACGTCAGCGCTAGATTGATCGCGTACCCGACGGGATAGACCCCGACGGCCACGAGCAGCAAGACGTAAGGAGCGACGAAGAGGTAGCCGGTGCTACGCGGTCGCACACGTGACTCAGGTTTCTTACGCAGTGATTCTCGCTCCGGACTCGACGTCGAAGAGAAGCATCGACTCCCCCTTGACGCGCAAGTGGACCCTGCTACCGACTTTCGGCGCGGTCTTCGGGTCGACACGCACGACGAAGTCGGGTGCGGCGGCGAGCGTCGTGCGCCGCACCGTGTGCTCGAGCTGGGCATAGACGTAAGCCTCGGCGCCGAGCTCCTCGACGAGATTAACGGAAGCTGGCATACCCCCTGCTTCGCTGGCCAGGACGACCGACTCGGGACGCAGGCCGATGATGACCGCGCCAGGTCCGACAGCCTTCTTGAGCGGCCGCGGGAGCGGTAGCACCGTCGATCCGACGGTGACCCCGTCTCGTCCCAACGTCCCCTCGATCAGGTTCATCGCAGGCGATCCGATGAAGCCGGCAACAAACGCATTGACCGGCGAGTCGTAGAGGACGCTCGGCACATCGACTTGCTGCACCACGCCATCCTTCATCACAGCGACTCGATCGCCCATAGTCATGGCTTCGACCTGGTCGTGTGTCACATACAGCGTCGTGACAGCAAGCCGGCGTTGCAGAGCCGCGATCTCGGAGCGTGTGGCGACCCTGAGCTTCGCATCGAGATTTGAGAGCGGTTCATCCATCAGGAACACGCGCGGCTGACGAACGATCGCGCGACCCATCGCCACGCGCTGACGCTGCCCTCCGGAAAGCTCGCTCGGCTTTCGATCCAAGTAGCCCTCGAGATCAAGGATCTTCGCCACCTCTGCCACACGCAGCTTGATCTCGGCCTTCTTGAGCTTCGCGATCTGCAACGCAAATGCGAGGTTGTCCGCCACGTTCATGTGGGGGTACAACGCGTAGTTCTGCGGCACCATCGCGATGTCGCGCTCACGCGGTGCCAGGGGCAGGACGCTGCGACCGTCGATCAGGATGTCGCCTTCGTCGACAGGCTCGAGCCCGGCGAGCATCCGAAGACTTGTCGTCTTTCCGCACCCCGACGGCCCGACCAACACGATGAACTCACCGTCGTGAATCTCCAGGTCCAGCTCGTTGACCGCTTTTGTCGCTGCCTTCGGATACACACGAGACGCAGCCTTATAGGTCACCCTGGCCAGTTCGGCGTTCCTTCCATCACCGCTCGACGAGTCCGAGCGAGCGTCGCGTTCGTACTCCCGAATCCGTTGCTCCGCGGACGGGTCGAAGGACACCGCCGGACGGTCTGCGAGCCGACGACACGCGAAACGGCGAAAAGACGAGTCGGCTCGACATCCAGCGTTGCGCCTGCCACCGAGTCATCATACGACTGATGACTCAGAAGAGCTTCACCGCTGGCTGCTCGTAGCGGATGCCACTAGCTCGGCCAGGTGAAGAGTACTGCCTGTCCTGACGAAGGTGGGTCGCCGACCACTCCCCGGCGTCGGCGAGCGCGGCACCTTCGGCCGGTGGCTGTGGTCGTCGAACAGCCGATCTAGCTTACGGCAGCGTCGGCGCGCCGAGCCAACGGGCGACACGAAGTCGACACGACTCTGGTGTACTCGTCGACGGCCGCGCCGCCGTGATGGGCAGACGGAGTCGCCGATCAGTTCCGTCCGATCACACACGCGCGCTAGAGGTCCAGCCGACGGCCGCGTGTAGGTGAAGATGCTGAGGCTCGCCGCGCGGCCGTCAGGGGCGACCGACGACACAAATCGACCGACCAAGGAGCCCAGATGACTCAACCCTTCTTCCTCGACGTTCCAGAGTGCGTTCCCTACGCGGGCGCGGGATCCGACGATTCGCTCTCCTTCAATGCGTACGACCCGGAGCTCGTGATCCGGGGAAAGCGGATGGAGGACTGGCTGCGGATCAGCGTCGCGTATTGGCACTCGTTCGCGGCAAGCGGAAGCGACATGTTCGGAACGGCGACCTTCGACCGTCCGTGGACGCAGGCGCACGTCGATCCGATGGGCGCGGCACGCGCGAAGATGGCGGCGGCCTTCGAGTTCATCCAGAAGCTCGGGGTACCGTTCTACTGCTTCCACGACGTGGACGTCGCACCGGAAGGTGCGAGCTTCCGTGAGTTCAGGTCGAATCTCGACGCCCTCGCCGACGACGCACTCGAATACCAGGAACGGACCGGCATCCAGCTGCTCTGGGGCACCGCGAACCTCTTCACCCACCCACGGTTCCAGGCGGGCGCGGCGACGAACCCCGACCCGGAGGTGTTCGCGTACGCGGCCGCGCAGGTGAAGAACATGCTCGCCGTCACGAAGCGCCTCGGTGGGGCCAACTACGTGCTCTGGGGCGGGCGGGAAGGCTACGACTCGCTGCTGAACACCGACCTGCGCCGCGAGGGTGAGCAGCTCGCGCGGTTCCTGCATCTCGTCGTCGACGAGAAGCACCGGATCGGCTTTGCCGGGACGCTGCTGATCGAGCCGAAGCCAATGGAGCCGACAAAGCACCAGTACGACTACGACGCAGCCGTCGTTCACGGCTTCCTTGCCCGCCACGGACTCGAGGGCGAGTTTAGGCTCAACCTTGAGGCGAACCACGCGACGCTCGCCGGCCACTCCTTCCATCATGAGATCGCGTACGCGACGGCCTACGATCTGCTCGGCTCGGTCGACGCGAACCGAGGTGACCCGCAGAACGGCTGGGACACCGACCAGTTCCCGAACTCGGTCGAAGATCTCGTGCTCCCCCTGTATGAGATCGTGCAGGTCGGCGGTCTCGGGAACGGGGGCTTCAACTTCGACGCGAAGCTGCGACGCCAGTCGATCGACCGGATCGATCTTTTCCATGCCCACGTCGGGGGCATCGATACGCTGGCACGCGCGCTGATCACCGCAGCGAAGCTCGCCGACGACGGCATCCTGGCCAGGATGAAGGAACAGCGTTACTCCGCCTGGCAGAGTGATCTCGGTCAAGCGGTCGTTTACGGAACGGCGACACTCGCGGAGCTCGGCGACCGCGTCGAGTCGGGCGAGATCAACCCTGCTCCGGTCTCCGGCAGGCAAGAGCTGTACGAAAACGTTGTCAGCGACGCGCTATGGAGATGACGACCTACTTCCGGACTCGGCCCTGGTCCGCGTTCTCTACGACGCGCCGTGTCGCACGCCCACCTAGACTCGCTCGCCCCACACTCATCCTTGAGCGCACTCCGGAGCTGATCGGTCGAATTGGATGAATCACTCCGCCCAGTCCGGGCTCAACTCGGCTGGACTCGAAGTGGCGGTTTTCCGCTTGACGGTACTCTTAGGGACGCTCCGCAGCTATTGGGAGAGCCGAATCTGTTGGGAACCTATTAAAAGCCCTGCAAATTGTCATGTTTTGGGCGGTTAGCTCAGTTGGGAGAGCACCAGCTCGACAAGCTGGGGGTCACTGGTTCGAGCCCAGTACCGCCCATTTTCCTGTCGTCGATAAGACAACAAGCTCTAGTTGTGCGCTCGCCTAGGTAGCTAGGACCACCCGCTCACCGACGGGACTCCGATCGGCGGGGCTCAGAACGACGCCTGGTCGTGAGTGAGGCGATGTGCTCGAGACTGGCATCCAGTGCCGCCTCGAGTGGCTCGACGTCACGGCGGACCTGTGAAAGGACTAACCCACCTTGGACGGCAGCTAACAGAGCCGTGGCCAAGCGGTCGGGATCGGCGCTCCGACGCAGGTCGCCCCGCTTATACATGGTCTGCAATCCACCTCGAATCGCGCCCTCCCACCGGTCAAATCCGTCGACCAGATCCTCGCGACACTCCGGGTGTGCCTCGAACAGCTCTCCGGCCAGGCTTCCCAGGGGGCAGCCACCTTGGCATTGGATTTGACGTCGGCCCTCAACCAAGAGATCACGCCATGCCCGCAGGGCCTCCAAACTGTCCAGGCTTGCGAGAAGAGGTTGTTGGCTCTCGAGGATCGCCCGGGTCTGATGTGCAATCACGGCACGGACCAGTCCCTGCTTGTCACCGAAGTAGTGGTAGAGCTGCGAGGCGCTTACGCCGGCCGCATTCTGCACGTCCTCCCAGCTGGTGCCTGCCACGCCGCCCGAATACATCAGCATCGCCGCGGCTTCGACGATCCGTTCGCGGGTGGCTAGCCCCTTGGCTGTGAACGTTCGCTCATCAGAGCTCTCTGCATCGCTACTAGTCACGGACGTCGGCATACCTGATCCTAATACATAAATTGGAGTTGACACTCCATTATAGTATGACATACTGGAGTGAACACTTCAAACTTTTTAGGAGATCCGAACTCAATGAGCGCACCCCCAGGGAAGACGGTACTCATCACGGGCGCAAACGCCGGGATCGGCAAGGATGTGGCCCGGCAACTGGCGTTGCGTCCCGAGATGGCGCGGATCTACCTGGCGTGCCGGAACCAAGATCGGGCGACAGCGGCAAAGGCCGAACTCGAAGCCGTGACCGGCCGGCACATCTTTGACATCGTCGTCATGGATGTCGCCGATCTGGGTTCGGTCCGCGCGGGCGTGGCCGGGGTCAGCGGATCCGTCGATGCGCTGGTCATGAACGCTGGTGTCATTGGCCCGCAGTCGATGGAGTTGACTGCTGACGGGGTCACCAATGTGTTCGCGACGAATGTTCTTGGCCACGTCGTCCTCCTCGAGACGCTCTTGGCCGAGGGGCGGCTTGGCGAGGTTGCGGTCCTCGCCGGAAGTGAAGCGGCCAGGGGACTTCCGATTCTGCGGATGAAACGGCCGTCTTTTGTCTCAACCTCTGCCGATGAACTCGCCACCGTCATCGACGGCAGCTACTTCGCCGACGGAAAGACTGACTTCAACCTGGCCTTCGGGCAGGCCAAGTACATCGGCGCCCTGTGGATGGCCTACCTGGCCCGCCAATACCCCAACCGCCGATTCATCACCGTGAGTCCCGGCGCCACCACCGGCACCCAAGCCTCCAGCGGCGTTGCCCCACCGGTGCGTGTAGCGGCCAAGTACGTCATGCCCGCCCTAGGGATCTCCCACAAACTTGACAAGGGCGCGAAGCGACTGGTCGACGGTGTCACCGACCCGACCCTGTCCAGCGGCGTGTTCTACGCCAGCGCGGCCAACAAGCTGAAGGGTCCCTTGGTCAACCAAGCAACCATCTTCCCCGACTTGGCCAACCCGTCGTTTCAGGACCACGCCAACGAGGCCATCCACCGCTTCATCAGCTAATAACGCTCTGGCTCGGTCGGCGAGTCATGCCCATCATCTGGTCGCGTCCTACCAGGAGATCGCGACGTGTGGCGTTGAAAAGGAAGTAGAACGTTTGCGAGGGTTCTACTTCGGTCCTATGGTCGGCGGTGGCCAGACGGGGGCACTGCCGACGCCCGGTAGCGCCTTCTCGAAGAGGCGAGCGATTCTGTCCAGTTCGTGCTGTGTGAGCCGGCCGACGTAGAGCTCGCGCACTGTCGCGTGGTGGATGACCTGCGCTCGGCGCAGCGCCCCGAGCCCAGGTTTGGTGAGCACGGCGAACGCCGCGCGCCCGTCTGCCGGGTCGGGCTCTCGCTGAACGAGACCTCGTTCCTCGAGGCGGATGACCACGCGGGTGATCCCGCTGGGCGTGAGCATTCGCTGGGCGCCGAGTCTGCTCATGCGCAGTCTGAGGCCTGGTGCGGTGACAAGCGTGATCAAGACACCGTAGTCCGCGAGTGACAGGGCGCTGTCTTGACGGAGGCGGTGGTCAATCTCGCGCATCACCGCTTCGCGGAGACGGATAAGCCCGCGCCACGCGTGGAACTCCTCCGGACTGAATGCGTCGGGTTCCGGCAGCTCCTCGAGCCACCGTGATGGATCATGAGTGTTATTTGACACTGTGAAGTAAACCGGAGATACTTTACTTGCGAGTGTGAAATATATCGTCCTGGCCGAGCGTTCGACACGTCAAAGGAGA
The DNA here is from genome assembly GCA_963742605.1 of uncultured Thermoleophilia bacterium. Classification (GTDB taxonomy): domain Bacteria; phylum Actinomycetota; class Thermoleophilia; order Gaiellales; family Gaiellaceae; genus PALSA-600. Next base: position 378,763 of record CAVUNA010000024.1, on the reverse strand, counting down.
CGACCATGCCATCCCTTGCGCCCAAAGTGCTCGAGCCGCGTGAAGGGCTCCGACTCCAGTCCGGCCCAGGACGAGACCTCATCTTCAAGGTCACCGGAGAGGACACCGGCGGCGCCTTCGACTACTTCATCGTCGAGGTTGCTCCCAAGGGTGGGCCTCCGCTCCACGTCCACCACAAACAGGAAGAGACGATCCACGCTTTGGAGGGCCGATACAAGATCCAGGTCGGCGACGAGACATTCCACATCGAGGAGGGCGGCTTCGCCTTTCTGCCCTCGGGCGTTCCGCACGCATTCCTCAACCTGACGGACGTCCCGGGCGAGATCGTCGTGGTCTACACGCCAGGTGGCGGCCACAAGTTCTACGAGGAGCTAGGCCCGCTGACACGGAACGGGACGCCGGACCGCGCAGCAGTCGCGGCGGTCTTCGAGAAGTACGACATGACGCTGCTCGGGCCGCCACTGACAGCCGATTGACACCTGCGAGATCACGACGCGCCAGATCGACGAGAGGCGGCATCGAGCGGGCGGACCAAGGGTTCTGGCGGGTTTGAAAGATGCCAGTAAGGACCACTGAAGAAACCCGCTGGAAATGGCGGGTTTCTTCGTTCAAGCGACAAGCAGTTCGCCGCGATCGCGAGGCGGCGCGACGAGCTTGAGCTTCCCAGATCCTCGGAGGCGTAACGCCTGATTGTCACCGCACGACTGCCCAGGGCGATCCGAGACTACGGAGCGAGGAAGCGCCGATCCGTCGCCGTCAGCTGCCGGAGATGATGTTGGCTAGGATCCCGCATCCGTGCGCTCGCCCTGATCGTCGTGCTTGCCGCAGTCCTTGGGCCGCCGGCGGCAGCGAAAGACCGCATGTGGATGGGATTTAACGACGACCCGGTGCTCCGCTACAGCGCGAACCGCCAGGCGGAGCTCGACCTTGTGCGCAGCAACAACGCGACGATGGTGCGGACGATTGTGAACTGGCGGTTGGTCGCACCTCGTCGGCCGGCGAACGCGACCAACCCGTTCGATCCCGCCTACCGCTTCGCCGACCTGGATGAGTTCGTGCGCAACGCGCAGGTGCGCGGACTCGAGGTGCTGATGACCATTTGGGGTACGCCCGGCTGGGCGAACGGCGGTCAAGCCGCCCGTTTCCTGCCGAAGAACATGACCGACTTCAAGAACTTCTGCCGTGCGCTCGCCGCGCGCTACTCCGGCCGGTCCGCCGGCTACCCGTTCGTTCGTTTCTACGGGATCTGGAACGAGTCGAACCTTGGCAACTTCCTCTCCCCGCAGTTCGACTCGAAAGGCAAGATCGTCAGCCCCGCCAACTACGCCAAGCTCGCCGCTGCCGGCTACTCCGGCATCAAGGCCGGAAACGGCAAGGCGCTCGTCGCGATCGGGGAAACGTCGTCGCACGGACGCGACAAGCCGAAGAAGGGTCAGACCGATACGGTCGCACCGGCCACGTTCATGAAGGGCGTCGCGAAAGCGAACAAGAAGCTCAAGTTCGACGCCTGGGCGCACCACCCGTACCCGTACCCGGTGTCGTTGTCGCCGACCCAGAAGGTGCGCTACCCGAACGTGATGCTCTCGACGATGCCGCAGTTCGAGAAGGACCTCGACAAGGCGTTCGGTCGCAAGAACATCCCTGTCTGGATCACCGAGTACGGCGACGAGACGAAGCCCGGCGAGCCGCACGGCGTCACCGAGGCGCAGCAGGCGAAGTACCTCCCGGAAGCGATCTCGATCGCGAAGAAAGACTCGGTGGTATCGATGTTCGTGTGGTTCACCTTCCGCGACTCGGCTGGGAACCCGTGGCAGAGCGGCATCTACCGGAAGAACGGCTCGGCCAAGCCGGCACAGCCGAAGTGGGCGTCAGCCGCCAAGCCGCTGAGCATGGTGAACGGCAAGGCGTCCTTTAAGGGTGGCACGAAGAATCCGTCCCTGACCGTCTACCTGCGCGAGTTCTGCGCGAACAACCCGATCGGCACGACCGTCGGGGCGTCCGTCCGCACCCTGCTCAGCGGGAAGACCGTGCAGACCGCAACACCGACGGCACCGCTCGCGATCGACTGCACGATCCCGGTCCGGCTGACCGGCCTCACGGTCGCAAAAGGCAAGACCTACACCGTCCAGATCGACGCGAACACCGCGGCCGGCTCGGCCGCGCACCGCACGATCACGGTCGTCGGTGTCTAACGGCGCAGCAGCGGAAGGTGCGAAACGCTAAGCCCTGCTTGGCTTGGCTTCAGCCCGCGTTCAGTTTCTTCTCGAGAGCCGCTTTCGTCTGAGGGCCGTAGACGCCGTCGGCGGGGATCCCGGCGGCTTGCTGAAACGCGATCAGCGCCTGCTCGGTCTTCGGTCCGAAGTCGCCGTCGATCGTGCCCGGCGAGTGCCCTGCCGCCGCGAGCGCGTGCTGGAGTGCCTTCACGTCTGCTCCGCTCGTTCCCTGTTTCAGCAGCCCGGAGGTCAGTGTCGGGACGGTCGTCGACGGCGGTGCGGTGATCGTGGATGGCGTGGTCGTCGCCGGTTGTGTCGTCGCCGCAGTCGTGGTCGGAGGCGGCGGCTTCGAGCCCTTCTTGCTGCTGAAAACGTCGGCCGCGAGAAAGGCGATCACGACGATCACGGCGAACGCCACGAGCCCGAGGAGTGCCAAGCGCCTGCGCGGCTGGCCGGCCGGTGGAGCCGGCGGCGCGCCGGGCTCCCGTGTCTCGGCTTCGAGCCAATCCGGCTCCTCGACCGTCTCTTCCGAGGGCGTATCGGCCTGGCGGCCGCGCGGAAGCGCGGGCGGACGAACGCCTGCGGGCGCGAACCAGTCGTCCGGGTCGGAGTAACTGCCACGTGGGTCGTCCTGACCCGCCATCAGCGGCTCCAGAGGATAACCCGGAAGCCCGGAAACCACCGTCATCCTCGAAGGCGGCGAAACCAACCTGCTGTGCTCGATGGGCCATGTCGTAGTAACCCGCAAGCCGGGTCAGTGAATTCGCGGGCGCCTTTCCCCGACGGCGCTGCGTACGATGAGGGAGCGTTAGTACGGATCGTCTTTCGGACGAAGCCTCACCGGGAAAGCGGCAGGAAGATCCCTCCGAACGCTTCCGTGGCGAGGTGGACGAAACCGACGCCGACTCAACGAAGGATTGATGTGGGGCCCGCGAGAGCGGGCCCCACATCGTGCGGCGGGAGCTCGGCTGGTTGGCTTCAGCGGGCGGGAGTCAGGCTCGCCGGGGCCTCGTCCGGTTCGGCGGAGCCCATCTGGCGGCGCGCCGCGTTGATCCGCTCAGGGGCGGTGGGGTGGGTGAAGAACGCCAGGTAGACCGGGCGGGGCGGGTCGAGGTCAGAGAGGTTCGCGGTCGCGAGCGAGCGGTGGGCGGCCTCGAAAGTCCCGAGGTCGCCGGTCAGCTCGAGCGAGAAGCGGTCGGCCTCGCGTTCCCACCTCCGTGACAGCGCCGAGCCGAGGGGCATCTCGATGATCTGCAGCGCTGCCCCGAGCAGCATGACGAACGGCACGACGTGCGGGTCGCCGGCACCGCCGGGCGCTCCGATCGCGGTGCGCAGCTCCGGCGAGCGCAGAAGCCCCCAGAGCACGAGCACGAAGCCGGCGATGCCGGCCATGGCAAGCAGAGTTCCCTTCATCATGTGGCGCGCGCGGTGGTGTCCGAGCTCGTGGGCGAGGACGAGGCCAATCTCGGCCCGAGGTGCTCGCGCGAGCAGCGTGTCGTAGAGGACGAAACGCCGCGTCCGTCCGAGCCCCGAGACGTAAGCGTTCGTCTTGCGCGTGCGCCGACTCGCATCCGCGACGAGCACGTCCCTGATCGGGAGCTCCGCCCTGCCCGCGAGCGCCTGCAGCTCCGCTGCGAGCTTGGGATTGTCGAGCGGAGCGAACCGGTTGAAGAGCGGCTCGATCAGCAGTGGGGCGAGGAAGCCGAGGGCCAGCACGAGGACCGCCGCCGCCGATGCAGCGGCCAGGGGCCACAGGCGGGGAAGAAGCCGCGCCGACCCGACGAGGCCGAGGAATGCCAGGCTCGCGAACACGAGGCCGAGCGCGAACGCTTTCGCCCGGTCGACGGAGAAGCCACCGATGCTCTGCGTCGAGAAGCCCCAGCGCCGCTCGTGGATGAAGCCGGTCCAGACCGCGAGTGGCAGGCCGGCCGCAGTCAGCAGTACCTCGATCAGCGTCGTGAACCCGACGACCTGTGCCCACCAGGGCCATCCGCCGACCGGATCGAACAGGGCCCCGCCGAGCGGGCCGAAGACGATCAGCGCCAAGAGCAGGACGTCGAGCCCGAGCTGCACCAGCGCTGCCAGGTACAGGGGCCTGTGGTAGCGGCGAGCCCGGGCCACCTGCGCCTCACCGAAGAGATCGACTGCATTCACCCGATCCATGGTCGTCGACGGAAGCGGAATCGCGCAGGAACGAGGCCTAATCCGTCGACTCGAGAGCCGGCGAATCGCCGACTTCGGATCCACGAGAATCGGCGCGCCGTAGTCCAGGCAGAGCACGCCGAACGGCTCGCCGACCCGCAGGGCCATCTCGTCGGCGTCGCTGCCGCGTAACACGAGGGGAGCGTGCCGCCACTCGCGTTCCACGACAGCTGGGGCGAGGCGAGCCTGCTCGAATCACGGATTCGGTTTGCGGCCGACGAGGACGACGCGGTTGCCGTAGGCGTGAACGCACATCGCATCGAGCCCGGCGCTCCGAAGCCAACTGAGGTGGTCGTGCACATCTGCCGGGCGATCGCCGCCACGAGCGAGCTGTTCCTCGTACTCCGCGTACGTTGCGGGCGTCGCAGGGTCAATTCGCCGCCAGACGGCGGCCCACTCACGAAACAGCGACTCGGGAACCGCGACACGATCGACGATCACGATCAGCCCGCCGGACTCGACAACGCCCGCTGTCCATGCGAGGGCCGCCTCCTTGTCCGCATCCGATAGATGATGGAGCGTCTGCACGGAAAAGGCAGCGGCGTACCGTCCAGCAGGCAGATCGAGATCGCCTACGTGGGCAAGGTCATGCCGCACGAGGTGCACGCGCGGTCCGAAGCGATCGAGACGTGCGCGCGCAAGCTCCAACATCTCCTCTGAGAAGTCAATTCCAACGAGCGACGCCTCAGGCAGCGCATCAAGTACCGCCTCGGCCACAAGCCCAGAACCGACGCCGAGATCGAGCAGAACACGCTCACCGACCCGCGCCTCACAGAGCAAAGCAAGCAGGATCTCCTGCTGCTCGACCCGCGTCGGCAGCCCGGCGCCACCACTCGCGTCCCACTCCCCGGCTGTCTCTCCGTCCTGCCACACGGCCCCAACCGTACCCCTCATTCGTACTCCCTCCTGTCACGCGACCCGGCGCAAGCGCCCCGCGCGATGTGCTTCGCGAACGAGTCGTCGATGCTCTCGTGAGGCAAGCAGCGAGAGGATTGCGACGCCTCCACGATGTACCCGCACCTCCGCGTTTCGCATCTCACCGATGAGCTTGATCCGACGACCGTCAGGGGCGGCAGTCCCGGTCCAGTCCTTTACCCGCCCGCGCCCGATACGACGCAGGTCGTCGTGATCGACGTTCGCGCCGTCGGGAACGAGCAGCTTGACGGCTGTGTGGTCGATGTCCAGGGCGATCTCGATCTCGCCCGGTTCGATCTCCGGGAGCAGCAGGTCGAGCACGACGAGGCTGCGTGACGCACGCACGTCGAATCGGTGCGCGGTCGTCCAGTCTCCGACATGCTTGACGGCCCGGCCGTGTGCGCGGATCTGCACGGTTTCAGGATTGAGTGTCATGACAAGCTCCTTTCTCGTGGAACGTGGAGGGCTTCTAGCCCTGCCGGAATTTGGCGACGGCGAGCGGCACCGAGACGATGAGAATCGCGGCCGCCCAGACCACGGAGCGTGCGATGTAGTAGATCGACGGGTGGCCGAGTTCAAGCTGCGCGCGCGACCCGAGTGTGAGTGCACGAACGGCGTCGACCATGGACGTGAGTGGCTGGTACTTGGCAAACGGCTGCAACCAGCCGGGCATCGATGCGACCGTTACGTAGGCGCTGGAGATGAACGCCAGCGGGAACACGATCATCCCCATCCCCTGCGCCGCCTGCGCGTTGCCGGCGACCAGCCCCATCGTCAAGAACAGCCACTCGAAGGCAAACCCGAACAACACGACGAGCCCGAAGGCCGCGAGCCCGTCGAGGACACTGCCGTGAAGGCGGAAACCGACCGCGAACGCGATCGCGACGGTCACCGCCGAGGCGAGCGTGAGGATGGCCGTGTCCGCAAGCGCGCGGGCGGCCAACACCGAGCTGCGAGGGATCGGCAGCGAGCGCAGCCGGTCGACGAACCCGTGCTCGAGGTCTTCGGCCGTGGCGACCGCGGCGCCGATCCCGGAGAAGAGCACCCCGGTCGCGACGAACCCGGGTACGAGGTAGTCGACGTACGAGATCGAGCCGGCGTGGATCGACCCGCCGAACATGTAGCGGTAGATCAGGAAGAACAGTGACATCTGCACCGTCGCCATCACGATCAGCTGCGGCGTGCGCACATAGCGAAGCGCGGCCCGCCGCGTGATGGTCAGCGTGCTCGAAACGAGCCCAACGGCCCGCGGTTCGCTACCGCGGGCGACGGTCTGGGCGATGGCTGTCATGGGAAACATCTCCTTTCGTGTTCTCAGGCCGCGGCCGCTTCCTCATCGGCGGTCGAGCGTCCGGTAAGGGCGAGGAAGACCTCGTCCAGGGTGGGTTGCCGCAGCGCGACGTCGTCGATCTCGACGCCTGCGGCGTCGAGCGATCGGAGAGCGGCCATCAGGCCGTCACCCGAGCCGTCGATGCTCACGGTGACGCGGCGTGTTGCCTCGTCGATCTGCGGCCGGCGTTGGTCGACCCGGCCGAGCGCCTTGGCGATCGCGGCCAAGTGGTCGCGGCGGTGAGTGTGCACGTCGACGACGTTGCCTCCGACGCGGCGCTTGAGCTCGGACGGTGTGCCGTCGGCGATCGTGCGGCCGTGGTCGATGATCACGATTCGGCCCGCAAGCTGGTCGGCCTCGTCCAGGTACTGCGTGGTGAGAAGCACGTCAGTGCCCGTCTCGACCAGAGCGCGGATCGCGTCCCAGAGCTCGATCCGGCTGCGTGGGTCGAGCCCGGTCGTCGGTTCGTCCAGGAGCAGGAGCCGCGGCCGACCAACCAAGCTGGCGCCGAGGTCGAGCCGGCGGCGCATGCCACCTGAGTAGGTGCGCACGAGCCGGTCGGCGGGATCGACGAGGCTAAGCTGCTCGAGCACGCTCTGCGCGCGCGTGCGCGCCGTCTTCCGATCCTGGCCGTAGAGGCGGGCGACCATCTCCAGGTTCTCGCGCCCGGTCATCGCCGGCTCGACGGCAGCAAACTGTCCCGCCAGGCCGATCAGGCGACGGACCGGCACCGGTTCGCGACGCACGTCGTGTCCGAAGACCCGCAGTGTGCCGGCGTCGACGCGAAGCAACGTCGCGAGCGCGCGGACGAAGGTCGTCTTGCCGGCGCCGTTCGGCCCGAGCACGGCAAGCACCTGCCCGGGCTCGGCGATCAGGTCGAGGCCGTCGAGCGCGCGGGTCTTTCCGTAGCGTTTTTCGAGGCCGTGCGCCTCGATCGTCGCTGTCATTGCGGTTCCTCCTTGTCGTCGTCGGCTGGCTGAAATGCGGTGGCGATCTCCCGGAGCCACTCCGCGCTCCAGGTCAGACGCCCTTTCTTCAGGTCGGCGATCACGCCGCGCAACCAGGACAGCTCGGCCTGCAAGATCGCTTGCCGGTATTCCTCTTCGAGCAGGAACAGCCGCGGCAGGTCCGGGTTGCCCTCGAGCTGCGCCTTGGTGTCGGCAAGCTCGGCCAGGACGCTCTCTGCGCGCTGCTCGAGTTGCGCGCGAGCGTCGTCTGGCGCCAGACCGAACAGAATCGAGACCGCGGCGATGAACTCCGGGTACTCGCCGCCCGTCGTGCGCAGCATCTCGCGCAGCCACTCCCGAGCAGCCTCGCGCCCGGCGTCGGTGATCGCGTACACGATCCGGTCCGGGTAGCCCTCACGGCGAACCGTCTCCTGCACCTCGACCAAGCCCAGCCGCATCAGCCGCTCGAGCGTCTGATAGAGGCTCGCGCGGGCGCGCACGTTGACGACCCGGTCCTTGCCCTGCTGCTCGAGCTGCTTCTGGATCCCGTACACGTGCTTCGGCCCCTCGAACAGCTGCCAGAGCACGATCAGGCCCAGGGTCGAGCGCGCGCTCCTCGACTTCTCTGTGGTTGCGTTTTCACTCTTCGGTGTTGGCATGGTTGGCAGATTACTAGACACACTATTTCTAGTCAAGTTAAGACTTATTTGCTATGCTCGCGCGATGAACCGGCGCCTGAACACCAGCTGGTCGCGGCCGCACTAAGACGGCCGTCGCTTCTGCATGCGCGACCGGGCCGCCCTCGAGCGGCCCGCTTCGTCTAGGGGACTCACACCGCTCGAGGGCACCGTCCGCCCAACCACAACGGAGGTGCAGCTTCATGTCAGCCACAACCAGGACGTCTGCTGAGCTCTCGCTGACGGAGACGGAGCGGCGCAGCAACAGGCTCGAGCAGTCTGTGCGCAGCGACCCCGGCGCATTCCGGATCTTGACCGGCGACCGCCCGACCGGGCCGCTCCACATCGGCCACTACTTCGGCACGCTGCAGAATCGGGTGCGCCTCCAGGAGCTGGGTGTCGAGCTGCTCGTCCTCATCGCCGACTACCAGACGATCACCGACCGCGACGCCCCTGTCGGGCTCGCGCACGACGTCGAGGGAATGGTCGCCGACTACCTCGCCGTCGGCATCGACCCCGAGCGCGCGCTCATCTTCGCCCACAGCCAGGTGCCCGAGCTGAACCAGCTCCTCCTCCCCTTCCTGAGTCTCATCAGCGTGGCCGACCTCGGACGCAACCCGACCGTCAAGGAGGAGATCGCCGCAACGGCAGGCGGCTCGACCTCAGCGCTGATGTTCACCTACCCCGCCCATCAAGCCGCAGACATCCTCTTCTGCCATGCAAACGTCGTCCCTGTCGGCAAGGACCAGCTACCTCACCTCGAGCTGACCCGCACGATCGCGCGGCGCTTCAACGAGCGCTACAGCCCCGACCGCCCATACTTCCCGCAACCGCAGGGACTGCTGAGCCAGACGCCTCTACTCCTCGGCCTCGACGGCCAGAAGATGAGCAAGAGCCGCGGCAACGCGATCCCACTCGCCGCCGACGACGACGAAACCAGGCGGCTGGTCCGGGGCGCAAAGACCGATGCAGAACGGCGCATCACGTATGAGCCCGAGCGCCGACCCGAGGTCGCCAACCTCATACAGATCGCCGCCCTCTGTCAAGGGCGCTCACCCGAGGTGATCGCCGACGAGATCGGCGACCGTGGTGCGTCCGCCCTCAAGGAACTCGTCACGGACGCCCTCAACGAGCACCTCCGACCGATCCGCACCTGCCGCAACGAGCTGGCAACTGAGCACGACCATCTGCGATCCGTCCTGCGGGCCGGCAATGAGCGCGCACGCGACATCGCGGCGACAACTCTCAACAAGGTGCACGAGCTCATGCATACGAGCTACTGAGTACGTCATCGGGCTCGCGGCTGCCGGCAAGATCCGAACGATCATCCCCGCGGTCCTCTCCACGCCCGAACTATTGCTCGACGGTTCAGGGTCGCGGGAGACGAAGGCGACACATCAAGCAGGTTCGCCACTTCGGCCGCGTCATCGGCGTGCGGGTCTTGCCTTCATTCCACCATTCATGATATAAGAAACCGTAAGTTCAGTTTAGAAAGGAGATCGCCATGCAGACGACAGAGCTCAAGATGGCTAGCCCTGGGAGTACGAGGCTCGAGATCACGCGCGACCACTTCGACGGGGCCGACTACAACCTGCGCTCGCTGATCGAGCAAATGGAGCGGATGGGTCGTTCCGAGCGGGAGATCGAGGCGGCCGTCCGGGAAGCTTCCGGCTGCCACTCGCACCCGACCGGCCCGAGCTGGAGGGAACGGCGGCGCCTACCGTTCCAGGGTCGGCTCTGGAAGAGAGAGGAGGGCTGACGATGACGACCGTCGGCTTCGTCGGTCTCGGCCACATGGGCGGCAACATGGCGGCCCGCCTCCGCTCGGCTGGCTACGAGGTCTACGGCAACGAGCGCGAGCGCCAACACGCCCGCGCGCTCGAGGAGGCCGGCTTACGCTGGTGCGACACGCCACGCGAGGTGGCAGAGGCCGCCCAGATCGTCCTCACCTCACTTCCCGACGACGACGCCCTGGAGTCGGCCGCCTCCGGTCCGAACGGAATCCTCGCCGGGCTCATCGCCGACAAGGTCTGGGTGGACGTCAGTACCGTCAGCCCGCGCGTCAGCCGGGAGCTAGCCCAGCGGGCAAGCGAGCGCGGAGCTGCGCTGTTGGATGCGCCGGTGTCCGGGAGCGTCCCGCAGGTGCAGTCGGGGACGCTGACGATCATGGTCGGCGGCGACGACGGTGCCTTCCGCCGCGCCGAGCCGGTCCTGCTCGAGCTCGGCACGCCCACGCACGTCGGCGAGAACGGACAGGGACTCGCTCTCAAGCTCGCGATCAACATCAGCCTCGCCGTGCAGATGCTCGCCTACTCCGAAGGCCTGTTGCTGGCGACCCGCTTCGGAATCGACCCGGCGGTCGCGACCCGGGTGATGACCGAGAGCCCGATCGGCTCGCCGATGCTGAAGGCGCGCGCCCCACTCGTTCTCGACCTCCCTGCAGAGGCCTGGTTCGACGTCAGCCTCATGCACAAGGACATCACGTTGGCGCTGGCACTGGCTCGAGAGCTCGACCTCCTGCTCCCGTCGGCCGACGCCGCGGACGGGGCGCTCTCCCAGGCCGAGCGGCTCGGCTATGGGCGGCGCGACATCGCAGCGCTCTACCAGACGCTCGGAAATGTTCCGGCGCAATGAGCGAGTCCGTCGCCAGTCAGCCGAAGCGGCGAGGCCGGCCTCGCAGCGAGAAGGCGCGCACGGCGATCCTCGACGCCGCCACCGAGCTGTTGCTCGAGCACGGTCTCGAGACCGTGAGCATGGACGAGGTCGCCGAACGCGCCGGCGTGAGCAAAGCCACCATCTACCGCTGGTGGCCGAGCAAGGAGACGCTCGCGCTCGATGCGCTCTATCACGAGTGGGACACCGCCCGGCCCGAGCCGCCCGACACCGGCTCGCTCCGCGCAGACCTACTCGCACTGCTCCGACCCTGGATCCGTCGTGTCCGCGCACGCCCCTACGCGCGCGTGGTCGCGGAGCTAGTCGCCGAAGCCCAGACCGATCCCGAGTTCGCATCGATCTACCATGCCCGGTTCGTCGCGCCGCGTCGCGAGCCAGCCGGCGCGCTCCTCAGACGCGCGATCGATCGCGGCGAGCTCCCCCCTGACATCGACGTCGATCTCGCGCTCGACCTGCTCTACGGCCCGCTCTACCACCGACTCCTGCACGACCACGCCCCCCTCAACGACCGCTTCGTCCAAGACATCGTCGACGCTGTGCTGGCCGGCCTCGGGGCCGTCTCGAGACCGTGAGCATGCTTGCCGGCGCTCAAGGCTTCGCCCGATCTCGCGCAGACGAGAATGACGCAGAGTCCAAATGCGTCTGAACCCGGACGGGAATGAGCGTCTGACCGCCGCCGTCGGCGTGCTCCTGGTTGTTCCGATCGTCGTCGAGCTGGCGACGGTTCTCTTCGGCGTCCACACATTCATGTCAATCCACGTGTTCGTCGGTCTTGCCTTGATCCCGCCCGTGTTATTGAAGTTGGCGAGCACGGGCTGGCGCTTTATCCGCTACTACACACGCAGTCGCCCCTACGTGTCCCAAGGACCGCCGCAACTGGCAATGCGGCTGCTCGCACCACTGCTCGTCGCGGCCACGGTCGTCCTCTTCGGCAGCGGCGTCGCCATGGGCATCCTGCACGGGCACGCGCTCCAGATCGCCCGCCGCCTCCACGGCCCCGCCTCCGTCATCTGGCTCCTGCTCATCGGCATTCACGCCCTCGTTTACCTCAAACGCGCTCTGACCAGCAGCAGCGAAGACCTCCGGCCAAGCACACGTCGAGAAGTACGAGGAGCGACGTGGCGCAGCTACGCCCTCGCGGCAGCCTTGGTCATCGGACTAACGGTCGGCATTTCCACCGTCCCCGCCCAACATCACTGGGTCGACCTGCACTCCCACCACGATCGCCGCGACAACACCGCGCTGAACACCGAGAGCGCCCGAAGAACCTGATGCATCGCGCCGGCGGCACCGGCTTGAGTGGGCGGTCTACGTTGTCACGCTGACGCGCAAGAAGTTCGCAGAGATCGAGGTCGTCTCGTCGTTCCCGCTGCGATTCTGCGCGTTGAATAGCGCATCGAGCTCCGACTGCAGGTCCTCTTCGCGTCCGTCCTTCGCCGCCGCATCGTAGGCGTTCATCGTCGGCCCGTAATACGCCCTGAACTCGGCAAGAAACTCAGACGGTGCTCCCGGATAGTTGAACGTGTATGTGTCGCGTTCAAACGAGATCTTTCCTTCGAGCACGCCTGCGGCTGCGAAACGCTCGATCACATCGCTCTCGACGCCCCAGGTCATCGGACTGACGAACCCTTCCGGCGGGGGCGGCGAGTAAGCGGAGCTGATCTTCAGAATCTGGGCCACCAGTGTCGGATCGTTGGGAATCCAGTTGCCCATGATGATCCTGCCTCCCGGGCGCGTCACCCGAATGATCTCCTCTGCGACGTCGAACGGTCTCGGGGCGAACATCGCGCCGAAGATGCTGACGACAACATCGAAACTGTCGTCGTCGAGTTCCTCGAGATTTGCCGCGTCGCCCTGCTGGAACCGGCAGTTGCTCAAGCCAAGGCTGGCCGCCCGCGCGTTCCCAGCCTCGACCAGGTTGCCGGCGATGTCGACGCCCAGGACATTCGCCCCCAGCTTTGCTGCAGGCACTGCTGTTGTCCCGTCACCGCTGCCGAGATCGAGCACATCCAGGCCATCTGCGATGCCAAGCTCGCCGACGAGTGCTTCACCGCTCTCGCGCATCGATGCCGCGATCCGCGTGAAATCACCCTTCTCCCAGAGCGCTTGATTCGGATTGGTTGCAGGCCGACTTATCGTCGTCATGGTGACGTAGGTCCTTTCTTGAATGATCTCGTTCCGCCGCCGACTCTGAACGGCGGATGCCTCCACTTAGGTCGCGCGGCCTAGCACCGCTCGACGAGAGGACGGTACGAGTTGCGCTTGAGCGCGTCGCGCAGGCGCGCCGTCAGGGTCGCTATGCGGGAGGGCCGCTCGACACGCCGCGTCGCGAGCGCCTCCCGGATCTGCTGCTTTCGGTCGTGCTCGCGCTCGAGTTCGCGCCGGCTCTCCTCCAAGAGATGCGGGAACAGGGCGATGTCGAGATGGTTCACGGTCGTGTCTCCTCGGTAGACCCTCGAATAACTGGAGGCTACGGTCGCGCGGTTCGCGAGTCATCGGTAGACAGGACGATCTTGCGTCCTCACCCCAGGTGATTGCGCATCGTCCGTCCGAACGAGACGTGCACGGAGCTTCCGCCGCGAAGATCAAGCGCGCCCGGATGGTGATCCTCGACTGCGGCCACGAGATCCCGCTCGAGCGCCCGCACGAGCTCGCCGGACTCGTCGAGGCGTTCCTGGCCGGACTGCACTGTTGACGAACGGACTGCCGTCCGGCGGGTTGGCGTCAGGCCGACGTTCGAACGATCGGCGGTACGGTCCCGTCGGCGCTCGCCGCCAATCCGGGATCCCATTCACAGATCGTGCACGCGTGACGAACGGCGGAGCGGGCGAACTCGAGTGCGAACGCGTGAGGATCGTCGTTGGCACGCACGTCGTCCCAGTCGAGAATGTATTCGCCGAGCTCCGGGCTCCACCGGGCGCCGGGCGGTGAGAGCGTGGCCGACGAGAATCCCTCCGGCGCAGGGTGGGCGTAGGCGTAGAACGCGGCCTTGGGATATCGCGCGTCGCCGGGCCACCAGCCGACGGCGACCTCCTGGGCGTCCATCGCGTTGCGCATGATGAAGTCGCGCGACGGCGGATCGGCGGGGCGGCCGGAGAAGAGACTCACAGCAAGGTCGAACGACCCCCACCAGGCATTCACCGGCGTCGACCGGCCACGGTACGGGGCGCGGAGCTCTGCCAGGACGAGCGCGGCGCGCGTCGCAGCCTGGAAGTAGTCGATGACCTGCCGCGTGTCGTAGGTCGCGTGCTCATCGTCCTCGTCGAGCGGAGTCGTCCACGGCGTCTCCTGCGGCCTGGGATCGATCTCGACCGGGCCGGCGAGCTTGCGAACTGCAGCCAGCACGGCACGCGTAACCTCGCCGACCGAACGATCGGGGAAAAGCACGATCCGCTCGAGACGACCGTCGCTGTGCTCGACGACCGCCTCGTGCGTGCGAAGGTCGAGCACGACCGAGAACCCGCCTGTGCCGTTGGGGCACGGCAACGGCAGCGTCTCCCACCCCCGCGCAGTCAGCCGCAACGCCGCATGCTGGAGCTCGGGCTCCGGCGGTGCGAGCGTCGCAGCCAGCTTGCCGAGAACCTGTGTGTGAGCGTGGAGCGTGTCGCAGGTCGCGTTCCATTCCTCATAAGGAAGCGCAGGCCAGCCCACGGTCACAGACGCACGTTAGCTTGGAGTCTCGGTCAGGATCGCCGGTTTCGGTTCCGACGGTGATGCCTAGTGTTCCCTTTCGGCTAGAGAATCCACCCGTGAGCGTTCGAGCACGCTGTTCCCTGAGCGACCACGGAGCGAGCGCCGCGGCCGACAAGCCTCACGTCTCTGTCAACTTCGTCCAGGGCGAGCAGCTCGCTCCCGTCACCCGTCCGGGCTCGACGCGATCCGGCAGCTGATCGCCGGGCCAACGCACGCCGAGATCTTGGCCTCATTTCACTGCCTTCTTTATCAGCGCGCGGATCTTCGTTTCGTCGGCGGCGGTCAAGTCCTTCAGCGCAAATGCGACTGGCCACAAGGTGCCCTGGTCGAGGTTCGCGCTGTCATTGAAGCCGAGCATCGCATACCGCTCTTTGAACTTGCCCGCGTCGCGGAAGAAGCAGACGACCTTGCCGTCCTTCGCATAGGCGGGCATCCCGTACCAGGTCTTCGGCGAGAGTCCCGGGGCGGTCTCCTTGATCAGCGCATGGAGTCGCTCGCCGAGCTTGCGATCGTGGGGCGACATCGTCGCAAGCGCGGTCAGGACGGCGCTTTCGCCGTCCTCGGCCGCCTTCAACTCTCTTGCGCGCGCCCTCATCGCGGCCTTCTCCTCCGCCGAGAACCCTTCTTGCTTCTTCGTGCTCTTGACGGGCTGCTGCTTTGCCTTCTTCGCCGCGGGGCTCATCCTGTTCTCCTTCCGTTCGGTCAACGATCTGCACAAAGGGGTCGAGCAGTCCAGACGCCTAGGGCTAGCTCCACCACTTGCGTTCGAGTGCGCGGTCCGTACCGTCGGTGCGGTCGAGCCGGTCGAGGTGCGCCATGTCGTCGCCCGTGAGTGTGAAATCGAAGAGCCGGGCGTTCTCTGCGATCCGCTCGCGTCGGCTCGACTTCGGGATCACCGGGATGTCCCGCTCAATGCACCAGCGCAGCAGCACCTGGGCGGGCGTCCGCCCCAGGCGCTGCGCAATTCGCACAGCTACCTCGCTGCCAAGGTGGCGGCCGTGTCCGAGCGGGCTGTATGCCTCCAGCACGATTCCGTTCTCCTCGCACTGATCCAGCAGCGCCTTGCGATACTCGTACGGGCTGAACTGCACCTGATCGACGACCGGCGCAACCGTGGCCGTCGCGAGCAGTTGTTGTAGTTCTCTGCCGTTGAAGTTCGAGACACCGATCGACCGCGCGTACCCGAGCTCGCGCGCCCGCTCCATCCCGGGCCACGCCCAGGTGGGGCCGCCCTGGGGCCAATGGATGATGTAGAGATCGACGTGATCGAGGCCGAGCCGCTCGAGGCTCAGCTCGGCCGCCGCGACCGGGTCTCTGGACCCCGGATGGAACTTGGTGGTGACGAACACTTCGTTGCGCGGCAGGCCACTTTCGCGCAGCCCCTTGCCGACGCTCTCCTCGTTGCCGTAGGCCTGGGCCGTGTCGATGTGTCGATACCCGACGTCGAGAGCCCAGCGGACGGCGTTCACACATTCCGGCCCGTCGGGGATCTGCCATACGCCGAGCCCGAGCAGCGGGATCCGGTTCCCGTCGGCGAGCACACGGGCCTCTCCATCGACCGTCACCCGACGTGCTCGGCAACGTTCTTCGGGCTCCAGCCGACGGCGGGCGCGATGTCGCGGGCAATCGTCTCGAGCATCGCGGCGTTGTAGTCGACGCCGAGCTGGCTGGGCACGGTCAGGAGAATCGTGTCGGCGCTCCGCACGGCCGCATCGTCGGCGAGCTCCTCCGCGATCCGGTCGGGCTCTCCCGTGTAGCTGCGGCCGAAGCGGCTGATCGCGCCGTCGAGCCAGCCGACCTGGTCCTCGTTCGCGTCGGCGCCGAACAGGCGCCGGTCGAGGTCGGAGGTGATCGGGATGACGCTGCGGCTGACCGAGACGCGCGGCTCCCGCGTGTGTCCGGCTTTCGCCCACGCCTCCCGGAACAACTCGATCTGCTCGGCCTGGAGCTCGTCGAACGGCACCTGGGTGTCCTCGAGCAGGAGCGTGGAGCTCATCAGGTTCAGCCCCTGTTCGCCCGCCCACACGGCGGTGTCGCGTGAGCCGGAGCCCCACCAGATCCGATCGGTGAGGCCGGGCGACTGCGGCTGGGCGGCGAGCATGGCCTCACCCGGCCGGCCGCCGCTGTCCGCGCGGACGACGCCGGCGCCGGCGATCGCGGCGCGGAACAGGGCTGTCTTGTCTCGAGCATCGTCGGGGTCGACCGGGTAGCCGAACGCCTCGGCGCCGTGCCAGGCCGGCTCGGGGGAGCCGCGGCTGACGCCGAGCTGGAGCCGGCCGCCGGCGAGCAGGTCCGCGGCTGCGGCGGTCTCGGCCATGTAGAGCGCGTTCTCGTAACGCATGTCGATCACGCCGGTGCCGATCTCGATCCGGCTCGTCTTGACGCCGATCGCGGCGAGCAACGGGAAGGGCGAGGAGAGCTGGCGGGCGAAGTGATGGACGCGGACGAACGCCCCGTCGATCCCGATCTCCTCCGCGGCCACCGCGAGCTCGACCGTCTGACCGAGCGCGTCGCCGGCGGTGTGCGTCAGTCCGCCGCCCGGATGCCAGGCACCGAACGAGAGGAAGCCGATCCTCTTGTGAGTCACTTCACTTCCTCGACGACAGAGGTGCGGGAGAGATGGGCGTGGACGAACTGGACGGCCATCGCTCCTTCACCGACCGCGGTGGCGCAGCGTTTCGTCGAACCGGAGCGGACATCACCGGCGGCGAACACACCCGGGACATCGGTCTCGAGCAGGTTCTCGGCGCTCGCCGCAGCGCCGGTGAGAATGAAGCCCTTCTGATCGCGGCCGACGGTGTCGTCGAGCCACTCGGTGCACGGAAGCGCGCCGAGGAAGAGAAACATGAACGAGAAGGGAAGACGTTCGCCGCTCGTGAGCGTGACGGCCGCGAGGCGTCCGTCCTCGCCGTGAAGCTCCGCGATCTCGCTCCGGTCGCGGACGGCGACGCCGTAGCGCTCGAGCTCGTGGACGAGGTAGTCCGACATCGTCTCGCGGAGATCGCCGCGGCGGTGAAGGAGCGTCACGAGCGCGCCACCCCGAGCGAGCCACACGGCAGCCTGGCCGGCCGAGTTGCCGCCGCCGACGACCGCGACGCGCGAGCCGGCACAAAGCTGAGCCTCCGGCGCCCCGGCGGCGTAGAAGATCGTCAGTCCCTCGAACTCCGCAAGGCCGTCGACCGGGAGCCGGCGGTACTGCGCGCCGGTCGCGAGCAGGACGGCGCGCGCGGCGATCTCCCGGTCGTCCTCGAGCCGCACAAGATGCCGGCCGTTCCCCGGCACGAGGGCCAGGGCGCGGTAGGGCGTTGCGGTGCGCGCCCTGAACTTCCGCGCCTGGGTGACCGCGCGGCTCGTGAGCTCGGTGCCGCTGATCCCTGCAGGAAAGCCGAGGTAGTTCTCGATCCGGCGGGACGATCCCGCCTGTCCGCCGAGCGCGGTGCCCTCCGCGACGAGCGTGTCGAGCCCTTCCGAGGCGCCGTAGACCGCGGCCGCGAGGCCTGCGGGGCCGCCGCCGACGATCAGCAGGTCGACCTCCTCGCGAGGCGCGAGCTCGAGCCCGATCCCCAGCGCCCGCATCACCTGGCCGGCAGTTGGACCGTGCAGCTCTCCCCCGCCGGGGAGCCGCACGAGCGGGAGCTCGCCACCCTCGGCAGGCGCCGCGTCCTGCCAGGTGTACGGCAGCCGGTTCGCGCGCGCGAAGTCGAGGATTCGCATCGTCGATTCGGACGCGTGCGGGCCGACGATCTCGAGGCCGATTCCCTGCACGCTCTGCAACGCCTCGCGCCGGGAGATGAACGTCGAGAGGACGAGGTCGCTGAGCGGGCCGTCCTCGTTGAGGAGTGAGCGCAGTGCGGCGCGCTCGACCGCGATGTACCGAAGCGGCCGGGTCACGAGCGCGTTGACGAAGACTGTCTGGCCGGACAGGAGGTTCAGCTCGCCGAGGAAACCGGAGGGGCCGTGCCGGATGATCTCGTTGCCGGCGGCGTCGACGATCGCAACCTCGCCTTCGAGGATCGCAATGAACGGGTAGGTCCGATCGCCGACCTGGTAGAGGAGATCACCGACGGGCGCTGAGCGCTCCTCGCCGATCTCGGCGAGAGCAGCTAGCTGCGACGGGGAGAGCAGTGGGCTTGCGGGCGGTGTTGACACGTTCGTCCCTCCGTGAGGACGCGATGTGCTCAGAGCTCGGCGGGCCGCACGAACACATCCGCCGCGTGAGACAGCATGCGCCGCAGGTCGACGAGCATCTGGCGGTCGATGTCCTTGTGCCGAGGAGGCACCAGCACCTCGACCTCACCGCCGAGGTCGACCTTGAGCTTGCCGTTGTGTTCTTCCGTCACCGATCCCAGGGCCTCGAGGAGCGAACGCACCTGGCGCCACTCGATGTTCTCGCTCGGCGGAACCGCGAAGAGACGCTTCACGACGTCCCGGTGGTCGCTGTTCAAGTCGGTCGCCGCGAGAAAGGCGTCGACGTCGAAGGTAGGACGGTCGGTCATGAGGTCACCCAGCGTACCCGGAGGATCACACGCCCTCCTGAAGGAAGGCATGCACGTCGGCGGCGAACTCGGTGTGGTGCTGGAAGAGGAAGCCGTGGGCCGAGTCGGGGTAGATCGTGATGCGCGCGTCCGGGAGGAGCCCCGCCAACAGGTACGAGTAGCGCGGCAGGATCATCGGGTCGCTGTCGCCGTTCGCGACGAAGACCGGAAGATCGATCGCGGCAATCCGCTCGAGCAGCGAGTGGTTGGGGATCCCCCAGGCGCACACCGCGTCGTACTGCGCCTGGCGGGTCTGCCACGTCGTCGGCTCGTCCCGGTCGCCAGTCCTTCCCCCGAAGATTCGCCCGGCGGCTTGCCGCCCCGCTTCGCGACTCGTGTCCGTGGGCGCGAAGAAGACGGAGATGTACCCCTCAGGGCTCGTCTCCGGCTGGCCGACCGCGGCGATCACCTGCGGCGCCCAGCCGTGCATCCCCGCCGCGCCCTGCGGCGCAGCCGACGCAAGCACGACGCGGCGCAGCAGGTCGGGGCGAATCAGCGCGATCTCCTGCGCGACGAAGCTGCCGATCGAGAACCCGAGCAGATCGACCCGCTGCAGGTTCAGCGCCTCGATGAAAGCGATCGCGCCGTCAGCCATCGCCTGGACGGTGCTCGGCGTCCTGCCGCTCGTCGCGGCAACCCCAACATTGTCGAACGTGACCACGCGTCGATCCGCGGCGAGCGCGTCGACGAGCGCCGGGTCCCAGTTGTCGAGGTTGCCACGGAAGTGCTGCAGCAGCACCAGCGGCACATCACCCTCACCAAGGTCGCGGTAGGCGTACTCGATCGCGGTGTCGGCCGTGACTCGCCGGGTCGCGGCGTCGACGTATGCGGCTGTCGTTCGGCTGCGCGTCTGTTCGTCCGTGATCGCCATCGAGACACTCTCCTTCTGGCCGGGGTGCGAGACCATTCTGACAGGGGAAACTTCAGCCACCGGTCGGGCCGACGACGCCGTGGGCAAGTGCGAATTAGATCCAACCCGGCAAGGCGGAAGCCCGACAGAGTGCGAGCGGGCGTGCCGTGCGGCTGTACACTCAGCCCGGGTGCTTGACTCTGCCCCGCCGTGTCGTTTATTTATACTGAACAGTGAGCGCAAGTCAGGACCCGCGTCCGGCCGTGGGGCTGATCGGGCTCGGCAACATGGGCAGCGCGTTCGCGGAGCGCCTCCTGGACGCCGGCTACCAGCTCGTGGTTCACAACCGGAACCGCGCGAAGACTGAGCCCTTGGCTGCACGCGGCGCGGCCGTCATGGACACCGCCGCCGAGCTTGCCGCCGCCGTCGACATCGTCCTCACCTCGCTCTCCGACGACGACGCATTCGAGACGATCGCGGCTTCCGTCGTCGAGGCCGCAAGGCCGGGGACGATCCTCGTCGACACGAGCACCGTCTCGCCGGGCGCGTCGGCGCGAGTCGCGGCGCTCGCCGAGCAGGCGTCACTGCTCTACCTGCGCGCTCCCGTGAGCGGGAACCCCGGCGTCGTGCGCGCCGGGAACCTCACCTTCATCGTCTCGGGCCCGCCGGCCGCGCTCGAGCGCGCCGAGCCGGTCCTACTCGCGATCGGACCGACCATCCGCTTCGTCGGCAACGCGGAGCAGGCGCGGGTCGTCAAGCTTGCGATCAACCTCGTCATCGCGGGCCTCGCGGAGCTGATGTCCGAGGCACTCGTTCTCGGAGAGGCTTCGGGCGTCTCCCGCGCTGCCCTGCTCGAGACGATGGGCAACTCGGCCGCCGGCGCGCCGTTCGTCAAGTACAAGACCGAGCCGCTGCTCCGCGACGACTACTCGGCTACCTTCACCACCAACCTCATGGAGAAGGACATCGACCTCGTGCTCGAAGCGGCCGAGGCCGCCCACGTCCGGCTGCCGCTGGCCGGAGAGATCAAGCTGCTCGTACGCTCGGCGATCGAGGCGGGCTACGGAGACGACGACTTCATGGCGCTCTTCCTCCATCTGCGCAGCGAGTCCGATCAGGAGGTACTGCGATGACGATGCGAAGCAGGTCGGTCGGTTCACCCGACGCCACGCGGGCGGTCGACTGGGAGCAGCGGATCGACTTCCCGCGCCTCCGCCGCGATCGCCTGACGCGGGCGAAGGAAGCGCTCGACGCATCCGACCTCGGCGGGCTGCTCCTGTTCGACCCGAACAACATTCGCTACGTCACGAGCACACACATCGGCGAGTGGGCGCGCGACAAGAACGCGCGTTTCGCGCTCCTCCCGCGTGGCGACGATCCGATTCTCTGGGATTTCGGCTCGGCGGCCCGCCATCACCAGCTCTTCGCCCCCTGGCTGCCGCCCGAGAACTTCCGCGCGGGCGTCGCGCCGATGCGCGGGGCGATGCCGGTCGAGACGGGGATCCCGGACCGGCTCGGGGAACGGATCGCGCTCGAGCTTCGCGAGCGCGGGCTCGCAGGTGAGCCGCTCGGCGTCGACATGGCGGATCTCGTCACGCTCGAGGCGCTCCAGCGCGCCGGCGTGCACGTCACCGACGGCTCGCGGGTCATGCTCGAGGCGCGCAAGATCAAGACCGCGGACGAGATCGCGCTGCTCGACCAATCGGCCGGGCTGGTCGACGCGGTCTACGAGGAGATCTACCGGATGCTGCGGCCCGGCGTCTACGAGCACCAGATCGTCGGACGGGCGCACCAGCTGCTCTTCGAGATGGGCTCGGAGCACGTCGAGGCGATCAACGCCGTCTCCGGCGACCGCTGCAACCCGCACCCGCACGTCTTCTCCGACCGGCTCCTGCGCCCCGGGGACCAGGCCTTCTTCGACATCATCCACTCGTTCATGGGCTATCGGACGTGCTACTACCGCACGTTCAACGTGGGCGGCGTCAACTCCGCGCAGCTCGACGCGTACAAGCGGTGCCGCGAGTGGCTGGACGCCGCGATCGCCCTCGTCGGGCCGGGGATGACGACCGACAGGATCGCCGAGGTGTGGCCGACCGCCAAGGAGCTCGGCTTTGCCGACGAGGAGACCTGTTTCGGCCTTCAATTCGGGCACGGCATCGGCGTCGGGCTGTACGAGCCGCCGATGATCTCGCGCGTGCACTCGCTCGACCACCCCGTCGAGATCGAGGAGGGGATGGTCTTCGCGCTCGAGACCTACTGTGCCGCGATCGACGGCCGTTCGGCGGCGAGGATCGAGGAGGAGGTCGTCGTCACGGCCACCGGCTGCGAGGTGATCACGCGCTTCCCGGCCGAGGAGCTGCTCGTCGCCGGAAGGACGTACGTTCGCGGCGCCGACCTGCTGGCCGACGGTGCGGCCGGTGGCGACGGAGTCGCTGGCGCGGTGGCCGCGTCGGCCCTGGTTGGAGCCGGCTCCGGAGTATGAGCTCGGACACCGGAACGCGGTATCTCGCGGACGGGCTGCCGTCGTACCGGCTCGTCCGGCGGGAGGACGTGCAGCTCGCCGAGGGACTTCCCGGCCGCTCGAGCAACCTCGAGTCGTGCCGCCTCGTCGGTGGATCGTTCGGTTCGACGCACATGGCGCTGACGCTCGTCTCCCTCCAGGGCGGGCACGTCGACACGCACGTCCACTCGTTCGAGACGGGCGTCTACGTGCTCGAGGGCGACCCCGTCCTCTATCTCGACGGCCGCGGCGTGCTGCTCGAGCCCGGCGCCTGCGGGGTCGTGCCGGTCGGCGTCCCGCACGCGTACCGGTCCGAAGGCGCCGCATTGTGGATCGAGATGGCGGCGCCGCGTCCCCGCCTGGACGGGAGCGACACGTTCTTCCTCGGCCCGGCCCCGGACGCTCCGCCCGAGCAGCTCGACGTCCGCGACCCGCGCAACCGCAACCTGTTCCTCCTCGGCGAAGGGCAGATGGACCTCGACGTTTTGAAGCGTGGTGCCACCGTCGGCGCGCCGACCGTCTCATCGAGCATGGCGACCGCTGTTCTCGCCTACAGCGGCATCGCGGTCAAGATGCTCGTCGACCAGCGCCTGGACGCGCAGCTGCACACGATGTTCATGGTCGACTACCAGCCCGGCGCCGTCGCCCATCCGCACGATCATCCCTTCGAGGAGTCGTACTACATGCTCGAAGGCGAGGTCGACGTCGTCGCAGACGGCGACCGTTACACGCTTCGTCCGGGCGATGTCTTCTGGACCGCCGTCGGGTGCGTGCACGCGTTCTACGAGGTGCGGGGCGGTCGTGTGCGCTGGCTCGAGACGTCGGCACCGGGACCTCCGTCGCGGCACTCGTACCGGTTCGAGCGCGACTGGGACTACCTCGCCGAGCGGCTCTCTTCCGAGGTCGGAGCAGCGTGAACCGGATAAGCGCTCGCGTGCTCGACGACCTCGAGCTGTACACGCGGATCTACCGCCAGATGCTCCTCATCCGCGGCTTCGAGGAGCTCGTGCAGGCGCTGTTCCTGAAGAACGAGGTGTACGGCACGACGCACCTGTACTCGGGCCAGGAGGCCGTGGCGACCGGCGTCGCCAGCCTGCTCGAGGAACGCGACCGCGTGGCGGCCACGTATCGCGGGCACGGTCACGCGCTCGCGCTCGGCGTCGACCCGCAGGCGCTGCTCGACGAGATGCTCGGGCGCGCGACGGGAGTGAACGGCGGCCGGGCCGGCTCGATGAACGTGACGTCGCCCGCCGACCGCCTGATCGGCTCGTTCGGGATCGTCGGCGGCAGCATTGCAGCCGCCACCGGAGCGGCACTCGCGCTCTCGCGCACCACGCACGGTGTCGCCGTCGCGTACTTCGGCGACGGCGCGATGAACCAGGGATATGTCTACGAGTGCCTCAACTTCGCGCAGGTGCAGAGGCTGCCGCTCGTCCTCGTGTGCGAGAACAACGGCTACGGCGAGTACACGGCGTTCCGCTCGGTCACGGCCGGGGAGATCCGCGCGCGCGCCGAGGTGATGGAGGTCCCCGCCGAGACGATCGACGGAATGAGCGTCTGGAGCGTTCGCGAAGCAGCGGCGCGCGCAATCGACCACGCACGCTCGGGCAACGGCCCCGCCTTCCTCGAGGCGCTGACCTACCGCTTCGTCGGACACTCGCGCAGCGATCCCGGGGCC
This sequence comes from uncultured Thermoleophilia bacterium, assembly GCA_963742605.1. GTDB lineage: Bacteria > Actinomycetota > Thermoleophilia > Gaiellales > Gaiellaceae > PALSA-600. The sequence goes on along the minus strand of CAVUNA010000024.1, from coordinate 354,550 downwards.
TACCGCCCCGAGGGGGAGCTCGACGAATGGAGGACGCGCGACCCGATCGTCGTCCTGCGCACCCAACTCGAGGACGAGGGGGCCGGCGCCTCGTCGCTCGACCAGCTCGAGCGCGAGGTGCGCGAGGAGCTCGAGCGCATGCGCGAGCGCGGCCTCGCTGCCCCGTTCCCGTCCGGGCTCACCGTCGGCGAGTTCAAGGGCTGAAGGCAACGGTGCCTGCCGAACTGACGATGCCGAAGCTGTCCGACTCGGAGGCGGACATCGTGATCGTCCGCTGGCTGAAGGCGCCCGGCGACGGCTTCCGGCGTGGCGAGGCGCTGATGGAGGTCGAGACGGACAAGGCGAACGTCGTCTTCGAGGCCGAAGACGACGGGACACTCGAGGCGATCCTGGTCTCCGAGGGCGAGTCGGCGGCCGTCGGGCAGCCGATCGCGAGGCTTGCAGGCGCCGGGGCCGAAGCGCCCGTCGAGCAACGGCCCGCCCAGGGCGCGACGAACGGCTCGCCTCCGGCCGGTGCGCGCCCGAATGCGACGCCGGTCGCACGGCGGACCGCGGTCGAGCTCGGCCTCTCGCTCCAGGACGTCGCCGGGACGGGCCCCGGCGGAAGGATCACGAGGGAGGACGTCCAGCGTGCGGTGGCGACTGCGCCGGTCCGGTCGGCGGGGGATACGCGCGGAGACGTCACCATTGTCGAGCTGACGCCGACGCAGGCGACCATCGCGCGTCGCATGGTGCAGTCCGCTGCGGAGATCCCGACCTTCACCGTCTCTGCCGACGCCGACGTGTCGGAGCTCGTCGCCCTTCGCCGCGGCGCGCGGGAGGAGTCGCAGCACGCACCCTCGCTCAACGACTTCGTGGTCAAGGCCGCCGCACTCGTTCTGCGCGAGTTTCCTCGCTTCAACGCGGCGTACGGCGACGGGAGGATCGAGTGCTACTCGCGCGTCAATGTCGGGGTCGCTGTTGCGGTCGACGATGCGCTGCTCGTCCCCGTCGTCGCGGACGCCGACCGAAAGAGCCTCGCGGAGATCGCGGCCGAGACGCGGCGGCTCGTGGACGGAGCGCGCAGCCGATCGCTCCGGCTCGAAGAGCTGCGCGGGGGGACGTTCACCGTCTCCAACCTCGGCATGCTCGGGGTGCGATCGTTCACCGCGATCGTCGACCCCCAGCAGACCGCGATCCTGGCCGTCGGCTCCGTGCGACGGGCGCCGGTGGAGAACGACGCGCGAGGGGTCGTCTTTCGCGACGTGATGACGCTCACGCTGAGCTGCGACCACCGGGTCGTCTACGGCGCCGACGGTGCCCGCTTCCTGTCCCGCCTCTGCGAGCTGCTCGCGCGGCCGCTGGTGCTCGCCCTCTGATGCCGCCGATCGCCTTCCGCACCGCGATCCGCGATGCGCTCGACGAGGAGCTCGCCTTCGACGAGCGTGTGATCCTCTTCGGCGAGGACATTGCTGCGGCCGGCGGCGTCTTCGCCGCGACGCCCGGCCTCTACGAGAAGTACGGCCCGCAGCGTGTGTTCGACACGCCGATCTCGGAGCTCGCGCTGGCCGGCGCCGCCTTCGGCTCGGCGGTGACCGGGCTGCGCCCGATTGTCGAGATCATGTTCGGGGACTTCCTCACGCTCGCGATGGACACGGTCGTGAATCAGGCGACGAAGTACTGGTTCCTGACCGGTGAGCAGGTGAGCGTGCCGCTCGTCTTCCGCTCGGTCGTCGGCGCGGGCGGCCGTTTCGGCGCGATCCACTCCCAGATGCCGGCCTCCTGGTTCATGGGCGTCCCCGGGCTGAAGATCGTCGCTCCCTCGACGCCGGCAGACGCGAAGGCGCTGCTCAAGGCCGCCATCCGCGACGACAATCCGGTGCTCTTCTTCGAGCACAAACGCCTGTACGGGCTCGAGGGAGAGGTGAACGGCGCCGTCGGCAGGCTCGGCGAGGCGGCCGTGGTGCGCGAGGGCAGCGACGTCACCCTCGTCACCGCCATGAAGAGCGTTCACGACGCTCTCGATGCAGCGGAGCGGCTCGAGCGGGACGGCGTCTCGGTCGAGGTGATCGACCTGCGCACGCTACGCCCGGTCGATGTCGACACGATTGTCGCCTCCGTTCGAAAGACGAACCGCGTCGTCGTCGTCGAGGAGGGACCGCTGACCGGCGGCTGGGCCGGCGAGGTCCTCGCGTGTGTCACCGAGCAGGCGCTCGGCTACCTCGACGACGCGTGGCGGATCGCGACTCCGAACACCCCGATCCCGTACAGCCCTCCGCTCGAGGACGCGTTCCTTCCCGGGGCGGATCGAATCGTCGCGGAGATCCTGCGGCGGCTACGGTAAAGACGATGGCCACCACCGAGCGCAGCTTCGTTTCATCGAAGGTCGGGAGCCGTCTGCGGCAGGAGCGTGAGCGGCGCGGCATGAGCCTGCGCGAGCTGGCGCGCCGCGTCGGCGTGTCGCCGAGCCTCGTCTCGCAGATCGAGCTCGACCGCGTCAACCCCTCGGTGAGCACGCTCTACGCCCTCGTCTCCGAGCTCGGGATGACGATGAGCGACGTGTTCGGCGACGGAACGCAGCCGGCGCCCCGCGTCCGCCGTTCACACCCCCACGACGAAAGTCTCCTCACGCACCCCGACACGCGACGCGTGATCAACCTCGCCTCCGGAGTGCGCTGGGAACGCCTCACGCCGCGCAGCGACCCTGATGTCGAGTTTCTCCACGTTGCGTATCCGGTCGGCGCAGAGTCCTGCCCGGAGGACGCGCTCGTCACCCACAGCGGCCGTGAGTACGGCTATGTCACGAGCGGAAGGCTGGGCGTCCGCGTCGGTTTCGACGAGTACGAGCTCGACCCTGGTACGTCGATCGTCTTCGACTCCTCCTCGCCGCACCGACTCTGGGCGATCGGCGACGAGCCCGTGCAGGCGGTCTGGGTCGTCATCGGCCGTGCGGCCGACCCGCGCGCCGAGGCGGGCAGAGCCCGCCTAGGAGGTCGCGGGCGCCTCGACGGGCTCGATGCGGTGTCGCGCGCTCCGGAACCGCGCGATCAGCTCGGGTGACTGGTAGAGCAGAAGCGCGAGCAGGATCAGCACGCCGATCGCCATCTCCGCGTATTCGGTCGGCTGCTGGAAGAACGGGAGGACGTTGTCGATCTCGGTGAGGAAGAACGCCGCCAGGAGCGTCCCGAAGAACGACCCCTTGCCGCCGGCGAGGCTGGCGCCGCCGAGGACTGCGGCCGCGATGCTCTCGAGCGCCTGATTGCCGATGATCGGCGAGCCGACCTGCACCTCGGCCGCGAGATAGAAGCCGGCGATGGACGCCATCACCGAGCAGACGACGAATGCGAGAATGATCGTGCGTCCCGTCGACATCCCGAGCCTGCGCGACGACGTCTCGTCGAGCCCGACCGCGCGGAGCGCGAGGCCGGGCCGGGACCGGTACAGCCAGAGGTCGGCGAGCGCGGCGACAACGACAACGCCGATGAACGCGAGTGGAATCCAGCCGACGACGCTCCTGGTCAGGGCGTTGGTCACGTCGGTGTTGATCGCGCCCTGGGGGTAGGAGCGGAGCAGGAGGGAAGCTCCCTCGAGGATACTGAGCGTGCCGAGCGTCGCAACGATCGACGGCAGGCGCAGCACCCGGATCAGGAGCGCGTTGAAGAGGCCGGTCGCGATGCCCACGCCGATGAGCGCGAGCGCACCGGGGACGATTGCGAGGCCCGACGTCGTGGGTGTCAGCGTGAACGACGCGATGACCACGCACAGCGTCATCAGCGCGGCGACCGAGACGTCGAACCCGCCGACGAGAAGCGCGACCGCTTGACCCATCGAGACGATGATCAGCGGCATCGACGCGAGGAGCAGGCTGTTGAGATTCTCCTTGCTCAGGAACGCGGACGAATGCCGGTCCGCGTACGCACCGAGCGCGACGATCAGGGCCGTCATCAGCAGGAGCGGCAGCCAGCCCCGCTTCACGTGTGCGCTCCCTCGTCCTTGCGGACGGCCGCTCTGACACCCACGCGCGATCCGACGATCGCCTCGACGATCCGCCGCTCTCCGAGCTCATGGCGTGGGATCTCCTCGACGATGCGCCCGCGCGACATGACGATGACGCGGTCGCAGAGCCCGGCGAGCTCGAGCGGGTCGCTGGATTTGACGACGGCCGCGACTCCTTCGTCCGCCTTCGCGCGCAACGCCTCGTAGATGTCGAAGCGTGCACCGACGTCGACGCCCTGCGTGGGCTCCTCGGCGAGGATGACCTTGACGTCTCCGCGCAGGAACGGGCGGATGAGCGACACCTTCTGCTGGTTGCCGCCGGAGAGCGATTGGACGGGCTGTTCCGTCGATGCCATGCGCACTCGCAGGCGCTCGACGAGCCCGGAGATCGCGCGCCGCTCGCGGCCGTGCAGGACGACACCGCCGCGGGCGAGTCGCCGCAGTACCTGGATGGTCGCGTTCGCCCGTACGCTCAAGACGGGGAACAGTGCCTCGCCGCGGCGGTCGCCGCTGAGCAGAACGACGCCGGCGCGGAGCGGTCCTGCCGGTGAGCGTCTGTCGAGTTTCGCGCCGGCGCATGATGCGCTGCCGATCGCGGGCTCGATGCCGGCGAGCGCTCGCAGGAACGGCACCTGGCCGTTGCCCTCGGCACCTGCGATGCCGACGATCTCTCCTTTCCGGACGACCAGATCGACCGGGCCGAAGCGATCACCACGCAGGCCCGAGACCGCGAGCATGACCTCGGCCGGCTCGGGCAGCACGGGGCGCTCCGGGAACGCGACGGTGAGCGGCCGGCCGATCATCAGGGCGACGAGCGCGTCCTCGGAGACCGACGCCACCTCGAACGTGCCCTGCCCCACGCCGTCGCGGAGCACCGTCACGCGGTCTGCGACCGCGAGCACCTCGGGCAGGCGGTGGCTGACGTAGACGATGCCGACTCCTGCGCGCACCTGCTCGAGCACGAGGGTGTGGAAGCGCTCGACGTCCTCCGGCCCGAGCGCCGTGGTGGGCTCGTCGAGGAGCAGCACCTTGGGCCGGGTCAACAAGGACTTCGCGACCTCGAGGAGCTGTCGGTCGGCAAGCGGAAGCGAGCCGGTGAGCGCGGTGACGGGGATCTCGAGGCTGAAGGTCGCGAGCGTCTCTTTCGCCCAGCTCTGCATGCCCCCGTACGCCGGCCGTGCGTCGGTGGGCACCGCGAGATAGAGGTTCTCGGCCACCGAGAGGTCGAGGACGTGCGAGTAGTCCTGGTAGGCGATGCCCAGCCCGAGGCGGCGCGCCGCGGCCGGGGAGTGGCGGGTGAGGCGGCTCCCGCCGATCTCGACGGTTCCCTGGTCGGGCGTGAGGAAGCCGCTTGCGATTCCGAGCAATGTCGATTTCCCGGACCCGTTCTCCCCGACGAGTGCGTGGATCTCGGCCGCGTGGCAGTCGATGCTGACGTCGCGGAGCGCTTGCACCGCTCCGAACGACTTCGACAGCCCGCGAACGGACAGGACGTCGGGTGTCACGGGCCCGGGATTCGACATTGCAGGATTCAGCTTCTCGTGCGCGATCCTCCTACGGATACATCTGGTGGAGAAGGCTCAGCGGGATGAGCGAGGTCGGGGATGCCGTGGGCGGATACCCCTTCGTGCACATGTCCCGCGTGGCCTGGTTCTGGAGCTCGATCGGGAGGACGATCGTGGGCGGGATCTTCGCCCCGGCGAGCTTCATCATGTCGGCGGTCAACGCGATTCGAATCTGCGAGTTGCCTGCCGTGTAGTAGAAGACCTTCAGCTTCGGGTCCTTCAGCTTGTCGGCCAGGCAGCCCATCGCCGACTCGTCGGTCCGGTACGTGAACACGCCCTGGTAGGGGATGCCGGCGGCCTTGTACGCCGCGTAACCGCCCTGCGACATGAAGAGCGCGTCCTCGTAGCTGATGCCCTTCAGGTCCGGGTACTTGGCGAGGATGCCGGCGACGATGCCCTGGACCTTCGACGGATCCCAGTTCGTCGGCTCGTTCGCGACGACCTTGATCGAGGGGTTGAGCGCCGCCTGCTCGCACTTCTGCCAGCCGAGCGACAGCGGGTTCCCGGGGAAGCCGCCGAGGAAGGCGATGTTGCCGGACTTGACCTGCGTGTTCATCACGTACGCGAACGTCTTGCCGAGCTTGCAGGTGTCCTCACCGACCACCGTCGTGTAGTTCGTTCCCGGGCCGGTCACGTAGCCCCACGCGTAGGTCGAGACCGGGATTCCGGCCTTTGTCGCCTGCTGGAACACCGGGATCATGGCGTCGCCGAAGTCGGGATAGGTGACGATCGCGCTCACGTGCTGCGCGATCACCGACTTGAAGTCCGCGATCGCCTGGTTCAGGTCGGAGTGTGCGCTCATGTAGATGATCTTCCCGATCTTGGGATACGTGAGCGCGTCGAGGATGAACTCCATCTTCGACATCTGGCGGTAGGTGTTCTCGCCGAAGCCCTCGACGTACGCGACGGTGAGCTTGCCGCCCGTTCCGGTGTTGCAGCCGTTGTTCTTCCAGCACTTGAGCGCAAGCGCGTAGTTCACCGGCTTGGTCGACCGTCCGAATGCAGCCAGCGTGATGTTGCGCGCCGTCTGATTCGCCGGGAGCAGGTTCGACTTGAACAGCGTGTGGGCGAGGGTGGCCTCCGGCGCCGTGTAGGTCTCACCGTAACCACCGCCCTTCCCTACCGTGGCGCCGCCCTTCCCCACATAGCCCGAGGGGCCGGTGGTGGCCGAGTGTGCGCCTCCAGCGGTGCCACTCATGACTGCAAGGAGCGCGATCGATGCCGCAGTCGCGACGAGCAGCACCGCAACGATCTGGCCCTTCCGTCTCATCCGTGACTCCTTCCGTCGGTTCATCATTGACCTCGTTCCTGGGGGGTCAGCCTTTTGCCCACCTACACGCCGCCGGCCGTTCGGGGAGTCGGCGTGAAAACGCGCAGACCCCAGGCGAGGATCGCCGCGAGGCGATCGCCCGAGACGACCATTCCCGCGATGATCGCGATGCCGAAGACGACGTACTGCATCGCTGACGAGAGCCCCATGATCAGGAGCATCTGCGTCAGCAGGGTGAGCGCGAACGCAGCGATCCACGTCGACGTCGCGCTCGCGAGCCCACCCGAGAGAGACGCTCCGGCGATCACCACCGCCGCGATCGGCGCGAGCAGGTACGCCGAGCCGAAGGCGGGGTCGATGCTGATGCTCACGCCGGCGAGCAGGACTGCTGCGACCGCGTAGAGCGTGCCGGCCGCCGTGTAGCCGAGGACGACGTACGTTCGGACGTGGAGCCCGGCGATCCACGCCCCCTTCGGATTCGCACCGACAGCCTGGAACCGCCGGCCGATCACCGTGTAGCGAAGAACGAGTGCAACCGCGATCGTGAGCGCCAACCCCGCCCAGAAGACGCTGCTGACTCCGAGCGGCTTCGCGGTCGCCCACGACGACAGCCCTTCCGGAACGTTCGGCCGGTTCGTCACGACGTCACGCGAGTACTTGCTGCTCCAGGCGAGGACGATCAGGCCGACAGCCAGCGTGACGATCAGGGGGTTCAGTCTCAGCACACCGACGAGAACGCCGTTGACGAGACCCACGAGCACGCCGACGCCGAGAGCAGCGAGGATGGCGACGGGGAGCTTGTGATTCGACCCGTCTCCGACCCCGGCGATCAGGTTTCCGCCGGCGGCCATGACCCCGGGCGTCGACAGGTCGATGCCCCCCTGGATGACGACGAGCATCTGGCCCAGCGACGCGATCGCGAGGACCGTCGCCAGCGGGAGGATGTACGAAAACGAGGTGTGCCCCAGGGCATCTGGCGCTGCAATCGCGGCGATGATCAGGAGCGCGCCGGTGGCCAGCCAGACCGGGAAGAAGCGAGCTGCGACCGCGGCGTTCGTGGCGAGTCGTCGAGCGTGGGCGGCCGTGGATCGTCCCGTCGGGGGCGGCGATGGTGGGCTGGCCGCAACCACGGGGCATTCTGACCAGGTCCGGCGAACAGTGTCAATGATGGCTTAACGACTCGCAACACGAACACGGGACGCGGCGCTGCGAATCATCGCTGGTTCTGCCTTCGCCGTTGACGTCGGCGGTCGCAAGCGTTTATGGTCGCTGTACATGCGGCGGCGCGAGATCCACCGCACCGGATTCCTGTCTGAAGAGGCTAAGGAGTAAGCATGAGCTCGCAGCGGCTTTTGATCCGCAACGGCTTCGTCGTCTCGATCGATCCCGAAATCGGCGATCTTCCGGACGGAGAGGTTCTCGTCGAGGACGGCAAGATCGTCGACGTCGGCACGGACCTCGGCGTCTCGGACGCGGAGCAGATCGACGCCTCCGGGATGATCGTGATGCCCGGCTTCATCGATACGCACCGTCACACCTGGCAGACGCCGGTCCGCGGTGTCCTTCCGTCGTGCACGCTCGACCACTACTTCGCCGTCATGCTCGGGCAGGTCGGGGGCTTCTACCGTCCGGAGGACGTGCACATCGGCGACTACGCGGGCGCGCTCGAGGCGCTCAACGCCGGTGTCACGACCCTGCTCGACTGGTCGCACATCTCGAACACGCCCGACCACTCGGACGCGGCGATCCAGGGGCTGAAGGACGCGGGCATCCGCGCCGTGTACGCGCACGGCATGCCGACCGGCGGTGAGTGGTGGTCGTTCAGCGAGCTCGAGCACCCGGACGACATCCGCCGGATCCGCGAGACGTACTTCTCGTCCGACGACGGTCTGATCACGCTCGCCATGGCCGCGCGCCAGCCCGGCAACGTGAACTTCGACGTGGCGAAGCACGACTGGGCGCTCGCGCGCGAGCTCGGGATCCTCATCAGCGTGCACGTCGGGATGCGGCTCCACACGTTGCACTACACGCCGGTGAAAGACATGCACGACCTCGGGCTGATGGGCCCCGACGTGTGCTACATCCACATGACCGACCTGACCGACCAGGAGCTCGACTGGATCGCGGAAACGGGCGGGAAGGCGTCGATCGCGCCCTATGTCGAGATGCTGATGGGCCATGGGCCGCCCCCGACCGGCAAGATGCTTGCCCGCGGCGTCCGCCCTTCGCTCAGCGTGGACGTCGTCTCGAGCGTTCCGGGCGAGATGTTCACGCAGATGCGGACGGCTCTCGCCTACGACCGGATCCTCGAGTTCACCGACACTCCGGACATCGCGTTCGCGCCGAAGCTCACGCACGCGGACGTGCTCGACTTTGCGACCATCGACGGAGCGCGGTCGATCATGCTCGAGGACCGGGTCGGCTCGCTCACGCCCGGCAAGCAAGCCGACATCGTGCTGCTCAAGACCGACGTGATCAACACGGCGCCGGTGCTCGACCCGAAGGGGACGATCGTCACGTTCGCCGACACGTCGAACGTCGACTCGGTGTTCGTCGCCGGCCGCGCCGCCAAGCGGAACGGGCAGCTCGTCGGCGTGGACATGAAGTCGGTCGTGCAGAAGCTCGAGGAGTCGCGCAACCACATACTCGGGCAGGGTGGTCTGCTGCCCGACTGGGCCATGGAGACGGCGGGAGCGCACTCGCACTGAGAAGCCGGCCGGAGGGGCGGGCTGCGGTCCGCCCCTCCGGCCGCGAAAGGAGAATCGAAGGATGGCGAGCAGGAGCGTCGTTGTCGTGGGCGGAACGCGCGGTCTGGGGCGCGAGGTCGCCCAGTTCTACGCCGACCAGGGGCGCGACGTCGTGATCACGGGCCGCGACGCGGCCGTCGCAGCGACGTGCGCCGCCGAGATCGGCGGCTCGACGCGCGGCATCGGCCTCGACCTGGCAGATCCGCACTCGCTCGCCGAGCGGCTAGCGGACGTCGGCGATGTCGAGTACCTCGTGCTCGCGGCCATCGAGCGCGACAGCAACTCCGTGAAGGACTACGACATCGCGGCGGCGCTGCGGCTCGTCACGCTCAAGCTCGTCGGCTACACCGAGGTCGTCCACACGCTCCTGCCGAGGCTCGTCGACGACGCGGCGATCCTGATCTTCGGCGGCCTTGCCCGGGACCGGCCCTATCCAGGCTCGACAACGGTCACGGCGGTGAACGGCGCCGTCACAAGCCTCGTCCGGACGCTGGTCGTCGAGCTCGCCCCGAGGCGCGTGAACGCGCTCCATCCTGCGATCGTCGGCGACAGCCCGCAGTGGCGGGACATGCCGGCCGAGCGCTACGACGCACTCGTCCAGCGCACGCCGACGGGACGGCTCGTGACGATGGCGGAGGTCGTGGACGCCTCGCGCTTCCTGCTCGAGAACGGCGCCATCAACGGCCTCAACCTCGCCGTCGACGGCGGCTGGCTCTGCATGTGACCCGGCAACCGCACGAGCTAACGGGCCTTCCCACCTTTGACCTCATCGGCAAGGTTGGTCGCTGCGGCGGAGGCATCGTCGGCAGCTTGTGACGCACTTCCCTTGAGCTCGTCGGCAATGTCGGACACGGCGGAAGTGGCATCGTCGGCCGCCGCGGTCACTCTGTCGGCAGTCTCGCCTGCCTGATCGGCAGCCGTCTTGGCCCATGAGGAGCTCGAGTCCTGCGCCGAGCTCCACATCGAGCCCCAAGACTCTTCCCCCCTCCGCCAGAAGAAGAGAACGGCAGCGAGCGCGCCGGCCAGTACCACAGCGAGCAGTGCAATCAGCTTCGACATAACTCCCCTCTCGTCTGCTCGAATGCTACTGCGTTTCGGCGCGGCGTTACTCGAACGCGTCCACCTCGACCCTCCAGCTCGTCCCCGCCAGTGGGTCCACGGCCAGCCGGTAGGTGCCGGCGCCGTCTGGCACGACATAGCTGCGGGTGACGGTGTCGCTCGCGACGAAGCCGTGGCCGGCGTACGGCTCGCCGTCCGGCAGCCAGAAGAACTGGGCGAGCGCAGGCAGGGACGCTGCGGCAGACGCGAGCCGGTAGCGGATCCGCCAGCGAGCCGGGACGATGAATGGATCGCTCCGGAAGCTATTCGTGCCTGACCAACGAAAGAGGTTCACCCAGCGGAACGTACGCGCGACCGTCAGGCGGATCCGGCTCCCGCGGTAGACGATCGCGCCCGCCGACGGGATCTGCCCGACCACATGGTTGACCGGCTCGTTCGGCATCAGCCGGTACACGATCTGGTAGCGCAGATGCCTGGCGTCCACCTTGGACTGAGCCGACGCGAGGTCTGCATTCACGACCTGCGGCACGACCTCGCGTGGATAGCCGGAGGCGACGAGGAGCCGCACGGTCGCCGGACGCCGCAGCCGCGCGCCCGCCCGCGGGCGAAGTTCGATCACCGCGCCTTTCCTGACCGTCCATGAGGGCGTGTAGCGGAGGCGTGCGCTGAAGCCGGCCCGCGCCAAGGTCTGTTTGGCTGCCGGCGCCGACGCGCCGACGGGGACGGCCGGCACCTCCGCGAACGGCGTTCCCTTGCTCACCGTCAGCCGCACGTCCGCGCCGCTGCCGACGCTCGTCTGCGCAGCCGGACGCTGACTGATCACCCGGCCGAGTGACACCCGTGTCGAATACACCCAACGGACCGACACCGTCGCGCCCGGCAACGACTGGAGGATCTGAGCACGCGCCGCCGCTGGACGCAGCGAGACGACCTCGGGGACCGTCCGGACCGGCCCCTCGTGCACCCACGCGGAGACGGCGGCGGTGAGCATCCCGAAAGCGACCACGCCGCCGAGCACGAGCAGACGCCGGCGGGGGCCTGCAGAAGAGAGCCGCACCGATGAAGCGGAGGACGGCGACGGGGCGGCCGGTGAGGGCGTGAGCGTCGAGGCCTCCGCCGCAGCGAATGCGCCGGAGACCGTTGGCCACGCATCCTCGAGGTGGCGGGTCGGACGGCTGCACCCGGCGGCGGTCGACGCCTCGTGCTCGATCGAGCGCGCCGGCCACTCCGGTGGGACCGCCAGCATCGACAGCGCCCCGGCCGTCGTCGCTGCATCCGGCCGGCCGCCTGGATCCGTGCACAGGAGCGAGTCGATGAGGTCGGCGGCGACGGCCGACACGTCGGGTACGAGCGTCGTGAGGGACGGCGCTGACTCGTGGGCGCGACGAAGCCCGACGGCGAGCCGGTCATCGCCTTCGAACGGGAGCCGACCCGCGACGAGCAGATACAGGATGCAGCCGAGCGCGTACAGGTCGGAGGCGGTCCCCGTCTCGCGGCCGAGCGCCTGCTCGGGCGACCAGTATTCCGGCGTCCCGACCAACATCCCAACGGTGGACAGGGAGCCGCCGCTGCGCGCGACCCGCGCGAGACCGAAGTCGGTGGTCACCACTCGGCCGGTCTCGTGCTCGACCAGGATGTTCGCGGGGGTCAGGTCGCGATGCACGACACCCTTCGCGTGCGCGTAGGCGAGCGCCTCCGCCACCGGCGCCGCGTACCACGCAGCCTCCCCGACTTCGAGCGGCAAGCGCGCGAACGTCGTGTCGGCCAGGTTGCGGCCGTCCACGTACTCCATCACGAGGAACGACTGCGCCGCGTCGTCCACGTAGTCGTGCACTCGGACGATGTGCTCGTTCGCGAGTCCGGCGAGAGTTCGGGCCTCCCGCTCGAACCTGCGCCTCTGCTGCGCCTCGGACGCGACGAGCGGCCGAAGAAGCTTGATCGCCACGTCACGACCCAGCGTGCGGTCGTGCGCCCGCCAGACCACTCCCATTCCACCCTCGCCGACCAGATCGAGCAGCCGGTAGCGCCCCACAAGCGTCGTCACGGGCTCCGATGCGGTCACAACTCCACACCCCCGGTCGGTTCGCCGAGAACTCTATATCGCCGCGCTCTTCGTCGTATTCTCGCGCGATGACGGCGTGGCGTTCGGCGCTCCGCATTCACGATCCCGGGTTCGTGTCCCTTCGCAGCGCGGTGCGCGCCGCAATCGTCATGCCGGCCGTCTTCGCCTTCGCCGACAAGGTGATCGGCAATCCGCAGGTCGCCACGTTCGCCGCCTTCGGATCGTTCGCGATGCTCGTGCTGGTCGAGTTCAGCGGACCGACCAGCAGCCGCCTGATCGCCTACACATCACTTGCCTGCGCCGGTGCGGCCAACATCGCGATCGGGACCCTCTGCTCGCGGAACACCTGGCTCGCGACCGGAGCGATGGCTGTGATCGGCTTCGTCATCCTCTTCTCCGGCGCCATCAACGGGTACTTCGCCGCCGCCGGAACCGCCGCGCTGTTGACGTTCATCCTCGCTGTGATGGTCGCCGCGCCGGTGTCGGCGCTTCCGGACCGACTCGCAGGCTGGGCGCTCGCGGCCGCCGTCGGCACTGCTGCCCAACTGCTCATCTGGCCGCTGCGCGTCCAGGCGCCGCTGCGCAGCGAGGCGGCGCGTGCCGCGGCGGCGCTCGCCGGGCTCGCCGCCACGGAGCTCGAGCGCGACATGCAGACGATCGCCGACCGGGTCCGGGCAGCCGGCGGAGCGCTTCGCGAGCTCCGCGGCCGCTTTCTCGCCACACCGCACAGATTGTCGGGCCCAACCGGTCGCCAGGCAGCGCTCAGCTCGCTCGTCGACGAGCTGGACTGGGTGTTCTCACTGCTCGCACCGCCTGCTCGGCCGCCCGCCCTCGACGTCTGCCCGCACGAGAACGCAGAAGCAGTCGCCGCGATCGTCGAAGCGCTTCAGGCGACGGCGGCCAGGCTCGAAGGGGGCGACGAGCTCCCCGACCTCGGCCGGCTCGGTGAGAGCCGACGCGCCCTCGCGCATGCGCTCGGCCGCCGGATCGTCGCGCTCGCGCCCGGCCCGGACGACGCGGCGATCAGGACGACCCTCGAGACGGCCTTCCGCATCCGCGCGCTCTCCGGCGCGACCGAGCAGGCGGCCCGGTATGCCATGGCCGGCACCGGGCACGCCCTTCCGGAGGCCGACGAGCCCGCGCCGCGCAGCAGAGTGCTGCAGTCGACCGAACGGACGACCGTCGAGCACACGAACCCGCGCGACGTCTGGTTCCGCAACAGCGTTCGCGGCGCGATCGGGCTGGCGATCGCCGTCTACGTCGCCCAGCGGCTCGGTGTCCAGCACGGCTTCTGGGTCGTCCTCGGCACGCTCTCGGTGCTTCGCTCGAACGCCCTCGGCACCGGCTGGTCGATCGTGTCGGCGCTCGCAGGCACCGCCGTCGGGATCGTGATCGGCGCGGCTCTCGTGATCGCAATCGGCTCTCACGAGAACGTCCTGTGGGTCGTGCTTCCGTTCGCCGTCCTGATCGGCTCCTACGCACCGCGGGCGATCTCGTTCGCGGCCGGACAGGCGGGCTTCACCGTCGTGCTCTTCGTCCTCTTCAACATCATCCAGCCGGTCGGCTGGCGGGTCGGGCTGGTGCGGATCGAGGACGTCGCGATCGGCTTCGCAATCAGTCTCGTGGTCGGGATCCTGTTCTGGCCGCGCGGCGCCGGCGCCCTTCTCCGCGAGAACCTCGCCGACTCGTATGCCCGCAACGCCGACTACGTCGTCGCGGCTGAGCGAGATCTCGTTGCCGGTGGACACAGAGCAGGGCCCGTCGCGGCGGCCGCGGCCGCCGCCGCGCACCGCCTCGACGACTCCTACCGTCAGTCCCTGGCCGAACGCGCGCCCCAGGTCGACGGCACCGAGAGCATCGCGCCGCTCGTCGCCGGGGCGTCGCGTCTCCGCCGGACGGCGCAATCGCTCTCGGCGCTCGCCGACATGAACAACGGCCACGAGCCGCTCACAGACTGCGCCGCCAACCTCGACGCCGAGGTTCACGCGCTACGCGCCTGGTACGTCACCCTCGGCGACGCAATCGTGCGCCGCACCAGCGCGCCGCCGCCCCACGTTCGCGATGCCGAGGGACGGCGCCGACTGGTGACGTGCGTACGCGCTGCGCTCGCGAGCGGCGACAAGGCGAGGATGCGGCCGGCGCTCGACCTGATCTGGGCGAGCGAGCATCTCGACTTTCTCTGGCAGCTCGAGGAGCACCTGAGCCGAGAGGCCGCCCGCGTCGGTACCGGGCTATGAGTGGCGGGCCGACCCGACTCGCCGCCGCAGTCCGCGCACCAGATAGCCGACGATCACGAGGTTGATGACGATCCCACCTGCTTTCCACAGGCTCGGCCGAGCGACGAGCTCGTAGACCTCGATCGGGACCAGCAACGAGGTCGCGATCACCGTCAGATACTCCGCCCAGAGCTGGTCGAGCCAGAGCCCGACTCCTTCGACCAGCTCCAGCCCGCCGTACCCGAGTGCGAGGATCCCGATGATCCTGAGCTGATGCGCCCGAAGGCTATGCAGACGGGTCACGAGCCGATGCAGAAGGTGCTGGCGCGGGTCGAGCTCGACGCTGCGGATGATCCGCTCCGCGAGCCGTCCGAAGTCGGTCGAGAGATGAAACAACAGGTAGACACCGGCTGCGAGCAGGAGCAGACCGCGAAGCGTCCGCTCGACCGCGATCAGGCGCAGGACCAGACGCGTGCGTGGAGGATCGCCTGCGCTCATCGCGAGAGCTAACCAGGCTCGGTGCTGCGACGGGACTAGGGCCCGAGGCGCGCGATCACGGCCGCGGCAGGTTCGTTCCGCGCCTCCGCGAACCTCGTGCCGGCCCAGAGGTTGACACGATCGGCGTCGCCCGCCACACGCGCGGCCGCCCGCAGCGGCGTCGTCAGGTTGTGAATCTGCGGGTATGCCGACGGCGCGCCCGGGTGCTCGCGTATGAACCGGTTGACGATCCCACGCGCGCGGCGGCCCGTGAAGGCCCGGGTGATGGCAGTCTCGCCGCCACGTCGGACGGCTGCACGATGGACAGGATGCGTCCCGGCCTCCGGGCAGAGCAGGAACGCCGAGCCCGCCTGCACCGCGGCCGCCCCGGCAGCGCGCGCCGCGTCCGCCGTCTCCCGATCGGCGACCCCGCCGGCCGCGATCAGCGGAAGACGGAACTCGCCCCGCACCGCCTCGAGGAGCTCCAGCAGTGGAACGTCGTTCTCGTCGAGATCATCGAACGACGCCCGGTGGCCGCCAGCCTCGAGCCCCTGCACGACGAGAGCGTCGGCGCCGGCCGCGACGGCCAGGCGCGCATCGGCGCCGGTCGCGACCGTCGCCCACACGCCGATGCCAACAGCGTGCGCCGCATCGACGAGACCGGCAGGCGGCGGCCCGAACGTGGTCGACACGACATCCACGCCCACTGAGATAGCAGCGTCGAGCTTTTCCTCCAGCCAGTCGTCGTCGAACGTGGCCTCGCCGAGCTCGCCTTCCGGCGCAAGCTCGGCGGCGTACGCAGCCAGCGCGTCCTCGTCGACCGGCTGCGCTTCGAGCACGAACAGGTTCGCTCCGAGCAGCCCGTCCGTCAGCTCCCGCGCGCGACGCAGCTGGTCGGCGAAGGCATCCGGCGAGAGATAGCCGGCTGCGAGGAAGCCCAGGGCGCCGGCGTCGGCGACGGCAGCCGCGAGCTCCGGCGTCGATGGACCGCCCGCGAGTGGCGCGAGCACGACCGGCGGGATCACCACTCGATCAACCGTAGTCGCCCGCGGCGGCGGCGCAGGACGCCTCCCGGCCTCTATTCTGACCCGGGATCGGTACGAGCGAGAGAGGAGCGAGGAGATGAGCGGAACAGCGGAGAAGGCGATTCTCGCCGGTGGGTGCTTCTGGGGGATGCAGGACCTGATCCGCAAGCGCCCGGGCGTTCTCTCGACGCGGGTGGGCTACACCGGCGGCGACGTCGCCAACGCCACCTACCGCAATCACGGGACGCACGCGGAGGCGATCGAGATCACCTTCGACCCCGAGCAGACCTCCTACCGTGATCTGCTCGAGTTCTTCTTCCAGATCCACGATCCGACGACGCTGAACCGCCAGGGCAACGACATCGGCATGAGCTACCGCTCGGCGATCTACTACCTCGACGACGAGCAGCGTCTGGTCGCCGAGGACACGATCGCCGACGTGGAGGCATCCGGCCTCTGGCCGGGCCGGGTCGTCACCGAGGTCGAGCCGGCGGGCCCGTTCTGGGAGGCAGAGCCCGAGCATCAGGACTACCTCGAGCGCTACCCGAACGGCTACACCTGTCACTTCCCCCGGCCGGGCTGGGTGCTGCCGCGTCGGGCCGACGCGGTCGCCACGTAGGGCGCTCTACCGGGACGGAACACGCGCCCAGTCGGGCATCGGCTGACGGCGCGAGAAGGCGTGCACCGTAACGGCGAGGACCAAGACGACGGCAGCCGCCGCCGCGATCGGCGCGGCCAGATCGACCTTTAACACGAGCAACGCCCCGACGAGGGCGCCCAGGAACATCGCGGTGACAGCCAACCCGCGGCGGCCGATCCGAGACCCTTTGCCGCCGGCGACCCGCGAATCGGCGGCGACGCCCGTCAGCGTCAGCGTCAGCACCGTCGTCGTCAATTCCGGCACCGCCAGACGACGTGCGGTCGCGTTTTGCACGCCCATCGCGAGCGCGAGCAGCACGATCAGCGCATCACGCCGCACCGTTCCCACCGGATCGCCGCCCGCAGCGGCCACGACAACCGCCCCGGCGATGGCGGCGAACTGCACGAGCAACGCAACGCTCAGCAGGTGGCCGCGATGCGTCCCGAACCGAGCGCCGAGCCTTCCTCCGGCGACCCCGCCGACGAGAAAGCTGGCGATCGCCAGCAGCGATGCCGAGATCGACAACCCGCCGGCGCCGGCGATGGCGAAGCCGAGAAACACGACGTTACCCGTCATGTTCGCGACGAAGACGTGACCGAGCTCGAGGTAGCTCGTCGCGTCGACCAGGCCGGTGACCAGTGTCAGGCACAGCAGAATCACGGGCAAAGGCCCATCCCGACCGTCTCTGCCGGGCAGCACCGTGTTCTGCACGTCGGACCAGCGCCACAACGAGGGTTCTACATCGTTTCGCGCGACCGGACCGACGCCTCTGTAACGTCGACGGCCGCAGACCGGTCTGAGCGAACGTGAGCAAAGTCACACCATTTCGTCGCGGCCGGCGGGTGTTTGCCGTCTGCTCCGCGTTCTTCATCTTCGCCGTCGGCTGAACCATCGATCGCGCCCCCGTGCGGGACGCGCGCCAGACACCCGCGCTGCGCCAATCCGCGAAGATCGGAGTGTGAACCGGGGCGCCACCGCTCGGGCCACCCTGGCTGTCGGCGCGCTCGGCGTGGTCTTCGGGGACATCGGGACGAGCCCGCTCTACACCGTCCAGACGGTGTTCAACCCGAACGACCCATACCCGGTCCAGGTGACCACGGAGAGCATCTTCGGTGTCGTCTCGCTCATCTTCTGGTCGGTGACGATCATCGTCACCGTCACCTACGTGCTGCTCGTGATGCAGGCCGACAACGACGGCGAAGGCGGGATCCTGGCGCTGATCACGCTGATCCGGCGCCGGGGCGTGCCCGGCGGCCGCCGGACGAAGCTCACGCTCGCCGTGCTCGGCGTCTTCGGAGCCATCCTCCACGAGCACGTCCTGATCCTCTCGATCGAGACGAAGCCGGTCCCGCACGTCTCCGCCGCGAAACGGCTCACGGTCGACGACCTCGGTCACAAGGACGACCGCATTACCTACGTCACGGCCCGCTTCGGCTACATGGACACTCCCGACGTACCAGGCCTGCTCCCGTTGATCCGAAACAGAGATCGAAAGCCCTCTCGACGACGCCTCGTACCTCCTCTCGACCATCGACCTGCACCGAGGCGACGCGCCGGGAATGAGCCGTTGGCGAAAACAGCTCTTCCTCGCGACGGCACGAATGACCGCCGACGCCGCCGAATACTTCCATCTGCCGCGCGACCGCACCGTGATCATGGGGTCACGCATCGAACTCTGACCGCAGGTATCAGCGGCCATGGGCCGAGCCACGGCGGACTCGATCGCTTACCTGGAGGCCCCTTCTGGGAAGAAGAATCATCCGGAGCCTGTCCCTGGCGCCTTCGCCGAACCGCGGAACGGCTGCGTCAAACACACAGCTCGAAGCCTGCTCCCGAGAGAGTCACGCTCCCTCGGCTGATTGGACGACCGCAGGTTCGGGCGCGCCGTAGAGTTGGCCGCCGGAGCAGCTTGCTGCGGCAACCGGGCGTCGCGGATCGACGATACCGAGCGCGCCGACGATGCCGCCCGCGGCCACGAGTACTCCGCAAACCACAATCGCCTCGCGAAACGCCCGCACCGAAGCTTCGTTCGGTGCAAACGTTCCACCGACGAGCGTCCCGGCCACGACGACTCCGACCACCGCGACGCCGATCAGTCCGGCGACCCGCGCAACAGCGTTGTTGGTCGCGGAAGCGATCCCCGCATCCTTCTCGTCGGCATCGGCGAGGACGGCGGCCGTGAGCGGCGAGACCGTGAGGGTGAGGCCGAGCGCAAAGATGATCATCGCCGGGAGCACGTCCGTCAGATAGGACACGTGCAACCCGAGGCGTGCGAGCAGGAAGATCCCGACGGCGGCGACCAGCGGCCCGCCGCCCATGAACAGCCGCGGCCCGAGCCGATCGGCGAGCGCCCCGAAGCGGCGCGACAGCGCGAACATGATCACCGTCACCGGCAGGGTCGCGAGACCGCTCTGGAGCGCCGAGTAGCCGGCTACCTGCTGCAGGTAGATGGTGAGGAAGAAGAACAGGATCGCCAGCCCTGCGTACAAGCTCAGTGTCTCGACGTTGCCGACGGCGAAGTTGCGGTGCGCAAACAGCTCGAGGTCGAGCATCGGCTGAGCGGCGCGCCGCTCGTGCTCGATGAAGGCGGCGAGGGAGACGAGGCCGCCGACGAGCGTCACGATGATCAGGGTGCTACCCCACCCGTGATGCGGCTCCTCGATGAGCGCGAAGACGACTCCGGCCAACCCGATCGAGCAGAGGGCGGCGCCGGTCACATCGACGCGGCGACCCGCGGCGCGCGTTCCGGCCGGGACGGCGGCGAAGACTAGGAGAAGCGTTCCCGCGGCCAGGGGAACGTTGAGCCCGAAGATCCAACGCCAGGAGGTGGCGTCCACGATCGCGCCTCCCGCGAGCGGGCCGATGATCGAGGCAATCGCGCTCCACGCGGTCCACGCTCCGATCGCGGCACCGCGTTGCCGAGGCGCGAAGCCAGCGACGATGATCGCCAGCGAGGCGGGAGTGACGAGCGCCCCGGCCGCGCCCTGAAAGGCCCGCGCCGCGATCAAAAAGCCCACTGTCGGCGCAAACGCGCAGGCGACCGAGATGACCCCGAAAGCGGCTATGCCGATCGCAAAAACGCGCCGTTCGCCGTAGATGTCTCCGAGCGAACCGCCGACCAGGATCAGCGAGGACAGGGTGAGCGCATAGGCGTTCGAGATCCATTGCTGGGCGGAGAGCCCACCACCCAGGTCGCGCTCGATCGCCGGTAGAGCAACGTTGACGATCGAGCTGTCGATCGTCACAACAGCGGAGCCGAGGATCGCGGTGATCAGGATCAACCGCTGCCGGCTCGTCACGTCACAAGCCTCGAGGCCGCCTCACGCTGCCGGCGGGTCGAGGAGGGACGCCGCGCGATCGGCGTCCGCTTCGTCGACGAGGAGTCGTGCCCCGCCCGAGAGGTCGAACGGATACGCACCCCCGGCGTCATCGGCTGCGACGATCGACGGGATCCCGGCCGATTCGAGACGCGCCTGGGCGAACTCTGCGTCGCTTCGCGTGGGGAAGGCGCCGACCTCGACCATCACGCGTCGAGAGGGACGGCCTCGAAGGCGTAGTGACCACTCCTGATCTCGAAGCGGACGAGGTACCGGCTGCCATCTTCCTTTTCGACGTTTATCAGCATCCCCCCGACGTCATAGTGGTCCGCGGCGATCAGCCTCACGGTGCCGCCGTCATCGAGCTCGAACACGACCTCGCGGCCGCCGGCGAGCAACTCCTTGAACCGGTCGGTCGCGATCGTTGCGATCTCGTCGGCGACCTCCTCGATCAGACGCTGCTCGAAATCGTGCAGCTCCACCTGCGTCTCTCCTTCCAACCAGGGATCGCGGTATGAGGCGAGCTGCCGCTCGCCTCGGTCCCGTTCTGTCTGCGAGGTCTACAACATCGCGGCGCGGCCTATCGACGTAGCCCGCGCCGCGAGGTCATCCTCAGGTTGGTCGCGTGAGACCGGACGTCACTGCTTCCGGGCGAGCTCCTCGGCTTCGAGCTCGGCCGAGATCGCGTCGAGCACGGCGGACTCAGCCTCCTCGATCGCGCCGTAGGCGTAGTCGATCGCCGCCATCGCATCGCCCTCGGCGTCCGCTGCGCGGTCGGCCGCCGCATTCGCGTCGAGCACCTTCTTGGTCGAGCGCACGTTCTCGCGCATCTTCGCAATGTGCTCGCCCCACGACGTCTGCAGTTCGCTCCACGAGTCGGAGACGTGAGCCTGGCCCGCCTTGGCGCTCTCACGCAGCTTGTCGGCGTGCTTCTGGGCCGCCGCCCTGGCCTCGCTCGCAGAACGCTCGACGTCCGCCTTCGCCTCGGTCTGAGCAGCTGCAACCCGCTTCTCGGCCTTCTTGGCGCGCTCCGACAGGTCGGCGAACTTCTCGGAAGCACGCGTCTTGCTCGAAACACTCATCCTCTTCCTCCTTGGTTGCCATTTTGCGGCGAAGAGTCGTCGAGGGCTCCCCGTCGCGCGTCCGCGAGACCGCGGACCGGCTGCGTCAAGCACGCAGGAGTTCGGATCGAACTCTACCCCCAGCGGCGAAAGGCGACAGCAGTGTTGTGGCCGCCGAAGCCGAACGAGTTCGAGACTGCAACCTCGACCTGCTCGTGCCGTGGGCTGTTTGCGATGTAGTCGAGGTCGCATTCGGGATCCGGCACCTCGTAGTTGACGGTCGGCGGGAGGATGCCGTGTTCGAGAGCGAGCACGGTGAAGACGGCCTCGACCGCCCCGGCCGCGCCAAGGGTGTGTCCGGTCGCGCCCTTCGTCGACGAGATCGGTGTTCGTCTCGCCTTCTCCTCGCCGAGCGTGAGCTTCAGAACGCGTGTCTCCCCCGCGTCACCGAGCGGCGTCGAGGTTCCATGGGCGTTGATGTATCCGATGTCCTCCGCCTGGACGCCGGCATCGTCGAACGCCATCTGCAGCGCGCGCGCCGGGTTCGAACCGGTGGGATCGATGTCGGAGACGTGATTGGCGTCGGAGGAGATGCCGTAGCCGATGACCTCGGCATGGATGTGTGCACGGCGTCGAACCGCGTGCTGTAACTCCTCCAGCACGAGCACGGCAGCACCCTCGGCCATGACGAACCCGTCCCGCTCGGCGTCGAAGGGGCGAGAGGCACGCGCAGGTTGGTCGTTGCGCTTCGAGAGGGCGCGCATCGCCCCGAAGCCGGCCAGTGCGACCGAGGTGATCGGCGCCTCGGTGCCACCGCAGAACATGACCTCGGCGCGGCCCAGGCGGATCGCGTCGCGCGCATCGCCGATCGCCATGTTCGACGCAGCGCACGCGGTCGATTCGGCAAGAAGCGGCCCGCGAGCGCCGAGCTCGATCGAGACCCAGCCGGCCGGAAGGTTCGGAAGCGTCTGCACGATCGAGAATGGATTGACCCGGTCGGGCCCCTTCGCGTCCAGCTGGCGAACACAGTCCTCGAACGATCCGACACCGCCAAACGCACTGGCGACGGCCACGCCGACGCGCTCCGCGCTGCCGGCCACGTCCAACCCGGCATCGACCTCGGCCTGCCGCGCCGCGGCGACCACCAGGTGCGTGCAGCGATCCATCCGCCGCACGCTCTTCCGGTCGACGTACTCCTCGACCTCGAGGCCCTTGACCTCGCACGCAAATCGCGTCGAATGACCGCTCGCATCGAAACGAGTGATCTCAGCTGCGCCGCGACTGCCCGCCAGCAGCGCCTCCCACGAATCGCCGACGGAGTTCCCGATCGGGGTGACCATCCCGAGGCCCGTGACGACGACCCTCCGCGACTCCGCAGGCATCGGGACACCCTACGCGCTCCGCAGCGTGCTCTCGGACGGCTAGATTCGCGGTCGTGGCCGAAACGTGTACGCACGTCGACCAGGTGAAGATCGAGCAACTCCCCGCATCCGTCCCGGGTTGCGAGGACTGCCTACGCATCGGCGGCAAGTGGCTCCATCTCCGCATCTGCCTCACCTGTGGGCATGTCGGCTGTTGTGACGATTCGCCGAATCGCCATGCGAGCGCCCATGCGTCCGAAAGCTCGCACCCGATCATCCGCTCCCTCGAGCCGGGCGAGGATTGGTGCTGGTGCTATCTCGACAAGCTGGCGTTCGTGCTGCCGTCAGTGCACGGCGAGACGCGAATCCCACCGTCGCCCCTGCTCTACGGCTGACGAACGCAATGAGAACGAGGACGGGACGATGAGGACTCCGCAAGGAGGCATCTTCGCGCTCGGCACCGCGTCTCACGCGTACCTCGAATTCGACGTCTCGGGCGGGCGTGAGCGACATGACGTCGTCGCCGCGATTGCGTCGCTGCGCGAACCGCGAACGACGATGGGCGGCGTCAACCTCGTGGCCGGCTTCCGGCCCGAGCTCTGGCGAGCGGCAGTACCCGAAGACACGCCCGGCGATCTCGCGGGCTTCGAGAGCGATCTCGTCGGCAGCGACGGGTTCGTCATGCCGGCGACCCAGCACGACGCGGTGCTCTGGCTCTCGGGCAGCGCGTACGACGTGATCTTCGACGTCGCGCGCGCGTCGATCCGCGAGCTGGAGGGCCTCGCCGTGCTGGTCGACGAGACCTCGAGCTGGCCCTATCAGCACGACCGCGATCTCACCGGGTTCATCGACGGCTCGGAGAACCCGACGCTGATCGACGCCCCGGAGTTCGCCCTGGTCCCGGACGGGCAGCCGGGAGCCGGCGGCTCGATCCTGCTCCTGCAGAAGTGGGAGCACGAGGCAGCCGCCTGGGAGTCGCTTCCCGTCGCCGAGCAGGAGCAGGTAATCGGCCGGACGAAGCCCGACAGCATCGAGCTCGAGGACAAGCCGGCGAACTCCCACGTCGCGAGCACCGACCAGGACACCTTCGGCAAGATCTTCCGGCGGAACACGCCTTACGGAACGGTTGCCGAGCACGGAACGATGTTCGTCGGCTTTTGCGCGACCCAGCCACCGCTCGATGCCATGCTCAAGAGCATGGCCGGGCTGACAGGCGACACCCGCGACGCGCTCACGCTCTACACGCGCCCGCTCACCGGCGCCTACTACTTCGTCCCGTCGACCGAGTCACTCCGGCTCGCGGCAGGCGCGGCGGACGCTCAGTCCTGAAATCGCGACCACCCACTCCTGAAGCCGGCGAAAGGGGAAGTCCGTGCAGAAGCGACTTGTCACCCGCTACGCGATGCGGTCGGACGAGGCGGCCAACGAGAATCAGCGGCGAGTCGAGGGTGTCTTCGCCGAGCTGGCCGACACCCTGCCCGGCAACGTCAGCTACATCGTCCTCCGGTTGGCCGACGACTCGTTCGTCCACGTGTCGTTCCACGACCACGGCGACGACGAGCCGAACCCGATCGCCTCGACCGCTGCGTTCGCACATTTCCTGGACGGCCACGCCGACCGGCGCGAGGGCGACGTCGATCAACAGACAGCAGAGCTGGTCGGCGCCTACATCACGACGATCGAGTGACCAACCCAGGCGGCGGCGGGGTCACGCACCGACGCCCAGCACCCAGAAGCGATCCCCGCGTTCCGTTTCGAGCGCCGCCAACTGCTCCCGGTGGATCTCGCGAACACGCGCCGGCGTGATCGCCTCGTCGGGGCTCACCTCTTCGATCGCCAGGCTCGTCTTGTCCTCGTACAAGTGCTCGCCCGTCAGGCGAGCCTGGCTGTCGTACGGCCAGATGAAGGCCTGGCGACTCGACACGTGGTACAGCGTCTCCGCGTCTTCGACCTCTAGCCGACTGCCTGCAGGTCTGCGCCGCGGGCGAGCTGGTGAAAGGTGATCTCGTCGCAGATCCCCCAGTCGCCGACCGCGAGGCGGTCATCGGAATGCCACAGCACCGACTCCCCGACGCTGTTGTAGAACGCGAGCACCCCGTCCTTGCCCTCGATCACAGCCGGGCTCGCTCCCCAGGTCACCCGGTACACGGGCTCGTCGACCATCATGTCCGGGGCCACGATCCGCTCGTAGTCACCCGCGCCCTCGAGATGCACGTGACGCCAGAAGTTGAGCAGGATCGCGCGATGGCGGGGAACGGCCGTGCGCTTCAGCAGCTCGGCCGTCGGGATCATGCAGTCGTGGACGGCTTGCTCGAATCTGTTCATCAGCTCTCCTCGGTCGCGTCGACAGCTCATTCGTCAAGCTACCGCGGTTTGGTCGAGATACGCCTCGAGCGCCCCGATAGAGTCTTCGCCGGTGGCTCCGACGACCGGATCGACCGACCCGGCAGAGATCACCGAGAAGGCGGTCGCAAGCTTCGACGACGCGAGCA
Organism: uncultured Thermoleophilia bacterium; assembly: GCA_963742605.1. GTDB lineage: Bacteria > Actinomycetota > Thermoleophilia > Gaiellales > Gaiellaceae > PALSA-600. The sequence goes on along the minus strand of CAVUNA010000024.1, from coordinate 329,283 downwards.
ACGCGCGGCTACGCGAGTTGATGCGAGCTCTCGTGCGCCACCTACACGGCTTCGCTCGAGAGGTCGACCTGTCCCAGGAGGAGTGGCGCTCGGCGATCGATCTCCTGACCGCGACCGGACGCATCACCGACGAGCATCGTCAGGAGTTCATCCTCTGGTCAGACACGCTGGGTCTGTCGATGTTCATCGACGCACTCGCAAATCCGTTGCCCGAGGGCGCGACGGAGTCGACCGTGCTGGGGCCGTTCTACGTCGCCGGCTCCCCGCTCCGCGCGTACGGGGCCGACATCTCCGAACAGGTCGCCGGCACTCCGGCCTGGGTGTTCGGGCGCGTCGTCGACGCGACGTCGAGCGAGCCGATCCCCGGCGCGGAGGTCGACGTCTGGCAGAACGGGGACAACCGACTCTACGCCGTGCAGGATCCCGGTGCGCCCGAGAATCACCTGCGCGGACGGTTCGTGGCGCGCGCCGACGGCTCATATGCCTTTCGAGCGGTGCGGCCGGTGCCGTATCCGATCCCCGACGACGGGCCCGTCGGGCAGATGCTGACCGCGACCGCACGGCACCCGTGGCGGCCTGCTCACATTCACATGATCGTTCGTGCTCCCGGGTACCAGACGCTCGTCACGCACATCTTCGACGGCGAGAGCCGCTATCTGGACTCGGACACGGTGTTCGCGGTCAAACCGTCGCTCGTGCGCACGTTCGAGGAGCGCGGGCCGGACGACCCCGACACACCCGCCGGCGTCGACGGCCCATGGTGCTCGCTCGAGTGCACCCTCGCACTTGCACCGGGCCCCGCTCGAGAGGTCGCGGATCCTGGGCGGACGGCATGACGGCGGACGCCGGCGAGCCCGAGCGGACGATTCGCAGGCTGCTCGAGAACTGGGTGATCTGGCGTGACGCCGGCCAGTGGGAGCGCTTCCGCACCGTCTGGCACGAGGACGGCGTGATGATGGCGACGTGGTTCCAGGGGACCGCGGAGGAGTTCATCCGTGTCAGCAGCGAGGGCTGGCAGCGCGGCGTGCGGATCCTCCATTTCCTCGGCGGCACATCCGTCGACGTCGAAGGGGCTCGCGCCGTCGCGCAGACAAAGATGACGATCTCCCAGCGGGCGACCGTGCACGACGTCGAGTGCGACGTCGTCTGCACGGGCCGCTTTTACGACTTCCTCGAGGAGCGCGACGGGCGCTGGGGCCTCGTCCTGCGCCAGCCGATCTACGAAAAGGACCGTCTCGACCCCGTCGACCCGGGCGCACGGGTGGCGCTCGACCACGAGATCCTCGCCCGGTTCCCCGCCGGCTACCGTCATCTCGCCTACCTGCAGACGCTGATCGGCTACGACGTCAAGCGCGACATGCCGGGGCTCGACGGGCCCGAGGTCGAGGCGCTGTACCGGGACGGAGCCTCCTGGCTCGCGGGCGCACGGCCACTGCGGCTCGAACCTCTAGCCGATCGGCGAGTGTCTACCCGACGAACCTCCGGTCACTCGAACGAGTGATCGACGCAGAGTGCGACACATGGCAGGCAACGAGCCGGCGCGCTCACCCGATCTGGACGAGGTCAGGAGGCTGCTCTTCCCGGAGCTCCCACCCGACGAAGGCTGGGCGAGGATCGACGCGGCGATGGCCGGAGCCGCAGACGATCGACGCGTCGAGGCGATCGAAGAGCTGTGCGCCGGCGACCTGAACCAGGAGCTGCTCGACGCGCTCCGACGGCTGCAGGACGACGGCCCCGAAGAACCGCAGGGCTAATCGGGAGAGGTCGCGGCAGAAGTCCATAGGATTCTTTCGTGGTCGGAGAGCGCCGAGCTGACGGTTTGCCTCCGTATCTGTTCGCCGAAGTCGACGAGCTGAAGCGAGAACTTCGCCGCTCGGGCCGTGACGTGATCGATCTCGGCTTCGGGAACCCCGACATTCCGTCGCCCGAGATCGCGGTGGAGAAGCTGCGGGAGGCCGCTCTTCGGCCGGCGAACCACCGGTACTCGGCGAGCCGTGGGATCGTCCAGCTGCGGCGTGCGATCGCGGAGCGGTACGAGTCCGTGTTCGGCGTCGAGCTCGATCCCGACGAGCAGGTCGTGGCGACGATCGGGGCGAAGGAGGGCCTCTCGCATCTGCTCTGGGCAGTGGTCGCTCCGGGCGACGAGGTGTTGGTGCCGACGCCGACCTACCCCATCCATCGCGTGGCGCCGCAACTCGCCGGCGCCACGGTCGTCACTGCGCCGGCGGACGGTGGTATCGATGCGCTCGCAGAGACGCTCGAGAGCTGTCGGCCACGCGTCGTCATTGCCTCTTTCCCGCACAACCCGACGACCACGGTTGCGACGCCGGAGGACATGCAGCGGCTCGTCGACCTCGCGCTCGAACGCGAGTTTCTGATCGTCCACGACTTTGCGTACGCCGACATCGCCTTCGACGGTCACCGCCCCCCGTCGATCCTCGCGGCGCGAGGCGCGATGGAGTGCGCGGTCGAGCTGTACAGCCTGACGAAGTCGTTCTCGATGGCGGGCTGGCGCGTCGGCTTCGCGGTCGGACAGGCAGACGTCGTGCAGGCGCTGACGAAGTTGAAGTCGTACCTCGACTACGGCACGTTCCAGCCGATCCAGATCGCATCGATCGTCGCACTCCGCGAGGCGTCCGACTATCCACGCGAGGTGTGCGAGATCTATCGACGCCGCCGCGACGTGCTCTGCTCCGGTCTCGCGCAGGCCGGCTGGCACGTCACCCCGCCGACCGGGACGATGTTCGTCTGGGCCCCCATCCCGAGTCGGTTCGCCGAGCTCGGTTCACTCGAGTTCGCGCTACGCCTCGCACGAGAGGCCGACGTCGCAGTCAGCCCGGGCGCGGGGTTCGGGGCCGGCGGAGAAGGTCACGTGCGGTTCGCGCTCGTCGAGAACGAGCAGCGGATCCGCCAGGCGACACGGGCGATCCGCCACTTCCTGCAGTAAACGAAGAGTCCAGACAGCCCTGTAGATGGGACCGTTCGAGGCCGATAACGTGGGCTGTGGCCCAGCGTTTCGCCCGTGCAGCCCTCGCCGTGACGGTGGCGGTCTTCGCCGCTGTCGTCGTGCAATACGGAGCCCACGTCGGCGGCCCGTCGGTCGACCGGTTCGTCAACAACTGGCTGTACGACGTCGTCGGGGTGGCCGCGGGCCTGACCTGCGTGTTGCGCGGGCTCACTGCCAGGGAACGCGCGGCGTGGATCTGGATCGGCGCCGGCGTCCTCGCCTGGACCGCGGGTGACATCTACTGGACCGTGGCCCTCGAGACGGTGAAGAATCCGCCGTACCCCTCGCTCGCCGACGTCGGCTATCTGGGCTTCTACCCGCCCGTCTTCATCGGGATCGGGCTTCTCGTGCGCGAGCGCGTGATCCGGTTCAGCGCGAGCGTCTGGCTGGACGGCTTCATCGCCGCCTGCGCGGTCAGCGCCGTCGCAAGCGGCGTGGTGCTCGCCGACGTCTGGCGCACCGCAACCGGAGGCGTCGCTGCCGTGGCGACGAACATGGCGTACCCGGCCGGCGATGCGCTGCTCCTCTGTCTCGTGCTTGCCGCGTTCGCGTTCTCCGGATGGCACTTCGATCGGACGTGGCTGCTGCTCGCCTTCGGCCTCGCGGTCTTCGGAATCGCGGACAGCGTCTACCTGGTCGAGGTTGCGAACGGCACGTACCAGCTCGGTTCGTTGCTCGACCTCGGCTGGCCCGCCGGCTTCGTCTTGATCGCGGTGGCATCGTGCTCGCCGCGCCGAAGCGTCGCCCGGATGCAACTCGAGGGAAGGCGCGTGCTCGCGGCACCATTGCTCCTGGCTGCCGTTTGCCTGGCAGTCGAGGTCCAGGACCATTTCGTGCGAGTGGGCTCGCTGGCGATTGCAATCGCGTCGATCGGCCTGATGGCGGTGATCGCGCGCCTCGCGCTGACCTTCGACGAGCATCTCGATCTCCTGCGCGCATCACGCACCGAGTCGCTGACGGACGCCCTGACCGGGCTCAGTAACCGTCGCGCGCTGCTGCAGCGGCTCGGCGAGGCGTTCGCCGAACCAGGCCACCGAGGGCGACTGCTGCTGCTCTTCGACCTCGACGGCTTCAAGTTGTACAACGACACGTTCGGGCACGAGGCCGGCGACATGTTGCTCAGTCGGCTCGGTGCGAGGCTCCTGCGGAGCGTTGCCTCGAGAGGCGAGGCGTTCCGGCTCGGAGGCGACGAGTTCTGCATCCTGCTCGAGGGCGAGCTGATCGATCTCGAATGGGTTCGTGCCGCGGCAACCGCGAGCCTGCGTGAGACCGGTGAGGGATTCACGATCACGTGCTCGAGCGGGTACGCGCTGATTCCCGACGAATCGTCGGACCCGAGCGAGGCGTTGCGCATTGCGGATCGCAGGATGTACGCGGAGAAGGGAAGCCGGATCCTCGCCGACGACTCGAGCGGCGTTCTCGTGCAGGCCCTGATCGAGCGGGACCGGTACCTCGGCGAGCATTCGCGGGGTGTCGTCGCCTACGCAACCGCGCTCGCCCGCCACGCCGGCCTCACTGGCAAGGAGGCCGAACTGGTGCGAACGGCGGCCGAGCTCCACGATGTCGGCAAGCTTGCGCTGCCCGAGGCGATCCTCTCGAAGCCCGAGCCGCTCGAACCGGAGGAGTGGGCGCTCGTGCGACAGCACACACTCGTCGGCGAGCGCATCGTCGGTGCCGCCCACGGCCTCGGCGATGTCGCGCGGACGATCAGGTCGACGCACGAACGCTGGGACGGAATGGGCTATCCGGATCAGTTGTCGGCCGAGCAGATTCCCTATGCGTCACGACTGATCGCGATCTGCGACGCCTTCGACGCGATGACGACCACACGTCCGTACACCGCAGCGCTGACGCCACAGGAAGCGATCGACGAGCTCGTCCGCAACGCAGGCGCGCAGTTCGACCCGCAGCTCGTCCAGCTCTTCGTGCACGGAGTGCTCCGCGAAGCGCCCCCGATTCTGAAATCCGCCCCCGGCGCGTCCGCGACCGGCTGACGTCTTCAGGGCGCACTGATGCGCCCGCCGATCCTGGTTGAATCCACACGTGGGACGGGTCAGCGGCAAGGCCGCCGTCACGGAAGCGACGAGCTCCGGATCTCGCCGAGCCTTCGCGACACGTTCAAGCCCGACGTGCCCTGCTCGCAGAGCCAGTCGAACGACGCGGCTTGCAAGCTGATTCCGCCCGCGGCTGCGGCCCGCCCGAACGCCGCGTGGACGTCGCCGGGCGCCACGATCCGATCGTAGCTCGGGCGATCGGCGAAGCGCCGAGTATCACATGGCTGGAATGAGATCTACCTGTCTCATGATCCTGGCAACGCGGGATACTGGCGTATGTCCTCGAGCGAGATCGATGCGGGACTCTCGTCCCACCCTGAGGACGAGCTTGTCCAGGTCGAACTCGATGAGGCGCGACGGAAGCGCCGCAAGGGACGCGGACGGGTTGTCGGAGCGGTTGCCTCTGTCCTGATCATCGGTGGCGTCTTTGCGTTTGCGCTGCCGAGGATCGCGAGCTACGGCGACGTCTGGGACGTCGTCCAGACGCTGTCATGGCAGTGGTTGGTCGTACTGGTCCTCGCGACGATTCTCAACCTCGCCACGTATGGGCCTCCCCTCATTGCAGCGCTGCCCGGTCTCTCGTATGTCAATGCCTCGCGGGTCACCCTCGCCTCGACCGCTCTCTCAGCAGTCGCTCCGGGCGGCGCCGCCGTCGGGATGGCGACCTCGTTCGCGATGCTGCGCGCCTGGGGCTTCAGCGGTGGCCCCGTCGGGCTTGCAGTCGTCGTCACGGGTGTCTGGAACCAGTTCGTGATCCTCGGTTTCCCGATCATCGCCGTCGCGGGGCTCGCTGCTCAAGGCGCAGGGAACCGCACCCTGGAGCTCGTCGCGATTGTCGGTTTGGTCGTCTTCGCTGTGATCGTCGTAGGGTTCGCTGTCGGCCTTTCCAGTGAGCGCCTCGCCCGCCGCGTTGGCGACCGCGCTGCCCGCCTGGCAAGCCGCGCGAAGAGCCTGGTCCACAAGGCCCCGGTGAAATGGAACGGTTCGTCGTTCGTGCGCTTCCGCGCGGAGGCGATCGAGCTCATCCGCCGGCGGTGGTTCTTTCTCACGGCCAGTACGCTCGCCGGGCACTTGACGGTCTTCGTCGTGCTGCTTGCCTCCCTGCGGGCGGTTGGCGTCCCGCGCGGCGAGGTGACGATCGTCGAAGCGTTCGCCGCTTGGACATTGGCCCGGATCCTCGGCGCGATCCCGATCACCCCGGGCGGTGTCGGCTTCGTCGAGCTCGGGCTCACGGGCGTGCTCGTTGCGTTCGGCGCGAGCGACGCCGAGGCGGTCGCAGCCACACTGATCTACCGCTTTCTCACCGTGCTGCCGACGCTCGTCGTCGGGCTTGTCGCAGCGGCGACCTGGAAGATCGGGCAGCGGCCAGGCGCGAGCGCCACGTCAGCAGCCTGACAGGGGAGGACGCCTACGGAGAGGGTCGAGGCGTGGCTCGGTCGTATCGCCCGGGAGCGGGCTTATGCTGTCAGCCGCTGATCGAGTCGTGTAGTTCGTACCACGCTTCACGGTTCGGCGGGTCGAAGTTGGCATCGGGATTCTCGGCGGCCGCGGCGCTCATCGACTCGAGGATCGGGTTGAGTCGTTCATTGATGAACTTCTCGCCGTGCTCGCGCGTCTCCCAGACGTCGAAGATGCGGAAGAGGCCGGCATCGAGGTCGAAGCCCGCCGTGTGAATCAGGAGCCCTTCGGGGGCATCTTGAAGGTTGAGCGCTGCGCTGACCGCGTCGTAGTTGGTGGTGCTGGTGTCGCCATCCTTGATCTTGAACTCCTGGAGGTATGCGATTGCCACTTTTCAACTCCGTTCTCGTCGGGTCGTCAGCGACTCTATTCGAACGGACGCGTGCGAGCGGCTGACCCCCTGAGCCGGCGCGCTGGCGCCGACCGTTGGGGAACGGTCCGCGCCGCCCGCGTCGCGCATCCCGCAGACGTGCCTATTTCCGACGCGCAGCTGCCGTGCCGCCGATCGACAGCAGCGCGACGACGAGCACGATCACGACCCACCATGCGATTGCAAGCGTGCCGTCGTGCCAGGTGAGGACGTCCCACATGCCGACAGCGTACGCCGTACCCTCGACGCCGTAGACGACTAGCGAGACCATCCTCGGTGTAGTCTCGGAACCCAGTGGATCGCAAGTGGTGGACCCTGCTTGCCAGCTGCACTGCGATCTTCATGCTGCTGCTCGACGTGACGATCGTGAACGTCGCGTTGCCGTCGATCGAGCGCGACCTCGGCGCCGACTTCAGCGACCTCCAGTGGGTGATCGACGCCTACGCGCTGACCCTCGCGGGCTTCGTGCTGGCGGCGGGGTCGCTTGCCGACAAGGTCGGCCGCAGGCTCGTCTTCATGCTCGGGCTGGCGGTCTTCACCGGTTCGTCGCTGGCCTGCGGGCTGGCTCCCGACCCGCTCTTCCTGAACGTCTCGCGCGCGGCGCAGGGGATCGGCGCGGCGATGATGTTCGGCACCTCGCTGGCGCTGATCGCGCAGGAGTTCCAGGGTCGCGAGCGCGGGACGGCGCTCGGCATTTGGGGCGCGACCACGGCCGCGGCGGTCTCGATCGGGCCGCTCATCGGTGGCGCGCTCGTGGACGCGCTGTCGTGGCGCTGGATTTTTCTCGTGAACGTGCCGATCGGCCTGGCGGCGCTCGTGGTCGCGCGGCTGCGGTTGCGCGAGTCGCGCGACCCGGACGCCGCCGGCGTCGACCTCCGCGGCGTGGCGCTGCTCTGCCCCGCACTCTTTCTGCTCGTCTACGCGCTGATCAGCGGCAACGAGAAGGGCTGGGGGAGCGCCCTGATCATCAGCTGCTTCGCGGCCTCCGCACTGCTGCTCGTCCTGTTCGTGGTCGTCGAGCGCCGCGTCGCCGATCCGCTGCTCGACCTGTCGTTGTTCCGCAAGCCGGCCTTCACGGGCGCCACGATCGTCGCCTTCGCGCTGTCGGCGTCGATCTTCTCGATGTTCCTCTACATCACGCTCTTCTTCCAGAACGTGCTCGGCTTCTCGCCGTTCGAGGCGGGGCTCCGGTCGTTGCCGGTCACCGCGCCAATCCTGCTCGTCTCGCCGCTGAGCGGCCGCCTGACGACGCGCGTGCCGGTGCGGTCGCTGCTCGGGACGGGGCTCGGTTTCGTGGCGGTCGGGCTGCTGCTGATGGGGAACCTGTCCGACTCATCCGGCTGGACCGCGCTGCTGCCCGGCCAGATCTTGGCCGGCATCGGGATAGGCCTGGCCACCCCGGGGCTGGCCTCGACCGCCGTCGGCGTGGTCAGGCCACAGCTGAGCGGCATGGCGTCGGGCGCGAACAACACGGCTCGCCAACTCGGACTCGCCACCGGAATCGCCGGCCTCGGCTCGATCTTCCAGGCGAAGATCGAGTCGACGCTCACTCCGTTGGTCGCCGGCACACCCGCGTCGTCGCACGTGCACGAACTCTCGCGGGCTGTAGCGTCAGGCGGGACCGGGCGCGTCTTGCAGTCGGTGCCGCCCGCCGACCGCGACAAGCTGGTGGACGCGGCGCATCACGCCTTCGTGACGGGCTTCAACACGATCGCAATGGTGAGCGTCGCGGTGGCGGCAGTGGGCTCCGCGGCGGGATATGCGCTGGTGCGGTCGCGGGACTTCGTGGCCGGGGGCCGCCCGGCGGCGGCTCCGCTTCGTCCGACGCGGTGACGGTCGCGCGGGTGAGTCAGATGAATTCCGCGCGGTGCTCGTGAAGGAACTCGGTGATTTGGCGCGGGGGTGGCCGGTGATCTGGTCCAGGTGCGCGAGGCGCGCACCTCGGGCGCCGCGGCAAGCAGCGATATGAAGAAGATCGCTGGCCGGATCGACGAGTACGGCACTCCGGTCGAGGACGCGAACTGATCGATGCTGTAGTGGGCGCGCTGGTTGATCCCGAGCGAGTCCGCCGAAGTGGCTCGATCGTCGGGACTCCGGCAGCGGCGCTGATCGCGACCCGCTGAAGTGACACCGCGAGAGTCGTCCAGCCGCGCCAGAGTTCGGGAGTGTCACCCGCTCGAGATCGACTGCGGCGTTAGGCTCGCCCGATGCCGGAAGGGCTTTCCGCGAGCGAGGTTGGGAAAGAGATCAGCGAGCACGCGAAGCACGCCGGCCCGCACGAGCGGCGCGACCAACTCATCTCCATCACCGAAGCCGTTCTGCTCTCGGTCGTGGCGCTGCTAGCGGCGTGGTCGGGATACGCGGCCGCCAAGTGGTCGACCGAGTCGCGGGTGGAAATCGCGACGGCGTCGAGCCTTCGGATCGAGTCGGGCCGGGCGGACACCGACGCCTTTGAGCTGCGCAGCTACGACTCGTCCACCTTCGAGGACTGGTTCTCCGCCTTCATCGCGGGCGACAAGACCGCCATGCGGCTGGCGGTACGCAGGTTCCGGCCCGACTTCAAGGTCGCCTTCGACGCGTGGCGGGCGACGAAGCCAGACACGAACCCCGAAGCGCCGCGAGGGCCGACGTACATGCCGCAGTACAAGCGGCCGGTGCGGACGAGGCTCGGCTACTCGATGAGCGAGCCAAGGCGAATTTTCACAACGGCGAGAGGGACGGCTCGACCGCCGACAAGTACGTCCGGCTCACGGTCGTGCTGGCCAGCATCCTCTTCTTGGTGGGCATCTCGACACGCTTCCCCTACCGGAGCGTCCGCTACGGCCTGATCGGTCTGAGTATTGCCCTTCTCGTACTATCGCTCGTGCAGCTGGCAGCGCTGCCCTTGCCTCCGTCCTGAGATCCCTGCAGCCTGGATGGCAGCGCTGCCTTGGGCCAGATGGTTCGGGAATGTTCCCTGAGGACGTCGGCATCGGGGGTCCGCGGCGGGGGCTGTTGAAGTGGCCGTGCCCGGACGAGTTCAACGTCTAGACGCGTTTTCCATCGCGTCCTAGACTTCGGCGATGACCGATGTTGCGGCCGAGAATCTTGAGGCGCAGGAGGCGTGGAATGGTGTTCTCTTTGACCGCTTCCTGCAGTTCCGCGAGATCGTTATTCCCGGTCTGAAGGTGTTCAGCGACGAGGCGCTGCGCATCTATCCGCCGAAGATCGGCGACCGTGTGCTCGATGTCGGTTGCGGCTTTGGCGACACGACGCAGCGGCTTGCCCACCTGGTTGGCGCGGCCGGTTCGGCGTTCGGCGTTGACATAGCGCCGCGGTTTGTGGAGCAGGCGTGTTCTGAGGCAGACCTCGCCGGTGTCGCCAACGTTCGTTTTGAGGTCCGCGACGTGCAGCTGACGACGTTTGACGACTCGTTCGATTACGTGTTCTCGCGGTTCGGGACGATGTTCTTCGACAATCCCGTTGCCGCGTTTCGCAACTTGCGCGCGGCAATGAAGGCCGACGCCCTAGTCTGCGTGCTCGTCTGGAGGCGCAAAGTTGACAACCCGTGGTTGCACGTCGCGGAGAACGTCGTCAAGCCACTACTCGAGGAGCCGGAGCAGACGGACGAGCCTCGCTGCGGCCCGGGTCCGTTCTCGATGGCGGACGCAGACACGACGAGCGGTCAACTTCGCAGCGCCGGCTTCCGCGACGTCACGCTGCGGCGCCACGACGCGATGCTGCTCTTCGGCAACACCCTCGACCAGGCGGTGGAAATGAACCTCGCGCTCGGCCCGGCCGCAGAGGCTCTGCGGCTTGCGGGCGAGAACGGCGAGGAGATGAGGCCGAGGCTCGAGGATCTCTTGCGAGGCGCACTGGCCCAATTCGTCCGCGACGACGGCCCCGTCACCGCGCAAGCCTCTACCTGGATCGTCACCGCCCGCGCCTAGGGGCGCCGGCCCCGACTCCGACCTGCTTTTACTACGGCTCGCCGATGCCGCTCTGACCCTGGGCAAGTGCTCGGGAATGACCTCCCGACCGCGCCGACCGACTAGAAGTCCGTGAAACGGACGCCGGTGTTTTTAATAGACCTTGACGATCTTCACCTTGCTGCAGACGAAGCCTAAGCCCTTGAGCTGACAGCTGGGGATGACCTCGAGTTTGTGATTGGCCGAGCCGGAAATTCGGTAGCTCGAATCACAGCTGCCCTTACAGGAGAAGTTGATCTCGGCCTTTACACGGTAGACGCCGCTGTCCTTTTGAAGAACAGTAAGGGGCTTGCTCGGCGTGGCCAGGGCTCCCGCAGAAGCACCGCCGGTCTGGCTGATTAGAACCAAGACGGCAAGCTTCTTCTCGGCCGCCGGGGCCAGGTTTTTCTTGACTGCCACGATCAGCCTGCGAGTGCCAACAGCCTTATTCGACTTGGCCGCCGCCGGCAAGACTGCCGCCGCGCTCAAGACGAGCGCGAGAAAGACGACTGCTGCAATGAGAACGCGGCGAAACATGCTCCAAGGGTACTGCGACTTGTCAAATGGCTCGCTGACGGAGTTCCCGCCAGGATCGATGTTCGAGGCGGTCGGGATTGTTGCCTGCGCGGGTGTTCGCGAATGTCCCTGAGTGGAGGACGGAGGCCCTACCGCGCGAGGTCGGCGGTGAAAACGACGACACGGGAGAAGTTGGTGCCGTCGATCTGAAATGCGTAGCAGCCCGGGGCAAGGACGCGTACGGCCGATGCAACTCCCCGGCTGCCTGCAGGTTGGCCGTGCCAGGAGACTGATTCGCCGACGGCGATGTGCAGTTCTGGAGCAGGAAGTCGACCTGCGTTAAAGCGCACCATCCCGCTGCCGTCTACCCGACGGCCGCGAATCATGACCGGCCCGCGGTAGCTGGGCTGGACGTACCAGAAGACCTTGTCACCAAACCACGGGCCGCCATACTGCTGGTCGCGCGTCGCCCACAGAAGCCCGCTGTGCGCGCCCAGACCAGGATAGACCGGACCACCACCGATGCCCTGGCCGCCGAAGATGTCGATCCCCCGCCAGGCGACGCGAGCATCGACGCGGCTGACAGGGCAGGATGCCCCGGCCGCGAGTCGGGGCAAATGAAGCGGTCGCCGCAGCGCAGCCCAGTCGTCACCCGTGTGAGCAGTGGCCGACGACGCCAACACGGATAGTCCGACCAGAAGACCGGCGATCGCGAATATCCGCGCGTGCAGCTTCAACACCGCGTTCCCATCTGACCTCGTCCGAAGATTCTTGCTTATCCGACCGGTACACCTCCATTACACCGCAGGAGCGCAGAGAGTTCCGTCGGGTGCGCGAGAGTCCTTCACGCCTGACTGGGAAATTGCGCCGCAAACTCGGATTCGCGTCGCAGCGCGATTGCCACTTCTGGATCTACGCGGCGCTGCGGGCGATTGCGAAGAACTCGAGATACGACTCGATTTCGCCGAGGAGTCTCCGGCCGTAGCGCCCGAGCAAGGGAGCTGCGTCCTCGTGTGAGCGCGCCGCCTCGAGCTCGTCGTCCGTTAGTCCCGGGCGATGAAGCGGCTTCAACCCCATACTGGCGCGGAACGCGTCCCACTCCGCTGCGCGCGGGGTGTTCACGCCGCGCTCCTGCGGTGGTCGCGGTCCTCGAGCGCTCTCCACGAGACTCTCGGGGCGGCGGTGAGCGGTGGACCGGCGAGCACCCGGTCCTCACCGAAGCGGCGGTTGATGCTCGAGCCGAGAACCGAGATGTCGTCTCCGTAGACGTGAACCGAGATCGCGAGGCTGGAACCGCAGTTCTCCACGCGATGCACGTCCTCGTCCGGAGGGACGAGCACCGAGACTGTGCCGGGCTCCGCCACGGACGACCCACGCCGGAGAAGGAACGGATCATTGTCGCCGTGAAGGTCGTAGGTGGTCTCCCGTTCGAGGCCGCGCCACACACCAACGACACACCAGCAGCGGTGGTCGTGGATCGGTGTCGCCTGCCCCGGCTTCCACACGAGCGCGACGATCGAGTAGCGCCCGCTTGGATGAACGTGGACGATGTGTTGGCGGTAGCGATCACTCGCAGGCTCACAGTGGCGTGACTCGAGGAGCCCAGGGTCGCCGAGCGCTGGACGCAACAGCATCCCGGCCCGAGCGGCGATCGTCGACGCCGCGTGGTCAGCGGCCACCAGCGCGTCCAGCGACCGGGTCAGGCTGCGGAGAGCACGCGTCCGTCCGACTGGGCGTGCGTCATCGACGAGCTCGGATGCATTGACTGCCATGTCCGCAAGTCTGCGTCAACACACTTCGCTTCGCGTCGGCCGCAAGGCCCGACCTTCCTCGTTCCCGCTGATGAACCTGAGCTCGTTCGCCAGGACGACCGCATCTGCCCCGAGCTAGTGATGCAACCGGCAACGTTCGCCTGGCAACGTCACCGGTCACATCACTAGGGCTGAAGCCGGAAGAGGCTCCCGCTGCTCACAGACATCAGATAGAGCTCGCCTGCGTTGTCCACCGCGAAGCTGGAGAGACCCGGCACCGTGAACGGCTCCTTGCGCACCGCCGTTGCTTTCCCGTTGACGACCTCGAGGCTCCAGACGTTGCCGGAGCAGTTGTCGCCGAAGAAGTAGCGGCCGACGTTCGCCGGTAGCTTGCTGCCCCGGTAGACGTAGCCGCCGTCGGCCGCGCAACCCTGCGAGTGCGGGTACTCGTAGATCGGCGGCGCATACCGCCCCGGCCCCACGAGCGGCTCCGACGCGTTGTAGACGTGACTGCCCTCGTAGTGACTCCAGCCAAAGTTGACGAGGTTGGCGGTGCCATGCGGCAGATAGTCGATCTCCTCCCACTTGTCCTGGCCGACGTCGCCGATGTAGAGGTCGCCGTTCGCGGAGTCGAACGAGAATCGCCACGGGTTGCGGAGCCCGTAGGCGACGAGCTTCCAGTGCGCGCCGGCAGCGCGCACGTTCAGCTTCTCGATCTTCGCGAACGGCCTCGTCAGGTTCTGGCCGTTGTGCTCGGGATCGCCTTCTCCCCCGCCGTCACCGTTGCCCCAGTACAGCCATCCGTCGGGGCCGAACTGCAGCTGGCCGCCGTTGTGGTTCGGGGCGAAGTCCTTCACGAACAGGAGTTGCTTTGCCGACGCCGGGATCGCGATGGTCCCGTTCGAGCGGTACCGGACGACCCGGGTGTCGCCGTTCAGGTCGGTGTAGTCGACGTAGAGGAGGTGGTTCGTCGCGTAACCGGGGTCGAATGCCATCGACAGCAGCCCCTGCTCGCCACCGCTCTTCACCTTGGAGCGGATGTCGAGAAAATGTTGCGAGCGCACCTTCCCGCCCTGCCAGACGACGATCTCGCCCGCCTGTTCGACGACGTAGAGCACCCCGTTCACGCCGGGTGGTGCCGTCGCGTAGACCGGCGCGTCGAAGTGCGCGACCTGGACGAGGTGGCCACTCGCATTGCGCGCCGCTCCGCTGCCGGCTCCTGCAGCGAGCGCCAGTGCGAGAAGCGGCACGGCAAGGAGAGCGACCCGGATCCTTCTCGATCCCACGGCCGCCAGTGTAGAAGCGCGGGAGCGCCGGCCCCGGATCACTGAGGGGTGACCCGGAGCCGCAGCGCCGCATGACCATGTGGCCGTTGGCGATCGGCCACCTCGGCGACGCTACCGGGTGGCTGTCCCCCGACGACCTTAGGATTCCTTTAGCTGTGGGACCGGCGTCGGCGAATCGAGAGGAGAGGCGTGCCTGAAGGGCTGTCGGCAACCGAGGTCGGCAAGGAGATCGGCGAGCATGCGGAGCACGGCCCTCGCCAGAGTCGTGCGCTTTCGATCACTGAGGCGATCCTGCTGTCGCTGGTGGCGATCCTGGCGGCCTGGTCGGGGTACTCGGCCGCCAAGTGGGGAACCGAGTCGTCGCTCAAGCTCGCGAAGGCATCGGCGACGCGCACGAAGGCGAACCGAGAGTTCCAGCAGTCGCTCGACTTCCGGGTTGGCGACGCCCTCACGTTCAACGCCTGGCTCGGTGCCTACCTGCTCGGGAACAAGGACGGCGCGCGGATCGCCGAGAAGCGTTTCCGCAAGAACTTCGCCACGGCCTTCGACGCGTGGATCGCGACCAAGCCGTTCACGAATCCGAGCGCGCCGCCAGGGCCTCAGTCGATGCCCCAATATCGCGCCCCGGGCGCGGCGCTGTCGACGGCGCTCGACACTAAAGCCGACGCGTACTACGCCGAAGGCGAACATGCGGCCGAGACCGGCGACAAGTATGTCCGCGACACCGTGATCCTCGCGAGCGTGCTCTTCCTGGTCGGCATCAGCACGCACTTCCCGCTCCGCGGTGTCCGCATCGGCCTGATCACGGTCGCGTTCCTGCTCTTGCTCTTCGGCGTGATCCAGATCCTCCAGCTGCCCGGCCCGCCGGGAGGCTGATCAGGCCGGCAGCACGACGACGTCGTCCATCCGCTCGAGGCGCTCGCGGCGGTGCGTGATCAGCAACACCGAAGCCGAGCCTGCGGTGTCGAGAACGTCGTCGAGCAGCGACGTTGCCGTCTCCGAGTCGAGGTGAGCCGTCGGCTCGTCGAGCACGAGCACTGGGGCGTCGGCGAGCAGCGCACGCGCGACCACGAGCCGGCTTCGCTGCCCGCCGGACAGCTCTCGGCCCTGCTCGCCGACGAGCGTCCCCAGCCCATCGGGGAGGCTCGCCACCCAGTCCCAGATCCGAGCCCGGCGGAGCGCCGCTTCGATCTCAATGTCGCCGGCATCGGGCCGCGCCAGCCGGATGTTCTCGCGAATCGAGGTCGAGAAGAGATGGGACTCCTGCCCCGCGAGCGCAACGACCCGGCGGACGTCCTCCTGGCGGAGATCACGAACGTCGCGTCCGCCGATCGTGACGCGGCCGCTCTCGGGATCGAGGAAGCGCAGGAGGAGATTCGCCACCGTCGACTTGCCGGCGCCGCTCGGCCCGAGCAGGGCGATCCTCCGCCCCGGCTCCAGGCTCAGGGTCACCCCGTCGAGAACCGGTGGCTCGTCCGGCTCGTAACGTGCGCGAACTGCCTCGAGCGCGACGGTCACGGGCCCGTCCTCGAGCTCGACCGGAACCTCGGGATCCTGCACTGCCGCTTCGCGATCGGTCAGGTCGATGAGACGGCGTCCCGCTGCCAGGCTCGCCACGAGCTCCCGGCCCGCCTGGGCGAGCGGCTGGACGCCCTCGAACGACGCGAGCGCAAGGAGAGCAAGGGTGGCGATCATCACCCTGCTCAGCCCGCCGTTCGCATGCGCCGCGACTGCGAGCGCAAGCACGCCCGTGACCGTCGCACCCGTGACGAACAGCCGAAGCGCGTCGGCAAGGCCGTCTGCGAACGCCGCCCGTCCTGCCAGCCGTGTGAGCACGCGATCGGCGCCCCGCACACGCGCGACCGCGTCGGCGTCACGACCGTAGACCGACAGCTCGGCCGCTCCGGTCAGCAGCTCGACGAGCTCCGCGGTCAAGTCGCCACGAGCGGCCGCTTCCGCCCGCGCTGCGCGACGACCGATCGCGCCGGCCAGCAGCGGCACCCCAAGGCCGGCGGCGAGGAGGCCGGCCGCCAGGACGACCGCCGCCCAGATCGAGAACGCCGCGACGACGCCGACCGACACCGCGCTCGCGACGACGGCTGCCAGCACGGGGACGAGCCCGCGCAGGTAGAGAAACTGCAGTGCGTCGACGTCGCCGACCACACGTGAAAGGAGGTCACCGTGCCGGTACACCTCGAGCTCTGCCGGCGCGAGCGGTTCGAGTCGCTCGTAGATGCGGACGCGCACGCGGCCCAGCACCCGGAAGGCGAGATCGTGGGAGGCGAGCCGTTCGAGATAACGGACGATCGGCCGTCCGAGCCCGAAGAAGCGCACGCCGACGATGGCCACCGTCAGCGACAGCACCGCCGGCCGTTCGGCCGCGCGCGAGATCAGATATCCCGCAACCGACATCAGGCCGACGCCGAAGAGAACCGTGAGTGCAGCGAGGCCGGTTGCGAGGGCGAACCGTCCCCGCGGCGCCGGGGCGAGGGCGAGGACGCGCCGGATCACACGATCACCTCAGCACCCAGCTCGATGCACTTGCCGTCGGCGAGCACGGCAACGCGATCTGCGAGCCGGGCGAGCTCGGGGCGGTGCGTGATCAGCAGGATCGTCCGCTCGCCGCGCAGCCCGTCGAGAGCCGCGGCGACGATCGCTTCGCTGTCGGGGTCGAGATCGGCGGTCGGCTCATCGAGCAGAAGCAGCGGCACGTCTCGTACGAACGCGCGCGCGAGCGCGATGCGACGTCGCTCGCCGGCTGAGAGCGGCCTGCCGCCGTCACCGACCACCGTCTCGTAGCCCTGCGGCAGCGCGCGCACGAACGCGTCTGCGCCGCTGAGCAGTGCCGCTGCGCGTACACGCTCGTCGGAGATGCCTCCGGCACCGAGCCTGATGTTCTCCGCCACGGACGCGCGAAAGAGCATCGGTCGCTGCGGCACCCATGCCAGGTCGCTGCGCCACGCACCGAGATCGCACGAGGCAAGATCGACGTCACCGACGGTGATCCGGCCGGCGTGCGGCTCCGCGAAACCGAGGATCAGGCTTGCGATCGTGGTCTTCCCCGCCCCGCTCTCCCCGACGAGCGCGAGGGTCTCACCCGGCCGCAGCGTCAGATCGAGCTCGTCGAGCACGAGCCCGGGGCGTGACGGATAGGCGAACGAGACTCCGCGCAGCTCGACCGTGACCACGCCGGGGCTCGGCGGGAGGGCCGAACGCTCACGTGTCGGCGTCGAACCGTCGCCGAGCAGCGCCAGGATACGATCTGCAACTGCGAGACCGTCCGCGCTCGTATGAAACTGCGCGCCGAGTGAGCGCAGCGGCAGGTACAGCTCGGGCGCGAGCAGGAGGACGGTCAACCCGGCTTGCAGCCCGAGCCGGCCGTCGTCGAGACGGACGCCGACGGTGACGGCGACGAGCGCAATGCCGAGCGTCGATGCGAGCTCCAGGACCGACCCGGAGAGAAAGCCGACGCGAAGCGTGCTCATCGTCGTCTGCCGGTAACGCTCGCTGACGTCGGCGATCGTCGCTGCTTGCGCCGAACTGCGATTGAAAGCGCGCAAGGTCGGCAGGCCCCGTACGACGTCGAGGTAGTGGCTCGAGAGGAGACGGAGCGCGTCCCAACGTTCTCGGCTCCGTTCTTCGGTGTACCGCCCGATCAGCCACATGAACACCGGGACGAGAGGGAGGGTGATCAGCATCACGAGCGCCGAGGTAACGTCGATCACCGCAACCCAGGCGAGCACGGCGAGTGGGACGAAGCAGGCGAGCACGACCTGCGGCAGGTAGCGCCCGAAGTACGCAGCGAGCGGATCGATCCCGGAGACGCTGGCAGCGGCTACCTCGGCCGCCTCGACGCCGTCGAGCCCGCCCGGATCGCTGCGGAGGCGCTGCTCCGCGAGCGACAGGCGGAGCTCCGAGAGGACCGTCGAAGCCGCGCGCCGCCCGGTGACCTCGAATGCCCAGGCGAAGAGCGCCCGCCCCCCGAAGACGAGCAGAAGGGCGACGAGCTCGGGCTCGACCTCATGCGGCGATGCACCGTGGAAGGCCCGGGCGACGATCCAGGCGAGGATCGTCGCCTGCGCAAGGACCAGGACCGTCGTCGCAGCACCGACCGCGACGTCGGCGCCGAGAAGCACGCGGACCGAACGCGCGCGGCGAACGAGGCGCGGGTCGAGCGCCCGCACTACGGATGCGTCGCGGTCTCGCCCGTCAGCCGGTGCCGGAAGACGTGGTACGTCCAGCCCTGGTAGAGCAGCACGACCGGCAACACGAGCAGGGCAACGACGGTCATTACGACCAGCGTGTAGTGCGCCGACGAAGCGTTGTCGACCGTCAAGCTGTAGGCGAAGTTCGTGCTGGAAACCATGACGCGCGGATAGAGGCTGGTGAAGAGCGTAGCGACGAGCAGGATCGTGCCAAGTCCCGTCGCCACGAAGGCGCGGCCGGTGCGTCCCTGGAGCACGAACACAACGGCCAGGACGGCCGCGGCGATGCCGAGGACGGCAGGGAGCACGGGCGGGAAGACGTTCTTGTCGTTGTGGTCGACCGCGACCACCACCGTCCAGACCATGAACGCGGATGCAACGGCAGCGGCCGGCAGGGCCAGGACCCGAGCAGTTCGCAACGCGCGTTCGCACAGATCGCCCATGGTGCGCAGCGTGAGAAAGACGGCGCCGTGGAAGATGAAGAACAGCACGACGGCGATGCCCGCGAACACCGTGTACGCGTTGAACAGATCCCAGAACGTGCCGGTGTAGTTACCGCTCGAGTCGAGTGGCACGCCGTAGAGGAGATTCGCCAGTGCAATGCCCCAGATGAGCGATGCGCCGAAGCTGCCGATCGAGTTCGCCCAGGTCCAGACTGCACGCCAGCGCGGGCTCGTGCTCTGCGCGCGCCACTCGAACGACACCACCCGGATGATGAGGAAGAAGAGGACGAGCAGCAGAGCGAGGTAGAAACCCGAGAACATCGACGCGTACCAGCTCGGGAACGCGGCGAAGGTGGCACCGCCGGCGACGACGAGCCAGACCTCGTTGCCGTCCCAGACGGGCCCGATCGAGTCGAGCATCGTCCCACGCTCCGACTCGTTCTTCGGCAGGAACGGCAGCAGCATGCCGACGCCGAAGTCGAAGCCCTCGAGCAAGAAGTACCCGGCCCAGAGGACGGCGATCAGCACGAACCAGAGGATTTGGAGATTCATCAGAAACTGGGGGCGGGTTGCGGATCCGGGGGTCTCTCGACGGAGGCTGCGGGATCGAGACCGGCGTACCGGCGCATCAGGAAGATGTCGACGACGAGCAGCGCCGCGTAGAGCGCGATGAACACGCCGAGGCTGATCCCGAGCCAGGTCGTGGTCACGTTCGGCGAGTTCGCATTGCTGGTCTTGAGCAGCCCCTGGACGATCCAGGGCTGCCGGCCGACCTCCGTCAGCACCCAGCCCGCCGACGTGGCGACGAACGGGAGGAAGCTGTTGGCGACGCCGATCCACAGGAACCAGCGCAGGCGCTCGAGCTTCCGCCGCCAGAAGAGGTAGGCGCCGACGATCGCGATCAGCGCGATCAGCGTCCCCACGCCCGCCATCACGCGCATGCTCACGTAGATCGTCCGCACCGGCGGCTTGTAGTTCCCGCGCCCGTACTGCCTCGAGTACTGCTCGTTCAGGTTGTTCAGTCCGGCGACGGAGCCACTCAGGGAACCGGTGGCGAGGTAGGAGAGCAGGTCGGGGATCTCGATCGAGAAGCTCGGCTTCTTGTCACTCTCCGTGAAGCCGCCGATCTGGAAGACAGAAAACGGACAGTCAGTGCACGTGCTCCATTGCGCCTCGCTCGCCGCGATCTTCATCGGCTGGAGCTCCTCCACGAGGATGCCGAAGTGGCTCCCGAACCAGAGGTTTGCGACGGATGCCGGTACCAGCACGATCAGCGCCACCTTCGCCGCTGGGCGGAAGACGTCGAGGTTTCGGCCGCGCGCGAAATGCCAGCAGCACACGCCGAACACGACCGCGGCGCCGGCCGTCAACCCGGCGAGCACCGTATGCACGAAGGCATAAGCGGCCCACCTGCTCGACACGAGCTGCCAGACGCTCGTCAGCTGCGCCTCCCCGTTCACGATCTTGTAGCCGACGGGCTCCTGCATCCACGAGTTCGCGACCAGGATGAAGTACGCGGATAGCCAGGTCCCGGCAACGGCGATCCAGAGTGTCGCGAGATGGACGCGCGGCGACAATCGGTTCCAGCCGAAGATCCAGAGCCCGAGGAACGTGGACTCGAGGAAGAACGCGGCGAGTCCCTCGACGGCGAGTGGCGCACCGAAGACGTTGCCGACGAACCGCGAGTACACCGACCAGTTCATCCCGAACTCGAACTCCTGCACGAGTCCGGTCGCGACGCCGATCGCGAAGTTGATCAGGAACAGCGTCCCGAAGAAACGGGTCAGTCGCAGCCACGTCTCGTTGCCGGTCCGGTGCCACAGCGTCTGGAAGATCGCGACGATCGGGCCGAGCCCGAGCGTGAGCGGCACGAACAGGAAGTGGTAGAGCGACGTCGTCGCGAACTGGCCGCGGGCCAGGTCGACCCGCGTCGAGGCGAGGATCAGGTGCACTCGATCCCCCACTCCGCCGTGAAGGCGTCGCCCGGCTCGAGCTCGATCACGGACTCGCCGCTGCGAAAGGCATTCGGCGGACAGGTCATCGGCTCGACGGCAAGACTGCGGCGCGCCACGTCCGGGAGCGTGTCACCGCTGAAGACCATCACGTAGTCGTAACCCGTCCCGACCCAGAAGATGAGACTTCGGCCGGAAGGGTCGTGCAGCGCGATCCGCGCCCGGCCGTCGCCGTCGCGCTCGAGATCCGTGTAACAGTTGTCGAGCTTCGCCGAGCCGACGGGTCGCGGCCGGCGAAAGTCGAACTCGGTCCCGTCGACCGGGATCGTCCCCGCCGGCAAGCTTCGCTCCCCCGACTGCAACACCGTTCCGGCGGGGACGTGCAACGAGAGCGAGTCGACCGTCGGCGCGTCCAGCTTGAGGTAAGGATGGGCACCTGCCCCGAACGGGCAGCGCACGGACCCGATGTTCGTCGCGGTCGAGCGGACCGACAGCCCGACGTCCGACAGGGCGTACTCGAGACTCAGCTCGACGGTGAACGGGTAGCCCGGCTGAGGTCGAAGCGTGTGCTCCATCACGACGCGGTCGCCGTTGCGGCTGCCGACCCGCCACGTCGACCAGCGGACGAGACCGTGGATCGCATTCCGGTTCTCGGGCTCGGTCAGAGGCAATTGATGCCGCCTGCCGTCGAACTCGTAGCTGCCGTCCTCGAGCCGGTTCGGCCAGGGCATCAGCACCTGCCCTCGTCCCGACGTGCACATCTCGTCCGGGCCGTAGCCGTCGAGCACCTCCCGGTCGCCGACCGAGAACGAGCGGAGGCCGCCGCCGACCTCGACGATCACGGCCCGCTGGTCGCCGAAGGCGATCTCGACCTGCTCCCCGGACGCGGAGCTCACGCGCTCGAGCCCATGCGCTCCAGCAGGTGGTCTCCGACTCGAAGCGCGTTCGCCATGGCAGTCAGTCCGGGGTTCACCGCCCCGATGCTCGGGAAGCAGCTCGTATCGACGACGTAGAGGTTGTCGACCTCGTGCGTCCGGCAGTTCGCGTCGAGCACGGAGGACGCGGGGTCGCGGCCGAACCGCGCCGTGCCGGACTGATGAGCGCAACCGGCAACGGGAATCTCGTTCTTCATGTAGGCGAAGCGGTGAATGAGGTGTCCGGGATTCAGGTCGAGCGGCCCGAGCAGCGAGCGCAGCTTCTCGTACAGCCGCCGCTTCGCCTCGGCGTTCGTCTCCGTGTAGCTGAGCGTCAGCTTCCCGTCACGGTCGACCGTCACACGGTTGTCGGAGCGCGGCAGGTCCTCGGTCGAGAGCCAGAAGTCGATCGCGTGCTTCGCCACCCGCTCGAGCGTCCACTCCGGCGCCAGCTTGGTCTCCCCCGGCTTCTCGCCACGGAACATCGCCTCCTGCGATTTGCCGACCATCTGGATGTTCCCCAGCGGGAACTCGAAGTCGTCGCTCCCGAAGTAGAAGTCGTTGAGGCCGAGCGTCTTCTGGTAGACGGTCGGGTTCTCCTCGCGGGAGAGCGCGAGCACCGCGACGCTGTCGTGGAACATGAAGTTGCGCCCGACCTGATCGGAGCCGTTCGCGAGTCCGTCCGGGTGCTTGTCGTTCGCCGACTCGAGCAGCAGTCGCGCCGTGTTCGCGGCGCCACACGAGACGACGACGAGATCGGCCGCGAACGTCTCCGTCGATCCGTTGCGCTCCGCCACGACTCTGACAACCGTCGTGCCGGCGTCGTCTGTCTCGAGCTTCACAACCTTCGTGTTGGTCAACAGCGTGACGTTCGGATGCTCGAGCGCCGGCCTGACACCGATCACCTCTGCATCGGACTTCGCATGCACCACGCACGGGAAGCCGTCGCAGTTGGCACACCGCACGCACGCGCTGTACGGCATGTTCTGCTCGTCCAGCATGATCCCGCAGGGCGCGTGGAACGGGTGATGGCCGGCTTTCTCGAGCGCGTCAGCCAGTTGCTGGATGCGCGGCTCGTGGGAAACGGGCGGATGCGGGTACGGCGCGCTGGCCGGGGGCTCGGTCGGGTCCTCACCGCGTGCTCCGTGCACCTGGTAGAGCCGCTCTGCCTGCGTGTAGTACGGCTCGAGCTCGTCGTACGAGATCGGCCAGGCGGGCGAGAGCCCGTCGTGGTGGCGGAGCTCGCCGAAGTCCTCCTTGCGCAGGCGGTACAGCGCTGCGCCGTAGAGCTTCGTCGCGCCCCCGACGAAGTAGTGGACCTGAGGCTGGAACGGCGCACCGCTGCTGTCGTACCACGTGTCCGGCGACACGTACCGGTTCTCGACGAAGACGTCCTGCGCCAGCCAGTTCTGCGGCTCGCGCGGCAGCCAGTCGCCGCGCTCGAGCAGCAGGATGCGCTTTCCGGAGGGGGCCAGGTGCCGTGCGAGCGTCCCGCCGCCGGCCCCGGTCCCGATGATGATCACGTCGTAATGATCCATATCAGTACTGCTCCAGTAGCTCGTGGACGACGATCCTCGCTGCGGCTTCCATCAGCGCGAGGTGTGAGAACGCCTGCGGGAAGTTGCCCAGGTGCCGCCCGGTGTCGGCGTCGAACTCCTCCGCGTAGAGGCCGAGCGGCGACGCGATCCGTAACAGCTTCTCCATCAGGTCGCGTGCCTGCTGCAGCTCGCCGACGATCGCGAGCGCCGACACCAACCAGAACGAGCAGATCAGGAACGTGCCCTCCTTGCCCGAGAGCCCGTCGTCGGTCTCGTCGGTGCGGTACCGGAGAACGAAGCCGTTCTCGGTCAGGTCGGTGGCGATCGCCGACACGGTGGCGTGCAGCCGCTCGTCGTCGCTCGGCAGGAACTCGAAGATCGCCGCCAGCAGCACCGAGGCGTCGAGCGAGTCGGTCTCGTAGTGCTGTTTGAGCACGCCCTTGTCGGTCACGCCATGCTCGAGGATGTCGGCGCGGATCTCCTCGGCGACGGCCCCCCACTGCTGCTGCAGGTCGCCGTCGCCACGGATCTCGGCCAGCCTCGCAGCACGGTCGAGCGCCACCCAGCACATGAGCTTCGACGACACGTAGTGCTGCGGCTTGCCGCGGGCCTCCCAGATCCCCTGGTCGGGCTCGCGCCACACCTTCGACGCACACTCGGCCTGGCTCACGACGATCGGCCAGAGTCGGCGCGGCAGGCGCTCGCCCCGCCGGGTGTGGAGCAGGATCGAGTCGAGCACGGCGCCGAAGACGTCGTTCTGCCGCTGGTCGAAGGCCCCGTTCCCGATCCGGACCGGCTTCGCGCCGGCATAGCCGGTCAGGTCGTCCCGGGTCGTCTCCGTCAGGTCGCGACGACCGTCGATCCCGTACATGATCTGCAGCGACCCGTCCTCGGTCGGCTCGATGTCGGCGACGAACTGGATGAACTCGTCGGCCTCCCAGTCGAGATTGAGCCAGTGCAGCGCCTGCAGCGTAAAGGTGCTGTCGCGCATCCAGGTGTAGCGGTAGTCCCAGTTGCGCTCGCCGCCCGGTGTCTCGGGCAGCGACGTCGTCAGTGCCGCGACCGTCGCCCCGGTGGGCATGTAGGTGAGGCCCTTGATCGCCAGCGCCGAGCGCTGGATCGGGTCCCGCCACCGATGATCGGGGATGCGTGCACGGCTCAGCCAGGAGCGCCAGAAGCGCGACGTGGCGGCAAGTCGCTCCTCGGCCTCGGCGACGTCCTCGGGCACGGCGAGCTCCTCGGCCCATGAGAGAGCGCAGAACATTCTCTCTCCCTCTTCGAGCACGTGCCGTGCGCGCACGCGGTTGCCTTCGATCCCGAGCAGCAGGTCGGTCTTGAGGCGGAGCGTCTGCCCGGCACCGGATGCGTCGGCGGCGTGCAGGTCGTCGCCGACCAGCGCCCACTCGGCCGGCGTGCGCCCGTAGTCGAACGCCGGCTCGCAGATCAACTCGACCTCGACGCGACCCTCGACGCACTCGACCACGCGGACCAGCATGTGGTCTCCGTCGTCGTCGGCGGGCGGCCTCGTGTGCGGGGTGACCTCGTCGCGTCCGCGGGTCGGGCCCATCGTCAGCGCATCGCGGACGACGATCCAACCGGCCGGCGTCCTCCAGGTCGTCTCGAGCACGTTGGTGCCCGGTGCATAGACACGAGCGGTCGGGTGGTTGATCCCGTACGGGCCGAGGCGGAACGAGCCCGCCTGGCGGTCGAGCAGGCTGCCGAACACGCTCGGCGAATCGAACGACGGCGGGCACAGCCAGTCGACCGCGCCGTCGGGCGCGATCAGCGCGCCCGTATGGCAGTTGGAGAGGAACGCGTACTCCGCGATCGGCGGGAACGGTGACGGTGCCGCCGCGCTCTGCGGCGCCCGCTGCGTCGTCGTGCTCGTCATGACAACCACGGCTGGTGCCAGCGGCCGTACCCGGCGACCAGCTCGTTCGCCGCGTCGGGGCCCCACGAACCGCGCTCGTAGACGTGGACGGGCGGAGGCGCGTCGAGAAGCGGCCGCATCACTCGCCAGGTCTCCTCGACGGCATCCTGGCGCGTGAAGCGCGTGGTGTCACCGATCAGCGCCGCGTGCAGGAGCACCTCGTACGGGGTCGGCCCTTCGCCACCTTCCTGGGAGAACTCGAGGTCGAGCGCGATCTCGGAAGCACCTTGCTTGTCCGCACGATGGGCTTGCGCCTCGAGCCTGATCCCGGTCGTCGGATCGAGCCTCACGACCAGTGCGTTCGGCTCCGGATGTCGGTCGAACATCGCGAACCCGAGCCGCGGCGCGTGCTTGAAGACCAGGCGCAGCTCGGTCTGGGTCGCGGTGAGGCACTTCCCGGTGCGGATGAAGAACGGCACGCCCGCCCAGCGCCAGTTCTCGATCTCCAGCCGTAGGGCGGCGTACGTCTCGGTGGTCGAGCCCGGTGCGACGCCCGTCGACCTCGCAGG
Organism: uncultured Thermoleophilia bacterium; assembly: GCA_963742605.1. Classification (GTDB taxonomy): domain Bacteria; phylum Actinomycetota; class Thermoleophilia; order Gaiellales; family Gaiellaceae; genus PALSA-600. The sequence goes on along the minus strand of CAVUNA010000024.1, from coordinate 303,403 downwards.
TAGCCCTCGTACTGGCCGCGGACGTAGTCGGCGGGATCGGCCGCATTGATGGCGCGGAAGAGCGAGACCTGCGAGTCCTTGATCGTCTGCGGATCGCCGCGCGACGGCGGCTCCATCGCGCACGCGGCGACCACCTGCATCAGGTGGTTGACGACGACGTCGCGGAGCGCGCCGACCGGATCGTAGAAATGGCCGCGGTCGGCGACGTCGAAGTCCTCCGCCATCGTGATCTGCACCGAGGAGAGGTAGTTCCGGCTCCAGAGCGGCTCGAGCATCGTGTTCGCGAAGCGGAGATAGAGGATCTCCTCGAGCCCCATCTTCCCGAGGTAATGATCGATCCGGTACAGCTGCGACTCGTCGATGTACTGGTGCAGCTCGGCGGCCAGCGCCTCGGCCGACGAGAGGTCGTGCCCGAACGGCTTCTCGACGACGACTCTCGCCGTCTTCGTCAGCCCGGCGTCCGAGAGCCCCTTCACCACACGGCCGAACAGGAAGGGCGGGATCTCGAGGTAGAAGACCGGAAGCTTCGCGTCGCCGATCGCCGCCCCGACACGCTCGTAGGTCGCGGCGTCGTCGAAATCGCCCGAGACGTAGGAGAAGCGTCGCGCCAGCCTGCCGAACACCTCCTCGTCGAGGACCTCCCCGGTGCCGACGATCGACTCGCGCGCGCGCTCCACCAGCTGGTCGACCGTCCAGTCGTTGACGGCGACGCCGACGATCGGACAGTCGAGCAACCCGCGGCGCTCGAGCCGGTACAGCGACCTGAACGTCATCACCTTGGCCAGATCACCGGTGATGCCGAAGATGACGAACACGTCTGCAGGCTGCTCGCTCAACTCTTGCTCCTCTTCTCCTCGTTGACATCTGTCCGCACCGTGATCCGGTTGCTGCGTTCATGGGTGAACCCGGCCCACGTCCAGTCGATCACAGCCTTCGCGCGATCCTCCCCGGTCGAGAGCAGCGCGAGGTGCACCGCGCCCCAGGCGAGCGTTGCGGCCTTTCCTTTCATCGTTCGCCCACGCCGGAACTGCACGACCGCCGCCCCACGCCCGATCGTCGCCATCGTCCCCTTGTCCTCGTAGACGAACGGCTTCGTCTCCTCGCCCTTCAGGCGTCGGGCGATGTTCTCTCCGGCCCACTCGCCGGCCTGGAGGGCCACCGAGCCGAGCTGCGGCAGCACTTCGCCGGTCTTCGTGTCGGTGATCCAGGCGATGTCGCCGACGGCGAAGACCTCCGGATGGCCTTCGAGGCTGAGATCGGGGCCGACCGGAACGCGGTGCCCGCGCTGGAGCTCGACCGGCAGCGCCGCGGCAAGCGAGCTCGCCTGCAATCCGGCTCCCCAGACGAGCGTGTGGGCTTCCAGCACCGTCCCCGACTTGAGTGTGACGCGAGTCGGCGTCACCGAGGCGACACTCTCTCCGAGGACGACCTCGACGCCGCGCTGCTCGAGCGCCCGCTTCGTGTAGTCGCGGATGTCCTGCTTGAACATCGCGAAGAGCGTCGGACCGGCTTCGACGAGGATCAGCCGCGCCTTGTCCTGCGGCACTCCGGGATAGTCCTCGGCGAAATTGCTGCGGTAGAGCTCGGCGAGGGCGCCGACGCTCTCGACGCCCGTCGGCCCCCCGCCGACGACGACGACGTTCAGCGCACCGTCGTCGACGAGCGATGGATCGCGATCGGCCGCCTCCCAGCGTTCGAGCACCCGGTCCTTGAGGCGAACCGCGTCGGCCAGCGTGTACATCGGGAATCCGTGCTCGTCCGCGCCCTCCGTCCCGAAGAAGTTGACGGTCGCCCCAAGGGCGACGACGAGGTAGTCGTAGTCGAGCGCGGCGCGGTCGGCGAACTCGACCGTCCGCTTCTCGACGTCGACGGAGGTCACGGTGCCCTGGTGGATCGTGACGTTCGGCTGGTCGTGGAAGAGATCGCGGAGCGCGTGCCCTACCGCATCCGTGTCGAGCAGGTCGGTCGCGACCTGGTAGAGCAGCGGCTGAAAGGTGTGGTAGTTGTTCTTGTCGACGAGGACGACGTCCACGTTCGCGTCGGCGAGCTTCCGGGCGGCTCCGATTCCGCCGAAACCGCCCCCGAGTACGAGCACCCGCGGCCGTCGATCAGGCCCGTCCTCGCGCTGATCCGACATCTCGACGCGACACTAGCTCAGGCGATTTCGGCGGCGTCGGAACAACCGCAGCCGACACCATTCCGTCACACCGACCATGTGGCTCGTGCACCCGTCCGGGCGTGTCCTCGTGATCATGTCGCTGCGCCCACGCGCGATGCCGGCACAACGGCGGTCGTCCCTGGATACACAGAGGGGCGTGAACTCGGCGGGTGAGAGCACCGCGGCGCTGCGGCTGCAGCGATCTGATGAGCGACAACAGGTCTCGTTGGGGTTGGCCCGACGCGCTCGACGCACTCACTGCAACACCTGAACACCACCGACTTCTATTCGAAAAAGCACACGTCCGCGTCCTCGAGACACTCATCTCGGCCGGCGAGACGACTGCCATCCACACACACCGCTGGCCGAACACGCCCGGGCGCTGGCCGTGGTCGTGGCCACGCTCGCGACGATGCCGGGGGTGATCCGTCCGGAGCGACGGCTCAGACCTCGCGTCTACGTCGGCAGCCCTCGGCTACCCCACGATTTTGATCTCGTAGCGGCCGATCTTGCCGTCGCGAATCGTCAGCCGGACGCGCCGCGTCCGCTCATAAGCGACGTCGCCCGATTGCTTCAGCCGGTACACCTGGCGAACATCGCATGAGAGCTGGCCGTCGCCGGCGTCAACCCACTCGCCCTCTTCGAACGCATAGTCGAAGCTCTCTGGCGAGGAACCCCAATTCCAGTTCTCCCTCATTTCGTCGATCCCGTGCAGCGTTCGCTGAGGGGTGATCCACTCGACGTTGGGAGCTAGGAGGGCGAAAACCGCATCGCGGTCACCCGTCCTGACAGCCGCCTCGAGCGCCACTCTGAACCGCTCGGCAACCTCGACGTTCTCGGACGCCATCGTTCGATCCTACGCCCTGGGCCGTTCTGGCTGATCGACAGGCGCGACCCACTCGCAGCCGTTCTGGCGCACGGGTCGATGCGCTCCAACCCACGATGCCAGCTTCAACGCCAGGGTGTGTAACGATCGCCGTCGTGGTTCCCGGCGAAGCCACTGACTGGCCTGCGACAGACGACGGCCCAGGGATCTCGCTCGGTGAGTCGCGCTTGCCGCCCGCCGTCGCGTTGCTCGTCTTCATGGCGCTCACCATCGCGCTGCGCGTCTGGCTACCAAACGGGAGTGCGGTCCGTGTCCCTTGGCTCGTGCCTGCGGTCGAAGCCGTGTTGCTTCTGCTGCTGGTCATACGAGACCCGGTCGGTCTCGCCAGGCGAACGCGCTGGCTGCACCGTCTAACGGTGACGCTTGTCTGCCTCCTCGTGGCGTCGGCGCTGTGGTCGACGGTTCTCCTCGTTTACGACCTGATCAAAGGGACCGGTGTGACCAACAAGCCCGCTGAGCTCCTCGCCACCGGAGCCGTCGTCTGGCTTGGCAACAATCTCTCATTCGGGCTTCTGTACTGGCTGATCGATAGCGGCGGACCGATCGCACGCTCCCAACAGCCGTTGCCGGTCGACTTCGCCTTTCCGCAGCAGATGAGCCCCGAGCTCGCGCCGCCCGGCTGGAAGCCCGTCTTCCTCGACTACCTGCACCTCGGCTTCACCAACGCGACCGCGTTCAGCCCCACCGACGTGATGCCACTGACACACCGCGCCAAATACATCATGATCCTCCAGTCGACGGTGTCGCTCGCCCTCTTCGGCCTGATCGTCGCGCGAGCCGTGAACGCCTTCACATGACGGAAGGCCGTGACTATGCCGGCGCAGGCTTGCCGGTCGGCTCGGCTTGCTCCTTCGGCGGTGCGAGGTGCGCCGATGCGACATACGAGACGACGACGGCGACGATCACGAGCGGCATCAACGCGACTGCATCGGCCTGCAGGAACAGGCTCACGAGCAGGACGGATGTGAACGGCAGGTTGAGCATCGCCACGGTGAGCGCACCGATCCCCATCGCGACCCCGGCGATCTCCGGCAGGCCGGGAAGATGAGAGAGCGCGAGACCGCCCGCGGCGCCGATGAACATGCCTGGAAAAACAGGGCCGCCCCGGAAGCTGCTGAGCGAAGCGCTGTAGGCGAGTCCCTTGCACGCGACGAGCAGGATCAGCGCACCGACCGTCCAGCCCGCGGCGCCTTCGATCAGGCCCGGCAGCGCGTCCTGTCCCGAGAAGAGCACCTCCGACGACGGATGGCTCGACCATTCCTGGAACACGAACGCGAGCCCGCCGATCGCCAGACCGACGAACGGCATCAGGAGCACCATGCGCCGCTCCACGATCGGCTGCAGCAAGAGAGCGAGCCGGCGGATCCCGCCGCCGAGAACGGCGCCTGCAAGGCCGATTGCAATCGCCCAGAGGAACTCCGCTCCGGTGGGCGTCCCAAAGTGCGGGATGTTCGGAACGGCGAGCGAGAACGTTCCGAAGCCGGTCCAGCTGTCGAGGCCGACGAAGATCAATGCACCGATGCCGGCGGCGAGCAGGCCCGGCACGAGCACGACTCCGAGCAGGGGCCCTCCGAGCCCCGCTGCCTCGAGGAGCAGGAACGCGCCTGCGAGCGGAGAGCCGAGCAGCGTGCTGATCGCGGCGAAGCTGCCTGCAGCGCCGAGAACGGCGGTTGCCTGAGCCGGAGCGCCCTTCTTCGCCAGATGGAGGGCGAGAACGCCGAGGCCGCTGCCGATCGCGATCAGCGGCGCCTCCGGCCCGAGCACGACGCCGAGGCTGAGCGTCGCGAAGGAGGCGATGACGATCCCCGGGAGGTCGATCGGTGAGACCGGCCCGCCCGTCTTGAACCCCTCTGCCGGCTTGTGGCCGGCCGTCCCGGGCAGGTACTGAATCGTCAGGGCGACGAGGAGGCCGCTCAGCGCGAGCCACGGTGCGGGCCACCAGGCCGGCTCCGTGTCGTAGCCGACCTCGCCGGGCAGCGTCGTGAAGATGTAGTGCTGGACCTCGCCGACCGCCTTCAGGAAGAAGTACGCGACGACCGCTACCAGCACGCCGACGACGGCGCCGAACACCACCAGCACGAGATAGCGGCGGCTCCGGAGCAGCTCGACCGGATCGGGTGAGGCTGCTGCCGGCGTAGTCGTGTCGGTCATGGCCGTCGCCCGCGAGGGAGGCCGCAGCGCTTCAGGCCCGAGCGTGCCGGTGGTGGTGGAGGATCAGGTAGACCGGGATCGCGAGCGGCGCGACGCAGGTGACGAGGATCGCCCAGATGAGCTTGCCAAACGCCGAGATCGAGTCGGTGACGATCAGGAAGAGCGAGAAGATCCAGAGCACGAAGAGCCCGCCCAGGACGATGATCGACAGGACGGCGCCCCAGCCGGACGTGAGCTGAATCGAGCCGAGGGTCGCGGCTGCCGCGGTGATCACGATCGGTTGTATATCGCTTCCGAGCCGGGCGTGCTCAGAAGAGCCCGACGACGCCGCGGACGACCAGCAGCACGCCCAGACCGGCCAGCACCCGAACAGCAAGCGGGTTGGCGTTGCGGTCGAGCCACGCATTGAAACGGAGCGTCGCTTGCATGGAGCGCTCCGGCGCGACGAAGTATCCGACGAGCGGAAGCTCGATGAACGCGAACATGATCAGGTAAAAGCAGATGATGACGACGACGGTTGCCGCCGTCGAGTAGCCAAGCTGGGCGATGTCCTTCAACGCCACGAGCGCGGAGACGCCGGGGAATGCGCACAGGATGATCCCGGCGACGAACGCGTACGGCGCGCCGTGGTCGAGCGCCCGCTGGAGACGGTCCGGCTTCTTCTCGGCGCTCTCGTCCTCGGGCTTCTTCTTCTTCACCAGGAGCTGCTTTCGGTCGACCACGTAGGCCGCGAGCAGCGCCAGGGCCGCGCCGGCGAAGTACACGATCGGGTCGAGGCTCGAGCTCGACGAGGAGTCGACCGATGCGTCCTGGAGCGAGAAGACGATGGCAATCCCCACTGTCGTCGCCGCCAGGAAACCGCCGGTGAGGAAGCTCGCAAGCAGCCTCTGCGGGTGTTCCGTCCGTAGAGCGATCAGCACGACGGCCAGGAGCGCGGGGAAGAACATCGCGGCCAGCGCGAGCAGGAGGATCTCGAGCAGTTCGGGCATCGGGGTGCGGACGAGTCTGTCAGGCCGCTCGGTCGACGGCGCACCGTGCAGGCCGTAGTCTTTGTCGCCTCAACGTCTGTCGCCGAAGGAGGACACGCGGAGATGAGTCAACAGAGCCTCGAGGAGCTGCTGCAGGCGACCGGCAACCCGGTCGATCTGGTGCGGAACTCCCAGATCGGCCCGTACGTCTACCCGAAGGTGCCTGCCGAGTTCTCGAACTGGCGCGACGAGCAGGTGGCGTGGCGGGAGACGTGCGCGCTCTTCGACCAGTCGCACCACATGACCGACCTCTACATCGAGGGCCCGGACGTGATCAGGCTGCTGTCGGCGCTCGGCGTCAACACGTTCAAGAACTTCGCCGTCAACAAGGCCAAGCAGTTCGTCGCCTGCAACGACGACGGCTACGTCATCGGCGACGGCATCCTCTTCTACCACTCCGAGAACAAGGTCAGCCTCGTCGGCCGCCCCTCGGCCCACAACTGGGTGCAGTACCACGCCGAGACGGGCGACTACGACGTGAAGCTCGAGCGCGACGAGCGCACCGCGGCCAACCCGACCGGCAAGCGCAAGCTCTACCGCTTCCAGGTACAGGGCCCGACAGCCCTCGAGGTCCTGACGAAGGCGAGCGGCGGCTCACTGCCCGAGATCAAGTTCTTCAACATCGGCGACCTGACAATCGGCGGGCACAAGGTTCGCGCGCTCCATCACGGCATGTCGGGCGCGCCCGGAATGGAGCTCTTCGGGCCGTGGGACGACGGAGAGGACGTTCGGGCCGCGCTGGTCGAGGCCGGCGACGAGTTCGGGCTGCGCCAGGTCGGGTCTCGGGTCTATGCGACGAACACGCTCGAGTCTGGCTGGATCCCCTGCCCGCTCCCCGCGATCTTCACCGGCGACGGCATGAAGGCGTACCGCGAGTGGCTGCCGGCGAACTGGTACGAGGGGACCGGCTCGCTCGGAGGCAGCTACTACTCGGACGACATCCGCGACTACTACCTGACGCCGCACGACCTCGGTTACTGGCCCTTCGTCAAGTTCGACCACGATTTCGTCGGGCGCTCAGCCCTCGAGCAGATGACCGAGCCGAAGCGAAAGAAGGTGACGCTCGCCTGGAACGGAGACGACGTCGCCGAGGCGATGGGCACGCTGCTCTCGAAGAGCGACAGCCTTGCGGCGAAGTACATCGACCTCCCGCTCTCCAACTACTCGACGTGGCCGAACGACAAGGTGCTCTCGGGCGGTGAGATGATCGGCGTCTCGACCTTCTCCGGATACAGCTACAACGAGCGCTCGATGCTCTCGCTGGCGATCGTCGACGTCGACGTCGAGATCGGCAGCGAGGTCGTGCTCGTGTGGGGCGAGGAGAACGGCGGCTCGCGCAAGCCGGTCGTCGAGCGGCACGTGCAGACGGAGCTCCGGGCGGTCGTGAGCCCTTGCCCCTACTCCGACGTCGCGCGGACGACGTACGCCGAGGGCTGGCGCACGAAGGCGACGATCTAGACGAGGTCGGCGTCGTCGTCCGGCCGCGCGTGGTGGTCGCGGCCGAGGAAGGTGTTGGCCCACGCGCTCGTCCCGGCGAGCGCGTTGTCCTTCACGACCACGGGGTTGTCCAGCATCTGCTCCTCCTCCCCGTAGGCCTTCAGCCGCTCGTACGCCTGCGACCAGATGCACTCCGTGTCGTAGACCTCGCAGAGCCCGTCGCGCGTGCCGCCACACGGCCCGTTTCGCTGGTTCTTCGCGCAGAGCGACTCCGGGCAGACGTACGCGATCTCGGGCAGTGAGCAGTCACCGCAGTCCTGGCACTTGAACATCGTCACCTTCGCCGCCTGCTCGAGCGCGTGCGCGACCTTCCCGACCGGCCTCGGGGCGCGCTCCACAGCACCGTAGAGCCCGCGGCCCGCCGGGAAGAGCGGCGCATCGTCGGCGAAGGCGATCGTGTGGAGACGACGGCTGAACCGGTACTTGATCGGGACGCGCAGATCGGTGCGGCGTTTGCGCTTCGACTCGAGATACGTCGCGCTCACCTCGGTCGACGACAGCCTCGATTCGGGATCCTCTTCGAAGAAGTAGAACTCGTCCGGGAACGCGAACTGCAACTCTCGCGCGAAGTCTCGCCAGTCGTCCGGCGCAAACGCGTCGGCGCGCTCGAGGATCTCACCGAACCGGGCTGCCGGCATGTGGCCGCCCATGTAGACACCGTCGAAGCCGAGGCCGCGTGCGATCGCAACGTGCTTCGCCGCGAGCTCGACGAAGAACGCCCGCCCGCGGTCCTCGCCGCCGCCGTAGCGCTCTGCGACCTCGAGCAGCTCGTCCGTGACGACGACACCGGGGATCTTCCCCTGATGGAAGGCGCGCGCGGCAGTCCGCGAGAGCAGGTAGACGTTCGCGATCACCGAGACGTCGAGCCCTGCGCGCTTGATCCAGCGCAGCAGCTCGTCGTCCTTGCGCACGTTCCAGCCGATCTGGTTGATCACGAAACGCGCTCCCGCGGCGACCTTCTTCTGCAGCTTGAAGTACTGCGGCATCACCTCGCGCTCGTGGCGCTTGTGATTCGTGACGACGCAGCCGACGAGAAAGTCCGTCCGGTCGAGCCGGACCCCGGGCTTGCGAGTGTCCCGCAGCCCTTCGTTCATCTCGGCGAGGAGGCTGATCAGTCCGACCGAGTCGATGTCGAAGACGGGCGCCGCCAGACCTCGGTGGCCGGTGATCGGATAGTCGCCGGAGAGCGCGAGCACGTTGTCGAACCCTTCCGAGCTGAGCTTCCACGCGCGGCTCTCGAGCGCGTTTCGGTTCCAGTCCTTGCAGGAGAGGTGGATCACCACCTCTTGCCCGCGCGCGACGAGGTCGGTGCCGAGCGTGTCGGGAGCGAGCATCGCGTGGCCACCGGGGTTGTCGGTGATCGAGAGCACGTCGACACGAGGGTCCTCAGCGAGAGCGCGCGCGACCGCGAGCAGCTCCTGCCCGGTGTTCGCGGTGATCAGACCGCGGCTCGTGACGAGCTCCGCGGCAACCACGAACGACCCGGGCTCGGCCAGCCGCTCGCGGAACGCGGTGGAGGTCATCCGCCCTCGCCGATGGGCGGTGTCCCGTACGTGTGGAAGCTCTCGATCGTGTGAACGCCCCAGAACTGCCCCCGCGCCCGCTCCTCGCGCGTCCAGATCACCGGTTCGTAGTCGGGGTCGAAGACGAAGTAACCGCCCGTCGTCACCTCGACACGGTTCCCGCCCGGCTCGAAGCCATAGAGGAAGAAGCCCTGTGCGATCGCGTGCTTCGACGGCGCCGCCTCGATCGGCACCCCGTTGTCGACGAAGATGTCAGCCGCCCGGAGGCACTCCTCGCGCGTGTCGACCCAGAACGCAAGGTGATGAAGCCGCCCGCGCGCGCCGTGCGCATCGGCGACGTAGATCAGCTCGTGGGCGGCAATCGACAGGCTGAGCCACGCCCCGGTCTCGGTACCGTCCTCCAGCCGGATCGCCTCGTACAGCCGGTAGCCGAGCACGTCCTCGGCGAACACGCGGCTCGCACGCACGTCGGCGGCGAGCAAGTTCACGTGGTCGAGGCGCTTCACGCCGGCGCCGCGGCCGAGATAGCGCTGCGGCTGGTTGCGCCAGGAAGGCTTGAGCCGATCGGGCGCGACGTACCGCTCCGCCTCGTAGAACACCTCGAAGACGTGGCCGTCGGGATCTTGGAACCGGTAGGCGGGGCCGTGGCCGACGTCGCCGTCGACCCAGCCGAGCCCGAGCCCCGTCGCCTCGACCGCTGCGACGCGGCGCTCGAGCGCCTCCGGGCTCCAGGCGCGGAACGCCAGGTGACCGATCCCTGATTGCGGCGCCTCGGTCAGCTTGAGGCTGTAGCGCAGGTAGTCGCCGAAGCCGCGCAGGTAGACGGATGCACCGTCGCGCGCCTCCTCCTCGAGGCCGAGCACGTCGACGAAGAAGCGCAGGCTCTCCTCCGGCTTCGGAGTCAAAAGCTCGGCGTGGCCGATCCGCGCGAGCTCGTGCAGCGGCTGCGTCAAGGCCGAGAGCTTGACTCGACGAGTTCCCGCAGGCCGTCGAGGTCGTACGAGAGCGCACCGGCCTGCAGCTTCGCGCGCTTCTCGACCTCGCGCTCCGCGCGGGTGCGCGCCGCGGTCAGGACCTCGGCGATCCGCTCGCGCTCGACCACGACCACCCCGTCGGCATCGAGGACGACGGCATCTCCTTGCCGGATCGTCGCCCCGCCGACGTCGACCGGTTCACCGATCGAGCCCGCCACTCGCTTGTCCGCGCCGCGAACGCGTACATACCGCGCCCAGATCGGTAGACCGAGCTCCCCCAGCTCTTCGACGTCGCGAACCGCAGCGTCGACGAGGATTGCCGCGACGCCGCGGCCCAGGGCCTGCGTCGCGAGGAGCTCCCCGACGAGGGCCACCGGCGCAGGCTCCGGCATCGTCAGCACGAGCACCTCGCCGGGCTCTGCCTCGGCGATGGCCGCGTGCACCATCAGGTTGTCGCCCTGGCCGCAGCGAACGGTGCGTGCCGGGCCGGCGGCACGCGAGCCCTGGATGACCTGGACGAGCGGCAGGTCGACGACCGGGCTCCGCGTGGCGGCCTCGTGCACGGTCGCGCTGCCCAGCCGGGCGAGCTCCTCATAGATCTTGCTCAAAGCTCCTCCACGACCTGCGGTGTCACCCGCTGGAAGGCCTCGGCGAAGCGAATGTCGCCGGACGCCGACGAGCGACGCGCGTGATTGCCGCGCTGCTCCGCACGCTGCCCGTAGTACGTCTGCAGGTAGGACTGCGCCTTCATCTCCTCCATCGCCGCACGCTTCTGCTCGATCACCGGCGTGATGTCGACGAACGTCGTCGGCATGAAGTTGCAGAGCTCCGGCTGGTGCGGCTCGAAGAGGAACAGCGCCGGCGGCGTGATCGTCTCGAACGCGCTCGCCACTCCCGCCCCGGCTGCAAGCGCCCGCGCACGCTCGACGGCGACGAACGCCCCGGCGTGGTCGGGGTTGAACATGTCGCGGTCGGTGTGCGTGATCAGGACGTCCGGCTTGAACGCACGAATCGCGTCGACGAGCCGTTCGAGCCCGTCACGGTCGACCTCGAGCGGATAGTCGCCGAGGTCGAGGCAGTCGAAGGTGGCTCCGAGGGCAGCGGCAGCCCGCTCGGCCTCGCCGCGGCGGACCTCTTTGACGCGCTCGACGGTCTGGTCCGGCTCCTTCCAGAGCTCGCCCGACTCGCCGCGCTCGCCGTACGAGAGTGCGAGAACAAGCGCCTCGCCGCCACGCGAGGTCGTGACCGCGACAGCGCCGCCGGCCCGCCACACGAAGTCGGCCGAGTGCGCTCCGACGACAAGCAGACGCCTGCTCATACCCGCTCCGGCGCCGGCCAAGCCGGCACCTCCGCTCCTTTCCCGCTCCGGCGCCGGCCAAGCCGGCACCTCCGCTCCTGGCCGGCTCCGTCGAGCCTACGCCGGAGCGAGCCTCCGTCCAGCCTACGGCTCATGCCACCATCAGCCTTCGCGACTGACCGACGATCAGCTCGCGCACCTCGTCGTCGTCGAAGCCGGCGCCGAGCAGCCGGTCGGCCCAGAGCGCGAGGCCGTCCTCGACGGCCGGGTAGTCCGGGTTGCCGAAGTCGCTGGAGAAGAGCGAGCGCTCGACGCCGACCGCGCGCACGCCGTCGAACACGTGCTCCCAGGTGGTCTTGCCGCTGTGCGGGGTGCTGAGGCAGCGCTCGAGCAAGCAGCCGCGATTCGCGAGCTCGACCTGATCGGCGATCGAGAAGTCCTGGCAGGGAAACTCGGGGTGCGTGACGACGACGTGCCGCACGCCCTCCTCGAAGGCGGCATCGACCACGGCGAACGTGTCGTCTCGCGCGAGATGGGCCGTGGCCAGGATCAGCCCGTGTCGCGCGATCGCGCGCAACACCTCGCGCGTCTGCGGAAGGAGTCGTCCATCGTCGTCGGTCACGCAGACGGGCTCGATGCTGAGGCCGAGCGAGTGCAGTTCGTGCTGAAGGCTCGCCCAGAGCGGCACCTTGTCCCCGGGCTTGGGCTCGGTGCGCCCGGCCGTCTCGGCCGGCGAGTCGACGGTGGGCATCCAGACGATGCGCGCGCCTTCGCGAGCTGCGATCTCGACCGCGAGCGCGTTCATCCCGCCGACCGCCTGGTTCAGGGTGATCGTTCCGATCGCCTGCACGCCGGGCGCGACGCGCGAAACGATCTGGGCCCGCTCGGCCGTCGACGTGTAGTGCGACTTGAGCCCGAACCCGGCGAGGCCGAGCTCTGCGAAGCGATGAGCGAGATCGACGTCGTCGATTCGCCGTCGCGGCACGTCCGGAGCCACGTGGACGTGGAGGTCGTAGCCGCCGACGACGAGGGCGCGCGCCCGCTCACTCGGCCGGGAAGCCTCCGCGGGGTGCGCCACACGCTTAGAAGCGCTCACAGAATGAGCAGTTGTGTCGCCCGACCACGCTCGGCGGCACGCTGCTGCGTCCTCGGTCGCATCCATATGCCTGCATATGAACGCTCCCTGCGTCCTTGCATCGCACTCGCCGATCGTACCCGGATCGCCGAATGTCATTCTGTGAGAGCCTCTTACTCAATCGGCGCCTCGGCGGCGAGCCGCGCAAGCACGGCAGCACTCGCGCGCGCGATCTGCGGATCGATCCCGAGCTCGACGAGCAGCTCGGACGCGGCCTCCATCTCGTCGACGCGTCGGACCGCATGCGCCCGGCTGCCGGTGACGAGCCGCTGCAACAGTTCGGCTCCGATCACCTCGGCGATCTCCGCTTCGACCCAGCCCGACTGGCCGGCAGCCGCGGCCGCGTCGAGGCTCTCGATCGTCGATGCGGCCAGCCCTTTCATGAACACCGAGCGGATGAGCTTGCGGGCGGCCGCGTCGCCGGCCTCAGCGGAGACGATCTCGACCGGCATCCCGAGCGGCGTGAGCGCATCGGCGAAGGACTCGGCACCGCTCCCGGATGCGAGTGCAGGCGTGCGCAGCCCGCGGGCGGGGACCGGCCCGAGCAACGCGACGTCGGCGAATGCTGCATCGTCGGCGAGCAGCGATGCGAGCTCCCGCTTCAAGCCGGGTGACGCTGTGTTCAGATCTGCGAAGACGGATCCCGGCCGCAGTGCGGGCCGGGCGGCCTCGGCGACTGGGCGCGCGGCCGCCGCGCTGTTCACGCTGAGGACGATCTCGCAACCCGCGACCGCCGATTCCGGATCGGGCATGCGCGCGACGCCGGCCGGCTCCGCACCCGACACGGGGTCGTAGCCGCGCACCTCGACACCGGCGGCAACGAGATCAGCCGCGATGCGACCACCGGCCTCGCCCAACCCGAGCACCGCAAAGATCGGTCCCATGCGCCGCGATATCGTAGAGCGGTGTGAACCTCGGACGACGGCTCGGTGAGGTCGCGACGCGCTCGGCGACTCGCCCGGCGCTCGTCGGGGAGACCGGGACGCTGACCTACGACGAGCTCCAACGTCGCATCGGCACGGCCGCGGGGGACCTGCGCGCGCGAGGCGTCAGGCCGGGCGATCGCGTTGCGCTTCTGCTCCCGAACGGGCCGGCGTTCGTGGCCGCATTTCTCGGCGTGCTTCGAATCGGCGCGGTCGCCGTTCCGCTCAACATGCTGCTCGCGAAGCCCGAGATCGAGGCGCGCATCGAGATCTCCGGTGCGAGCCTGCTCGTCGACGACGAGCGGGCGCTCGAGAGCCCGTCCCCGCCGGTCGACTCGTTCGCCGAAGCAGAGAACGGTGATGCGGCGGTCGTGCTCTTCACGTCGGGGACGTCGGGCAAGCCGAAGGGCGCGATCCTGACGCACGGCGGCCTTGCGGCAGCCGCGGGCAACGCGGCAGGCGCGCTTCGGCTCGGGCCGGAGGACGTCGTCCTCGGCGCAGCGCCGTTCTCGCACGTGCTGGGCCTCGCGACCGGCGTCGTCGCGACGCTCCTCTCCGGCAGCGCGATCGCCGTCGTCCGGCGCTTCCAGCCGGAGGAGACGTTGAAGCTGATGACGCGGACCCGGACGACGATCCTGCTCGGCGTCCCGACGATGCTGATCGCGCTCTGCGAGGCTGCACGAACGGCCACGGAGCTCCCGCCGATCCGGATCGCCCATGTCGGTGGCGCGTCGGTCCCGGTCGAGGTCGCACGCGATTTCGAGCGGACGTTCGGGGGCGAGGTGTACGAGGGCTACGGGCTGACCGAGCTCTCCGGCATCGCCACGACGTACCTGAGCGGTCAGTTGCGCAAGACCGGCTCGGTCGGCTTCCCACTGGGCGGCACCGAGCTCCGGATCGTCTCGCTCCAAAGCGAGGCGCTGCCCGCAGGTGAGATCGGGGAGGTGCAGTTGCGTGGGCCTTCCGTGATCCCCGGTTACTGGCAGGACGCCCAGGCGACGGCGGAGGCGATCGACGCCGACGACTGGCTGGCGACGGGCGACGTCGGCTACGTGGACGACGAGGGCTACCTGTTCCTCGTCGACCGGAAGAAGGAGCTGATCATCCGCGGCGGCTACAACGTCTACCCGCGCGAGGTCGAGGAGGTGCTGTACGGGCACCCCGACGTGCTCGAGGCCGCCGTCGTCGGAGTCGCGCACGACAGGCTTGGCGAGGAGGTGGCCGCACTGGTGGTTCCGCGGCCCGGTGCCACCCCAGACCCCGACGAGCTCCGCACATGGTCGAAGGAACGGCTCGCGGCCTACAAGTACCCCCGGATCGTGGTGGTCGTCGACGACCTCCCGCGCGGGCCGAGCGGCAAGATCCTCAAGCGCGCGATCGACCGCGAAGCACTCGGCCAGCCCGACCACGGCCCGTAATACCAGGTGAACATGATGTGATACGCTTCGATCGTGCGGAGCCTTCGACTCGACCCCGAGCTTGACCAACAGGTCCAGAGGGCGGCCGCGGTTGCCGGCGAGTCGGTCTCGGAATTCATTCGACAGGCCGCGGCGCAGCGGGCGCAGGAGACTCTTGCCGGCCAGGGCCGCGAGCGCTTGGCGGACGTCGTGGGCGTCGTCCACGGGGGCGGCGGCCGTGCCCGTCGCTCCGGGGCGGCTTTCGCCGACGTCGTCGCTGGTCGCTCGCGCCGGCGGTGACTCTCACCGACGCGGGGCCGTTGATCGCCATCATCGACGCCGACGAGCCGGATCATCGAGCGTGCGTCGAGGCGCTCGACCAGGTCGCCCTGCCACTCGTGACGACCTGGCCGGCTTTCACTGAAGCGATGTACCTGCTCGCGCGAGGCGGCGGAATCGACGGTCAGCGCGCATTGTGGCGTCTCGTGAGCACCGATCGACTCGTCGTCGCCGACTTGTCACGGTCTGCCGTCGAGCGGAGCGCACGACTGATGGAGAAGTATTCAGACCGGCCGATCGACCTCGCGGACGCCACGCTCGTCGCATTCGCCGAGGAGCTCGGCTACGAAACGATCTTCACACTCGACGCGGACTTCGAGATCTATCGACTTCGCGGCCGGCAGCGGTTCACGACGATCCCGTAGTAGAGCTCAGAAGACGATCGTCCGGTTGCCGTCGACGATCACGCGATCCTCGAGATGCCACTGGACGGCGCGTGCGAGCACGACACGCTCGAGATCACGGCCGATCCGTGCCAGCTCCGCCGGCCCGTCCCGGTGCGAGACGCGTGCGACGCCCTGCTCGATGATCGGGCCCTCGTCGAGATCCTGGGTGGCGTAGTGCGCGGTCGCCCCGATCAGCTTCACGCCGCGCTCGTGCGCCTGCGCGTAGGGCGCCGGGCCGGCAAACGCGGGCAGGAAGGAATGGTGGATGTTGATCACGGGCACGCCGATGCGCTCGAGGAAGTCGTTGCTCAGGACCTGCATGTAGCGCGCGAGCACGACCAGGTCGACGTTGCCGGCGAGCAGGTCGAGCTCGTGCTGCTCGGCCGCGACCTTTTCTTCGGGCGTCACCGGGACGTGGTGATACGGCACGCCGAATGGACGCACGTGCTTCTCGAGATCGGGATGGTTCGACACGACGGCGACGACATCCGCTTCGAGCTCGCCCCGCTGCCGGCGCCAGAGCAGATCGAGCACACAGTGGTCGGGACGTGACGCGAACAACGCGACGCGCTGTCTGACCCCCGCGACGGCGATCCGCCAGTTCATGGCGAACTCGCCCGCGACCGCCGCCAACCGTTCCTCGAGCCTCTCCCTCCGGTCCGTCAGCCCCTCGAGGTGGAACTCCATCCTGAGGAAGAATCGCCCGCCCTCGGGGTCGGTCGAGTACTGATCGGACGAGACGATGTTCGCGCCGCTCTCGGCCAGGAGTCGGGAGATCGCGGCGATGATCCCCGACCGGTCGGGACAGGCCACGATCAACCGCGCCACGTCGCCTCCAGTTCTCATCGCGCTCGCGCTCCGACGGCCGCCCGAACCGCGGCGGCGACCTCGTCTCGCCCCGGAAGAAACGCGTCCTCGAGCGGAGGGCTGAACGGGACCGGTGTGAACGGTGCACCGACCCGGCCGATCGGCGCATCGAGCTCGTCGAACGCCGCCGCCTGTACCTGCGCGACGATCTCCGCGCCGACGCCGCCCTGCGTGACTGCCTCGTGCGCAACGACGAGCCTCTGCGTCCTCCCCACCGACTCCAGGATCGCATCGATGTCGAGTGGGACGAGCGTCCGCGGGTCGATCACCTCCACCTCGATCCCCTCGACGGCGAGCAACTCGGCGGCCGCGACCGACTCCTCGACGAGCCGCGAGAGTGCGACGACGGTCACGTCTCGACCGCGACGGACGGTCCGGGCGCTCCCCAGCGGAACGGGCGGCGCGGCGGCGTCGAGCTCCTCGCGGCGGAAGTACAGCGACTTGTTCTCGACGACGACCACCGGCCCCGGGTCGGCGATCGCGGCCGCGAGCAGCCCTGCGGCGTCGGCGGCGCTGCTCGGCATCACGACCTTGAGCCCGGGCACGTGCACGAGCCACGCCTCGAGGCTCTGCGAGTGCTGCGCCGCGCCGCGCTGTCCCGCGCCGCCCTGCGTGCGCAGGACGAGTGGGACGCTCAGCTGGCCGCCCGACATGAAGTGCGCCTTCGCAGCCTGGTTGACCAGCTGGTCGAGCGCGAGCGTGAGGAAGTCGATGAACATGATCTCGACGACGGGCCGCAGCCCGGACTGGGCCGCGCCGATCGCGACGCCGCAGATCGCCGCCTCGCTGATCGGCGTGTTGCGAACGCGCTCCGCGCCGAACTCCTCGGCCAGGCCTGCCGTCGCGCCCCACGGGCCACCCTCGGCGACGTCCTCGCCGAGCACGAATACACGCGGGTCGGTTCGCATGGCATCGGCCAGCGCCGTGGTGATCGCCCCCAGGTATGTCGTCTCCGTCACGACGCGTACACGAGCTCCGCGGCCAGCTCCGGCGGCGGGAACGGGCTCGCGCGCGCGAACTGGACCGCCTCGTCGACGTCGTTGCGCGCCTCCCGCTCGATACCAGTCTGCAGCCCGTCGTCGAGCCAGCGCTCGGCGACACCGCGCCGTTCGAGGCGCCGGATCGGGTCGAGCTCCCGCCACTCCTCGGCGGCGACCGCGGCCCGATAGCGGTCGGGGTCGCCCTCGTAGTGGCCGCGAAGCCTGTGCGTCAGGCACTCGAGCAGCATGGGGCCGCCCCCGCCGCGCGCGGTCGCGAGAAACTGCGCGAACGCATCGCGGACGGCGACCACGTCGTTGCCGTCGACCGTCTCACGCTCGAGCCCGTAGGGCGCGACGACGTCCGAGACGCGCTCGACATTCGTATGCGCCGACCGCGGCGTGAATTCGGCGAAGCCGTTGTTCTCGCAGACGAGGATCAGCGGCACGCCCCAGAGCGTCGCGAGATTCACCGACTCCACGAAGATGCCGCCCTGGACGGCGCCGTCACCGAAGAAGACGACTGCCACCTGGTCGCCGCCGCGGAGGCGGCCGGCGAGCGCACTGCCGAGCGCGACCGGAACGTTGCCGCCGACGACGCCGGTGGCTCCGTAGAAGCCGTGCGCGGCGTCGACGAGGTGCATCGACCCGCCGAGCCCGCGGCAGAGGCCGCCCTCACGTCCTTGCAGCTCGGCCAGCACGCGGTCGACTGCAGCGCCCTTCGCAATCGCATGGCCGTGCGCACGGTGGCCGCTGTACACGACGTCGTCCGGCCGGAGGGCACCGCAGACGCCGGCGGCGACCGCCTCCTGGCCGATGCTCAGGTGCACGAGCCCATGTACCTCGTTCGCCCGCGTGAGCTCGCCGACGCGCTCCTCGAACACGCGGATCCGCCACATCGTGCGCAGGAGCTCGAGCCCGGCGGCCGCCTCGAGCCTTTCCATTCTTAGTGCTCCCGGCCGCAAATACGGTTGTCTGCCCGGAACGTGCTTACGACCGGAAGCACTTATGCGGCGACGGGCGACGAGCCGAGCACCCGCTGGACGGCGGCTACGATCTTCCCCTCGTCGGGCAGCAGGTACTCCTCCATCGGCTGGCTGTAGGGAATCGTCGCGTCGAGCGCCGTCACGAGCGCGATCGGCGCCTTCAGCGAGGCGAATCCCTCGGACGCGACCTCAGCGGCGATCACTGCCGCGGCCGAGCCGTGACGGGTCGACTGATCGACGACGACCAGCCGACCGGTCTTGTCGACCGACGAGAGGATCGTCGCGGTGTCGAGCGGCGCGAGCGTGCGCGGATCGATCACCTCTGCGCTGACTCCCTCGGCCGCGAGCTGCTCCGCGGCCGCGAGCGCCTTGTCGACGAGCCAGCCGATCGCCACGATCGTGACGTCGGTGCCCTCGCGCCGCACGGCGGCCTCGCCGAGCGGCACCACGTACTCGCCCTCCGGAACCTCGCCGTGCTCGAGCGTGAGCAGGTAGTGGTGGAAGAACACGACGGGGTTGTCGTCGCGGATCGACGCTGTCATCAGGCCCTTCGCGTCGGCGGCGGTCGACGGGACCGCCACCTTGAGGCCCGGCACGCCCATGAACATCCCGTAGATCGAACCGGTGTGCTGCCCGGACCAGCCGGCGGTGAAGCCGTAGCCGGCCTTGAGCACGATCGGCACCTTGACCTGCCCGCCGGTCATGTAGTGGAAGCGGGGCGCCTCGTTCACGACCTGGTCCATCGCGACGAGCATGAACTCCGCCATGTACAGCTCGACGACGGGCCGGTAGCCGGCGAATGCGGTCCCGATCGCCATTCCGATCTCGGCCGTCTCGGAGATCGGCGTGACGCGGACGCGGTCGCCGCCGAACGCCCGCAGGAACGGATCGTTCTCGGTGGTGGCGATGTTCTGCCCGAAGTAGAGGACCTTGTCGTCGCGCGCCATCTCTTCACTGATCGCCTCGGCGATCGCGGCGATGTAGGGAAGCTCGCGTGCCATGTCGATTCTCCTGACCTAGGCGTAGACGTAGCGGGTTGCGTCTTCGGCGGCGGGGAACGGGCTCTCGACCCCGAACGTCACCGCCGCCGCCATCTCGTCACGGGCGGCCGCGGCGAGCTCGTCGGCTTCCTCCGCGCTCAGCGTCCCGTCCGTGACGAGCCTCGCGCGGAAGCGCGGGACCGGGTCGCCCCGCTTCGCCGCCTCGTACTCCTCGGGCGCGCCGAACACCTCGATCGCCTCGTGCTCCGGGAAGTGGAGCGGGACACCGGGCGGCGCGATGATGTTGCCGTGGGCGCTCAGGCGGTACACGAGCGACTCCACCAGCGTCGGGCCGCCGCCCGAGCGCGCGCGCTCGACGGCCGCAGCAACCTGGTCGTGGACGGCGACCGGATCGGCGCCGTCAACGGTCACCCCCGGCATGCTGAACGCCTTCGCCTTGACCGCGAGCGGCTCGCCGGCTGCAGCGTTCGCGTCCTCCTGCTCGACCCGCGTGACCACGTTGTAGCTGTTGTTCTCCATCACGTAGACGATCGGCAGCTTCCAGAGCGATGCGACGTTGAGCGACTCGTGGAACGCGCCCTGCTTCGACGCGCCGTCGCCGAAGAAGGAGAGCACCACGCGGCCGCTGCCCTCGATCTGGGCGGCGTACGCGGCGCCGGTCGCGTGTGGGATCCCCTGACCGACGATGCCCGACGTGCCGAGAAAGCCGCGCGCGACGTCGGTCAGGTGCATCGAGCCGCCGTACCCTTTGCAAAGACCGTCCTTGCGCCCGTAGATCTCGGCCATCATCACGCGCGGATCGGTGCCGAGCACGATCGGATAGCCGTGACAGCGGTAGGTCGCGAGCACGTAGTCGTCCGGGCCGATCGCGGCGAGCGAGCCGACGATCGACGCCTCGGCGCCGTCGGCGAGATGCGTATGACCGCGAATCACGCCCGGGTGCTGCTCAAAGGTGCCTTTCACGCTCTCTTCGAACTCGCGGATCCGCAGCATCTGCGTGAACATCCAGATCAGTCGGTCCCGGTCCAGGGTCTGCTCAGACACCCGCACTCCTTTCGGCGTTCAGTTGCGACACGCTCGTCTCGTACGACCGCTCGAAGATCTGCTCGATCGGCAGCTTGCGGAGCTCTTCCGACAGGACCTCGACGCCCCAGGGGCCCTGGTAGCCGACCGCGCGACAGGCGGCGACGTAGTCGGCGAGCGGGAACTCCCCCTCGCCGGGCAACTGCCGGTGGTTGACGGTCTCGTCGATCAGGTCGTCCATGTTCTCGTAGAAGCCGTCCGAGAGCTCGACCCAGCCGAGACGCCCGAGCGGGACGCGACGCAGATCGTCGGGCGTGATCCCGAGCTTCGACATGTGCCACGTGTCGATGGCGAGACCCCCGTTCGGCGCGTCAGCGCCGTTCACGACGGCAAGGGCCGTATCGAGGTCGTGCACGTTGACGTCGAACGGCATGAACTCGTAGACGATCCGTGCGTCCGTGTGGGTCGCCGCGTCGGCGCACAGCTCGGCGTAGGCGTCGATCAGCCGCGGCAGCTCGCACGGCGTGCCGGGGATGTTCCCCACCTTGATGTGGTGCGCCGGCAGTGCCGCCGCCGCCTCGAACAGGAGCGCCCGCGTCTTGTCGGAGGCTTGACGGCGCTCGTCGCCCGGATCGAGGAACCACTCCCAGAGAAACTCGAGCTCGACATAGGTGAGACCGTGGTCGTCGAAAAGCTGCCGGACCTCGGAGAGCGTTCGGGTCTCGAGGACGTGCTCGAGGTCGGCGTGCCAGAGGCCGGTCCCCTTCATGCCGACGCGCGCCGCCTGCGCGCAGCGGTCCCGCAGGTCGAAGAGGCTCCACTCGCGACCGACGTGGACCTCGACCGGACCGGAGACTGTCCAGTAGAGACCGAGCAGTTCGTCGCCGGCAGCCATCCGCTTCCGGCAACCTAACGTGCACGCCCAGCCCCGGGCAAATGGCGTGCGAGAACCTCTAAGCTGACTCGTCAACTCACGACGAGGGCGGTGCTCGATGGTGGCTGACTACGTGATCGTCGGCGCGGGCTCGGCGGGCTGTGTGCTCGCGGGCCGGCTGAGCGAGGATCCCGACGTCAAGGTGCTCCTGCTGGAGGCGGGCGGGCCGGACTCTGTCGCCGAGCTGCACATCCCGGCTGCGTTCCCCGCGGTGTTCAAGTCCGGCCTCGACTGGGACCTGTTCGGCGAAGAGGAGCCCGGCCTCGGCGGACGGAGGCTCTATCTCCCGCGCGGGCGTGTGATCGGCGGCTCGGGCTCGATCAACGCGATGATCTACCTTCGCGGCCACCGCGCCGACTTCGACGGCTGGGCGGCGGACGGCTGCGACGGCTGGTCGTACGACGACGTCCTCCCGTACTTCAAGCGCTCCGAGGACAACGAGCGGGGCGCCGACGAGTTCCACGGCGTCGGCGGGCCGCTCAGCGTGTCGGACAGCCGCTCGCTGCAGCCCCTGATCGAGGTCATGCTCGAGGCAGCGGTCGAGGCCGGTTACGAGCACATCCCGGATCTGAACGTCGACCGTCCGGAGGGAGTCAGCCGGTTCCAGCTCACCCAGCGCGGCGGCTTCCGCTGCAGCACCGCGGACGCCTACCTCAACCCGGCGCTCGACCGCGAGAACCTGCAGGTCGTGTCGAACGCATTCGTCCAGCGCATCGTCTTCGAGGGCGACCGTGCCGTCGGCGTCGAGGTCGTTCGCGACGGCAGCGTCGACACGGCGCGCGCCGAGCGCGAGGTGATCCTGTCCGCAGGCGCCTACCAGTCGCCGGTGCTGCTCATGCTCTCCGGCATCGGCCCGGCCGAGGAGCTCGCACCGCTCGGTATCACCGTCCGCGAGGCGCTGCCCGTCGGCCGCAACATGCAGGACCACTTCATGGCGCAGCTCAACTACACGACGGACGCACCGACGCTCTTCGGCACGTTCACGCCGGAGAACTTCGCGCTGCTGAACGACCAGGGTCGCGGCCCGCTCACGTCGAACATCCCGGAGGCAGGCGGGTTCTTCCGGACCCGCGACGAGCTCGAGGCGCCGGACGTCGAGTTCCACTTCGCGCCGTCGATGTTCTTCGACCAGGGGCTCACGGCACCGAGCGAAGGCGGGTACTGCTTCGGCCCGGTAGTGATCAAGCCGACGAGCCGCGGCCGGGTGATGCTGCGCGCGCCGTTGCCGGACTCCAAGCCGCGTGTCCTCTGCAACTTCCTGACCACCGAGGAGGACCGGCGCAGCCTGATCGAGGGCGTGCGGATCGCACTCGACATTGCGACGCAGCCTGCACTCAAGGCTGTCGAGCGCGGGCCCTTCAGCGTTCCGGCATCGACGTCGGACGAGGACATCCTCGCCTGGGCGCAGGCCGCCGGTCAGTCCGTGTACCACCCGACCTCCACCTGCGCGATGGGTGAGGTCGTCGACCCGGAGCTGCGCGTTCTCGGGACCACGGGCCTACGCGTCGCCGACGCCTCCGTCATGCCGACGATCACCCGGGCGAACACGAACGCGGCGACGATCATGATCGCCGAGAAGGCAGCGGATCTGGTCCGCTCTCGCACCCCGAACCAGGCGGCAACGATGAAAGGAGCATCATGAGCGCGACGACCGAACCGGTTGTCGAGACCCAGGTCGAGAACCTCCTCGACGAGAGCGCATGGACGGGGAAGATCTTCAGCGACGGCTGGGTCGACGCACCCGTGCAGATCGAGACCGTCGAGCCGGCGACCGGCGACGTCCTGGGTACTGCCGGCGGCGGCGACGCGGCGACGATCGCCCGGGCGGCAAAGTCCGCAAGGGCGGCGCAATCCGGCTGGGCGGACACGCCGTTCGTCGACCGCGTGGCGGTGATCAAGCGCGCCGCCGAGCTGATGGAGCGCCACCGCGACGAGTTGACCGGCTGGATGATCCGTGAATCAGGGTCGATCGGCGGCAAGGCGGCCGTCGAGATCACGGCCTCGATCGGTCAACTCGACATGGCCGCCGCTCTGATCTCGCACCCGCTCGGCATCATGCTTCCTTCGCTGGCCCCCGGGCGCACGAGCTGGGCCAGACGGGCACCGGTCGGTGTCGTCGGCGTGATCACGCCGTGGAACTTCCCGTACGTGCTGGCGATGCGCTCGATCGGCCCGGCGCTGGCACTCGGGAACGCCGTCGTGCTGAAGCCCGACGCCAACACACCTGTCACCGGCGGGGTCGTGATCGCGCGCCTGTTCGAGGAAGCAGGTCTGCCCGACGGCGTCCTGCACGTTCTCCCGGGCGGCGCCGAGGCCGGTCAGGCGCTCGTCGCCGATCCGAACGTCCGGATGATCTCGTTCACCGGATCGACCGCCACCGGCAGGCTCGTCGGCGAGACCGCAGGCCGGATGCTGAAGCGGGTCGTGCTGGAGCTGGGTGGCAACAGCCCGCTGGTCGTGCTCGACGATGCCGACATCGAGGCCGCGTCGTCGGCCGGCGCGTGGGGGTCGTTCCTCCACCAGGGACAGATCTGCATCGCCGTCAGCCGCCACCTCGTCCACGAGAGCATCGTCGAGGAGTACACGGCGGCACTCGTCGAGCGGGCGCAGCGCCTTCCGGTCGGCAACCCGGCCACCGACGAGGTCGCACTCGGGCCGATCATCAACGAGAAGCAGATCGCGCGCGTCCAGCGGATCGTCGACGAGAGCGTCGCGCAGGGAGCGAAGCTACTGGCCGGGGGCTCGCACGACGGCCCGTTCTACTCACCGACCGTCCTCGGCGACGTCACGACGAGCATGCCGGCGTACGCCGAGGAGATCTTCGGCCCGGTGGCTCCCGTGATCTCGTTCCGCGACGACGAGCACGCCGTCGAACTGGCGAACGGGACCGAGTACGGGCTGGCAGCGGCGGTGCACTCGGCATCGGCGCAGCGCGCACAGGGCGTCGCCGACCGGCTGCGTGCGGGAATGGTGCACATCAACGACCAGACCGTGAACGAGGAGCCGCCCGCCCCGTTCGGCGGCGTCGGCGTCTCGTCGAACGGGGGCCACTTCGGAGGAGTCGCGAACCTCGAGCTCTGGACGGAATGGCAGTGGGTGACATCCCGCGACAAGGCGACACCGTTTCCGTTCTAGTAACAACGGGGGAAACCATGTTTCCCCCGTTGGACCCTCTTCTTCTTCGCGCTACAAAGCGAGACGTTCTCCAGGCCTCCCGCCGGGCCAAGCCCGGCTCCGGCCACCCACGCGTGCGAACCCTGAAGAAGAAGAGAGCCGAGAGATCGGTGCCCGAGAGATCGGTGCCTGGCACCTAGGTGCCAGGCACCTTTATTTCGACGGCACGTTCAGCTCGACCCGCACGCCGTTCGGATCGGTGACATAGAGCTGGCGCAGCGCACCACCCGGCACCTCGTTCGCCACCGCGTCGACGCCGGCGGCGTCGAGACGGGCGACGAGCTCGTCGTAGTCGCTGCCCCCGAACGCGACGTGATCGAGGGCGGGACCGACACCGAGCCCGAGCCGCGCAGCCTGTGCCTCGTACTCGTCGCGATCGGCGACGTGAACGCAGGGAACGCCGTCGAGATAGAGCCAGTAGCCCGAGAACTCGAACGGCGGCCGGTCGCCGACCTCGAGCCCGAGCGCATCGCGGTAGAACGACTTCGTCGTCTCGATGTCGTCGGTGAGGACGAGCACGTGATCGAGCCGCTCGAGGGCCATCAGCCGGGCCCCGCCGGCCGCGTCCGCGCGTAGACGACGAAGGGCTCGATCGCGGCCGGGTCGACGAGCGCATCGGCGCTCGCAACGTCCTCGGCCACCGTGCCCGTGAGGATGCGCTTGACGGGCAGCTCGAGCTTCTTGCCCGTCAACGTGCGCGGGATCGCCGGGACGGCGACGACGGCATCGGGAGCGTGGCGCGGCGAGAGGCCGTCACGCAGCGACCGCGCGATCCGGGCTCGAAGCTCGGCGTCGAGATCGAGCTCCGGGCGAAGGACGACGAACAGCAACAGCTCGTCGTTCGCCTCGAGATGGATCACGAGGCTGTCCGTCACCTCCTCGAGCTCTTCGACGACGGCGTAGAACTCACTCGTTCCGAGACGGACGCCGCCGCGATTGAGCGTTGCGTCCGAACGACCTGTGATCACCGAGCTGCCTCGCTCCGTGAACGCGATCCAGTCCCCATGACGCCAGACGCCGGGGAAAACGTCGAAGTAGGCGGCGCGGTACCGGGAGCCGTCGGTGTCGTTCCAGAGACCGATCGGCATCGACGGCATCGGCCTGCAGATCACAAGCTCGCCGAGCTCGCCCACCACCGGGGTGCCGTCGGGGCCGAACGCCTGGGCGTCGACGGCGAGGCAACGACCCGA
Organism: uncultured Thermoleophilia bacterium; assembly: GCA_963742605.1. Lineage (GTDB taxonomy): Bacteria > Actinomycetota > Thermoleophilia > Gaiellales > Gaiellaceae > PALSA-600. The sequence continues at coordinate 277,557 of CAVUNA010000024.1, read as the reverse complement.
CATCTCACCGGCGTACACCGGCAGCAGCGGATTGCCCTGGACGATGCCGGTGCAGATGTCGGTGCCTCCGCTGCCGAGGTTGAGGCACACGGTCGGTTCGAACTGCTCGTACAGCCACGCAAAGCCCTCGAGTGGCAACGGAGAGCCCGCGGCGCCCAGCGTCCGAATCGACGAGAGGTCGAAGTCCCGGCCCGGCTCGACGCCTTCCTTGCGCGAAGCCATCACGAAGCTCGGGCTGAGGCCGAGCATCGTCGGTCGAGCCTGCTCGGCGAGCCGCCACTGGGCCAACAGGTCGGGGTAGACCGGATTCCCGTCGATCAGCACGATCGAAGCACGGACGAGCAACGTCGAGACGAGTGCGTTCCACATCATCCACGCCGTCGTCGTGAACCACTGCAGGCGATCACCCGGTCGCAGGTCCCATGACAGAGCGTGGTTCTTGAGGTGCTCGAGCAGGATCCCGCCGTGACCGTGGACGATCGCCTTCGGTAGCCCGGTCGTCCCCGAGGAGAAGAGCACGTAGAGCGGATGGGCGAACGGAACCGGCTCGAACTCGAGCGGCACGTCTTCGGCGAGCAGCGCACTCCACGGAACGGTGTCCGGCAGAACATCCCCTTCACCCCCGCCGTAGGGGACGTGGACGACCGTGCGCAGCGAAGGCAGCTGCTCGCGCATCGAGGCGACCTCGGCACGCCGGTCGACGAGCTTGTCGCCGAAGCGGTAGCCGGCGACGGCCAGCAGGACCGTGGGTGAGAGCTGGCCGAGCCGATGCAGGACGCTCCGCACGCCGAACTCCGGGGGGCACGTCGCCCAGACCGCGCCGAGACTGGCCGTCGCGAGGAACGCGACGATCGTCTCGGGGATGTTCGGCAGGTACGCGACCACGCGGTCCCCCGGCTCGACGCCCAGCCGGAGCAGGCCGGCGCGCGCCCGTGCGACCTGCTCGCGCAACTCGGCGAACGTGAGCTCGACCGCATCGCGTGTCTGTGAGACGGCGACGATCGCGACCCGGTCCGCGTCCCCGTCTCGCCCGAGCATGTGCTCGGCATAGTTGAGACGCGCACCCGGAAACCATTCGGCTCCCGGAAGCTCGTGCGAGGTCAGCACCCGCTCGTACGGCTCGTGCTCCTTGATCTCGAAGAAGTCCCAGAGCGACGCCCAGAAAGCTGCGAGCTCGCCCACCGACCACTCCCAGAGCTCGTCGTAGCCGCCGAAGTCGAGCCCCCGGTCGCGCCGCAGCCATTCGAGGTACCGGACCAGCTCGGAGTGCTCGCGCGCGTCCGCGGTCGGCGTCCAGAGGACGTCTCCCTGCGTCAGCGTGCGCGCGCCGCTCACTACTCGGGCACGAGCACGGCTCGCCCGGTGATGTCACCCGCGCGCAGCGCATCGAGGACGTCGTTCACGGCCGTCAGCGGGTGAGCCTCGGACCTGAGCGTCACGTCGCCGCGGGCGTGCAGCTGGAGAAGCTCCCAGAGATCGATCCAGCTGCCGACCAGATTCCCGACGATCGCCTGCTCGTCCGCGATCAGCGCGACCGACGGGACGGCGATCGATCCCCCGTAGCCGACGACCGAATAGACGCCGCGCCGTGCGAGCATCCGCATGCTCGCCGTGTGCGTCTCGCCGGTGCCGACGAAGTCGACGACGACGTCGACGCCGGCACCGTTCGTCGCTTCGCGCACTGCGTCCACGACATCGCTCTGCTCGCCGAGCACCTCGTGCGCTCCGAGCTCGCGAGCAAGCCGCCGACGACGTTCGTCGGTGTCGACCGCGATCACGACCGCGGCGCCGAGCACTCGGAGGAGTTGCAGCGCGATGTGGCCGACACCGCCGACGCCGATGACTGCGACGCTCGACCCGGGGCCGAGCAGCGGGACGAGCTTCTTGACGGCGTGGTAGGCGGTGATGCCGGCGTCGGCGTGCGGGGCGACCTCCGCAGGAACCGTCCCGGCCGGCAGCGGAACGAGCGAGCGCTCGTCGACCAGCACGTAGTCCGCGAAGCCGCCGTCCCGCGTGAGCCCGGTGAACTGATGCCGTTCGCAGTGCATGTCCAACCCGCGCCGGCACGGCACACAGAGCCCACAGCTGTACGGCGGGTAGACGAGGACGGCGTCGCCGACCCGCGCCGCCGTGACGTCGTCCCCGATTGCATGCACCCAGCCGGCGTTCTCGTGGCCGAGCACGAGCGGCAGCGTGACGCCGACGGCGTCCATCAGTCCGTCGATCGCGTGCAGGTCGGTCGCGCAGACGCCGGCACCGCCGACGCGCACGACGACGTCGCGGGTGCCGACGGGCTCGGGCTCGCTGCGCTCGACGAGCTCGAGACGCGCGTGATAGTCGGAGAGGAGCGCGGCCTTCACGCGGCGGTGCCGAGGTAGCCGCTCGTGTCGGCGTCGAGATGGTCGGCGAGCCGCGTCGCGAGCGCCATGATCGTCATCGACGGATTCACGGACAGCGTGCGCGGCACGACCGAGCCGTCCCCGACGTAGAGCCGCCTGACCTCGTGCGACTCGCCGTTCCGGTCGACGACCGACCGTTCGGGGTCGTCACCCATGCGGCAGGTACCCTGCACGTGCGTCGACGCGAGCCCGCTCCAGGCGATCTGTCGTGCACCGGCGGCGAGCAGGACCCGCCGGCTGAAGTCGAAGGCTCGCTCGATGCGCTCGAGCTCGACCGGCTGGAAATCGATGTCGAACCGCTCGCCCCCGTCCTCCTCGACGACGACGGCGGCATTGTTCTCGTCGTTGACCATTGCCAGGACCCCGATCCAGTGCCTGAACCCGCGGAGCGCCTCGACGAGCCGATCGCCCCAGAGCGGTCCGTGCTCATCGGTGAGCGTGGTCGCAAAGGAGATCGGATCCTGGATCGTCGTCGCCTCGATCTCGAACCCACCGTCCTCGTCGCGCTGAAAATCCAGGCAGTGGGCGCTGATCGGGTAGACCATGTGCGTGTCCTGCGGCTCGTCGAAGAGCCCGTAGACGAGCCGGACGGGGTGCAGCCCGAGGTTCCGCCCGATCCACGATCCCCGTAGCCCCGACTTGATCAGCAACTGCGGCGTGTTGAGCGTCCCGGCCGCAACGACGACCGCCCGCCCGCGGACGACGTGGCGTTCGCCTGCGGCGTCGACGTACTCGACGCCCGTTGCCACGGGGCCGTCACCGGCATCCTCGATCACCACGCGCTCGGCGGCGGCGTTGGCGCGCAGGTCGAGCAACCCCCGCGCCCACGCCTCGTGGATGTACGTGTTCTGCGTCGACTTGCCCGCGTTGGTCGGACAGCCCTGCAGACACGAGCCGCAGCGCATGCAGTTCACATCCGTGTACGACTGCACCGCCTCGAGCTCGACTCCCATCGCGCGGAAGCCCGGCACGACCGTGTGCACGCTCTTGCCCCAGTCGCGCCGCTCACGCACACCGAGCACGTGCTCGACCCGCTCGAAGTACGGGTCGAGGTCGGACCTCGCGAACGGCTGGCCGCGCTCGTTGGTCAGCCCGGTGAGGCCGTGCCATTTCGCGACGTCTCGCTCGTGCGCACGCAGCGCGACCTTCGTGTTGATCGTGGTCGTGCCGCCGACGCAGCGGCCGGCGAGGAACGCGAACATCTCCCCGTTCGCGAGCGGGGTCAGGCGAAGCGGCCAGAACAGGTCGTGCGTCGCCTTTGCCTCCCAGCGGGTGAAATCCGCCGCCGTGAGGTGCGGGCCGGCCTCGAGCAGCACGACGTCGCGACCCCGCTGAGCGAGCTCACCTGCGATCACACCACCGCCGGCGCCCGAGCCGACGACGACCACGTCGTGCGTGCCGCCGTCTGCCGTCACGCGATCCCCATGTACGACCAGTCCTTCGCGAGACGCGTCGCGAGCGGCGAGTTGAAGTCGATCTCCGACCACGCCCCTGGCCCCTCGGCGTCCGGGGCGACGAAGTCGCTGTAGTACGCCTCGACGGCGAGGGCGCGGACGAAACCGAACGCGGGCGTCGCCGCCTGCTCGGCCAGCGACTCCGCATCGGCCGCTCCTGCGAGAGCGTCGATCGACGCGAGTGCCGCCCCCTGGATCTCCGGCGGGAGCGCTGCCAGGTGCGCGTCGATGTAGGTCACCGGGCCGACGCGCCCGGAGCCGGGCACGATCAGATCGCAGAGCCGGGCAAGCGTCTGCGCGCGGTCGGCGTCCAGGACCGTCAGCGGGGTCAGAGCACACCCTCCGTCGACGGAAGCGCACCCGCGCGCTCGCGCAACAGGTACGCCGAGTGCAGGCGCTCCGGGTGCTCCTTCAGCTCGGCAGCCGTCCCCTGGTAGACGATGCGCCCGCCCTCGATCACGTACGCATTCTCCGCCAGAGCAAGGGCGACGTGCACGAACTGCTCGATCAGCAGCACGCCGATGCCCTCTGCCACTGCGCGCTCCAGGGCCGGGATCAGCCGCTTGACGACGACCGGCGCCAGGCCGAGTGAGAGCTCGTCGACGAGGATGAACTTCGGTTTCGAGACGAGCGCCTGAGCGAGCACGACCATCTGCTGCTCGCCTCCGGACAGCGTGCGCGCGACCGCTCCCCAGCGTTGCTTGAGCTGCGGGAAGATCTCGAGCGCGAGCGCGATCCCGCTCTTACCGTCTTCGTTGCTCAACGAATAGGTGGCCACGCGCAGGTTGTCGTGCACCGTGAGGTCCGGGAGCAGCCGCCGCCCCTCGGGAACGATCGCGACGCCGGCCTTCCGGATGCGCTCGGGCCGCAGACGCGTCAGGTTGCGCTCCCCGATGCTGACCCTCCCGGCAGTCGGACGGAGCACCCCGCCGACCGCGAGCACCATCGACGACTTGCCGGCGCCGTTCGGGCCGAGAAGGGTCGTCACCGCACCGGGAGCGATCTCGAGCGAGATCTCGCGCACCACGGGCTTGCCGCCGCGGGCGACCGAGAGCCCTTCGATCAGCAGCGGAGCGTCGTTCTCGCTCACGGCGCGGGCTCCGCCTCGTCCACCGGTGTCTCGGTGCCGAGGTAGGCGCGCATCACGTGCTCGTCGCGAAGCACGTCAGCCGTCGGCCCGGAGGCGACGAGCTTCCCGAAGTCGACGACCGCGGTCGTCTCGCAACACGCCGAGACGAGGCTCATGTCGTGGTCGACGAGAATGACGAGCGCGCCGACCTCACCCGGGATGCGCTGGATGACCGACGCGAGGTGCACTGTCTCTTCGTCCGGTAGCCCGGCGGCCGGCTCGTCCAACAGGACGACGCGTGGGCGACCGACGACGGCGCGCGCCACCTCGACCAGGCGGCGTTCGCGCGCGCCGAGGCCTCCGACCTTCGCCGTCGGCGGCGCCGTGAGGCCGACGAAGTCGATCGCCCTCAGGACGTCGTCGCTCCGGGTGGATCTCTTCGCGCCCGAATGCTCGTGGATCAACGCCACGTTCTCGAAGACGGTGAGCTGCTCGACCGCCATCTCGGTCTGGAAGGTGCGACGCAGGCCCCAGCGGGCTCGCTTGTAGTCGGACAGCTTGAGGAGATTCTGGCCGAAGGCCGTGATCGACCCGGCAGCGGGTTTCACGAACCCGCTGAGCACGTTGAAGAACGTCGTCTTTCCTGCCCCGTTCGGCCCGATCAGGCCGCAGGTCCCTTCCGGAAAGACAACGCTCATGTCGTCGATCGGAGTGACGCCGGCGAAGCGCACGGTCAGCCCCGTGACCTCGATCACGTCGGCTCCTCCTTCGGTGGCTCGGGCTCCTCCTTCGCCGGGCTCAACCTGCGCACGCCGCGCCAGGCGAGCCGCCCCAGATTCGCCACGTCCTTCGGGAGCTGGTCGACGAGGCCGCCGGGCGCGGTCAGCAGCACCTGAAGCAGGCCGGCACCGAAGAGGATGAGGAGGAAGTTCGGATTGATCCCCCACTGCGCCTGGAAGACGAACGGCAGCAGTTGGTTGAAGAGCCCTGCCACGATCGCGCCCCAGAGGCTGAAGATGCCGCCGATCAATGCGGTCGCGGCAAGGGTGAGCGAGTCCTGCGTCTGGAAGGTGATCGCCCGCGGCACTCCGATCTGCGCCGCGAGCAGGCAGCCGGCGACGCCCGTCATGAACGACGAGAGTCCGAACGCCCAGAGCTTGTAGTAGACCGTGTTCACCCCCGCGGCCAGCGCCGCGGGCTCGCTCTCGCGGATCGAGGCCCACGCGCGACCGGGCTTGCCGGCGACGTGGACGAGCGCGAGCAGGAACATGATCGCGCCGACGATCACGACATAGCGGTAATAGGCGACGTCCGAGGTGGCCATTGCCGGCCTGCGGACGGGCGCCAGACCGATCAGGCTGGAACTGGAGGTGTGCCCGAGAAAGCCGTGGCCGCCGTTCGGAAAGTCCGTCGCGCCGAGGGCGATCGTCGTCGCCCCGGCAAACATGAGGGTGATCAGCGCGAGATACAGCCCCGAGAGTCGCAGCGCCGGCAGGCCGATGATCACGCCGATCAAGCACACGATGCCGCCGACGACGAGCAGCAGCAGCGGGAACGGGATCGCCGTGGCGTAGGACAGTCGTGTGCCGATCCAGCAGCCGATCGAGAGCAGCGCCACCTGGCCGAGCGAGATCAAGCCGACGCGGCCGTAGAGGAGACCGAAGCCGAGTGCCGCGAGCGAGTAGATGGCCACGCTCGTGAACGTCGTGATCCAGTCCGCGCCGACGAGGTTGGGGACGGCGACGACGACGAAGACGAGCAATGCTGCGATGACGAGCCCGCGAATCGCCGTTCCCCGGTCGAGATGAAGACGCAGGCTCATTGGGCCCGCGAGATCGTGACGACGCGGCGCCGAGAGAGCACGAGCAGCGCTGCGATGGCCAGGACGAACGGCGTCGCGGAGCGGTACTGCGTCACCGACGAATACGGCGCGAGCACCGCCTGCGCGAGGCCCACGAGCAGGCCCCCGAAGAGCGTCACCCACAGCGAGCGGAGCCGGCCGATCAGCGCCGCCGCGAGCGAGGCGATGACGAGAAACGTGAGCGCCGAGTAGTCGAGCGAGGTGAGGAGGTCGGGCAGGAGGAGCCCGGCGGCGCCGCAGACGAGACCCGACCCGAACCACGCGGCCGCCTCGACCCGCCGCGCCGGGACACCCAGCGTCGCCGTGATCTCACGGTCGTTCGCGAGCGCGCGCATCGCGGTGCCGAGCTTCGTGACCCTGAGGAAGACCGTGATCACCGCCGTCAGGACGAAGGCGAGCGCGATCGCGATGATCTGCGTCAGGTTCACCGACGTCCCCCACACTTGGTAGATGTGACTCGTCGACGGGAGCGGCAGGAAACGCGCAAAGGCCCCGCCGATCGGCGCCCGCCACGCCATCACTCCGAGCAGGATCAGGGCCAGCCCGAGCGTGCCCATCATCTTCACGAGCGGATCGCGCCGCGCGAAGGCGGGGCCGAAAACCATGCCGTAGGCAAGGTTGACGACCCCGCCGAACGCGACGCAGATCGTGTAGGCCAGCCAGTGCGGCCAGCCCGTGTGCGTGACGATCCAGTAGGCGATCAACGCCCCAGCCGCGCCGATCGCTCCGAACGCGAGGTTCAGAACGCCGGTCGCGCGGTACAGCACCACCAGGCCCACGCCGGAGAGCGCATACACGCCTCCGAACGCGAGCCCGACGACGATGAACGGCTTCAGGAACTGCCAGTCGACACCGAAGATGCTGAATGCGAGGACGCCGGTCAATGACTTCCTCTCGGGTTGCTGATCGCCATGTCGTTTGCTTCTCCTAGCCGTTCAGGTGGTACTGCTTCTCCCACTTGCGGGTCTGCGTGAGTTGCTTGTCGACCGGTGCGATGTCCGTGCAACCTTGCCGCACGACAACCTGTCCGGCCTTGTAGTCGACGGTGATGTCGGTGTTGTTGGGGATGTGGTACGGAAGCGCGTTCCCGACATACCACGGCTTGCAGAGCATGTCCGTCTTGATGTCCTTGAGGTTCCGGACTGCGAGGTTGTAGGACTTCGCCGTGATCGAGCCCTTGATGTTCAGCAGCGCGATCGTGGAGAACTTCGCGTCCATGTAGCCCATCTGTGCGAACGCCTGCGGCGCGATGCTCGAGGCGTACTTCTTGATGATCTGGAACATCAGCGCCGAGTCGGGCCCGACGGACGGGTCGACGTTGCTGAACTCCTGGTTGATCCACAGATTCCCGTCGAACTGCGGGAACTGCGCCGCCATCACCGTGTTCGCGATCGGGGTCGACGAGCCCCACTTCACCTTGGGCTCGACGCCCAGGCTGACCGCCGCCTTCATGAACGCCGGAGCGGTGTCGGGGGTGAAGTCGAGGATGATCGCACCGCCGTCGCCGGCGAACTGGGACATCGAGAGCACCTGCGAGGTCGCGTCGGTCACCGGTAGGTGCGTCGGGTAGATCTTGACCGCCACGCCCTTCTGTGCACCAAGAGCGGCGACGCCGCTGTCCGCGTAGGCCGAGATGGTGTCAGGCGAGGCGATCGCGATCTTCTTGACTCCGGCCGCGATCAGCGCCTGGGCCGCCCCGACGTTGCTGTAGCGCGGGCCCATGTTCGTCTCGACGAACGACGGCGTGCTGTAGCACTCCGCCTGGACGCCGGCGCCGATCACGATGTAGCCCTTGCTCTTGTAGTACTTCCAGTTCGTCCCGCACTCGGCGAAGCTCGTGTTGCCCACGATGCCGACGGCCTTGTCGCTCTGGATCATCTTCCTCGCGAGCGCGGCCTCCTGTGCCGGGTTGAGCTGTTCGTTGTAGAGCGTGTACTTGACCGGCCGGCCATGGATGCCGCCGTTGTCGTTGACACAGGCGAAGTACGCCGCCGCGATCTTGCCGACCGTCGTGAAGTCGACGCCCGGGATGAGCATGTCGAGGCCGTCGATCTTGATCGGCGTACCCGTTGCCTTCTTGCCGTTGCCGAGACCGCACTTCGCCACGCCGGCCGATCCCGTGCCGACCTTGGCGGTCGAGCTCGCGGCACCGGCGGCGAGCACTGCCGCGGCGATCAACGCCACGGGAAATGCGATCACCACTACTGCTTTCCGAACCGTCATCCGATCCGTCCTTTCTAGTGCTGGTGGGGGACTGCAGGGGGGGTTGATCCACGTGTGGCGGACGGCAGGTGGAGGCCGGCTACGCATGGCTGATCACGGCCCGAAGGCCTCCGTCGGCGCGACGGCGACGTCGAGCAGCAGAGGCTCCTCACGCCGCCCGAGTGTCGGGACGATGTCGTCCAGCACCCCGGTCAGCTCCTCGTACGTCGTGATCCGGCGGGCCGGACACCCGAAGCCGCGCGCGACCGTTGCTAGCTCGACCTCTCCGAAGGAGGGCCACGGCGGGGCTCCGCCCTGGTTCTCCGCGAGTCGGTCCATGATCGCGTAGCCGCCATTGGAGAGTACGACGAACAAAACGCCCACGCGATAGTGCGCGGCGCTCCAGAGACCCTGGATCCCGTAGATCGTCGAGCCGTCTCCGACCACGGCGACAACCGGGCGTTCGGGGAGTGCCATGCGCAGCCCGGTGGCCCCCGGGACGGCGAACCCGAGCCCGCCCATCGCCGCGCTCAGATAGCCGAACGGCTGGCTGGCCGGCATTCGCTCCTGGAGCTCCGGGCGGTCGACCGGAGCCTCCTCGAGCACGACGGCATCCGGGGGCAGGCGTTCGGCGAGCGCCGCGAGCACATGGCTCGCGCGCAGCGGCCCGCCGCCCGACGGCGGGTCCGGCGGTGTGGGGGGCCGGAACGGCACCGGCGGAGGTGTGTGCCGGGCGGCGACGCGCCCCACGAGGGCGGCACACACGGACGCCGGCGATGCCAGCACGGCGAGCTCGACCGGGCTGCGATACGCCTCCTCGGGATCCTCGGTGACGAGGGCGATCCGCGTGCCCGGCATCGTCAGCCGGCCGGGTGCGTAGAACGACTGCCGGAACGCCGGGCAGCCGACGACGAGCAGCGTGTCGTGCGGGGCGAGTCGCTCGCGCAGGCCCGGCCGCCCGGCAGGAAGCAACCCGGCGAACAGCGGGTGGTCGTGCGGAAAACCCGCACGTGCGCCGAAGGCCTCCTGGTAGACCGGTGCGGCGAGGCGCTCGGCGAGGGCGACCAGAGCTGCCCGAGCTGCCGCGTCGTCGGCACCCGCGCCGACGACCAGCGCGGGCGAGCGTGCCCCGTCGAGGAACGCGGCCAGCGCATCGACGACCTCGGGTGCGACCGAGACGGCCCGGACGATCTCGCCGATTGCCGCGGCGGGCTCCCGCTCGTCGTCCGGAGCTGCCTCCCAGTCGTTCATCGGCACGATCACGAGCGCAGGCCCGCGCGCGGTGGACGCGGCGTGGAACGCTCGCTCGACCGCGGCCGGCACGTCCTGAGCCCGCGCCGGCTGCTCCACCCGGACCGGGTAGTCGCCGGCGAGCCCGGCGAGCCGCCCGGTGAGGAACGGCTCGTAGGCCAGATGCCTGCGGTCCTGCTGGCCGACGAGCACGACCACGGGAGCGCGGTTGACGCGCGCGGTCGCGATCGCAGCGACGCCGTTCCCGAGCCCGGCGGTGGTGTGCAGAAGGGCGAGCGACGGAGCGCCGCGGCCGAGCGCGTACCCGGTGGCAAGACCGATCACGGAGCTCTCGTGCAAGGCGAGCACGAACTCGAGGTCGGCGGGAAGGTCGGTCAGGAACGGCACCTCGGTCGAGCCCGGATTTGCGAAGAGCCTCGTCAGGCCGCGACGGCGAAAGACCTCGAACGTGGCGTCGCGGACGGTGCGGACGGGCGCCCCTGCCAACCGTGGTGGCGAATTCTCGGGCACGGATGTCGTCCGGGTGCTCAATGCGCGAAGAAGACGGTTGCGTCGTCGCCCTGCATGTGGATGTCGAAGCGGAGCTGGTCGCCTTCGCGGCGCGGCATCAGCGTCGCGCGTCGTCCGTCATCGAGCCCGGCGAGCACCTCGTCGTCGACGGATCCGTCGAGGTAGATCCGCGTCCACTGATGACGAAGCAGGCCGCGGGCGAACACGTACACGTCGAGGTGCGCGGCATCCCGGGGGACCCGGAACGAGAACCGCCCCTCCTTGTCCGTGCCGGACCGGCCCCAGCGAGCGCCGGCGGCGTCCCATGCCTCGATCAGGCCGTCGACGATCGGGTCGCCCTGGCCGTCGACGAGCTGCCCCGCCAGCGTGATCCCGTCGGCGGCGAGCTCGTTCTGCGTCCGGCTGTCGGCGACCAGGCCGATCGAGTAGAAGGGACCGACGGTCTGCGAGGGAGTCGTCACGCGTCGGCCTCGATCGGTGTCGCGTCGCGAGTGCCACGTCCGAGCACGACGTCCCACTCGAAGGCGAGCGCCCAGTCGGGGACGGTCGCGGAGAGGTCGAACCGCGAGACGAGCAGTGCACGGGACTTCGGGTCGCGGACCGAGTTGAAGATCGGGTCGTATGGGAACAGCGGATCGCCCGGGAAGTACATCTGCGTCACCAGGCGCTGCGTGAAGAGCCGGCCGAAGAGCGAGAAGTGGATGTGCGCCGGCCGCCATGCATTCTCGTGGTTGCCCCATGGGTACGCACCGGGCTTGACCGTGATGAACTCGTAGCGGCCGTCGGCATCGGTCAGGCAGCGGCCGGCACCGGAGAAGTTCGGGTCGAGCGGCGCCGGGTGCTGGTCGACCTGGTGGCGGTAGCGGCCGCAGGCGTTGGCCTGCCAGATCTCGACCAGCGCCCCGCGGAGCGGGCGCCCGTCGGTGTCGAGCACGCGGCCGTGGACGATGATCCGCTCGCCGATCGGCTCGCCTTCGTGCTGCCGCGTCAGGTCGGCCTCGGACGGCAGCACCGCGTCCTCGCCGAACACGGGCCCCGGGAGCGAATGCAGCTCTTCGGGCAGCGTGACGAGCGGGCGGTTCGGCGCGCGCCAGCGCGTCGAGCGGTAGCCCGGGTAGTCGACCTGCACCTCGGCGCCGAAACTCGGGTCGTCCGGGAGCACGATCTCGCTCAGATTGTCCATGGCTGTCACGCCGATACCCCCTCCAGGACGTGCTCGCTCATCCACGTCAGGAACACGTCGCGGTCGCGGCTGATCGCTTCCCACGCGACGTAGAAGTCGTTGTCTCGCTCGTAGTAGCCGTGCGCATACGAGGGCCGCGCACCGCCGGGGACGCAGGCGACGGCATCGATCACCCACGCTGGGAGAACGACGCCGCCGGGCTGAAGCTCCAGCTCGTCGACGATCTCCTCGACGGTCACGATCGAGCGCGCGGAGGCGAGCACGACCTCCTTCTGTACACCGGTGATCCCCCAGAGCTGTACGTTGCCGTGCCGATCCGCCTGCTGGGCGTGCACGATCCCGACGTCGGGACGGTGGGCCGGCACGGCCGCGAGCTCCTCACCGGTGAACGGACACGTGATCGCCGCGACCCGCGTGTGTGCCGGGAGGTCGGTGCCCTGATACCCACGCAGGACACCGAACGGGAGGTCTGCAGCGCCGGCGGCATACGCCGCAGCCATGCCTGCGTGCGAATGCTCCTCGAGCTCGAGCGGCGCCGGCCAGTCGTGCTCGACTGCATCCCTGAGCCGGTGCAGCGAGCCCACACCCGGGTTGCCGCCCCACGAGAAGACGAGCTTCCGCGCGCAGCCCATCCCGATCAGCTGGTCGTAGACGACGTCGGGCGTCATCCGCACGAGCGTCAGCTCACGACGCCCCTGACGGATCAGCTCCTGGCCTGCCGCATTCGGGATGAGGTGTGTGAAGCCCTCGAGCGCCACCACGTCGCCGTCGCGCACGAGCTCGGAGACGGCTTCACTCAGCGCGACGATTGCCAGTTTCGGGACATCCTCCTCGCCGGATCGGAACCGCTCGGAAGCGTGACGGCTCCGACGCTAGGTGATTTTCGGTTCTGCTGTCAAGAATGGCGTTCCGAATATTCGAACGTCACAGACCGAGCAGCGCGGCGGCGTTCTCCTTCAGGATCAGCGGCCGGACCTCGTCGCGGAACGGCGCTTCTGCGAAATCCGCAAGCCACCGATCAGGGGTGATCAGCGGGAAGTCGGAGCCGAACAGCACCTTCCCGCGCAGCTGCGTGTTCGCGTACTGGACGAGCCCGGGCGGGAAGTACCTGGGCGACCACCCGGACAGGTCGATCCAGACGTTCGCCTTGTGCAGGCAGACGGAGATCGCCTCGTCCTGCCAGGGGAACGACGGATGTGCGAGGACGATCTTCAACTCCGGCAGGTCGGCAGCGACGTCGTCGAGGCAGAGCGGGTTCGAGTACTTCAGGTGCAGTCCGCCGCCGCCGGGCAGGCCGGTGCCGATGCCGCTGTGTCCCGAATGGAAGAGCGCCGGCAGCCCGGCGGCGGCGATCACCTCGTACAGCGGATAGGCGGTCCGGTCGTTGGGGAAGAACTGCTGCAGGTTCGGGTGGAACTTGAAGCCGCGAACGCCGTGCTCGTCGATCAGCCGCTGCGCCCGTTCGACGGCATCGTGACGGGCCGGATCGACGCTGGCGAACGGGATCAGGATGTCGGCGTTCGCGCGCGCGCCCTCGGCGATCTCCTCGTTCGGGATCGGAGCGCGGCCACTCTCGAGCTCCCAGTCGACCGTGAACACGACGGCCGCGATCCCCCGTTCCCGGTAGTAGGCGGCCACGTCGTCGATCGTCGGCAGTGCGTCGCCGGTGAACGCGTTGCCGAAGTAGCGCGAGGCCGCTTCGCGCAACTCGGCCGGCATCGGGTCGTGACCCGACCGGGAGCGCTCGGTGTGCACGTGGACGTCGATCGCGGTGAGGCGCGAGAGGTCGATCATGGTGTCGTGGTTCGACTATGTGGGACGGCTGACCGCTGATTCGACACGTGACAGGCCCGTGGGGTTATATACGCGAAGCCCCACCAACGCGATGGCGCGGCCCTGAGAAAAAGGAGACCGAGGTGACGAGCGTCCAGTCCGAGGTTCGCGAGTACCAGCACTTCATCGGCGGCGAGTGGACGGCCGCCGACGGCGGGAGAACGTTCGAGGACCGCGATCCCTTCACCGGCGATGTCGTCGCCCAGGTCGCAGCCGGCACCCGCGCCGACGCAGAGCGCGCGGTGGCGAGCGCAGCCGCAGCGTTCCCCGCGTGGTCGCAGAGCGTGCCCGCCGAGCGGCAGCGGATCTTCCTGAAGGCGGCCGACATCCTCGAGTCGCGCCTCGACGAGGTCGTGAGCCTGCTGGCGCGCGAGACCGGCGCGAGCTTCGGGTTCGGCATGTTCCAGATGGGGTTCGTACCGGGACTGTTCCGCCAGACGGCGGCGGCGCCGTATGCGCCGCTCGGGCAGATCCTCCCCTCGGATCATCCCGGCACCCTCGCCATGGGCATCCGCAGGCCGGTCGGCGTCGTCGGCGCGATCGCGCCCTGGAACGCCGCGCTGATCCTGTCGGCACGGTCGATCGCGGCGCCGCTCGCACTGGGCAACACCGTCGTGCTGAAGCCGTCCGAGCTCTCGCCGGTCGTCGGCGGGCTGATCTGGGGCGAGATCTTCGCCGAAGCCGGGCTCCCCGCCGGCGTCCTGAACATCGTCACGCATGCCCCGGGCGAAGCGGCGCCGATCGGCGATGAGCTGGTCGAGAACCCGGCCGTGCGCCGCATCAACTTCACCGGCTCGACGGCAACGGGCAGGCGGCTGGCGGAAGCAGCGGGCCGGCACCTGAAGCGCGTCGTCCTCGAGCTCGGCGGCTACAACCCGCTGCTCGTTCTCGCGGACGCCGACCTCGACTACGCGGTCAACGCCGCAACCTTCGGGGCGTTCCTGCACCAGGGTCAGATCTGCATGTCGGCTCGAAAGATCATCGTCGAGCGCCCGATCGCCGACGAGTTCACGACTCGGCTCGCCGAGAAGGCGAAGACGCTCAAGGCCGGCGATCCGAAGGAGCACGACACGATCATCGGCCCGCTGATCAACGAAGCCGCCCTCAGCCTGGTCAGCGAGCGGGTCGACGACGCGGTGGCGAAGGGCGCGAAGGTGCTCGCGGGCGGCGAGGCCGCCGGCCCGTGCTACCGCGCGACGGTGATCACGGACGTGCCGGAGAACTCGGACTTCGCGAAGTTCGAGACGTTCGGCCCCGTCGTCGCCGTGGATGTCGTCGACTCGGCGGAGGAGGCGGTCGCGCGCGCGAACGCGACGGAGTACGGCCTCAGCGCGGGGATCCTCACCTCGGACACCGACCGCGGCTTCGCACTCGCGCAGCTGCTCGAGTCGGGCATCGTCCACGTCAACGACCAGCCCGTCGGCGACGAGCCACAGATGCCGTTCGGCGGCGTCAAGGACTCGGGCTGGGGACGGTTCGGCGGCCAGGCCGTGATCGACGAGTTCACCGAGCTGCGCTGGATCACGGTGCAGGGAGGGAGCGGGCACCCCTTCCCGTTCTAGTCCTCCTACGCGATCAGTCGTTCAGCCTGACGACCGCCTTCATCACCTCGGCGGGGTGGTGCATCGCGTAGTCGATCGCCTTCGGAGCGTCGTCGAGCGTGAACTGGTGCGTGACGAGGCCCGCGGCCACGTCGCGGCGTCGCGAGACGAGGTCGACGGCGGCAGCGAAGTCGTCGGAGCGGCAACAACTGACGCCGAGCACGTCGATCTCCTTCAGCGGAAGGTCGCCGACGCGGATCGGCGCCCGCTCACTCGAGAGGCTGACGACGACCACCCGGCCGGCCTGCGCGACCGCTTCGACGCCGGACTGCAGCAGCCCGGCGACCCCGGTCGCCTCGAAGACGACCTGCGGCCCGTCGCCGCCGGCCCATTCGCGGGCGATGTCGCGCAGCGTCTCGGTCTCCAGCATCCGGTACACGTCGGCACCGGTCGCCGCCGCGCGCTCGAGGCGGGTCGCGACCGTGTCCAGCACGAGCACGGATGCGCCGCGGTCGATCGCGGCCAGCGCGAGCGCCTGCCCGATCGGGCCTGCGCCGAGGACGACGACGTGCTCGCCCGGCGCGACGCTCCCCCGGTCGACCGAGCGCATCGCGATCGAGACCGGCTCGATCAGCGCCGCCAGGGCGGGGTCCTGGTCGCCGACCGGGAAGACCTGCTCGGCCGGGATCAGCAGCTGCTCCTGCAGGGCGCCGTCGGTGTGGACGCCGATGAGGCTGATCGATGCGCACGCGTTCGGCCGTCCGATGCTGCAGGCGTAGCAGTGGCCGCAGGCCGAGACCGGCCACAGCGCCACGCGGCCGCCGACGGCGAGACCCGGCGGGCAGTCGGCGCCGAGCGCGAGGATCGTTCCGGATGCCTCGTGACCCTGGATCCGCGGGTAGAGCGTCGACGGGTCCTCGATCGTCCCGATGTCGCCGAGGAAGTAGTGGAAGTCCGAGCCGCACAGGCCCACCGCTTCCGGCGCGACGAGCACCTGCCCCGGCGCCGGCGCGCCCGGCTCCTCGACCGCACCGACCTCCATGACGCCCCGACCTCGCGTCACGGCTGCGCGCAGCGTCGCCACGCACGGATCGAATCAGCTCACCACGACGCAAGCAAGGCCGTACGATGCTGCGCATGCGCGAGCCAGTGTTCACCGAGACCATGCAGATCTCGATCGTCGTCCGCGATCTGGAGAAGACACTCCGCACCTACGTCGAGGAGTACGGCATCGGCCCGTGGGAGATCTACGACTTCAACCCCGGGACGGTGACCGAGATGACGACCGCCGATGCCCCGGGTGACTACCGCTTCCGCATCGCGGTGACGATGGTCGGGAGCGTGCAATGGGAGCTCGTCCAGCCGCTGGAGGACAAGGGCGTCTTCGCGGAGTTCCTGGCGACGAAGGGCGAAGGCGTCCACCACGTCGCCGTGGGCGGGCGCGGCTACCGAGAGACACTCGACGCGCTCCGGGCGAAGGGCCACGGCGTGCTGCAGGGCGGCCACTACAACGGCGTCACCTTCGCCTACGTTTCCACCGACCCGGACCTCGGCGTGATCACGGAGATCTTCGACTGGCCGGAGGGGTTGACGCAGGAGCCGGACGCGGTCTATCCGCCTTAGAGGCCTGATGTGAAACTCACGCGCCCGCGGCTGGTGCGCCAGACACGGCGCGGCTCGGCCCGGTCGGCCTCGCCCGTAGCCACCGCTACGGGCTACGCCCGCCCCGTCCAATCCGCTTGGTCTGACGCATCCCCGCGGACACGTCGCTCCACATCAAACCTCTTCCTAGTCGCCGGCCAGCGTGATCGCCTCGGTCGCCGGCTCCGTGACCTGACGCGCCCCGCGCGACCAGGACGCGACCGCGGCGACGAGACAGGCGGCCGCCGCGAACAGGAATGCCTCGTGGAGGCCGTCCCTGAACGGCTGGGTGATCAGCTGCGGGAAGAACCCTCGGCTCGTGAGCGTGGCGGCATTTGCCTGCGACAGGTGATGGAGGACGCCGGCCGGCACGAGCCGCTCGACCGGGCTGTAGCCGAGGAACGTCGCGAACAGCACCGACACCGGCGGCAGATCGGCGACGCGGTGAGCGGTCGCGGGTGGCACGCCGTGCGTCGTGAGCCCGGTGGCGAGCGTGTGGGGCAACGTGCCTGCCAGGCCGATGATCATCAGCGTGAAGAAGATGCCGATCGAGAGCACCTGGGCCGAGTTCTGGAAGGTCTGGTTCATCCCGCCGCCCGCGCCGCGATGGCGCGCCGGCAGGCTGTTCATCACGGCGGCGCGGTTCGGTGATGCGAACGCGCCCATCGAGAGCCCCATCAGCAGCAGGATCGCGGCAAAGGCTCCGTACGAGAAGTCGATCGGCAGCATCGCCAGCAGCACGAACGCGAGCGCCGAGGCGAGCATCCCCCCGGTCGCGAGCCACCGCGAGCCGTGCCGATCCGAGAGGTAGCCGGACACGGGGCCCGCGATCAGGAACCCGATCGTCAGCGGGAGGATGTAGACGCCGGCCCAGAACGGCGTGCGGCTGAAGCTGTAACCGTGCTCGGGCAGCCAGATGCCCTGGAGCCAGATGATGAGCATGAACATCAGGCCGCCGCGGGCGATCGCGGAGAGGAAGCTCGAGAACACGCCGAACGAGTAGGCGCGGATCTTGAAGAGCTGCAGCCTGAACATCGGATGCTCGACGCGCCGCTCGACGAGCACGAACGCGAACAGCAACAGCACTCCGATGCTGAGGCAGCCGTCGACGAACGGGTTCGTCCACCCCATCGGCCGACCGCCGTACGGGCGAATCCCGTAGGTGATCCCGATCATCACGAGCACGAGCCCGAACGCGAACGTCACGTTCCCGAGCCAGTCGATCGGCGCACGCTCGGGGAGGCTCGTCTCGCGCAGCTTGAGGTACGACCAGACGGTGCCGAACACGCCGAAGGGGACCGAGATGAGGAAGATCAGGCGCCAGTCGATCTGGGCGAGCACGCCGCCGAGCACGAGCCCGATGAACTGGCCGCTGATCCCGACGACATTGGTGATGCCCAGCGCGAGGCCGCGCTGGTGTTTCGGAAACGCATCGGTGAGGATCGCCGCCGACTGCCCGATCAGGAACGCCGCGCCCACACCCTGGACGATGCGGAACGCGATCAGCCAGTCCGCGCCGGCGCGCCCGTGCATCCAGTCGATCGCCAGGAGCAGCGATGCGACCGTGTAGATGACGAAGCCGAGGTTGTACATCCGCACGCGCCCGTAGAGATCGCCGAGCCTCCCGACGCCGACGACGAGCACGCTCGACACGACCAGGAAGCCGAGGATCATCCACAGCAGGTAGAAGCTGTTGCCCGGCCGCAGCGGGTCCAGCCCAATGCCGCGGAAGATCGCCGGCATCGCGATCAGCATGATCGACGCGTCGATCGTCGCGAGCAGGACTCCGAGCGTCGTGTTCGAGAGCGCGATCCACTTGTAGTGGTCGTCCGGAGCCGGGGCCATGACCTTCGAGTGCACAGGCAGACTGTTCAGCTTACCTGTATAGTTGCGGTCGGTGAGCCGCACGCTCGATCTCACTCGGTCGGCGAGCGAACTGCGCATCGTGCTCGGCCAGCTGATCCGCCGGCTGCGTGCCGAGAACACCTTCTCGATCTCGCAGGCCGCCGTGCTGGCGCGCCTCGACCGCGACGGACCGCTGACCACGAGTGCACTCGCGACGGCGGAACGAGTACGGCCGCAGTCGATGGCGCAGACCGTCGCCGAGCTCCAGGCCGCGGGCCTCGTTTCGCGCACGCCCGATCCGACCGACCGCCGCCAGGTGATGATCGGGCTCACCGACGAGGGTCGTGCGACGCTCGCGGCCGACCGCCGCCGCCGCGAGGGCTGGCTCGCGGAGGCGATGGCGGCCGAGCTCACGCCGGAAGAGCAGGAGACGGTGGTCCGCGCGGTCCCGCTCCTCCGCCGACTCACGCAACGCTAGAAAACCCACTACCAACCCGGAGGCGTCATGCAGATTCGCTGGTACGGCCAGTCAGCGTTCCTCGTCAGCGGCTCGCAGCGCGTCGCGATCGACCCGTTCGGCCCGATGGAGCTCGCCGCGTCGCGCGGCATCGTCTTCGACTATCCGCCGATCGAGGGCCTCGAGGCCGACGTCCTGCTGATCACGCACGAGCACGGCGACCACAACGCCGCCGAGGTCGTCGGCGGCTCGCCGGTCACCATCCGCGCGACGGCCGGCACGTTCGAGTCGCCGATCGGCAGCGTCGTCGCGATCGCCTCCGAGCACGACGAGGTCGCCGGCACGCAGCGCGGCCCGAACGCGATCGTGTGCTTCGAGCTCGACGGTCTGCGCTTCTCTCACTTCGGCGACTTCGGCCAGGCAGCGCTCCGACCCGAGCAGCAAGCCGCGATCGGAGAGGTCGACGTCCTGTTCCTCCCCGTCGGCGGCGGCCCGACGATCGGCGGCGCAGCCTCCGCTGCGGTCGTGCGCGCGCTCCGACCGCGGTTGGTGGTGCCGATGCACTACAACACGGCCGCGATCAACTTCCTCGACCCGCCGGACGCGTTCCTCGACGCCGTCGACGGCAGGGTCGTGCGGCTCGAGACAAGCGACCTCGACGTCGAGCAGTCGATCGGTACGGCCGACGCTCCGGTGACCGCGCTGCTCGCACCGCCGCTTTAAAAGTGGAGCGACACCTCCTCGGGGATATAGTCGAGCGAGCCCTCGGCCGCGACCTCCGGCTTGCGTGAGAAGAACTCGCGGTACTTGAGCGCACAGAGGATCATCAACGGCACGCCGAGCAGGAGCGATCCGATGCCGATCACGATCGGGATCTGGATCCCGAACAGCGGCTGCGCATAGCCGGCGTCCGTCTGGCTGTAGTCGTGGAAAGCCTTGACGAAGATCCCCGCCATGACGCCGAACCCGACGAGAGGCACGATGCCGGCCGCGAGGAAGTGCTTCCAGCTCTTCACGAGCTGCTTGCGGAAGTACACGGCGCAAATGAGCCCGGTGAAGCCGTAGTAGAAGAGGATCGCGAAACCGACTGCGGTGATCGAGTCACCGAGCACGTCCTGTGACGAGTTGAACGCCACGAGCAGCACGGTGAAGAGGATCGAGATGCCGCCCATGGCGAGTGTCGAGAAGTCCGGCGTCAGGTTTCGCGGATGGATGTGGCCGAAGATCGACGGAATCGACTTCCAGCGGGCCATCGACAGCGTGGTCCGCGCCGTCGGCAGGATCGTGGTCTGGGTCGACGCGGACGCCGACGTCAGCACCGCGATGATCAACAGCTTGTCCCAGGGCGAACCGAACACCTGGGTGCCGAGTACACGGAGAACGTCGTTCGAATTGTTGACCAGAACGCCGGTGCCGCCGTACGACTGCGCGGCGGCGGAGACGACGAGGTAGATCGCGAGCAGGATCAGCGTCGAGACAACCGCGGCGCGACCAGGTGCCTCGGCCGAGCTCTCGGTCTCCTCGTTGACCATCACGCCAGAGTCCCAGCCCCAGTAGATGAAGATGCCGAGCAGCATGCCGTCGATCAGCGGCTTGAACCCCAGTGCGAACGGGTTGAACCAGTCTGCGCTGATCCGCAGCGAGTGCGCGGGAGCGTTCGCGTAGACCTTGACGATCGCGACGAGCGCGAACGCCACGAGGATCGCGATCTCCGCCGCGAGGAGGAACTGCTGGACGCGGGCCGAGAGCTCGATCCCACGCCAGCAGATCCAGGTCATCACGGCGATCCAGATCGCCGCGCCCAGCAGGATCCAGAACGTGGAGTTCGCTCCGGCGGACCACCCGAACAGGAGATAGGTGTACGTCGAGGCGATCACGGACAGCGACGCCATCACGATGACGTCGGCGACGAAGATCGCCCAACCGTTCATCCAGCCGACCCACGGGCCCATGGCGCGAGTTCCCCAGGCGAACGTCGTGCCGCAGTCCGGATCCGCGCGGTTCAGGTACTTGTAGCCGAACGCGATCAGCAGGATCGGGACGAACGAGACGAGCAACACCGCCGGCGCGTGCACTCCCATTCCGGGCACCGCCACGATGAAGCCGAGCGTCGCGGCGAGCGAATAGGCGGGCGCGGTCGAAGCGACCCCGATCACGAGGTTCGAGAGGTAGCCGATCGCGTCTCGCTTGAGCCCTTTGTCGCCGACCAGCGCGGCTGTCGGCTCCGCATGCGGTGTCGCTACTGCCATCGATCGCTCCTCTCGGCCGGGGGACGCAACCCCGGAAACCTAATCGGTCGACCGGCCGGGCGGTGTCGGGCGTGGTCGATAATCACTGCGTGGCAATCGAGAGCACGATCTCCCCTCCGGTCCGGCACGTCGCGCGCTTTCCCCACGCCCACTCACCGTGGGCGCCGGGGCGATGTCAGGCCCCTTCCTGGAGCTGCTCGGTTTCGAGCACGTCGGCCGGATCGACTGCCTTCTCGACAAGTTCGACCGAGAGAGAACGACGACCTGAAGGAGGAGCACGATGCGGGTGATCGGGATCGAGGGGAAGGATCAGGCAGCCGGGGAGTTCGTCCTCGAAGCGCTGCAGCGGGCGGTCGAAGCCGACCGCGTGACGCTCGAGGACATCGCGCTCGCGACGAAGGAGGCCGACGGCAAGGTGAAGATCCACCAGACGAAGGGTTCGATCCGGGGGCACTTCCACGACCGCGGCGTGAGCGACAAGTTGATGAAGAACGTGACCGAGACGCTCGAGCCCGGCCAGACGATGGTCTTCGCGCTCGGAAGCGACGCGATGATCGAGGCCGTCGACGACCGCATCAAGGAGCTCTCCGACGGAGAGTTCCTCACCTTCATCGTCGATCAGGAGAGCCCGGACGCCCTGCAGCAGGTCACCGCGCAGCTCGCGCGCAAGAACGAACCCTAGACACGCTGCGTATCGCGGCGGTAGGCCCACACCGCGAGCACGCCGAGCACGACCGTCCAGGTGATCGTGACGAACCACCCGAGCGCGCCCCATGGGCGACCGCCGCTCGCAACGTGGCTCGCCTGGACGAGCCAGTAGGAGGGCAAGGCCTGCGCCACAGCGTGCAGGAAGCCGTTGTTGATCGGGAACCACACGCCGCCGAGGATGCTGAGCAGCGCGGTGAGCCCGCCGACGGCGGGGCCGAGCGAGTCGACGGTGAGCACGTGGCCGAGGACGATCCCGAGCGCCGCGAACGGCAGCAGCCCGACGAGCAGCAGCGCGATCATCTCGACCCAGCTCTGCGCCGAGAGCCTGACGCCGAGCGTCGTCCCCGCAACAGCAAGCACAGCGATCGTCATCAGCGCGGTGAGGTAGGCGACCAGGATCTTCGTCGCCAGGTAGCTCCGCGGCGAGAGCGGCGTCAGCCGCAGCTGACGGGTCCACCCGAGGCTGCGGTCGAACGCGATTCGGGCGCCGCCGGAGATGACGGCGTTCATCGTCCCGAACGCAGCGAGGCCGACCATCAAGTAGAGCGGCGCCGAGACCCCGCTTCCACCCAGGTCGGTCTCGTTCTTGTTCGGCCCGGCGATCAGGTAGTACAGGACGAGCGGGAAGCCGAGCGAGAGAACGACGAAGCGGCGGTTGCGCAGCACCCGGACGAGCTCGTAACGGACGTAGGTCGTCACGCCGCCTCCTCTTCGTCCTCGCCGCGAGTCAGCTCCATGAACGCCTCCTCGAAACCGGCGCCGGTGATCTCGAGGTCGCGGGCGTCCGGGTAGGCCTGGAGCAGCGCGCGTACGGCGGCGTCCGAGTCGGTGCAGCGAAGGACGACCGCTTCGCCGCGGCCGTCTGCGCTGGCAACGCCGGGCAGCCCGGCGAGCGCCGTCAAATCCGCACCCGGGAGCGTCGCACGGATCGTGCGCAACCCGACCATCGCCTTGATCTCGGTGGTCGGCCCGTCGACGACGACGCGGCCGCGCGCCATCAGCACCGCCCGGTCCGCGTACATGTCGGCTTCTTCGAGGTAGTGCGTCGCGAAGAGCACCGTCTTCCCGCGCGCCGCGAACTCGCGCATCGTCGTCCAGAAGGAGTGACGCCCTTCGACATCCATCGCGGCCGTCGGCTCGTCGAGCACGAGCAGTTCGGGATTCGTGACGATCGCGATCGCGAAACGGACGCGCTGCGTCTCGCCGCCCGACAGCTTCTGGGTCCGGCGCTCGGCGAGGCGGGCGATGCCGACCTGCTCGAGCACGTCGTCGACCTCGACCGGCGCTCGATAGAGCGACCCGATCACGGTGACGATCTCGCGCACCGTCAGGTCGCGCGGCAGCGACCCGATCTGCAGCATTGCGCCGATCAGGCCCTCCTTGATCGCCGCGGCCGGAGCCCGGCCCAGCAGCGCCACCGAGCCGGCGTCGGCCTTGGTGAGTCCGAGCAGCACGTCGATCGTCGTCGACTTCCCGGCCCCGTTCGGCCCGAGCAGCGCGACGACCTCGCCCGGGTCGATCGAGACGTCGACTCCGCGCACGGCGTGAACCGGTCCCTCGGGCGACCGGAACGACTTCTCGATCCCCTGAAGCGAGACGGCGGGCGCGTGAATCGCCATCGACCCATGGTGCAGGCTGCGGCGAGGGCCGTGCGGCGACGAACCGTCAGTTGGTTTGGTTCCGAGGGTTTCGCGGGAATGTGCCGAACGGCTTCGACGTGCCTCGTCCATCGCATCGCCCCATTTCGCTCGCCGCTCTCGCCGCCGTCGCAGCGGCGCTGATTGTCGCACCGGCACCTGCGCCCGCCACCACGCTGGTCGGCGACTGCACCCCGGGCACCTCCTGGGCCGCGGGGCGCAGCGATCTGGCGACCGCGGTGATCAAGCTGGTGAACGCCCATCGGGCTTCGCTCGGGCTGCGCACGCTGTCCGTCTCCCCGGCACTCACGCGGTCCGCCGTCTGGAAGGCGCGCCACATGGCGACGTATCGCTACATGGGGCACGACGACCCGGCGCCGCCGGTCGCGCGAACCGTCGCCGAACGGATCGTCGCTTGCGGGTACTCGGGAGGTTGGGGCGAGAACATCGCCGAGGGTTATCCAACCGCCGCGAGCGTGGTCGCCGCATGGCTCGCCTCGCCCGGGCACAAGGCAAACATCGAGAACCCGTCGTACGTCGTCACCGGATCGGGTGCCGCCGTCGCGAGCGGTGGGATCACGCTGTGGGCGCAGGACTTCGGGTCGAGCAATGACAGCGGTACCGGCGGCTCCGGGGGGACGCGCACGACGGCGATCGTGCTGCGCGACCTCCGGCTCGCACCGCACCGCCCGCACGCCGGCGGGCAACTCAGCGCGCGGGTCGGCGCGATCAGCGCCCTGTCGATGAAGCCGCTCGCCCACGCGACGGTCACGTGCCGCGGCGTCGCAGGCGGGCGGGCGCTCGCGGTCGTCTCACACAGCTTCCGCGGCGGGGTCGCCGCATGCACGTGGCGCGTGCCCGGGACCGCGCTCGTGAGCGCGACGATCGTCGTTGAGAGCGGCGGTCACGCCGCGGCGGCCGCCTTCAAGACGAAGCCGTCCTAGTGATCACTAAAAGATCTCCGGGCACCACGGCTCGGCCGTGACGCCGAAGAGCGCATCGGCGCGGGCGACGGCGCCGGCCTGAAGCTCTTCGAGCCGAAGTGCGCGCGCCAGGTCGGCGAATCGGAACCCACCGAGGTAGGCGGAGGAGAGCGCCGCAACGCCGAGGCGGATGCCGGGATCGGCCTCGGTCCGCTCGACGCCGTCCGGTGCCACGCGCCAGCGGCCGCCATTCCACGGCGCCGAAGCGTCGACCACCTCGAGCACGACGTCGCCGCCATCGCCGAACCGGCGCGCTCGAAGCGCCGCCTCGACGTCGACGAGACGGGCCCAGATGCCGTCGCCGATCCTGAAGGCCATGCGGATCAGCTCGGCCAGCAGCAGGAACAGCGGATGGTCGAGTGGCAGCAGATCGGCGACGAACTGCGAGGTCCAGTCGAAGTCGAGCAGCCACCGCCACAGCTCGCGTGCCGACTCGGGTGTCGGCGTGACCGCCTCGAGGATGCGCACCGTGCCGGTCGACACACCCGCCTCCCACTCCTGCGCGACGCGGTAGAGCGCGTAGCCGGCCGGTGCACCGTCGAGCGAGAGCAGGGCGTGCACGAGCGGCCCGCCGCCTCGCCGCCGCGCCGGATCGTCGTCGAGCCGGCGTGTCCGCCACCAGGCGTCGGTGCGCGACATCATCCCGGCGCGATCCTTCCGCGCCTGCTCGTAGAGGCTTGGGAAGACCCGTGCCGCCTCGTCTGCGTCGACCAGGCGCACCTCGCCGCGCGGCGCGAAGGGCTCGGCGAACGCGGTCCGCTCGCGCGCGAGCGTCATCTCGCCCATCCGCGACGCGAGGCCGTAGCCGTACCGGCCGTAGATCGTCGCCTCGGACGCCCACAGGCACGCGATCGCCTCGTTCCGCGCACGTGAGTCGGCGAGCTGTGCGTGCATCATCGCGTTCAGGACTCCGCGCCGCCGATGCGTGGGCAGCACTCCGACGATGGTCACACCGCCGGCCGGGATCGTCGCACCCCCAGGGACCGAGACGTCGAAGGATGCCGTTCCTGCTCCGCCGACAACGCGACCGTCCATGCGCGCGACCAGCACACGCTCGAGGTCGAGCCACTGCGCGAGCCGCTCGGCACCCTCGTGCGAGGGTGCCGACCCGAAGTAGTGGTAAATCGGCCCGAGCGCCTCGACCAGCTCCTCGAGCGACGAGCAGGCCCGAACGTCGATCTCGGTCAAGATCCCCGCTCCAGCGCCGGCCAAGCCGGCACCTCCGCTACCAGTGAGCCTCCGTCCAGCCTACGGCTCAGTCCCCGCTCCGGCGCCGGCCAAGCCGGCACCTCCGCTACCAGTGAGCCTCCGTCCAGCCTACGGCTCAGTCCCCGCTCCGGCGCCGGCCAAGCCGGCACCTCCGCTACCAGTGAGCCTCCGTCCAGCCTACGGCTCATATCTTCTCCAGCGGCGCGTAGTCGAGCATCAGCCGCCGCTCGCTGCCGTCCTCGAACCGCACCGTCACCACTCCCCCGGACTCGATCGCGAGCACGATTCCGGCTCCGAGCGACGAGTGCCGCACGGCGTCTCCGGTCGAGATGTCGGGCAGGACCTCACGCGGCACGAACTCACGCTGAACCGAGCCGCCATAGTCGGACCAGGACGCCGGACGCAGCCGCTCGCGCTCGACTCCGAGCGCGGGAAGCTCGTCCAGGAACCGCGACGGAAGGTTCGCCTCGCTGCGGCCGAACAGATTGCGCCGCATCGTGTGCGTCATCGTCAGCCGCTCCTTCGCCCGCGTCATGCCGACGTAGCAGAGCCGCCGCTCCTCCTCGAGTGAATTCTCTTCGAGTGAGCGGACGTGCGGGAAGATCCCTTCCTCGAGACCGAGCATGAACACGGCACGGAACTCGAGGCCCTTGGCGTTGTGCAGCGTCAGCAACGTGACCTGCCCGGCAGCGTCGTCCTCGCCGCGCAGCGCGTCCTGGTCGGAGTAGAGCGAGATCTCCTGCAGGAAACCGGAGAGCGACGGCTCCTCGGCAGCCCCGTCGTACTCGCGCGCGACGCCGACGAGCTCCTCGAGGTTCTCGATGCGACCGCCCGCCTCGATCGTCCGCTCCGCCTCGAGCGCGTCGAGGTAGCCGGTCCGCTCGAGCACTGCCTCGACGAGCTTTGCGACCGGCGAATCGCTCGCCGTTGCGAGCAGGGACTCCATCGCGCTGCGAAAGCCCTTGACCGCCCGCGCCGAGGCAGGCGCGAGCCCGGCCTCCTCCGCATGGGCAGTCGCCTCCCACAGGGAGATCCCCTGGCCGTCGGCGTAGCTCACGAGCCGCGCGAGCGACGTGTCGCCGATCCCACGGCGTGGCCGGTTGGCGATTCGCAGCAGGCTGACGGCGTCGAACGGGTTGTCGAGCACCTGGAGGTAGGCGATCGCATCCTTGATCTCCGCGCGCTCGTAGAATCGCGGGCCGCCGATGACCTGGTAGTCGATCCCTTGCCGCACGAGCACGTCCTCGAGGACGCGGCTCTGCGCATTCGTGCGGTAGACCACTGCGATCTCCGTGGCGCTGTAGCCGCCGCCGATCAGGGCTGCGATCTCCGCCGCGACGAAGCGGGCCTCGGCGTGCTCGTCCTCCGTCTCGACGACGTGAACCAGCTCGCCCTCGCCGAGCTCCGACCAGAGGTTCTTCTCCTTCCGCTCGCGGTTGTGCGAGATGACGGCGTTCGCCGCCGCGAGAATCGTGTTCGTCGAGCGGTAGTTCTGCTCCAGCGAGATGACGCGAGTCGTCGGAAAGTCACGTTCGAACTCGAGGATGTTGCGGATGTCCGCTCCGCGAAACGAGTACACGGCCTGGTCGGGGTCCCCCACTGCCATCAGGTTCTGGTGGTCGGACGCAAGCAGCTTCAGCAGCACGTACTGCGCGTGGTTCGTGTCCTGGTATTCGTCGACAAGGATGTAGCGAAACGATTTGGCCCAGCGCTCGTGCGCCTCGGGGAAACGCTGCAGCACGTCGACGGTGAGCATCAGCAGGTCGTCGAAGTCGACTGCATTCGAGGCGAACAGCCGGCGCTGGTAGAGCTGATAGACGTCGGCGACGGTCTGGTCGTAGAAGCTCGCGACGCGGGCCGCGTACTCGTCCGCCGAGATGAGCTGGTTCTTCGCCCTGGAGATCTGCGCGTGGATGCCGCGCGGAACGAACCGCTTCGGATCGCGGTCGAGCTCCTCGAGGCACGCCTTCACGACGCGCACCTGATCGGCCTGGTCGTAGATCGTGAAGTTGGAGCGGTAGCCGAGTCGCTCCGCCTCGCGACGCAGGATGCGCCCGCACGCGGAATGAAACGTCATGATCCAGATCGCCCGCGCGACAGGGCCGAGCCCGCGCTCGACCCGCTCCTTCATCTCCTGTGCCGCCTTGTTGGTGAAGGTGATCGCGAGGATCTCGTTCGGCTTGGCGCCGACGGCCGCGAGCAGGTGCGCGACCCGATGCGTCAGCACGCGCGTCTTCCCCGAGCCGGCTCCGGCGATCACCAGCAGCGGCCCCTCGGTCGTCAGCACCGCCTGCCGCTGGGCGGGATTCAGATCGGCGAGGTAGGTCTCGGGCTCGGCGACGGGCATCGTCCGGCCACGTTAGATGATCACCTCACGGTCAGATCAGGCGCTCGACCTCGCCTTCCAGCCACCCGCTGGCCGCTCTGAGCGCGTCCGCATCGGACGATTTGAGCACGACCTCGACCCGGCGTCCGTGCGGCTCGAAGCTCGGATACGAGCCGACGCTGACGGTGGGCCAACGTTCGGTGGCCGTGACGAGCGCCGAGACGATCGTCGCCTCACCCGTGGGATAGGAGCGCCGCCAGACGGCAATCGGCTCTCCGCCCCGGAATTCGCCGGAGTAGCGCTCGAACATCGCCTCCATCTCACGCGGGAGCCCCGGCAGCACCCAGACGTTCTCGAGTCGGAAGCCCGGCGCGCCGCCGAGCGGGTTCTCGAGGGGCTCTGCTCCGTGCGGCAGCGCCGCCCACCGCGCCGCGTACTCCGGGGCGCCCTGGAACCGAGCTCGCAGGTCGGCGGCGAGCTCGGGCTGCAGGTGCTGCGAGACGCCGAAGGCGGCCGCGAGGGACTCGCGCGTGATGTCGTCAGGCGTGCCGCCCAGGCCGCCCGTCACGATCAGCTGGTCGACGCGGAATCGCTCCCGCCGGACGAAGTCGACGATCAGATCGAGCGTGTCGGGCACGGAGCCGCTCAGGACGACCTTGACGCCGAGCCGTTCCAGCCGCTGGGCGAGCCAGGCCGCGTTGGTGTTCGGAACGTCGCCCGAGACGAGCTCGTTGCCGATCGTCAGGATCGCCGCGGTCACGCGAGGGAGTATCGCGCGCTCACAACGGGAACGGCTTCTTCGCCAGCGCAGCGAGAACCTGCGACGTCACCCACACCGGCGTGGTGACGTAGCTCGCGGAGTAGCGATAGCTGCCGTCTGGTCGCCGCATCCGCGCGAGGTACGCGAACGCCGAGCGCGGAGGCGTCCGCCCCGCAGCGACCAGGCCCTGAATCGCCCAGGCGGTCGACTGGGCGTCGGATCCGCGCCCCTTCGCCAGCTCAAACCCGCCGTCACCGTCTCGAAAGCCGAGCAGGAAGGAGACGGCCCTCGCCACCGGGCGGCCGGTGACATGGGCGACCCGGAACAGCTCGAGCGCCGCGGCGGTGTCGTTCGAGTCGGGCAGGCCGCCCGCGTTCCACGCAAAGCCGCCGTTTCTCGCCTGCTGCGCGAGCACGAAGCGCGTGGTCGCCGCGGGTGAGCGGCGGAGGGCGAGGACCGACCAGATGGTCGAGTTGACGGTCGGGCCGATCTGGCCGTTCGGATGCTCGGCCGACGTGATCCGCGCGAGCAACGCCTGCGGCGCGGCACCGAGTGCCCGTTCCGCGAGGGCGACGAGTGCAATGTCGGTCGTCGACTGCAGGGACGACTCCTGCGACTGCAGGTATGCGAGCGACCCGGGTGCCTCGATTGCCGCGGCACGCAGGCCGAGCACCGCCCACGCCGTCAGCGACGGATCGGCGGATCCCCCCGGCTCGGCGAACGCGCCGTTCACCGAGTGCGATTGCAGGAACTGCGCCGGTGAGGCCGCCAGCGCAACCGCAGCCGCCAGCGCCGCTATGCCGCCCACACGACCTCCGGCCGCAACCGCAACCGGTAGCGGTCGAGCAGACGCCGCAACTCAGGCCCCGCTGCCAGGGCGATCGCAACGTTTCCCGCCGCATGCGCGACGTCGAACCAGAACCCGCGCGCAAGGACGGCGAGGAGCGACGGGAGCGTGTGCGGGAAGAAGCCCCACCAGAGCCAGACGTCCATGCTCGCGCTGAACGCAAAGCCGAGCACCGCCGTGACGGCCGCAAGCGCGTAGCGGTTCCGGATGAACGGCGCGACGAGCGCTCCGACCGCCCCACACGCGCCCCAGCCCAGCATCTGCTGCGGTGTCCAGATGCCTTGGCCGAGGAAGAAGTTCGATGCGAACGCCGCGAGCGCGCCGGTCGCGGCGCCTGCCCGGGCGCCGAGCGCGGCACCGGCGACGACCGCGACCACCGTGACCGGCTGGACGCCCGGCACGGCTGCGAACACGACCCTGCCGGCCGCGGCCGCTCCGGCGAGGGTCGCCACGAGCACGAGCTCGCGCGTCGAGCCACGACTCGACTCGAACCAGGCGATGCCGGCTGCAAGCAGGGCTCCCGAGCCGAGCAACGTCGCGAGCGCCCCGTCCTTGACGACGAGCGCCGCGACCAGCAGCGCGAGCGCGACGACGAGCAGCCTACGCACGGACCGCCTCCCGCACTCCGAGCGAGACGATTCGGTCGGCAACCTCGCCGGCCCACGGCAGATCGTGCGTCACGACGAGCGTTCCGCGCCCCGGCGCCTCGGCCCGCAGCAGCTTGCGCAGCTCGTCCTTGCGCTCCGGGTCGACACCACGGGTGGGCTCGTCGAGCACGAGCAGTTGCGGCTCGGTGGCGAGCACCGCCGCGAGCGCGAGCCGCTCTCGTTCACCCGAGGAGAGGTCGCGCGGGTGTCGATCCTCATTTCCGGCCAGCCCGACCTGCTCGAGGGCACGCCGGGCACGCGGGACGTCCGCGCCGAGCGCCACCTCGTCGAGCACGCGCTCCGTCACGAGGTGGCGGCCGGGATCCTGTGCGAGGTACGCGGCCGGCGCGTGCTCGACCTCTCCCTCGTCCGGCACGAGCAGTCCCGCTGCGATCTTCGCGAGCGTCGTCTTCCCCGACCCGTTCGGGCCGGTGAGCGCGACCACCTCGCCGTGACGAATCTCGAGCGAGGCTCCGCCGAGCGCGAGCCGGTCGCCGTACGCGTACCGGATGCCCTTGAGCCGGCAGGCGAGCACTGGCTCGTGGGCCAGATAGAGCGGCCGGTTGGCCTGCAGCCACGCGAGCGCCTCGTCGCGGGGCGCGTCGAGAACGATGCGGCCTGCATCCATGAAGAGGATGCGGTCGGCGCGCTCGAGCGGTCGGGCCGGGCGCTGCTCGGACAGCAGCACCGCGTAGTCGAGTGCGCCCACCAGGTCGACGAAGCTCTGGGCGCCGTCGGGATCGAGCTGCGAGGTCGGCTCGTCGAGTAACAGCAGCCGCGGTCGCAGCGCGAGTGCAGCCGCAAGCGCAACGCGCTGCAACTCTCCGCCCGAAAGGTCGTGAACCGAACGGTCTGCGAGCTGTGCCGCACCGACGAGCTGAAGCGCCTCCTCGACGCGCGGCCAGATCTCAGCGGGCCGGACGCCGACGTTCTCGAGCCCGAACGCGACCTCGTTCGCAACCTGCGACATCACCACCTGATCCTCCGGGTCCTGGAACACCGACGCGACGGTGCCCGCCAGCTCCGCAGGGCGCGCCTCACGCGTGTCGTTGCCGCCGACGATCACCCGGCCCGCGAACACACCCCCGTGGAAGTGCGGGACGAGACCGGCAAGTGCGCGCAGGAGCGTCGACTTGCCCGAGCCGGACGGCCCGAGCAAGACGACGTGCTCCCCGTCCCGGATCTCCAGGGAGACGTCGTCGAGCGCGAGTGGCGCGCCCGCCGCGTACGCGAAGCGCAGGTGCTCGACGACCGCTAGAGCCACAACACTCCGACGACGACCAGCGCGACGGCTCCCACCATCGCGACGTAGTCGAGGACGCGCCACGGCGGTCGCGGCGCGCGTGTCCGGCCCGGCCGTCCGTAGCCTCGCGCCTCCATCGCCTCGGCCAGATCGAGCCCACGTTCGAGCGAGCCCGCGAGCAGAGGTGACAGCAGCCGCACCGGCCCGAGCTCGACGTTCCGCCCGCGCAGCGCGACCCGCAGATCACGTACGTCCCGCTCGAGCAGCGGCACGAGCCTCGTCGCGAGCCCTGCTGCAAGGCTCGAGCGACGCGCCCAGCCGGAGGCGGCGAGCAGGCGGTCGTGATCGACACGCAGCGCATACACGGCGAACGCGAGACCGACCGCGGCCAGTCGGAGGCCCTGGAACACGGCGCCCTGGAGCTCCTCGCGCGTGACGTCGAGCTGCCCGAGCACGGGCACCGTCGGACCGACCCAGAGCTCGTGCGTGCCGATCGACTCCACGAACGGCGTGACGATGACGACGAACAGCGCGCTGACGAGCGTGCCCACGAGGTACATCCAGCGGCGCTCCGCCGGCGCGCGCAAGGCGGCGACGAGCAGTGCGGCGCAGATCAAGGCAACCGAGACGGTGTTCGTCGCCACCAACGCCGCTACGACGGCCGCTGCCAGCAGCGCCGTCATCGGCACCGCGCTGAGCCCCGCTCCGGCGCCGGCCAAGCCGGCACCTCCGCTCCTTGGCGGCTCCGTCGAGCCTACGCCGCTCATTCCGCAACCTCGTAGCGGTACCGAAACGCTGCGGGATCGGCGGCGAGCCGGGCCGCGGCACGCACGCCGAGGACCAGCTTGACGATGCTCCCGTCACGGGCGACACGCGCGCTGCCCGCGGGCGCCGCCGCGTCGACGACGATCGAGTTCGGGCCACGCCCGACGAGCTGTTGCAGCTTGCGCACCGACGGTCCGGATCCGGACACGTGCGCCCCGGGTCTGGCCCACTCGAAGCCGTGCCGGAACGGCTCCGGGAAGGCGCCCACGACCACGGGCACGCTGAAGCCGCTGCCGTGCCAGGAGCGGTAGTCCCACCATTCGACGTCTCCGGGCTGCAACCGCACCTCGGTCGCGCCCTGTTCGGCCTCGATGCCGTTGACGAAGTAGAGCCAGTCGCGCTCGGCCGACGCCGACCCGCTGACGCCGTCGATCGACTGCACGAAGCGACCGCCGTAGCGCGTCGTCACCTTCAGCTTCCGCTCGAGCGCCTGCATCGCAGTCAACCCGGCCGGGACGCTGCCCGCGTAGAGGACCTGCGCTCCACGGTCACGGGTCACCCAGAGCGTGGCCGTTCCGTGCGCGCGCTCCCCACCGCCGCAAGCGGCAAGGACGAGCGCGAGCAGCGAAACGGCCAGCCATCTCACTTGAGCGCGTTCGAGCGAACGGCGTCGTCCGCGGTCGCACGGACGAGCAGGCCCGTATGCGGGCCGGGGCACACCTTCTGATTCAGCCGGGCGGGGGTCGTGCGGCTCGAACCGATGTGTAGAACGAGGTTCGAGACCGTTGCCGCCTTCCTGTTGTCGTCGAAGGCCTGCGTGACGTAGCAGCCGCCCGACGCCGGGTTCAGCTGGAGCGTCGGCGGCCCACCGCTCGGCCCGAAGATCGCGTAGTACCAGAGGACGCTGTCACCGTCCTTCAACACCACCTGGTCGGCACCCACCGGCGGCGAGACGTTGTCGACCTTGAACACCCACCCGCTCGACCCCGACCCGGGGTAGCGACCGATCTGGTCGATGTACGGGCCGAAGCCGGTGACGGTGACGTGGTAGTAGAACTCGCCGAGAATCGACGCCTGCTCCAGCGCGTCGAGCGCGTTCGTTGCGGTGACGGTGACCTGAGTCGGGGCGAAGAGCGTCTTGGTCTTGCCCTCGACCCGCACCTTGACGGTTGCCGAGAGCGCGGTCGCGGGCACGGCGAGCGCCAGAACGACGAGGAGAAACACACGCTTGGCCACGAATCCTCCTTCCACGAGGGGCTCGGGTATGTGGCGGGCGACCGGCAGGTCTTCTGACTCGGGGCTCCCCCTCCACCGCCTTCCCGGGCGCGGAGGCCCAGTGACGTCGTGGTGGAGGGCATCTCCCCTCACAGCGGCGGGACCGTCCCGGACTTGCACCGGGTTCCCTCACCGCTCGCCCGTATTGACGCACGCGAATCTACCACGAGCGTCCGTAAACTGAACGGCGATGGAACGCAGCGAGGTCACGGATCGGCAACTCGAGGCGCTGCTCGCCAGGCTCGACCGGATCGCCGACGAGCTGGCGCGGCTGAACGCGCGCGACGAGCGTCGCGAGGAGCTGACCGTGATCGCCCACGAGCTCCGAAACCTGAACGAGTCGTTGCAGGCGCTGGCCTACGCCGCGCTCGGACAGCAAGGCCCGCAGGTCCGCCGGCGCCGCGCCGGCTGAGAGAACGCTGCCCTCAGCGCGCGGCGAGGTCCGACGAGGAGACCCACGGGCCGGGCGGCGTCAGCAACGACTCGGCGTGGAGATAGGCGAGACCGGCCAGCGGCAAGTCGGCCCAGCGCTCGAAGCAGAAGTAGCGACGGCGCCACTGGGGGAAGAACTTACGGCTGAAGCTGTGCAGTCGCTCGAGCTGGAACAACCGGTCACCCTTGAGCAGGACGAAGCGCATCGTCCGCACCAGACGCGGTGCCCCGTCGTCGGCGCGCAGGAAGTCGGCGAACACCGCGAAGTTGAGCGACACCTCGGCGACGGCATGCGCCCGCGCCCAGTCGATCGCCTCCGTGATCAGGTACTCCATCAGCCCATTCGGCGTATCCCGCCTGCGGCGCATCGACGCGAGCGAATAGCCCTCGCTCGCCGGCGAGGGGACGAGTTGGAGGAAGCCTCCGACGGCGCCCGTCGGCCCGACGGCGACGGCGAGCACGGTGTCCGGGTACGCGAAGAGAGCGTCCATCGCCATCGTGAAACCGCGTTCGGGCCAGTTGCCCCGCCATTCGCGCGAGACCGACTCGAGCTCACGGCGCAGCGCATCGTCCGCGTCTGCCACCGACAGCACACGTACCGTGAAACCGCTCTTCTCGAGCCGCGACACCGATTGCCGGACCTTCCGGATCGCTCGCCCGTCGAGGCTGAACTCGGACGGCCGGATCACGGCTTCGTCGCCGAGATAGAAGGACTTGAAGCCGAGCGCCGCATAGTCCCCCAGAGCCTCACCGGACGCGCCGGCGACCGCCACGCGCCAACCCTTGGCCCGGGCCATACGGAGGAATTCGGCCACGAGCTCGCGCCGCTCGGAAGCGTCACCGATCGGATCCCCGGCGATGAGCGCTGTCCCGCCGACGACTCGATACGCGAGAAACGACCGACCGCTCGGCGAGAAGACATAGGCCTTGTCACGGCGAAGGGCGAAGTACGCGAGGCTGTCTTCGCCGTGCTCGTGCACGAGTGTGGTCGCACGTTCGCGCGCGGCGGCCGAGCACGGTGCAGCCCCCGGTGGGCGCAACCACAGCCAGAGAGCGCGGAACGCGAGCGCACCGACGACGAGGGCGAGGGCACGTTCGATCCTGATCGACGTGTCGTCGGTCAGATAGAGCTCGCTGAGCAACAGCACGACGCAGACTCCGATTGCGAGTGAAACCTGAACGAGCGGCCGGACCGTCGCGGGATCACCCGGGGCGACGAACTGCCGGCGCGCGCGGAACAGCGCGACGAGCAGCACGAGGTGCACCGTCGCCTCTTCGAAGTCGAGCCCCTGCGCGAGATGTGCGACCGCCGAGGCCGACACGAGTGCAACGGCGAGCACCCACGCCCGGTGCTTGCGACGCGCGAGCCCACGCGCCAGCCAGATCGTCCCGAAGCCGAGCGCAAGCACGAGCGTGCGTGCGGCGGCAGGCACACCGGGCGGCAGGACCCCCTGCACGAGCCGCACGCGGTCCGCCATCTCCGGGGTCAGGGCCGAGACGATCGACAGGAGGCCCGCGCCGGCCGCGAGCCACGCGAGCAGAGTCGGAGTCGCCGGGCGGCGCACGTTTCCCACGGTAGCCACGATTTCGGACGATCGGGGTTAAGCCCTGCTAAGAGCTCCTTTCAGGATGAGCCTTGTGCCCTCGGGCCGCGCTGGACGCCGCGATGCTGTGTCCTCGGTCGCGCCGATAGTCTCGACTATCGGCGACTCCCTGCGTCCTTGCCTCGCGCCGCCCATCGCACCCCGAGAACGAAGCGCATTCTGAAAAGGAGCTCTAATCGCGCAGCAGGACGCGGCGAAGCTCGTCTTCCTTGCCGGGCTCGAGGATCGCCAGCACCTGGTCGCCGGCCTCCAGCTGGGTCTCGGAGTCCGGAACCTCCGCCTTGCCGTCGCGGACGACCGAGATCAGCCGCGCGCCCTCCGGGAGCTTGACCGCGCGAATCCGCTTGCCCTCGCAGGCGGCGCCGCGATTGATCGTCACCTCGACGATCTCGAGGTTCTCCTGGCGAAGCTCGATCAGCTGGATCAACCCATGCTCGGGAACCTCGTGCTCGACCAGCGCCATGATCGCCCCCGTCGCCGACACGGTCGGCGAGATCCCGAGCAGGTCGAAGTACGGCTGGTTGCGCGGATCGTTGATGCGAGCGATCACCTTCGCGACGCCGTAGCGCTCGCGCGCGAGCTGGCAGATCACGATGTTGTCCTCGTCGTCTCCGGTCGCAGCGACGAGCAGGTCCGGCGGTCGCTTGATCCCGGCGCGCTCGAGCGTGTGGAGCTCGGTCGCGTCACCGCGGACGACCTGGTGCTCGAACTCCACCTCGAGCCGGTCGAAGCGCGACGGGCGCTGCTCGATCAGCGTCACCTCGTGACCTGCCCGCAACAGCGTGCGGGTGACGTTCGCGCCGACCTTGCCGCCGCCGGCGATCACCACGTACACGGCAGGCTCCTCACGTCGCCACCTCGGTCGCACGCACCGTCTCGACCAGCGTCTCGATCGCCGCCGAGGTCGGGCAGACGATCCGCAGTCCCTTCTCCGCGTAGAACTGTGCGCGCGCGGGATCGAGAATCCGGACGACCACGGTCGGCACTTCGAACTGCTTCTGGGCGACCTGCGCGATCACGATGTTCGTGTTGTCACCGTCCGTCGTGACGACGACCGCATCGGCGTCTTCGATGCCACCTTGCCGCAGGAGCTGAAGATCCATGCCGTGACCGACCACGAACCCGCCGGTCCACTGCTCCCCGAGGCGTGCCAGCGAGTCCTCGTTCTCGTCCAGGACCGTCACGTCCCAGCCCGAACCGGCCAGCTGGAGCGAGACGGCGGAACCGACGCGGCCGCAACCGATCACAAGTGCCTTCACGATCCGGGAGGGTACAGCGGTGACTCAGGTTGCCGCGAGCTCCTCGTCCATCACCGACTGGGGGAACGCGACGATCAGGACCTCGCAGGGCGCGTTGCGAAGCACGTAGTCGACGGTCGGCGAGAAGAACCGGGACTGGCGGCGCCAGCGGGGCGACGAGCCGAGGACGATCAGGTCGGCATCGACCCGACGGGCGTGGTCGACGATCGCGGAGCCGATCGCCCTGGCCCGCACGGTTGCGCCCTCGACGGTGACGCCGTAGTCGACTCCCAGCTGCTTCGCCTCGACGAGGGACTCGGCGGCACGCTCCTCGTCGACGTCGAGCGGCGCGTCGAGGGCGTCGGAGAGGGCGACCCGGATCACGTGCAGCGCCTCGACCTCCGCCCCGTGCTCGGCCGCGAGCTTGACCGCGGTCGCGATCATCTCCTCGCCGATGATCCCGAGCTTCATCGGCACGAGAATGCGGTGCACATCGAGCGCCGACGTGGGCGGCAACTCGTCGGGTGCGCGGACACGCTCGAGGAGGCCTTCTCCGTGCGACAGCCTGACGGTCACGAAGACGACGAGCCCGAATGCGAGCCAGATCGGCCCGCCGTAACGGGCGGCAGGGTGCGTGGCGAGCGCGATGATCCAGACCGCGAACGTCGCAACCGCACCGACAAGCGCAGGGAGCGGAAGCTCGACACCGCGGATCATCACGTTGAGCGGCGCTCGGAACGGCCGCGGCAACTCGGGCTCGTCGATCCGCAGCTTGATCACTGCGAGCTGAGCTGCGGTGAACGCGAGGAGCACGCCGAACGAGAACAGGCTGGCGAGGCCGGCGACGTCGTTCTTCACGAACGACGTGCCGATCACGAACGCCGAGGCGACAACCGTCACCGAGACGATCGCGAGTGGAGAGACATGGGCACGCCGGCTCAGCCGGCCGAATCCGCTCGGCAGCTGACCGTGCTCGCCGAGCGAGTAGGCGAGTCTCGAGAAGCCGGAGATCGACGTCACCACGGCGGCAAGCAGGATCAGCGCGCCGGTGATGCCGACGTAGAACCGCAGCGCGTCGGCGAGGACGGAAGGCAGCTCGGTGCCGATGCGATCGGCGACGCCCAGCAGCGGAGCGTGCTCCCAGGTCGTGCCGAGGGCAGTGTCGGGGCCCGGGAACGCCGACAGCGCGACGACGGCGATCGCCACGTACAGAGTGATCACGGTGACGAGACCGCCGAACACCGACCGCGGGAGGTCGACACCGGGGCTGCGGGCCTCCTCCGCGAGGTTGGCCACCGTCTCGAGACCGGTGAACGCGAGCATCGCCAGCGGGATCGAGAAGGCGATCGCGTGCCAGGAGGGGTCGGTCCCGATCGACGTGCCCTGCGTGAGTGCGTGCGGGGAAACGACGAGCGCGAACCCGAGAGCGACGAGCAGAACCTGAGTGAGCAGGTCCAGTGCGGGAATCACGATCCCGACCCCGTACAGCGAGGGTCGCCGCACGAGCCGCACCACCCCGACGGCGACGATCACGAAGACTGCGACGATCACGTCCCACGGGTTGCGATCGAGCGCACCGACCCGAAGCGCACCTGCGAGGTAGTGCGGCAGGAAGAGCGCCGACAGCGCGATCACGATCAGGTAGTCGAGGAAGAGCGCCCAGCCGGTGATGAAGCCCGCCAGATCGTTCGACGCGCGGCGTACGAAGGTCGCCGCGCCGCCCGTCTCGGGAAGAGCGGCGGTGCCTTCCGCATACGAAAGCGAGACGACGAGGAACAACACACCGACGCCGAGCAGGACGATCGGTGTGAATCCGAGCGCATACGCAGCGACGACGCCGAGCGCGAAGTAGATCGACGATGCCACCTCGCCGTAGGCGACGGAGAAGAGGGCGCGCGCATCGAGCTCACGCGTGAAGCCGGGCAGCTTGCGAGCCATCGCTCTAGCTGCTCCGTCGAACGAGGTAGAGGCGGCCGGCGCCGGCAGCGATGAACAGCGCGCCGAGCAGGATCCCGACCCCACCCCCGCGGACGAGGGTGATGGCGAGAATGGCGACCCCGAGCCCGACCATCGTCAACGCGAGCAGTTGCGTGAGGTTGCTCCTGGTCATGCGGCCTGCCGTCCGGCGGCGACCATGACGCGGCACGGCGCGTGCTTGAGCACGTAGTCGACGGTGTGACCGAAGATCGCGCGGTGGCGGCCTCGAGGGGCGCCGAGGACGATGATCTCGGAGACTCGACGCTCGGCCTCCTCGACGATCGCTCGGCCCGCGTGACGAGCACGCACCACGCGCTCGACCACGCGGACGCCGTACGGTGTCGCGACCGCGCGCGCCTCGTCGAGCACGCGGTCGGCCTCGGCCATCTCGACTGCGAGGTCGGCGTCGAGCGGTAGCTCGAGCGGGACGACGATCACGCGGAGCAGGACGATCCGGCCGGCACGCTCGGTCGCGAGTCGCGCCGCGACCTCGACGGCGTCCTGCGACTCGGGCCCGGCCACGATCGGCACGAGGATCGACCGATACTCGAGCGCCTGCGCGGGCCCGAGCGGCAGCGGCGCCCGTGCGGTCACCGTCAGCGGCAGGTGCGCGTGCCGGCGGTAGAGCGGGTAGAAGATGAAGCCGACCGCGAGCCAGGCGAAGCCGGCGTAGCGGGTCGCCGGGTCCTGGACGACGACGACGAGCCAGGCGACGCCCGTCCCGAGCCCGCCGAAGATCGCAAACAGGGGCCACGAGACGCCGCGGATGCTGAGATTCGGGTGCGCGCGCCACTGGCTCTCGCCGTCGCGATCGCGGATGCGCAACGCGACCACCGACGCAGCCGCGATCGTGAAGGAGAGCATCGCGCCGAACGCGTACATCCGGCCGAGGAAGTCGACCTTGCCGGAGAGCAGGAAGATCGTCGGGCCGACCGCGCCGAACACGAGCAGCGCGAGCCACGGCGTCTTCAGCTTGGGGTGCAAGCGCCGGAACACCTCCGGCAGCTGGCGATGACTCGACATCGCATAGGTGATGCGCGATGCGCCGATCACTCCGGCGTTCGTGGCGATGAACAGAATCGTCGCCGCAAGGATGCCGACGTAGACCTTCGCGGTCGCCAGCGTGAAGCCGTGCAGGCCGAGGTTCTCGACGAGCCCGAGGACGGGGTCGTTCTTGAACCCGAGCGGGGGCGGCTGCCCGAGCTTGGTCACGTACTCGCCCCCGACGTGGACGACCGGCATCGCCGACAGCGCGATGAACGGCAGGGTGAAGTAGATCGCGAAGACGGCGATGGCAACCCACGAGATGGCTCGAGGAATCGACCGGACCGGGTCGCGCGCCTCCTCTGCAAGGTTCGAGACGGTCTCGATCCCGGTGTAGGCGATCATCGCGACCGGGATCGCAAGCAGGAACTGGCTCCATGTCGGAGCGACTCCGAGATGCACGTTGTGGACGAGCACATGCGGGCTGAAGATCAGGAAGAACCCGAGTGAGACCAGGAGCAGCTGCGTGGCGAAGTCGATGACGGCGAGGAAGACGTTGAGTCCCGCCGCCTCCTTGATCCCGATGATGTTGATCCCGACGAGCAGCCACGTGAGGACGATCCCGACGATGATGTCCCAGGGGTTCGTGCGCAGCGGCTCCCAGAAGATCGAGAGGTAGTGCGGAACGAAGATCACCGAGATCGCGACGGTGATCACGTAGTTCAGCATCTGCGCCCACGCCGCACCGAACGAGACGAGCTCGTTGAACGCGTGGCGGGCGAAGCTCGACGAGCCGCCCGCCTCCGGAAAACGGACGGTGCCCTCCGCGTAGGTCGCGGCGATCGCCGCGAAGATCAGCCCGCTGATGATGAAGACGACCGGCGTGAGGCCGAGCGCGATCCCTGCCGTCAGCCCGAGGGCGTAGTAGATCGACGAACCGACGTTGCCGTAGGCGGTCGAGAACAGCGCGGGCGCGCCGAGCACACGTTCGAGCCCATGGGTCTGTCGCCGCCGCCTGGGCACCGGGACGATGCTACGCAGCGGCGGCGACGTCCGTGAGAAGGTGCCTGGCACCTGCCGGGCACCGGTTCAGTCGCGACCCGTCACCGAAAGAGTTGGTAGGGCACGCTGGAGAGGATCACGTGCGGCTCGAAGAGGAGCAGCCGCTTCACGTAGATCGCCCGCTGGTTGTGCAGCACCCGCGACCACCCGCGGACGACGATCTCCGGCATCACCACGTTGACCACCGTCTCGGGATCGGCGGTCAGCTCGCGGATGTACGCCAGGAGCGGCGTGCCCACGTCGCGGTAGGGAGCGTCGCTGAGGTCGAGCGGCATCGTCACGCCCGTCCGGGCCCAGCGGTCGGCGAGCCGGTCTGCCTCCTCGGGATCGAAGGCGAAGGAGACGGCACGGGTGTCCTCGATCCGGAGGGACTCGGCATAGGTGAGCGCCCGGACTGATCCGGCGTGGATCTCGGACAGCAGGACGCGCACCGCAAGCCGGCGGGGCGTCACCCTTTCGGGACCGTCCTTCCTCGAGACGACCGGGACATCGGCGATCACGGTTCCCGGCTCGGAGAGGAGGCGCAGCTTGAGCCGGAACGACGTACGGGTCGCCGCCGTGAGCAGCGACCGGCCGCGGAACTGCTCGGGGATCACGACGGTGACGAAGTCGGACTCGCTCCGAGGGAGACGCCACACCTCCTCGAGCACGGCCTGCGTCCTCCCTTCCTCCGTGGAGAGGCGTTCCAGCTTCGGTCCGGAGGGCGCGTAGTCGAACCACCGCGGACGGATCGCCGGATCGGTGCGCCTGCCGGGTGTCAACAGCGCGCGAATCGACTGTCCGTCGGCGATCTGCCGGGCGTACCAGAGGGCGCCCTCGGTGGCGACGTCGAGCGATTCGACCCACAGCAGGACGTGGTTGGTCGGCGCGCCGGCGGCACGGATCGCGCCGACGCCCGCGGCGAGCCGGCGCGCGAAGCGCCGGTAGTGACGGTTGATGCCGACGAAGGCGAGGACGAACAGCGGAATTGCCACGATCACGAGCCACGCGCCTTCCGTGAACTTCGTCCAGATCACGATCAGCGTCACGACCCCGGTGGCCGTGGCCCCGACACCGTTGACGAGCGCCCTGTGGCGCCACCCGGGATCGTGCGTGCGCAGCCAGTAGCGGACCATCCCGGCCTGCGAGAGCGTGAACGCGCTGAACACCCCGATCACATAGAGGTGGATCAACGAGTCGACGCTCGCGTTGTAGATGACGAGCAGTGCGGACGCGATCGTCGCGAGCACGATGATCCCGTTCGAGAAGACGAGCCTGTCGCCGAGATTCGTGAACTGGCGCGCGAAGAACCGGTCACGTGCGAGCAGCGCCGCCAACCGCGGAAAGCCCTGGAACGACGTGTTCGCGGCGAGAACGAGAACGGCAAGGGTCAGGATCTGCACGGCCCAGTACATGAAGCCGCTCCACGAGCCGGCAGGGAAGATGCCGCGCGCCAGCTGCGACAGCACCGACGGGGTCCCGGAATCCGCCGGCAGCGCGTGCATGTGCACCGCAAGCCACGAGACGCCGACGAACATCACGATCGCGATCACGCCGAGCGTCGCCAGCGTGGTGGCTGCGTTGCGGCCGTGCGGCCGGCGAAACGCGTTCACGCCGTTCGCAATCGCCTCGACTCCTGTCAGCGCAGTCGATCCGGACGCAAACGCGCGCAGGACGACGAACAGCGTCACGGCGCCCGTTCCGGCTGCGATCGGATGAGGGATGACGGCCTGCGGGCAACCCGAGGTGGCGCACTTGGTGACGCCGGTCCCGATGAGCACGAAGATCGAGGTCACGAAGGCGTAGGTCGGCAACGCGAAGAGCACGCCTGCCTCCTTGACGCCTCGGAGGTTGGCGAGCGTGATCAGGACGACGCACACCAGGGACAGCCCGAGCTCATGTCCACGCAGGCTGCTGACCGCTGAAGTGAGCGCGAGCACGCCGGCGGCCACCGAGACCGCCACCGTGAGGATGTAGTCCGTCAAGAGCGCCGCCGCGGCGATCAGGCTCGGCACACGGCCGAGATTCTCCTTGGCGACGATGTAGGCGCCGCCCGAGGTCTCGTACACGCGCACGGTCTGGCGGTACGAGGTGATGACGATCGCGAGCAGCCCGGCAATCCCGAGGGAGATCGGAAACGCCAGATGAGCCGCGCCGGCCGACGCCCCGACGAGGACGACGAGAGCGGCTTCCGTCGCGTACGCGACGGACGAGAGCGGGTCGGACGCGAAGATCGGGAGCGCCAGCCACTTGGGCAGAAGCGTCTCCTCCATCTGATCGGACGCCATCGCACGACCGACGACAAACCGCCGCAGGCGCGGCCGGTCTGCGTTGGCACTCACGTGGTCGCCCGGCGCTCGAGCGCCGTCAGAGCACGCTCGACTTCGCGATGCACGGCGTCGGCGCGCTCCCGGTCGTACAGCGGGCTGTGTGAATCGGTGACGAGCCGGTCGGCGAGCAGCACGCCTCGCGGCAGGACGTGCACGTCGAGGTCTGCGAGGCGGCTGGCGAGTGCGAGCAGCTGCGGCCGGGCCGCCCGTACGGCGACCCGATTGAGCGGCGA
Organism: uncultured Thermoleophilia bacterium; assembly: GCA_963742605.1. Classification (GTDB taxonomy): domain Bacteria; phylum Actinomycetota; class Thermoleophilia; order Gaiellales; family Gaiellaceae; genus PALSA-600. The sequence continues at coordinate 233,823 of CAVUNA010000024.1, read as the reverse complement.
GGCGCCGGGCAGACGATTCCCGTCGGCCTCGTGAACGGCGGCTGTCAGGCCCCGCGACACGCCGATGCGAAACTCGGGCGCAACGAGCTCGTGAACACGCCACGCGAGGCGAGGGGACGGCAGCACCGATGCGATCAGCTCCTCGTCGGCGGCTCGGCGCTCCGCCTGCAGCGCGCGCCGCTTCTGGAACTCGCGAACAGGTTGGAAGAAGCGGAGCGACGCCACGCCCTCAAAGTAGGAGGCGTCGTCTCAACGGCGACTGAGGATCCGGCCGCACGCCTCAAGGATTTCTCAAGCTTTAGATCGACGTTTCAGATGACGAGGCGGTACCCGGCACCCGGCTCGGTGAGCAGGTGCCGCGGCGACGAGGGATCGGGCTCGATCTTCCGCCGAAGTTGCGAGATGTAGACGTGGAGGTAGTTCGATTCGTCGCCGTAGGCCGGGCCCCAGACCTCGCGCAGGATCGTCCGGTGCGTCAGCAGCTTGCCCGGGTTGGCGGCCAGCAGGCGGAGGATCGCGAACTCGTGCGGCGTCAGGTGAACGTGCCGTCCCGAGACCTCGACGGATTGCTTCTCGACGTCGAGACGAACATCCCCGAACTCGATGACGGGCTCGCTGCCCACCGACGACCGCCGAAGCGCGGCCCGCAGTCTCGCGAGCAACTCGCCGATCGCAAACGGCTTGGTCACGTAGTCGTCCGCACCCGCGTCGAGCGCGGCGATCTTCTCGTCCTCGTCGCCGACCGCCGAGATGACGATGATCGGCGCGTTGCTCCATTGCCGGAGCTCGCGACACACGTCCGTGCCCCTTCCATCCGGGAGCACCAGGTCGAGGATGAACGCATCCGGCGAGTTCAGACCTGCGGCGGTGATCGCATCGCCGGCACTCGTGACAGCCTCGACGTCGTAGCCGGCGCCGCGAAGGTTCGTCGCAAGCGCCCGGAGGAACTGGGGCTCGTCGTCGACGACGAGCACCCGTGCTCCTGTGCTCATTGCAGCGCCTCGGTCGTGACTCGCTCGGCCGGTAGCGTCAGAGAGGCTCGCGTCCCACCGCCCTCGCGCGCCGCCAGCGAGACCGATCCACCGTTCGCGAGTGCGAAGCCCCGCGCGATCGCGAGCCCGAGCCCGGCACCATGCGCGACCGCCTGGCCGCGGGCGAACGGCTCCAGCAGCGCGTCCGCCTCCTCCGGACGAATGCCGCGCCCGCGGTCATCGATCTCGATCGTCACGTTGCCGTTGCCTTCGTGTGCCGAAACCGACACCGGCGCACCCGGCGGCGAGAACTTCAGTGCGTTCTCGATCAGGTTGACGAGCGCCCGCTGCACCTGGATCGCGTCCACGCGTGCGGCCGGCAGGTCGTCGTCGACGCGCACGGTGATGCCGGCACGTCCGATGTCGTCGACAGCCAGCCCGACGAGCTCTCCGATGTCCCAGAGCTCGGGACGCGGGACGGCCGCCCCGGCCTGCAGGCGCGACAGGTCGAGCAGGTTCTCCACGAGACGGGTGAGCCGGGTGAGCTCGCTGCTCAAGGCCTCGAGGAGCTCGGCCCGGTCCGCGCTCGACAGCTCGACCTCGGCGCTCGACAGCCCGCCGAGCGCCGCGGTCATCGTGGCCAGGGGTGTGCGGAAGTCGTGCGACACCGTCTGGATGATCGTCGTCTTGATTGCATCCGACTGCCGCAGCGCCTCGGCCTCTCGCGCCTGCTGCTCGAGCTTGTCCCGTTCCTGTGCGACCTCGAGCAGCGCGTCGAACGCTGCTTCGAAACGCGTCCGCGCACGGTCGTCGGCGTCACGCAGGACGCTGTCGGCGCGCGTGCGGATCTCGTCGACGGCCGCGTCGCGGTGCAGAAGCTCGGCGGCGGTGTCCGCGAGGAGCGCCGCCTCGCGCTCGCGCTGCCTCGCCTCGGCGGCGCGACGCCGCGCCTGCGCCGCGAGCTGGCTCGCGATCACGGCGCTCAGGACGTACACGCCGAGCGCCGCCCAGTTTCGGCCGTCGGCGAGCGTGAGCGTGTGCACCGGCGCCAGAAAGAAGAAGTTGAAGGCGAGCATCGAGGCGATCGCTGCCCCGATGCCGTAGCCCATGCCGTAGAGCGCGGCGACCACGAGCACCGCAGGCGTGTAGACGACGCCGAGGCTCAGCGTGGGCGCAACAGGCCGCAGCGCATAGACGATCCCGGTTGCCGCCGCCAGCACCACGATCGTCCCGACGATCGGCGGTGCAGCGTTCAGCGCCGAACGAAGCCGCATGGCTCAACCGTACCGCCGTCAGCTGCCGGCGACGTCCCGGCCCTGCTCGCCGAGCACCGGGATCCACTATCCGCCGAGAATGCCGAAGCCTCGTCCGGTTGGCGGTGAGATCAGTTCGAGGATGTCGTCGACGGTGATGATGCCGATGGGGTGTTCGTCGTCATCGAGGACGGGGACGATCGTCAAGTCGTAGTCCGTCATCACACGAACGATGTGGTCGAGGTCGGCGTCGGCTGCGACGCTCCGGGTATGAGCGATCAGGTCGGTGATAGCGGTGTCGGCATCGGCACGCACAAGGTCGGGGAGCGAGACCGCGCCTCGGTAACGGCGGTGGTGGTTGATCGTGAAGATCCAGGCAAGAGCGTCGCTCGGCGCCACGGCTCGGCGGACGCGGTCAAGGGCTTCCTGTTGGGTCGCCTGGGTGTAGATCGCGACGAAGTCGGGGCTCATCAGGCCGCCTGCCGTCAGAGGCTGATAGCCGAGCAGTGTGCGTAACCGTCGACGTTGGACCGGCGGAAGGAGCTCGAGGATGCGTGTGCGCCGGTCGTCGTCGAACTGGGCGAGAAAGTCGGCGGCGTCGTCGATTTCCATGCGGGCGACGAGGTCGCCGATGTCGCTGTCGTCGCGGTCTTCGCTGAATTCGAGCTGGTGGTCGTCGGCAAGTTCTTCGAACAGGTCGGCTTCCAGCTCTGGATCGTGTTGAACGGCGGCGATGATCTCTTCGCCCTGTCCGTGTGGTGCGGCTTCGACGAGGTCGGCGAGCTCCGCGGGATGGAGTCGTGCGAGCTTCGGGTGCGGTACGCGCAGCTGAATCGTGGGGATGTGGCCGGTGAACGGTTCGAGGCTTGCCCAGTCGAGGAAGTTGGAGACGCCGACGCGGGATGCGAACTGACGTGGCAGCAGCCGGCGCAGAAGGCTCGGCGCGCTGATGTCGATGCCGACGACGCGCCACCAGCCTTCGACGCGGGCGATCTCGATCTCGTTCGCGCGCACAAGCCGGGCCCCGTCGACGTTGATCAATTGACGATCGAGCAAGTCTTCCCGGAGCAGCAGCTCCCCCTCTCGGCGCTCGAACGGTTGCAGGTCGAGCCGGGCTTTCGTGAGGGTGATCCGGCCGTGTTCGATCGCGCCGATCCGCTTGGTGGGGATGTACACGTTGCGACCAGCGACCTTCGCGACAGCACCGCTGATCGGCGGGTACTCGTCGTCTCCGAGATGGGCAAGAAGATCCTCGACCCGGCCGAGCTTGCGACCGTCGGCGTCGACGAGCTCTCCGCTGGTGACGAGTGAGAGGTGGAGGATGGCGGGGGTTGTCGTCATGGCGCGACGTAGGTGATCACGAGAGCGATTGACATCAGGCTTACGGCGATCGTGACGAACCAGCCTGCGGTCGACAGCAACGGTCCGTTTGCGAGCTCGCCGAGCAATCCCCTGCGTCGGCTGAGCAGCATCACGAAGACGAGGATCACCGGCAGAAGGAGGCCGTTGACGACCTGCGCGAGGAACATGACGCGAATCAGAGGGAGGCCGGGGATCAGGACAAGCACTGCCGCCGCGCCGAGAAAGAAGGCGAGCAGCCCGTAAAACGCCGGTGCCTGCCTCGGCCGCAGATCGAGCCCACGCTCGAAGCCGAGCGCCTCGGTCGTCGCGTACGAGCTCGTCAGCGGGACGACGCCGAGGCCGAGGAACGCCGCCCCGAGCAAACCCAGCGCGAAGACCGTCTCGGCAGCATGCCCAGCGAGCGGCCCCAGCGCCTTCGCCGCAGCGGCCGCATCGGGGATGCTGCGCTCGCCGTGTGCCCATAGCGTCGCCGCGGCAGCGATCATGATGAACGCGGCGATCGAGTTGGTCAGGAAGGCACCGAACGCAACGTCGAACCGCGTCGTCCGCAGGTGCTCCGGCGTGAGACGCTTGTCGGCGCAATAGGACTGGATGAAAGCCTGGCCCCACGGCGTGATCGTCGTCCCGACCGTGCCGACGACCGCCAGCAGGTACGCCGACGTCACCTCTCCGTGTGGGGCGACAAGATACTCGGCGCTCTTCCCCCAATCCGGCCGGGCGAGAATGGCCGAGACGACATAGGCGACGGAGACGCCCGCCCCAACCGCGAGGAACACGTACTGGACGCGCAGAAACCCAGCACGCGCAAGCAACACTCCGATCACCACGACCGAGATCACCACCGACACCGCAACGGGGACACCGAACAGCGATAGCGCCGCTCCGATCCCGGCAAACTCGGCCAACGTCGTCCCGAGGTTCGCGAGCAGCATCGTCGCGATCGCGAGCGCCGCCCAGCGAATCCCGAAGCCCTCGCGGATCAGGTCGAGCAGACCGCGCCCCGTCGCCAGCCCGAGCCTGGCGCCGACTTCCTGGGTCACGAACAGGGCCAGCATGCTTGCGAGCACCACCCAGAGCAGCGCGTAGCCGAACTGAGCGCCGACCACGGAGTAGGTCGTGATCCCACCCGCATCGTTGTCCGCGAACCCACTCACGAGCCCCGGCCCGAGCACGGCCAGGAACGCCAGCTTCGGCAACTGAACACCTGCGACCCAGGCCGAACCAGGCACACCAAGACGGCGACGCCCACGCCGTGGCCGACGACCAAAGATGCGCACCCGGTTCTCCATTCGCTGTCGAGCCAGCAGCCGTCTGCGTGCGCAGACGGAGGAGAACGCCTAGAGGCGCCCGGACAACGTCACGCGCATACGCACGAGTCTTCGACCCGTACTGCCAGGGCCAGGCACCACTGGCTCACCTCCGCGCGTCGTTGCCATCACCGACAAGTCTACCCTCGGACGCGCTCCCCCAATTAACGCTCCGCTAACGCGTCTTCGTTAGCCGTGAATCGAGACGAGGAGCGGGATGATCAGGATCGCGACGATGTTCGCGATCTTGATCATCGGGTTGATCGCAGGTCCCGCCGTGTCCTTGTAGGGGTCGCCGACGGTGTCGCCCGTGACCGCCGCAGCATGCGCCTCGGAGTTCTTCCCCCCGTACGCACCGTCCTCGATCAGCTTCTTCGCGTTGTCCCAGGCGCCGCCGCCCGAGGTCATCGAAATCGCCAGGAAGAGCCCGGTGACGATCGTGCCGATGAGCAGGCCGCCCAGCATGCGAACGCTGATGATCCCGACGACGATCGGGATCGCGATCGGGATCAACGCCGGCGCGAGCATCGACTTGATCGCAGAGCCGGTGACGATGCTGACCGCACGGCTGTAGTCGGGGCGTTCAGTGCCTTCCATGATTCCCGGATGCTCGCGGAACTGGCGGCGCACTTCCTGCACGACCTCGCCGCCGACCCGCCCGACCGCCTGCATCGCAAGTGACGCGAACAGGAACGGCATCAATCCGCCGATGAACAGCCCGGCGATCACCCAGGCGTCCGAGAGCGAGAACGCCGTGGGCAGACCCTGGTTCGCAAGACCCGTCGTGTACGAGCTGAAGAGGACGAGTGCAGCGAGCGCGGCGGAGCCAATCGCGTAGCCCTTGGTCACGGCCTTGGTGGTGTTGCCGACCGCGTCGAGCGGATCGGTGATCGCCCGCACACCCTCGGGCAGATCGGCCATCTCCGCGATGCCGCCCGCGTTGTCGGTGACGGGCCCGTACGCGTCGAGCGCGACGATCAGGCCGGTCATCGAGAGCTGCGCCATCACGGCGACGCCGATGCCGTACAGCCCGGCGAAGTGGTGTGCGACGAGGATGCCCGCCACGATCACGACCACAGGGGCGGCGGTGGACTGCATGCCGACCGCGAGGCCCTCGATGATGTTGGTCGCGGAGCCCGTCTGCGACGCGCGCGCGATCATCTTGACCGGGTTCCAGCGTGTCCCGGTGTAGTACTCGGTGATCGCCACGAGCAGGAACGTGACGACCAGGCCGACGATCGCCGAGACGTAGAGATCGGTGAAGTCGTACCTGCCGGTGTCGAACGCCATCGTGATCGGGATGAACCCGATCGCCGACAGGATCGTCGCGACGAGCACCGCCTTGTACAGCGCGTTGATCACGGCGTTGTCGCCGCGCCCGACGCGGGCGAAGAACGTGCCGATCACCGACGTGACGGCCGAAACGCCGCCGATCGCGAGCGGGTACAAGTAGAGCTTTGCGTCGGGGTACGCCGTCCCGAGCAGCATCACGGCGACGGCGGTGACCGCGTAGGTCTCGAACAGGTCGGCCGCCATGCCGGCGCAGTCGCCGACGTTGTCGCCGACGTTGTCGGCGATCACGGCGGCGTTACGCGGGTCGTCCTCCGGAATGCCGGCCTCGATCTTGCCGACGAGATCGGCGCCGACGTCGGCAGCCTTGGTGAAGATGCCGCCGCCGAGCCGGGCGAAGACCGAGATCAGCGAACCACCGAACGCGAGCCCGACGAGATCGTCGATCGCAGAGGTCGGCGTGTGGTTGAGAACGTCGGTGAGGAACCAGTAGTACCCGGTGACGCCGAACAGGGCGAGCCCGACGACCAGCAGCCCGGTCACCGAGCCGGCGCGGAACGCAACGTTGAGCGCCGGCTTCAGGCCGTGGCGCGCCGCCTCGGCGGTACGCACGTTCGAGCGGACCGCCACGTTCATCCCGATGAAGCCGGCGGCGGCCGAGAGCGTCGCCCCGATCAGGAACCCGAAGGCCGTCCCCCAGCCCAGCTTGTCGTAGACACCGAGCAGGACGAACGGCACGATCGCGACCACCGCGATCGTCGTGTACTGCTTCTTCAGGTACGCGGCTGCGCCCTCCTGCACGGCCGCGGAGATCTCGCGCATCCGCTCGTTGCCGGCCGGCTGCCGGAGCAGCCAGACCGTCAGGTAGATGCCGTACGCCACCGCGATCGCGGCACCGACGAAGCCGAGCAGCACCGCGTGATCCGAGAACCAGTCCATCGATCTAGAGCTCCCTCACAAAGTCAAGCGCCGAAGGGCTTCGGCGCGGGCAGTTATGTATCACAAAGGGCCGGTGTCCGACCCGCCGGAACCTTGAGAAACCCGCGCCGAATAGGCGATTTGCAGGTTGGCCAGCGCTGCTCCGAGGTCCCGACCGGCGTCGGCCTCGAGCAGCGGAACCAGCGCAATCAGGGCGTCGATCCCGAGCTTCGCCTGCGGCAGGTCGCCCCGATCGAGCTTGGTGTAGGCGAGGCTCGCGATCGTCGAGGCGGTCGAGGCCAGGAGCAGCCCCAGGTCGAGCGCGGCCAGCTGCTCCGCGAAGTCCTCCTGCGGCCCTTCAGCCCTCAACCGGCTCACCTGCCCGCACCTGCTCGGCAAAGATCTCCTCGATCGTCATGCCCTCCTCCGCCCGCGCGATCTGGCGCTCGGATGCGGTCTGGGCCGGAACGACCAGGTACGGCGCCGTGCCGGTCTCCTCGGCGACCGGCTGCACCCAGTCGATCAGTGCCTCGAGCCGCGCCCTGGCCGGAATCGGCTCTCCGCGACCGAAGTCGAGCAGCTCACCCTGGAGGCCGTAGCGAATAGCGCGCCACAGGTTCTCTTCGAGCAGCCGGTTGGGGAGGTTGGGCAGCGGCTCACCCTCGTCGTACGCGCGCGCGCAGCGCACGGCCAGCGCATGGCAGAGCGCGGCGACCGCCTGCGCTTCCGCCAGGTCGGGCTGCGCGTCGCAAATCCGAATCTCGATCGTCGGAAAGGCAAGGTGAGGACGGACGCTCCACCAGATCTGCGTGTGCTCCGTGATCGAACCGGTGCGATAGAGGAACGCGACGTAGTCCGAGAAGCCGCGCCAGCTTCCGTAGGCATCGGGAATCCCGCATCGCGGGAACATGCGCGTGAAGATCTCGGTCCGCGCCGAGTGCAGCCCGGAGTTGACCGCCTCAACGAACGGGGAGCTGACGGAGAGCGCGAGCAGCTCGGGCAGGAAGTTCCTCAGCCCGTCGTGCACGGCCACCGCGCGATCGGCACCGGCGATGCCGACGTGAACATGGAGCCCGAAGCTGTTGTTTCGCCAGACGACGTACCGCAGCAGCTTGTCGTTCCGTCGATAGTGCGGCGTGTCGATGATGCGCTGATCCTGCCAGCGGCTCCATGGATGTGTGCCCGTGCTGCCGAGGGCGACGCCTCGTTCGCGCGCGACCGAGTGGAGCTGCGACCGCCGCTCCTCCATGACCACGGCGGCCTGCCCGAAGGTCTCGCAACGGCCGGTGCGGATCTCGATCTCGGAGGCGATCAGCTCGCCGACGACGTGCGGTGCGAACTCGGGGACCCCGAGTGCCGCCCCGTAGACATCCTCGAACCGGTTCGTCAGCTCGAGCGTCTCGGGATCGAGCAATGCGAACTCCTCCTCGACGGCGACCGTGGAATCGGTGCCGTTCTCGAAGCCCTCGTACGCCGTCCGGAGGAGCTCCTGCCACGAGACGCGCTGTTCCTCGCCCATCGCGCGCGAAGCCTAGTGATTCGATAGGGGCGCGAGAAGGCGCTCCGCGACGCTGCGCCACGACCAGCGGTCGACGACGACGCGGCGCGCTGCGGCACCGAGCGCCTCGCGCTCGGAAGCGGGCAGCGCGACGAGCTCCTCGAGCTTCTGCGTCAGGTCGTCGACGTCGCCCGGCGTGAAGGAGGCGAGGTGGCGAAGAGGTTCCGGATACGCCTGCTCGAGCCCGGCGGCGACCTCCGCGAGGCCCGAGTGACGCGCGACCAGCGGCGGCGAGCCGGCCGCGGCAGCCTCGGCGGCGACCATGCCGAACGCCTCCGGGAACACGGACGGCACGACCGTGACGTCGGCGAGCGGCAGCAAATGGACGAGGTGCCGGTGCTCGAGCGGACCGGTGAAGAGCGTCCGTGGCGGCGCCGCCGACTCGAGCACCGGGCGGTACGGCCCGAAGCCGACCACGACGAGCCTCGCAGGGACATGCTGCATCGCTGCGAGCAGGAGCTGCACCCCTTTCTGCTCGATCAGCTTCCCGAAGTACACGACGGTCGGCTCGTCGCTCGAGAAGAATGCCCGCAGGCGCTCGGCATTCCCTTCGTCGGGCAGGCGCTCGTCGCGGCGGCCGGGGTTGGGCGGGTCGGCCTCGGCCTCGGCCAGCAGATCGGCGAGGGCGGTCGCGCGGTCCTGCAGCCTGAAGTCGTCGACGTCGACGCCCGGCGGAACGGTGTGCACGCGGTCGACATGACCGACGACCGTCTCGAGCACGGCGCGGATGTGCTCCGAGCCTACGAACGTCGCCTCCGCGGCAGCCAACGTCTCCCGTCCCCAGCGCTCGAGCTCCGGACGTCCCCGCATCGAATACTCGAGCTCGGAGCCGTGCGCCTTGACACGGAAGGGCGCACCCGATGCCTCGCCGACCGGTCCTCCGAGCAATACATGGTTGACGAAGACGAGATCGGCCGGAAGCCCGCGCAGCACCTCCGCATTCGCTGCGACGTAGGCGGCGCGCTCGCCGGCGGTCAGGTCTTGCAGGAGTCGTGGCTCGAGACCCGGATAGCGATCGATCACGAACACGGGCAGCAGTCGCCCCGGAAGCTCCGGCACGATCACGCGCGCGCCGCCGAGGTCGTACTGCTCGGACGCACGCTCCTGGCAGACGACCGTGACGTCATGGCCGGCCCTGCTCCACTCGCGGGCAAGCGCCCGCGTGTAGACGTTCGAGCCGGTCCCGCCGAGCAGGTAGCCGTGCCAGAGCGAGACGCGCACGCGGCTCTAGGTGAGGTGGAAGTAGAGCGCGTGGAGGAGGTCGACCGCGGGGTTCGACGTGTGGACCGTCACGTCGCCCGGAACGTCCAGCAGCGCCTCCGAGTAGTTGAAGATGATTCGCACGCCCGCGTCGACCAGGTCATCGGCGACCTTCTGTGCCGCCAGCGCCGGCACGGCAAGCACGCCGACGACGATGTTCTTCTCCCGGACGACGTCCTTCAGGCGACGCTCGTCCTCTACCGGCGAGGCGCCCAGATCGTGACCGAGCTTGGCCGGGTCGGTGTCGAAGACGGCTGCGATGTTGATTCCGTGCTCGGCGAAGATCGGCGAGCTCGCGATCGCCTGGCCGAGCCTCCCGGCGCCGACGAGCGCGATGTTGTGCTGGCCCTGGGTGCGGAGGATCTTGCGGATCTCCGACAGCAGCGACTCGATCGAGTAGCCGACACCTCGCTTACCGAACTTGCCGAAGTTCGAAAGGTCGCGGCGGATCTGCGTCGCGTTGATGTTCGTGTAGTCCGCGATCTCCTGCGAAGAGATGCGGTCCTTGCCCATCTTCTTCGCCTGCGTCAGCACCTGCAGGTAGCGCGAGAGCCTTGCCGCCACACCGACCGTGAGGCGATCAGGCGCGCCGCCGCCGTTGGGAGCCGCATGCAACATCGCGCGCATTGTGCCCGGACCCCTCGGCCGGGCCGACGGTTGTCGCGAGAACCGACTACGGCGGCCGATGCACCCGTAGACTGGCTGCATGTGCCGGAACATCAGAACGCTGTACAACTTCGAGCCGCCGACGACGCCCGAGGAGGTTCGTGCCGCAGCCGAGCAGTTCGTCCGCAAGGTGAGCGGGATGCAGAAGCCGTCACGCGCGAACGAGGAAGCATTTGCGCACGCAATCGATGTGGTTGCCGAGACGACCGAGCGCCTGCTCGCCGAGCTCGTGACGTCTGCGCCGCCCCGAGACCGCGAGATCGAGGCGGAGCGGCGCCGGGCGCGGGCGGTGTCGCGGTTCCAGAACGTCGCGTGACCGACGAGGAGATGCTCGCCGAGACGCGAGCGTTCAACGCCGGCCTCGAGCAGCTTCTGCAGGGAATGCGACCCGTCCACACGGTCCCCGCCGAGGAGACGCGGCGGGCGCGTCGTGCGGACGGCGGCATCTTTCCGGCACCCGTGTACCTGCCCGAGGCGCGGTGGGAGCGAATTGCGGGTCGCGACGGCGAGATCCCGCTGCGCATCGTCGAGCCGGACGGCGAGGCACGCGGCGCGTACCTTCATTTCCATGGAGGCGGCTGGACACTTGGTGCCGCCGACCTGCAGGACCCCGCGCTCAAGGCGGCCGCCGAGGCGACCGGGCTCGTGATGGTGAGCGTCGACTACCGCCTGGCGCCCGAGCACCCGTACCCGGCGGCGCCCGACGACTGCGAAGATGCCGCCCGTTGGCTGCTCGAGCACTTCGACGGGCGCCGCGCGATCGGCGGCGAGTCGGCGGGCGCGCAACTCGCGGTCGCCACACTGCTGCGGCTCCGCGACCGCTGCGGCATCGCGCCGCGCGAGGCGTTCGACGCCGCCAATCTGGCGTTCGGGCCGTTCGACCTCACCGGAACGCCGAGCCGATTTCTCTGGGGCGAACGCGAGCTGGTGCTGTCGGACCCGATGATGGCCTGGTTCGTCGCGAACTACGTGCCGGGGCTGACGGACGAAGGGCGACGGCAGCCGGACGTCTCACCGCTGTACGCGGATCTGCGCGAGATGCCGCCCGCGCTGTTCACGTGCGGCACACTCGATCCGCTCCTCGACGACTCGCTGTTCATGGAAGCACGCTGGCGGTCGGCCGGCAACGACACGAGGCTGACGCTCTGGCCCGAAGCGGTGCACGGCTTCCTTGCATTCGACACCGAGGCGGCGCGGAGATCACGCGCCGAGCAATATGCATTCCTGCGCGGCGAGCCGCCTACCGCGCGAGCTTCCGTCTGAACGCAGCCTCGTCGACGTAATAGATGAAAGCGCGCTGCCCGTCGATCTCCACGACGGGCAGCCATTCGCGGTAGCGCGACTCGAGCTCGGCGTCGCCGCCGATGTCGATCTCTTCGAGATCGAAGGGCGCGTCCTCGCGCACGCGAACGACCACGTTGCGGGCGCGCTCACAGAGGTGACAGCCTCGTGCGTGATAGAGCGTGACTCGTGTCAGGGCAGGACCCGGAACCGCACCGTCGCACGGCTCGGCGTCGCGTCGCTCGGGAGCGTGGGCCAGGCCGCAAGGCGGAGCTCGTAGGCGCCCGGCGCGAGCGGCGCGCTCGTCGGGCTGCGGCCGGTGATGCCGAAGCTGTACGAGCCCGGCAGCACGTCGCGAAGCCGCGTCAGCAGACCGATGTACTGCCCGCCCGCCGTGTACAGGAGCACGTCGAGGCGCTCGACCGGCTGGATCTCGAGCGAGCCACCTCGTTTGACGAGGTTCCCGGCCTGCACCGTCAGCACGGCGGGCTTCGTGTCGGACTGCTTGAACGCGGTCGAGCTGAGCGTGGCACGAGCGATCAGATTCGTCGAAGGCTGCTGGAAGCTGAGCGCCCAGGGGACACGAAGCGTCTCGCTCCCGTTCGCGGCGATCCTGATCACACCGGTGACCGTCTGCGGCCCGGGGGCCGCGGGAGCGACGACCCTGACCTTGATGCGGGCCGCTTCGCCGACGCCGAGCACGAGCCGGTTCGGCGTGACCTTGAAGCCGAGCGCCTCGGGATCGACGTTGCTGATGATGCTTACCGACAGCTGGAGGCGCCGTGACGACACGTTGCGGACGACGACCGTCCGCGTCCCGTGCCACTTCGGCCCGCCCCAGATCCCGAAGCCGAGCGTCGTCGGCTGCGCCGCGAGCTCACCCACGGCGGACGTTCCGAGCCGGAAGGTGCCGGCCCCGGCCTCGGTCATCGACGCTCCCCCCGGTTCGGCATAGCCGACGAGCAGGCTCTGGAGCGACGCGCCGTCGAGGTCCGGTCGCATCTGCGCGAGGAGCGCTGCGCCCCCGGCAACCGTGGCCGCGGCCGCGCTGGTCCCGTTCACGGTCCCGTAGACCGGTGAGCCGTCGGGCGCCGAGCCGGGCTCGGACGTCGCGATCGAGACGCCGGGAGCGGCGACGTCGGGCTTGACGCTGCCGTCGTACGCCAGTCCGCGGGACGAGAAGTCGGCGACGTCACCGCGATCCGTGTTGGCATCGTGGCGCGCCGGGCCGATCGCAATCCCGACATCGAGGCCCGCCCGCTGCGCCGCAAGCAGCTCCAGTGCAGGCGCGGTCGGCACGACCACGACGGGCGGCGTCTGCTGCCCGGAGAGACGAAGTGACCCGGCGGGAAGCGAGTCGCCGTAGAGAACGAGGGCGGCGGCGCCGGCAGCCGATGCGGCAGCCGCCTGGGTCTCGGGGCTCACGCCCGCCGGCGTGACGATCGCCCGGCCGGCGATCCGGCTGAAGCCTTTCCTGTCGAACGCCGAGGCGGGAGTCGAGGTCACCGACGGTGCCGGTGCCAGGGTCAGTGCGTGCGACGGCCCGGCGATCCCGAGCAGCGGCACGTTCTGGTCGAAGATCACATCGAGGCCGCGCCGCAGCACGACACGCGCCTCCGGGAGCTTGACCCGCGTGTCGGTTGCTGCGACGGCGAGCGCGCCCGGCGCACCGGCCGGGCCCGCGACCGAGCCGAAGCTCGGCCCGGCGACGCCGTCGTTACCGGCGGGGGCGACCACGACCGTGTTCAGCGCGAGGGCCCCGGCGACCGCGGCCGCCTCCGGCCCGTCGGTGAACGCGGCGTACGGCTCGGCGACGCCGAGCAGTGCCACCCGGACGGCGTCGTGACAGTCTCCGTCGCCGTTCGGGTCGACCGCTCGCTCGAGGCCGGCAATCAACTGATCCGTGCGGCTGAACACGAGCTCGCGACCATCGCTGGCCGGTTGCCAGCCGGCGATCCGGATCGGGAGGATCGTGGCTCCGGGTGCAACGCCGTGCATCCCGCCGGGTCCATCGGCACCGGCCAGGATCCCGGCCAGCTCGGTGCCGTGGCTCTCGAGCTCGCTCGGGTCCTGCGGGTTGGCGCGCACCGAGGCGTCGGCCCTGCCGTCGACGATGTCGTAGCCGGGGAGGAGACGGCCCCGGAGGTAGGGCTGGTTGAGGTCGACGCCGGTGTCGAGCAGCGCGATCGTGACACCGCGACCGTCGAAGCCCGGCAGCTCGGCGTTCGGCTGGCCGCTCAGCTGGGAGAACTCCTTGGACGAGAGCACCGATGACGAGGTCGAGGCCGGAAAGGCTGAGCGGACCGGATACACGCCGCTGACTTCGGCGTCGTTCTCGAGCAACGGGATCGCACGCGGATCGAGTGACGCCGAAAAGCCGTCCAGCACACGCGTGTAGCTGAAGTCCGGCCGCACCTGAAGCCCGTGGGCGGCGAGCGACAGCAGCACCTCCTTCTGCGCAGCGACGGCCTGGGTGCTCCACGAACGCTCTTGACTCTCGGTCGCGAAGCGCACCTTCGCCAATCGCTCCGCGACCGACGGCGTCTTCAGGACGACGATCATCCGCTGGCCAGACGGCGTCGCCGAACGCGGCCCGCCGACCAGGCCGAGCCAGCTCGCCGGTAGGACCGGCGGCGACGTGGAGCGACCGCGCGCCGAAACCGCAAGCGCGAGCCCGACCGCGGCGGCGGCGACCGCGAGCACAAGGACGACGGCGATGCTACGCGGAAGCCTGTGCATCGAGTGAAAGGTAGTCGGGGTACGGGACGGCCGGGACGTAACGCGCGGCCGAGGCGATCATCGCGGCGTTGTCGGTGCAGAGCGGAAGCGGTGCGAGTGCGGCGCGGTGCAACGCCGCGCGCAGCTCGCTGTTCGCCGCCACGCCGCCGACGACGGCGACGCGATCGGCGCCGGTCGCCCGCACTCGTTCCACGAGCGCCGTCACGATCGCCCGCTGATAGCCGGCCGCCAGGTCGGCTCGACGCGCCTCCAGCTCGTGCGGATCGAGGTCACGCACCGCGTAGAGCAGTGCCGTCTTCAGACCCGAGAAGGAGAAGTCGAGACCCGGTACGCGCGCCACCGGGAAGTCGAAGACTCCGGGGTCACCCTGCTTGGCGAGCGCGTCGAGCGCAGGACCGCCTGGATACCCGAGCCCGAGCAGCCGTGCACCCTTGTCGAATGCCTCCCCGGCGGCGTCGTCGAGCGTCGTCCCGAGCACGCGATAGCCGGCGCGGTCGGTGACGTCGAGCAGCATCGTGTGGCCACCGCTCGCCAGCAGGCAGACGAACGGCGGCTGCAGGTCGAGCGGTCTCAGGTAGAGCGAGGCAACGTGGCCGTGCAGGTGGTCGACGGGCGCCAGCGGAAGCCGACGCGACCAGGCGATCGACTTGGCGGCCGCGACGCCGACGAGCAGTGCCCCGATCAGTCCCGGATGCGTCGTCACTGCGACGGTTTCGACGTCGGTGAGTGAAGCGCCTGCTCCCGAGAGCGTCTCCGAGACGACCGGCACGACGAGCTCGAGGTGGCGTCGGCTCGCAACCTCCGGCACGACGCCCCCGAAACGGGCGTGCAGATCGGCCTGCGACGCAACGACGTTCGCGACGATCTCTCCTTCGGCGGTCACGAGCGCGGCGGCCGTCTCGTCGCACGACGTCTCGATCCCGAGGATCACGGCGCCACTCAGGAGGTCGGACCTCGCGGTGCCGAGTCCCGCCACATGATCAACGCGTCCTCACGGTTGTCGGTGTAGTACCCGCGTCGAAGGCCGCGCGGCTCGAAGCCCAGTCGCTCGTACAGCCGGATCGCTGCGTCGTTCGAGATACGAACCTCGAGCGTGTAGCCGCGGCGCTCGTCGCCTTGCGTCAGCTCGAAAAGATGCTCGAGCAGCTGGGTGGCGATTCCTCGGCGCCGCCGGTCCGGATCGACGGCGACGTTCATCACGTGCCATGCGTCGACGTAACGGGAGTTGACGATGTAGCCGATCAGCTCGGCGCCTTCGAAGGCGCCGAGGCAGATTGACGTCGGCTTCGCCAGCTCCGACGCGAACATCGCACGGGACCACGGCGTCGGGTACGCCCGCTGCTCGATCACATCGATTGCGTCCAGATCGGCGAGGTCGAGACGTCGGATGTCGATCATCACCGCCGTCATGCGATCGCCTTCGCATCGGGCTCGCGTACGTAGAGCGGCTCGACCAGCGCGGCGTCGCCGAAGGCTCCCGCTCGCGCCGCGAGCAGCACCGGATCGGGCCGATGGGCCGGATCGTCGTCCGGCGGGACCTGCCCACCTCGTGACTCGAACAGGCTCCGGTACCGGATCGCTCCGTCGCCGACGAGCCTCAGCCCGTCGACCACGAGCTCGCCCGGCGGGCAGACGCGCGGCCCGGCGGCAAACACCTCGCCACGGCGGGCATCGATCACGGCGACGCCGCCGGCGAAGGCCTCGAGTGTCGACACGCCTGCGACGGGTATCTGCAGAGCAAGCGACAGCGACCGGGCGACGGCCAGCCCGATCCGGATGCTGGTGAAGCTGCCCGGGCCGCGGCCGACGACGATCCCGGTGAGCTCGGCCGGCTCGTCGACGAGCGCGTCGACGAGCTCGAGCACGTCTCCGGCTCGGGCGGTGGCGCGACGGTGCTCGCCGGGCATGACGGCGCAGACCGCCCCGAAGGAGGTGGCGGTGTCGAACGAGAGAATCGTCATCGCTCCACGATGCTGACACTTCGGCGTGACCGGTCGACATGACCGAGCGTAACGACGGCGCGCGGCTCGGGCAGCCAGTTGCCGGCGTGCTCCGGCCATTCGACGAAGACCACGGCCTCGTCGAAGTACGGCTCGAGGTCCCCCCACTCCTCGGCGGACAGCCCTGCGACGCGGTACAGGTCGAGATGCGCGACCGGCGTCCGGGCCGCGTAGCGATGGCCGAGCGTGAACGTCGGGCTGGAGACCGGCTCGGTCACGCCGAGGGCCCGGGCCGCGCCGCGGACGAAAGTCGTCTTGCCGGCCCCGAGCTCGCCCGAGACCGCGACCACGTCGCCGGCCCCGAGCCGGGCAGCCAGGCCGGCCGCCAGCGCGGCCGTCTCCTCCGGGGAGCTGGTCACCGTGTCCATCCCCGAAATGGTGCCTGGTATCGGTATCTAGAAAAGGCCGAGCTGGACCGGCTGCACCTGCGCGACGGGCTCAGGCTCGAGAGCGGCAGGCTCGGCCACACGGCCGAGCAGGCCCGGAAGGCGCGCGAAGTCCGCCTCGAGCACGTCGAGCGTCCGCGGCGTGTAGAGGGCTGCGGCCGGATGGAACAGCGGGTAGAGGAGCACCGTGCGGCCGCCGAGGGTGACCTCCTGCTCCTGGCCGTGGACGCGGGTGATCCCGGTGGGCTTGCCGGAAAGGAGCTTGGTGGCGAAGTTGCCGAGCGTCGCCACCACTTTCGGCTGGATCAGCTCGATCTGCTTGAACAGGTGCCCCTCGCACGCCTGGATCTCCTCCGGCAGCGGGTCGCGATTACCAGGAGGCCTGCATTTCAAAACGTTTCCTACATAGACGTCGTCGCGCGTGAGGCCGATGCCCGCGAGGAGCTTCGACAGCAGCTGACCGGCGGCGCCGACGAACGGCACGCCCTGCTTGTCCTCGTGGAATCCCGGCGCCTCGCCGACGAACATCAGGTCGGCGTCGGGCGAGCCGGAGCCGAACACCACCTGCGTCCTCCCTGCGGCGAGCGCGCAGCGCTCGCACCCGGCGACGACGTCGCCGTAGGCGATCAGCGAGAGCTCAGCAGCAGCCACAACTACCGCCGCAACAGCCCCCACCGAAGCTGGGCTGTCCGGCGGTGCCGTGCGCGGCGAATGACGTCGAGAACTGCTTCGCGACCTTCGCGTTGCCGCAGTCGGGGCACGTCGGATCCGGATCCGACATCCCGACGAGCTCCTCGAAATGAGATTCGCAGCTCATACAGACGTACTCGTAGATCGGCATCGTAAGCAACCCTAGCAGCGGCATCTTGGCGCCACGGGCGGACGGAGCGGTAGGCTGTGCAGTGCCCGGCATCCCCACGGAGCTGGAGCCAGATCATGTTCGAAAGCGTCACCGTCATCGGGGCCGGACGCGCCGGCTCGGCCATCGCCGCGCGACTGCGCGAGCGAGGCGTTCGCGTCGGCGAGGACGGAGAGCTGCGCCTCCTCTGCGTGCCCGATCGCGCCGTCGGTGAGGTCGCGCGGTCGATCCCGATCGGGCCCTGGGTGGCTCATGTCTCGGGAGCGACGCCGCTCGCAGAGCTGGCGCCGCACGTGCTCCGGTTCTCCGTTCATCCGCTGCAGACGCTGACGCTCGGCCGGGGCCCCGAGCAGCTCGACGGCGCCTGGGCGGCCGTCACCGGAGAGTCGCCCGGGGCTCTTGCACACGCGAATGCGCTCGCCGCCACGCTCGGCCTTCGCCCTTTCGTACTGGCCGACGATCGTCGGGCGCTGTACCACGCAGGAGCAGCGATGGCCTCGAACTTCCTCGTCACGCTTCATCGTGGCGCGGCACGGCTCTTGACCGACGCGGGCGCCCCGCCTGATGCGCTGGTGCCACTGATGGAGCGGACGATCGCGAACGGTTTCGAGCTCACCGGCCCGATCGCGCGCGGCGACGCCGCGACGGTCGAGCGACACCTGGCGGCGATTCGCAGCGAGGAGCCCGAGCTCGAGCCGTTGTACGCGGCGCTCGCTGAGGCGACGCGCGCGTGAGGGTCGCGACGCGGATCGGCGAGGCGCGAGAGGCGCTTCGCAGCGAGCCGGGCGTCATGGGGCTGGTGCCGACGATGGGTGGACTACATGCGGGTCATCGTGCGCTCTTCGCAGCGGCTCGCCCGGTATGCGACGTCCTCGTTGCGAGCCTCTTCGTCAACCCGGCGCAGTTCTCGGAGCGCAGCGACCTCGACGCGTATCCGCGGGACCTCGCAGCAGACACCGCGATTGCCGAGGCGGCGGGGGTCGACCTGCTCTTCGCACCGAGCATCGAGGAGATGTATCCGCCGGGCTTCGCCACCTGGGTCGAGCCCGACGGGGCGGCTGCCGGGCTCGAGTCGGCGCATCGCCCGGGTCATTTTCGCGGCGTCGCGACCGTGTGTCTCAAGCTGTTCAACATCATCCGTCCCCAGATCGCCTGGTTCGGGCGCAAGGACGCGCAGCAGATCGCCGTCCTGAAGCAGCTCGTGCGCGACCTCGACCTGGAGCTCGAGATCCGCGTCGTCGAGACGGTGCGTGACGCCGACGGCCTCGCGCTCTCGTCGCGGAACGCGCGGCTGTCCGCGGAGGAGCGCTCGGTGGCTGCGGCGATCCCGCGCGCGCTCGCGACCCGCAACGAGGCACAGGCGCGAACGGTGCTCGCGGAGGCCGGGATCGAGCCCGAGTATCTCGCCGTCGCGGACCTCGACGGGCCGACGCTGGCCGTCGCCGCCCGGGTCGGGCACACACGCCTGATCGACAACATCCGACTGGAAGGAGAGCCTCGATGAGCACGCGCCCACGGACGCCCGCCGCTGCCACCCCGGCGCCGGGGAAGCTGCCCTTGCCGGAGCTCGCGGACATGAAGCGGCGCGGCGACCGGATCGTGATGATCACCGCCTACGACGCGCCGGCAGCGCGAATCGCCGACGAGGCCGGCGTCGAGTTGATCCTGGTCGGCGACACGGCTGCCATGGTGATGCTGGGGCACTCATCGACGCTGCCGGTCACGCTCGACGAGATGATCTTCCTGACGCGTGCGGTCACGCGAGCCGCTCGGCGGCCCCTCGTCGTCGGCGATCTCCCGTTCGGGACGTACGAGGTCTCGGACGAGCAGGCCGTAGCGAGCGCGATCCGCATGGTCAAGGAGGGCGGTGCCGACGTCGTCAAGCTCGAGGGCGCGGGCCGCATGCTCGGGCGCGTCCGGGCGATCGCGGACTCGAACATCGGTGTGATGGGGCACGTGGGGCTGACGCCGCAGTCTGCGACGAAGCTCGGCGGGTTCAAGGCCCAGGGGCGCACGGCCGACGCCGCGAAGCGGCTGCTCGACGACGCGGTCGCGTTGCAAGGGGCGGGCGCGTTCGCGGTCGTGCTCGAGGCGGTGCCGTCGGCGGTCGCCGCGCGCGTGACCGAAGCGCTCGAGGTCCCGACGATCGGGATCGGCGCAGGTGCTGCGACCGACGGTCAGGTGCTCGTCTGGCACGACATGCTCGGGATGTACGACGGCCCGACGCCGCGCTTCGTCAAGCAGTACGCCGACCTCGCGGACACGATCGGTGACGCGGTTGCGCGCTACGCGGCGGACGTGCGCTCCGGCGCGTTCCCCGAGGACGAGCACACGTACCGGATCACGCCGGAGGAGCTGGCGGCATTCGAATCGGCGCTCCCGCCAAGCTCCTAGCGCCGTGACAGTTTCGTAAGGTTGGCTGCCAGCGGTTGGCCGCGCGTCGCCCGGCCGCCCCACCGCGCCGCCAGTACCGCCCGTTCCGGGCGGCTTGCAGGTGAATCGCCGCGCAGCGCGGCCGAGCGTGCCGCGCTCCGTTGCAAACTTGGCACGGAGTCGGCGCCGTTCGGTACCGGTGGCTGCCACCCGGTGTCAGCCAGCCCGGTGCCTGGCACCGTGGTGCCAGGCACCGGGCTCAGC
Organism: uncultured Thermoleophilia bacterium; assembly: GCA_963742605.1. Classification (GTDB taxonomy): domain Bacteria; phylum Actinomycetota; class Thermoleophilia; order Gaiellales; family Gaiellaceae; genus PALSA-600. The sequence continues at coordinate 213,336 of CAVUNA010000024.1, read as the reverse complement.
GCACGTGGAGGACGATCGCGACGACGGCCGGAATGCCGATCGCGATGGCCGTCGCTGCGCCGGCACGGGCCCACGTCCAGCCGTGGACGGCGCGAATGCCGGTGACGAGCAGCGCCACCGACCACACGAGAAACAGCGCGCCGAGCAGCTCGAAGACGCGGGCGCCGGTGCCGGCGTCGGTGCCGCCGGTTCGGAACACGTCTTCTCCGTAGAGCGCGAGACGGATCGGCCACAGGACGAGCGACAGCGCGATGGGGACGGCCGAAAACGCGACGATGTGACGCGTCCGGCGGTAACTTCCCTGCGACCCGAGCAGCTTCACGGCGCCGTGCACGAGCGCACCGAACGCGAAGTAGCCGAAGATCCCGTAGAGGCTGCCGGCGATGAACGCCCAGACCGCGACGAGCAGGCCGTCGTACTGCGAATCGTCCATCAGGTGGCCGGCCGTCCCGGTCGCCAGGACAAGCGCGACGCCGGCAAGCAGAACGATCGCGAGCACCGGCTCGGACCGGTCGGCGAGCGACCCGCTGCTGTCGTCGCGGAGCGCGACGAACACCGGCCGCGGGTGTTGGAGCACGAGCGCGGCGCGTAGCCACCAGTCGCGCATGCCGTGGTTCGCCTCGACCGAGCTCGTCACAGCCACGGTGTGAGCGTACCGAGCCGGTACGGGGCCCTAGGAGCTGAGCGTGACCGTCTGCCCGTTGTGGCAGCGAAACTCGGTGTTCCCGAGCAGGTCGGACCGCTGCGCGACGGGCGCCTTCCCGTCCTTGCAGATCGTGTGGTGCCGGTTGAGATAACCGGCGAGGAAGCCTCCCGCGAAGATCACCGCACACACCGCGCCGAGCAGGACGAGGACGGTGCGGCGACTACGCAGGTTGAGGCGACGCTTCATGCTGCAACGGCATTGCGCTCGAGCAGCGCCCGCAGGAACTGGCCCGTGTACGACTCGGCGACCTGAGCGACGTCCTCGGGCGTGCCGCTGGCGATCACCTCGCCGCCCGCCTCGCCGCCGTGCGGGCCGAGATCGACGATCCAGTCCGCCTGCTTGATCACGTCGAGGTTGTGCTCGATGACGAGCACCGTGTTGCCGCTGTCCGCGAGGCGCTGCAGCACGTCGAGCAGCTTCTCGATATCGGCGAAGTGCAGCCCCGTCGTCGGCTCGTCGAGGATGTACAGCGTCTTGCCCGTCGCCACCTTCGACAGCTCGGCAGCGAGCTTCACGCGCTGTGCCTCGCCGCCGGACAACGTCGTTGCCGGCTGGCCGAGCGTCATGTAATCGAGCCCGACGTCGTGCAGCGTCTGCAGCCGGCGGCGGATCTTCGGGATCTTCGCGAAGAACCGAAGCGCCTCTTCGACCGACATCTCGAGCACATCGGAGATCGTCTTGCCCTTGAACCGCACCTCAAGCGTCTCGCGGTTGTAGCGCTTCCCCTTGCACGTCTCGCACGGTACGTAGACGTCCGGCAGGAAGTGCATCTCGATCTTGATCTGCCCGTCGCCCTTGCAGGTCTCGCAACGCCCACCTTTGACGTTGAACGAGAAGCGTCCGGGCTTGTACCCGCGCACCTTTGCGTCGGGCGTGAGCGAGTACAGCTCGCGGATGTGCGTGAACAAATCCGTGTAGGTCGCCGGGTTCGAGCGCGGCGTGCGCCCGATCGGCCGCTGGTCGATCTCGATCACCTTGTCGAACACATCGATGCCGTCGACACCGTCGTGCTTGCCCGGCTTCACTCGCTGGCGATTCAGACGGTTGGCAAGCGCCTTGTAGACGATCTCGTTGACCAGCGTCGACTTTCCCGAGCCGGAGACACCGGTGACGGCGATGAACTTCCCGACCGGGAACTCGACGTCGATCGACTTGAGGTTGTGCTCAGCCGCTCCGCGGACGACAAACCAGCCGCTGTCGAGCTCGCGGCGCTCCGGCACCGCGATCATGCGCGTGCCGGCCAGGAACTGCCCGGTCACGGATTTCTTGTTGCGTTGCACCTTCGCCGCCGTCCCCTCGGCAACCACGTGCCCACCGTGCTCGCCGGCGCCAGGCCCCATGTCGACCAGCCAGTCGGCGGTTCGCATCATCTGCTCGTCATGCTCGACCACGATCACGGTGTTGCCGAGGTCGCGCAGCCGTTCGAGCGTCCCGATCAGCTTGTCGTTGTCGCGCTGGTGGAGCCCGATCGACGGCTCGTCGAGGATGTAGAGCACGCCGACGAGCTGGCTGCCGATCTGCGTCGCCAGCCGCAAACGCTGGGCCTCGCCCCCAGACAGCGTCGCCGATGCGCGGTCGAGCTGCAGGTAGCCGACGCCGACGTCGTCGAGGAACGTCAGGCGCTCACGGATCTCCTTGACGACCCGATGCCCGATCAGCTCCTCGGTGTTCGTGAGACCGAGCTCCGAGAGGAACTCGAGCGCGCGCGACACCGACTGCCGCGTGAACTCGTGGATGTTCTTCCCCCCGACCGTCACCGCGAGCACTTCCGGCTTGAGCCGGGCTCCCTTGCAGACCGGGCAGGGGCGGAACGACATGTACTCCTCAATGCGCTCGCGCTGCGAGCTCGAATCGGTCTCGCGATACCGCCGCTCGAGCGAGGTCACGATGCCCTCGAACGCGATCATGTACGACCGGCGCCGGCCCATCCGGTTGCGGTACTGGACGTACACCTTGTCGCCGTCCGTGCCCGAGAGGAAGTACTCCTGCTGCTCGCTGGTCAGCTCCTCCCACGGCACGTCGGTCGGGATCTCGTAACGGTCGGCGATCGCCTGGATCACGGCCTCGTAGAAGCCCGAACCGCCGACCGCCCACGGCACGAGCGCGCCGTCGTCGATCGACAGGGTCGGGTCGGGGACGAGCAGGTCGGGGTCGATCTCCTGCTGGGCACCAAGCCCGGTGCAGCGGGGACAGGCACCGTGCGGCGAGTTGAACGAGAACACACGCGGCTGCAGCTCGGGAAGCGAGACGCCGTGCTCCGGGCACGCGAACTTCTCGCTGTAGGTGCGCGTCTCACCGGAGTCGACGAGATCGATCACGACCAGGCCCTCGGCGAGTGCGACCGCGGTCTCGACCGACTGCGTGAGCCGTGTGCGCAGATCCTCCTTCATCACGAGCCGGTCGACCACGACCTCGATCGTGTGCTTGAACTTCTTGTCGAGCGTCGGCGGCTCGTCGAGCGTGTGCTGCTCGCCGTCGACCTTCACGCGCGAGAAGCCCTCGTTGCGCAGCTCTTCGAACAGGTCGCGGAACTCGCCCTTACGGTCGCGCACGACCGGCGCGTTGACCGCGAACCGCGTGGCCGGCGGGAGCGCGAGGATCTGCTCGACGATCGAGTCGATCGACTGGCCGGCGATCGGCCGGCCGCAGATCGGGCAGTGCGGCCGCCCGACACGCGCGTAGAGCAGCCGCAGGTAGTCGTAGATCTCCGTGACCGTCCCGACCGTGGAGCGCGGGTTCCGGGACGTCGTCTTCTGATCGATCGAGATCGCCGGGCTGAGGCCGTCGATCGAGTCGACGTCCGGCTTCTCCATCATCTGCAGGAACTGGCGCGCATACGCGCTCAGGCTCTCGACGTAGCGGCGCTGCCCCTCGGCGTAGATCGTGTCGAAGGCAAGGCTCGACTTCCCGGAGCCGGAGAGCCCGGTGATGCAGATCAAGGCGTTCCGCGGGAGCCGGACGGTGATGTCCTTGAGGTTGTGCTCCCGGGCGCCGTGGACGACGAGCTCGTCGGCAGCCATGGGACGGCCATTGTACCTCCCGAACGTATGTTCGTCTAGATCGACAGTTCACCGCCGAAAGCCTCGTACGTGTCGTCGCCGAAGAGCACGAACCGCACCAGGTCGAGCTGATGACCCCGAACCGAGCCGACCGCCACCGGTGCCGCTAGCTCCACCGGGTAGCCGTAGATCCCGCACGAGATCGCGGGAAAGGCGACCGAGCGCGCGCCGAGCCCGGCGGCCACCGCGAGCGAACGGCGGTGGCAGGAGGCGAGCAGCTCGGCCTCGCCGGCCTCGCCGCCCTGCCAGACGGGGCCGACGGTGTGGATCACCCAGCGGGCGGGCAGCGCCCCGGCGGTGGTGGCCTTCGCGTCGCCGGTCTCGCAGCCGCCGAGCCCCCGGCACTCCGCGAGGATCGCCGGACCGCCTGCTCGATGGATCGCCCCGTCGACACCGCCGCCCCCGAGCAGTGAGCCGTTCGCGGCGTTGACGACGGCGTCGACGTCCTGCGCCGTGATGTCGCCGCGGACGACCTCGATCAAGCCCTGCTTCGACAGCCGAGCCCCCTCCATCTCTCGGCTCCAGCGTATGCCGGCTCGAGGTCGTCCGCGCTTCCGTCCGCCTACCCCCCGTTCGCCGCCGGTTCCTTGACGCAAAGATCGACGATGTCCATGCCGACCACCGGGTTGAACGTCTGACAGCCGATCCGGCTCGAGAACGCATCGCGCTGGTTCCCGTTTGCGAACGGCGCGATCGGCACCGCCTCCCGCATCAGATCCTCGTCGAGCGAGGCGAACGCAGCCGCGCGCGCAGCGCCGCTCAGTGCAGCCGCGGCGTCCTCGCGCGCGTCGAAGACCGCGTCGGAGAAGAACGATGCATTCTGCAGAGATCCCGTGTGTGTGAGCACGTTGATCACGTCGACCGGATCCGGATAGTCGAGCAGCCACGCCTCCGGGGTCACGTCGAACGCCGACGCGGGGTTCTGCTCGAGCTGGATCTGCTCGCCCCGCGACGAGGCCTGCCACACGACGACCTTCAGTCCGAGTGCCTCGAGCGTCGACTGGGCGATCGCAGCCTGGTTGATGCACCTCGGAAGCGGGCACGAGAGAACGGTCGCCGTTTGGCCGACATGCGGCGCGGCGAGCGTCTTCGCCGTGGCCAGATCGCCCGCGAACGGGACGATCGAGACGTCTCGGAATCCAGAGATGCCCGGCGGGACGATCTGATCGGTCGGCGTCAGCCCGTCCGCGCCCGCCGTGAGGGCGAGGGCGTTCCGGTCGAGCGCGAGGTTGAACGCGCGCCGCATGTTCGGGTCCGCCATCAGCGGGCGGTTCGTGCGCAGAACGAAGTATGCGACCGAAGGCGTCGAGTTGACGAACAACTGCCCCGGGTGTGCGGCGGCGAACCCGCCGTACTGGTCGATCGGCAGACCGTCGAACGCCCAGTCGGCCTGACCCGCAACGAGCGCTGCTTCGGTGGTGAGCCCGTCCTGGAACGCGCGCACATCGATCTCGTCCCAGGGGCGCGGCCTCGCTCCGGTGTAGAACGGATTGCGCTCGAGCGTCGTGAGCCCGTTCAGGTCGACCGAAGATGCGTAATAGGGGCCGGCCGAGGGAAGCGAATCGTCGCGGGTCGACGGCGCCGACGTCGGGACGGCGCAGAAGAACGGCAGGGCGAGCCGCTGGAGCAGGTCCGGCGCCGGCCGCGTCAGGTGGATCGACAGGAACGGGCCGGACTGCGTGATCCCCTGGATCGTCGAGGCCGCGCCCGAGGCATAGGCGTCCGCCCCGACGATGTCGTGGACGTAGTTCGCGGCAGGCCCGTGCAGCGCGGGATCGAGCGAGCGCGTGAACGCGCGCACGAAGCTCGCTGCGGTCACCGGCTCGCCGTCCGAGAAGAAGTACCTCCCCGGCAGGACGAAGAACGTGCGGGTCAGCCGGTCCCGCGAGTCGAGCTCGAACGAGGCGGCCTCGAGCCGCGGTGTCACGCCGCGCGGGCCGCCGATGTCCGGGTAGTTGACGAGCTTCACGCACGTCGCGTACTCGAGCTCCCAGGTGGTGCTCACGAATCCGAGTGCCGGATCGAGCGAATCGATCTGGCCCTGCATGTCGAGACGGAGCGTCGCCGCACCGGCGTGCGCAGGTAGGGCGAACGCGAGAAGCAGCGTTACAACTGCGGCGAGGCGTTTCATGGTCTCCTCCCTTCGTCGGAGAGACCACTGTCGACCCGGCTGCTAACAGCCGTCTAACACGGGTGCGTCAGGCCTTCCGCCAACGGCCGAAGACCAGGCCGCCCAGGGTGAAGCCGAGCCCAAAGGTGCCGACCGAGAAGCCGCCGATGGCGACCGCCTTGCGCCAGGCCGAGAGCCGCTGCCAGCGGCCGAGCGCCTCGCGCTCCTCCTCGGTCAGCGGCTCGCCGCGGCGCTGTTTGCGCAGCGCGCCGCCGGCCCGGAGCCCGAGGTACAGATCGTCGAAGATCTCCGACTGGTCGTCGGCCATCGCACTCACTGTATAGCCTGCTTCGCCGGTGGTTACGCGCATCCTGCACGTGTCCGATCTCCACGTCGGTGCGCGTGACGACCCGGTCGTCGACCACGGCCTCGTCTCGCTCGTGGAGCGGGTCGAGCCCGACCTGGTCGTCGCCAGCGGCGACCTCACGCACCGAGGCCGGAGGGCCCAGCACGAGCAGGCGGCGGCGCTCCTGCGCGCGCTCGGGCCGCCCGTCCTCGCGGTGCCCGGCAACCACGACATCCCCAACGCCCTCCCGGCACGCATCAGGACGCCGTGGCAGGAGTTCGAGCGCCAGTGGCAGACGACCGAGCCCGTCCACGAGGCCGCGGGCGTGCTCGTCGTCGGCCTCAACTCCGTGCGACCGTGGCATCACCAGTCGGGCGGGATCACGACGGCGCAACTCGACCGGGCAGAGAAGTGGCTGCGCACGGCGCCACCTGGTTCCCTGCGCATGGTCGCCCTCCACCACCAACTCGTCGGCCCGCCGTGGCGGACGCGCAAGCGAGTATTGCCTCGACGAGACACCGTGCTCGCCCGCTTGACGGCCGCAGGAGCGGAGCTGATCGTCGGCGGGCACGTCCATCAGGGGGCGATCGCAGAGCGCCACGAGTTCGAGGCGACCGACGAGCTGGCGACGGCCGTCGTCACGACCGCGCCGGGCCTCGGGCAGCCGCGCCCGCACCGACTCGGGGAGGCGCGCGGCGCGCTCGCCTATCGCGTCGAAGCGTCGGCGATCACGGTCGACACATACGTCTGGCTCCGAGACGACTGGGAGCTCACGGCGGCGCGGACGTTCCCGCGCGCGCTAGGTCGTCCCGTGCGAGCGTGACGCCATCACCCGGCCGTAGACCGCCGTCAGAACGACCGCGATGATCACGCCGAGCACGAACCGCCAGAAGCCGTGCGCGACGATACCGCCGATGATCAGCGAAACGATGCCGAGCAGGATCGTCACGATCCAGCCCATCGGGTCGACTCCCGGATGGAAGAGCCGCCCGAGGGCGCCGACGATCGCACCCACGATGATCAGCCAAAGCCACGACATGCCTGGAGTATTACCCGATCAGCTCATCGAGCCGCGTGCGCTTCTCAGCGAGCTCGTCGTCGTCGAGCAATCCGGCGCGATGCAGCTGCTCGAGAGCGGCGGCGAGCCGTGCGTGCTCGAGGTGCTGCGGATCGGGCCTGAGCTGGTCGGGGTCGACTCCGAGTTTCCGTAGGCGGGCCCGCTGCTCGTCGACGCCGAGACCCGTCTTCGGAAACGCGAGCGCTCCCGGCCCGAACAGAGGCCGTCGCTGCACGAAATGCCGGTAGGACGCGACCAGCGCGATCGCGACGCCGAAGGAGAGGAAGGAGATCACGTAGGCGTTGTCGTTCGAGATCGCCTTGCCGACGACGGCGCCGACGATCGAGCCGGTGAGGCCGATCGCGAGGGTCAGCCAGATCGGCATCGGGTCGGGCCCCGGGATCGCGAACCGCGCGAGCGCACCCGTGAAGAACCCGGAGACCACGATCGCGAGGACGATTCCCAAACTCATATCCCGCTCCGGCGCCGGCAAAGCCGGCACCTGCGCTCCCTGTCGCCTCCGTCGAGCCTACGGCTCATGTCCCGCTCCGGCGCCGGCAAAGCCGGCACCTGCGCTCCCTGTCGCCTCCGTCGAGCCTACGGCTCACGCAGGCGCCTCCGCGAGCGCGTTCAGGTCGCGGCGCAGTTCCTTGAGCTCGTCGCGCAGCTTCGCCGCGTATTCGAAGCGCAGTTCCTCGGCCGCCTGGAACATCTCCTCCTCGAGCGTGATCACGAGCCGCTCGAGCTCCTCGCGCGACATCCCCTCGACCTTCGCGCCGCCGCGGCGGCGTCGCGACGACGGCACGTGCGGCTGCTCGAGAGCCAGGAACTCCGCGATGTCCGACACCCCCTTGACGACCGAGATCGGCTTCGTCCCGTGTTCCTCGTTGTAGGCGAGCTGGGTCGTACGGCGCCGGTTCGTCTCCTCGATCGCTCCCTTGATCGCCTCGGTCATCTTGTCCGCGTACATCAGCACGCGGCCGTTGACGTGACGCGCCGCGCGACCGATCGTCTGCACGAGCGCGGTGCGGCCGCGCAGGAACCCTTCCTTGTCCGCATCGAGGATCGCGACCAGCGAGACCTCGGGCAGGTCGAGCCCTTCGCGCAAGAGGTTGACGCCGACCAGCACGTCGTACTCGCCGAGGCGCAGCTCGCGGATGATCTGGATGCGCTCGAGCGTGTCGATCTCCGAGTGCAGGTAGCGCGCCTTCACACCTGCTTCGAGCAGGTAGTCGGTCAGGTCCTCGGACATCTTCTTGGTCAGCGTGGTCACGAGGACGCGCTCGCCGACCTCCTCGCGACGACGGATCTCGTTGAGCAGGTCGTCGATCTGGTTCCGCGTCGGCCGCAACTCGACCTCGGGATCGACGAGGTACGTCGGCCGGATCAGCTGCTCGGCGATGCGTGCGCTCTGCCGGAGCTCCCAGGCGCCCGGCGTCGCCGAGACGAACACCATCTGCGGCACCTTCTGCAGGAACTCGTCGAAGCGCAGCGGCCGGTTGTCGAGCGCCGACGGCAGCCGGAAGCCGTAGTCGACGAGCGTCTGCTTGCGCGAGCGGTCGCCCTCGTACATGCCCCCGATCTGCGGGACGGTCTGGTGAGACTCGTCGACGAAGATCACGAAGTCGTCCGGGAAGTAGTCGAGCAGCGTGAACGGATGTGACCCCGCCGGGCGCCCCTCGAGGATCCGCGAGTAGTTCTCGATGCCCGAGCAGAAGCCGAGCTCCTGCAGCAGCTCGAGGTCGTACTCGGTGCGCTGGCGGATGCGGTGCGCCTCGAGCAGCCGGCCGTCCTTCTCGAACATCGCCACTTGCTGCTCGAGCTCGGTGCGGATCTCCGACACGGCGCGCTCGACCGTCGGCTTCGAGGTCACGTACTCGGTCGCCGGCCAGATCGCGAGGTTGTCGAGCTTCGAGTAGACCTCGCCGCTGAGCGGGTCGAAGTGGGTGATCTGCTCGACCTCGTCGCCGAAGAACGAGATTCGATAGGCGGTCTCGGCGTTAGCCGGCTGCACCTCGAGGATGTCGCCCTTCACGCGGAAGCGGCCGCGGCCGAGGATCGCGTCGTTGCGGACGTACTGCGAGTCGATCAGCTTGCGGAGCACGGCGTCGCGGTCGTGCTCGGCGCCCAGCTCGAGGTAGAGCAGCCGGTCGCGCCATTCCTCCGGCGAGCCGAGCCCGTAGATGCACGAGACGGAGGCCACGACCACGACGTCGCGTCGCGTGAACAGCGACGAAGTCGCAGCGAGCCGGAGCCGGGCGATGTCATCGTTCTGGGACGAGTCCTTCTCGATGTAGAGGTCGGCCTGCGGGACGTACGCCTCGGGCTGGTAGTAGTCGTAGTACGAGACGAAGTACTCGACCGCGTTGCTCGGGAAGAACTCGCGGAACTCGTTGCAGAGCTGCGCCGCCAGCGTCTTGTTGTGGGCGATCACAAGCGCGGGCTTCTGGACCTGCTCGATGATCCAGGCCATCGTCGCGGTCTTGCCTGTCCCCGTCGCGCCGAGCAGCGTCTGGTACTGCTCGCCCGCGCGGAGGCCGGCGGCGATCGTCTCGATCGCCTGCGGCTGGTCGCCCGTGGGCGAGTACGACGCTGATGTCTGCAGCGGCGGCACGCCCGAAGGGTACTGACCGGGAGTGGCCAACCTGCGCGGCGGCTTCGGCCGGCCAGAGGTTCACGAAGGCTACGGAACGGTGATCACGTCGGAGCCCGCGGCGCGTTGCACCTCGCCGCTCACGTCCGCGCCGAGCAACCGGCCGAAGAAGCCGTGGTGGTGCTCTCCGATCACGATCAGGGTCGCGCCGCGCTCCTTCGCGATGCCGATGATCTCCCCGGCCGGCTCCCCGGCCGACCAGACGTAATCCGCCGTCAGTCCGGCGGCTTCGACCCGCTCACGCGCCTGGGCGAGAACCGGCTCGAGCTCGGGCGGCTCGACGAGCGGCATCATCTGCACGGGGCTGTCATCGAGGGTGCCGTAGTTCTGCAGGCCTTCCGGGTTCAACGGCATTTCGGCGATTGCGACGATTACGAGACTCGACGAGGATTTCTTGGCCTCCTCGATGGCGCGCGCGAGCGCGCGCTGCGCCGATTCGTGCCCGTCGTAGCCGACGACGATCGTCCCCGCCATGCGGCCGATCGTACTTGCAACCCGGTGCCTGGCACCAAAGTGCCAGGCACCAACTCACAAGTCAGTCGCCCCAGTCGAAGTCGCGCGAGCGCGACCAGAGCGTCTCGTCCGTCTGCTCGACGGGCTCGCTCGTCTCGACAGTCACTTCCGACGGATCTGCCGGCTCGGCGGTGAAGGTGTCCTCCACCGACGGCCAGTCGAGCGTCGTCTCGTGCTCGTCGATCTGGACGACGCCGTCCATCGTGTCTTCGATCCGCGCCTGCTCCTCGGTCTTGAAGAGCGGATGATTCTCGAACGGATCGTCCGACATGTACTTCTCGAGCGGCATCTCGTGCTCGAGAGCCGCGTTCCGACGCTTCAACTCGAGGTGCTCCTGGATCACCTGGGTGAACACGGACGGAGTCTCGACGGCCATTGATTCCTCCTGCTGGTACGTCTTTCTCTCTCCGGCGGCGGAGTCTAGACGACTGACTGGATCGTCGCGCCGCCCACGACCTGGTTCCGGCCCCCACGCTTGGCCGCGTACAGGGCCGAATCAGCCGCCGCAATCAGGTCGTCGATGCGCGCACCGCCCGCGCACGCAGCGACGCCGAAGCTCGCCGTGATGCTCACGGGCCCGCCGCGGACGGTCATGACGGGGCGCGCCGAGATGAGCCTGCGCGCTCGCTCGGCGAGGTCGATCCCACCCGAGACGCCGACGCCGACGAGGATCAGCGCGAACTCCTCGCCGCCCCAGCGGCCCGCGACATCGCCCTCGCGAATTGCACCAGCGAGCGTGTGCGCGAACGATCGAAGCACCTCGTCGCCGGCGGGATGCCCGAAGCGATCGTTCACCTGCTTGAAGTGGTCGAGATCGGCGAGCACGAGACAGAGCTCGCCGTCGAGTCGGCTTGCGCGCGCGAGCTCGGACGTGAGCGTCTCCTCGAGCGAGCGGCGGTTTGCGAGACCGGTGAGCGCGTCGACGAGCGCCTGCTGCTCGACGAGGCGGTGCAGCCGCGCGTTCTCGAGCGCGACGGCTGCGTGTGCGACGAGCGCTCGCGCCGTCTCGACCTGATCGGAGTCGAGCGCCGAGCCCCGGATCACGAGCGAGCCGAAGTCGGAGGCCCCGACGCGCAAAGGGAATGCCACCTCTTCCGGGCCCGTGGATTCACCTGCCTCGAGGACCTCGCCCGTTCGCGTCCGAACGACGGCGCCTGAGGCACCCGTAGCCTCCACCACGGTCTCGGCGACGACACGGAGCAGCTGCTGTGGATCGTGGGTCGCTCCGAGTGCCTGCCCGAACCGTGTCGTCGCCTCGTGCGCGCGGCGGCGCTCGGTCCGCAGCTCGGCCATCTGCTGCTGCAGCTGTTCCGCCATCCGGTTGAACGCGCTCCCGAGCTGCGCGAACTCGTCCTGGCCGCGCACGTCGACGCGCTCGTCGAGTCGGCCGTCGGCGATCGCGTCGGCCGCTCCGGCGAGACGACCGAGCGTGGTCACGACCGACCGCCCGAGCAGGAACACGACGAGCGCAAAGACGAGCAGCGCGGCGGTCAGCACCGCCGTCAGCCGCATCTCGGCCATGCGCGCTGCACTGTCGATCGCAGCCTGCGGCGTCAGCGCGACCAGTTGCAAGCCGGCCGGATCGGAGAGCGACGTGGCCAGAGCTCGGCTGGTCGCATTCGCAACCGTGACGCGCGCTGACTTGCCCGGCGTGATCGCGAGCGACTCGCCCGTCGGCCCTCCGGCAACGATGCGCGCATTGCGCACAGCGACGAGGCGCTCGCCTGCACCGAGGCCGACGCCGATCGTCGTGAGCAGGCGTTCGTCGACCGGGACGGCGACGGTTACCGTGCCGATCGTGCGCCCGTGGTCGACGATCGCGACCGCGCGTCGCGCCGCGAACGGCGGGAGCGAACCGACCGTGACACCACCGCCGCTGACCCTCGTCGAGGGCTCACCGCCGGCCACTGCCGCCAGGGCGGCTCGATCGTGCGCGCGCAGCGCGCGCTGGAGCGGCGTCTCGGCGGCCAGGCGCCGGGCGACCGTGGCGGCGAGATCGAGCCGCTGCGTGTAGCCCGCAACCGCGACGCGGAGCGCCGCCTCGAGGGAGGCATCGGCACGACGGTTCTCGCTGCGCCGGGCGAGGTTGTCGTAACCGTAGAAGGCCACGGCCAGCGGTAGGAGCGCCAGAAGGGCGAACCAGGCGACGAGCTTGAACCTGAAGCTGCCCAGGCGGCGGCCGCCCTGCAGGCTGATCCTCCCCCTCAAGCCATTACGTGCCGTTGCCGATACCTCTCCTGGACAGGTTTCGGCAGATCCAGGGGGAAGCATGAGAGGTGTTTGGTTGCACGTCGCCGCCGTCGGCTTGACGGTCACCGTCGCCGGTGGTCTGTGGGTGCTGCCGAAACACGTCCTCGCACCGGACGCCGTCCCCCGCACGCTGCCCGGCGCAGCGACGATTCCGGCCCACGCACCGGTGGCGGTCGAGGTGGTGCCCACGCCCCGCCCCGTGCACCGCGTGCGGCCGGCGACGCCACCGAAGCCGCCGCAGGCGCTGATCTCCTACGTCGGGCCGGTGCATGCGGCGGCCCCGCCGCCCGTGCGGCCGAAGCCCACCCCGCCGAAGCCCAGGCCGGCTTCCCGGCCGGTCGTCGCGCCGACGGCCCCGACCACGCCGCCGCCCACCACCACGGCTCCAGCACCGGCGCCCGCCCCGGCGCCCGCTCCTGCTCCAGCCCCGACGCCCGCCCCCGCCCCGGCACCGGCGCCCACACCGGCGCCCGCCCCGGCGCCCGCTCCTGCTCCTGCTCCTGCTCCGCCGGCGGCCACCCCACCGGCGGCCGACTCGTCGCCGCCGCCGCCGACCGCCCAGGCGACGAGCGTCAACCCGGGGCTCACCGACGTGCCGAGCTCGTCGCAGCCGCCGAGCCTGTCCGACATCGAGCCGTGGGTGCAGCCGCGACTGCACGAGCAACCGCCGCCGCCGCCGCCACCACCGCCGAGCGGCGGATGCGACACGACGGGCGGCGGCTCCTGGCGCACGAGGTGATCCGCACGCGGCACAATGCCGCGATGCCACGGACCCCCCTGACGAAAGCTGTCGGCCCGGTCGGCATGGCGCTGACCGCCTGGGACGTCTGGCGCCGACTGTCGCCGCAGCAGCGCCGCTGGATCACGGCGCAGGCGCGCACGCACGGGCCGCGGATCGCCAAGCAGGCGTGGGCGGCTCAGCAGGCCAAGCGGAACCGCTGAGCTCTTACGTCAGCGCGGCGCGCGCGATCCGGTCCTGCTCGATCGCGTGGGCCGTCGGATAGCCCTCGGACGGGCTCGCGCGCCACGGGCGTCCGACGTAGCGAAGGGGAACGCCCGCCGTCGACTCCTCGAGCCGGTGGCGGATCGACCGCCACGGCCCCATGTTCTGCGGCTCCTCCTGCGCCCAAACGACCTCGCGAAGGTACGGATACGACGCGATCAGTTCGCGGGCACTGTCGGACGGGAACGGATACAGGAGCTCGACACGCGCGACGGCGACTCCGGACGCGTGCGCGCGAGCCTCGTGGCCGACGATGTCGTAATACACCTTGCCGGAGCAGAGGACGAGCCGCCGCACCGCTTCCTTGTCGACCGTGACGTCGTCGAGCACGGGACGGAAGCTCCCCGACGCCAGGTCCTCGAGCGTGCACGACGCATCCTTCAGGCGGAGCAGGCCCTTCGGGGTGGCGACGACAAGCGGCCGGGCGGTTGCGTCGAGCGCCTGCCGGCGGAGCAGGTGGAAGTACTGCGCCGATGTCGTGCAGTTGACGATCCGGAGATTCTCCTGAGCGCCCATCTGCAGAAACCGCTCGAGCCGGGCGCTCGAGTGTTCGGGGCCGTTGCCCTCGTAGCCGTGCGGGAGCAGCAGCGTCAGGCGCGAGGTCTCGCGCCACTTCGACAGGCCGGACGAGACGAACTGGTCGATCACGATCTGGGCGCCGTTCGCGAAATCGCCGTACTGCGCCTCCCAGAGCACGAGCGCCTCGGGAGCGGCTGCCGAGTAGCCGTATTCGAATCCCATGCAGGCGAACTCGGAGAGCGGGGAGTTGAAGACCTCGAACGACGCCGCCCCGTGCTCGAGATTCTGCATCGGCGTGTACGTCTCGCCCGTATGGGCATCGTGCAGCACGAGATGCCGCTGCGCGAACGTGCCGCGCTGCGTGTCCTGTCCCGTGAGCCGGACCGGGATGCCGTCGACGACGAGTGACGCGAACGCGAGCGACTCGGCCTGCCCCCAGTCGATCCCTCCTTCGTCGAGGGCCGTCCGCCGGCGTTCGAGCTGGCGGGCGAGCTTCGGGTGAACGGTGAAGCTGTCCGGCGTGCGCAGCAGCTCGTCGGTCAGCTCGCGCAGCTTGTCGCCGGGCACGGCCGTGACGACGTCGATGCCCGACGAGAACGGGATGGCGCCGTCGTGCTCGCGCTTCGGGCTCTCGCCGAACGACGCCCTCAGCTGCTCGTGCGCGTCGCGTAGCTGCGATTCCACCTCGGCAATCGCCTGGTCGGCGTCTGCCTCGGTCAGCACGCCGGCCTCGATCAGCTTCGCCTGATACAGCTCGCGCACGCTCGGGTGCGAGGCGATCTGCTCGGCCATCAGCGGCTGGGTGTAGGCGGCCTCGTCCTGCTCGTTGTGGCCGAAGCGGCGGTAGCCGACGAGGTCGATCACGACGTCGTCGCCGAAGCGGCGCCGGTACGCCATCGCGAGCCGCACCGCAGACAGCGCCGCCTCGGCGTCGTCGGCGTTGACGTGGACGATCGGGACGTCGAAGCCCTTCGCGAGGTCGGACGAGTAGCGGGTCGAGCGTCCCTCGCTCGGGTCGGTGGTGAAGCCGATCTGGTTGTTCGTGATCAGGTGCAAGGTGCCGCCGGTCGAGTAGCCGGCGAGGCTCTGCAGGTTCAGCGTCTCCGCGACCACCCCCTGGCCGGCGAACGCGGCGTCGCCGTGCAGCAGCAGTGCGAGCGCGACCGAGGGATCGTGCGCACCGTTCGGCGTCGAGCGATCGGTCTGCTCGGCCCGCGTCCTTCCCTCGACGACCGGGTTGACCGCCTCGAGGTGACTCGGGTTGGCCACGATCCGAACGCCGACGCTGCCGTTCACGGTCGTGCGCGTTCCGTGCGCGCCCAGGTGGTACTTGACGTCACCCGTTCCGCCCTCGGGGTCGGCGGCGACTGCGTCGAGCGTGCGCTCGCCTTCGAACTCCCGCAGGATCTGCTCGTACGGCATCCCGATCGTGTGAGCGAGCACGTTCAGTCGCCCACGATGCGCCATGCCCATCACGATCTCGTGCGCCCCGTCCTGCGCGGCGAGCTCGATCGTCTCGTCAAGCATCGGGATCATCACGTCGAGCCCCTCGAGCGAGAACTGCTTCTGCCCGAGGAACCGCTTGCGCAGGAACCGCTCCATCCCCTCGACCTCGCACAGGCGACGGAAGAGCGCACGTTGCTCGTCGGGCGTCGGCGGCTGGCGGTAGGCGCCCGACTCGATCGCGCGGCGCAGCCACACCCGCTGCTCGTGATCGGAAAGGTGCTCAAGCTCGTAGGCGATGGTTCCGCAGTAGGTCTCGACGAGCTTGGGGAGCACGTCGGCGAGCGTCTCGCCGGGCACGTGCACCCGGAGCATCGCCGCCGGGATGCGGGCCTGCAGCTCGGGCGTCAGCCGGGGCTCGAGCCGGAGCGGCTCGAGTGACGGGTCACCGACCGGCTCGGACCCGAGCGGGTCGAGGCGCGCGCCGAGGTGGCCGTGCGTGCGGTGTGCCTTGACGAGAGCCATCGCAGCCGCGATGCCTCCGAGCAGCTGTGCATCGACCTCGGCGGCCGGCGGCGCCTCGAGCACGGCGACCGGGACGTCGACCGCGGCCGGTGCCGTTTCCGTCTGCGTCTCCGGCTCCTGCTCGGGCGCCGCGACGCGCCCGTCCTCGGCGCCGTTTCGCGGGAGCCGGTCGAGCAGCCGTGCGAGCCCGGGATGGGTCTCGATCAGGTGCGAGTCGCCGCTCTCGAACAGCGCGCGCCAGGCGGGCGGAACCGCGTCGGGGTTCTCGAGATACTCGTCGAGCAGCGCCTGCGCGTAACCGCTGTTCAGGCCATCGACATCGCGCACGCTCACTCTGGTGTTGTACCAAGGAGGGCCTCGATGTCCTGCCCGCGGACCGGGTGTCTCCGCGAATCAGTAGAGGGGATGGTGCGTGATCACCTGCAACGAGGCGCCGACCACGAAGCACACGCCGATCACCGCGATCGCGACACTGGTCAGCCGCTGGTGCCGCCGGGTCATCACGGTTGCAACGAGCGCGAGCAGCAGCGCCACCGGCGCGAGCCGGAACGGGCGGTAGACGAGCTCGAGCGCGCCGAGGAAGAGTGCCGCCGCGGCCAGCAGGCCGGCGACGGTCTCGACCGCGCTCGGCGGGTCGCGGTCCTCGGAGGTCACGACGGGACTCTATCCCGACGTGCCGCGCGCGCACCGCCGTCCCGGTGCCCGTGCGGGCCGCCGCGACGAGGCCTCGGCCCAGAGGGCGCGCGCCACGGGCGCCACACCGAATAGTCGTCCGGGCCGGAGCCCGCCTCGGGCTCCTTGCAGGCGTACCAGACCACGATCCCGAGATAGACGACCGGGATCTTCAGGATGAGCATCAAGAAGACCAGTCCCCAGGCCTGGCCTGACATAGACAGAGTCTACGACACGGGAGCGCGGTCGGATCGTTTTCGGCCCGGTCAGTAGAGTCGCTCGTATGGCGTCCCCCGGCGACGAGATGACGCTGTACGACCTGCGGGTGACCGTCGAGAGGATCGATGGCCGTTCGGTCTGCGGGCTCGAGGTCGGCGACTACTTCGAGCTGACGGAGTCGAGCAGGGTTCGCATTCCCGCCGGCCGCCACTTCTGTCTCTACGCGCTGCAGAGCGTCCTTCCGCTCCTGCCTGCGAAACAGCGCTCGTTGCCGGCATCCGACTGGCTCGAGCAGGACTCCCTCGTGGCGTGCCCGGATCCGGACGAGCGAGTGATCATGCGAATCGAGCGAACCGCGCGCCGGACGATGGCGACCGGCGACCTGACGTGACGACGCCGCGGCGCGAGCTCGGGCTCGCGCTGCAGACCGACAAGGGAAACGGCGAGTACGCAGCGCTGGCCCGCGCTGCCGACGAGGCGGGCTTCGACGTCGTCACGGTCTTCAACGACCTCTGGTTTCAGCCCGCGCTGCCGGCGCTCCTCGAGATCGCCGCTGCGACGACGAATGCCCGGCTCGGGCCGTCGTGCGTCAATCCGTTCACGCTGCACCCGGTCGAGATCGCGGGCCAGATCGCCGCGCTCGACCGCATCTCCGACGGCCGGGCGTTCGTCGGGCTGGCCGCGGGCGCGTGGCTCGAGTCGCTCGGCGTCGACGGGTCCCGGCCCGTCACGGCGGTGCGGGAGGCCTGGGAGGTGATCCGCCGGCTGCTCGCGGGCGACCGATCGGGCTTCGCCGGCGATCGCTTCTCGCTGCTCGCCGGCGACGGCTTGCGCTACGCGCTTCGCCGGACCGAGGTGCCGCTGCTCGTCGGGACCTGGTCGCCGCGGCTGGCGGCGTTCGCCGGCGAGGCGGCGTCCGAGGTCAAGGTGGGCGGCAGCGCCAACCCTCTCGTCGTCGACGTCCTGCGACGACGGATCGGGAACGACGAGGTCGGGATCGTCTTCGGCGCCGTGACCGTCGTCGACGAGGACGGGCAACGCGCACGGGCGCTCGCGCGCCGCGAGGTGGCGATGTACGTCGATGTCGTCGGCGCGCTGGATCCGACGACGGAGCTGGAGCCCGAGCTGCTCGCCCGGCTCGCCGAGCTGGTCGCGGCCGGCCAGCACGACGCGGCAGGAGCCATCCTCCCCGACCAGCTGCTGCGGCGGTTCGCGTTCGCCGGCACGCCGGTCGAGGTCGCCGCTCAGGCCGAGGCGCTGTTCGACGCCGGTGCGCGGCGTGTCGACTTCGGGACCCCGCACGGGATCGACGAGGCTCACGGCGTCGAGCTGCTCTGCCGCGAGGTTCTGCCACTGCTTAGGCTCTCGTCGTGACGTTCGACTACGCCGAGCGACGGCGACGCCTGTCCGAGCGTCTCGAGGCCGACGGCGTCGAGGCGCTGTTCCTCGCCCCGTCCGCCGATCTGGAGTATCTGACCGGGGTCGAGCGCGACATCCCGAACTTCGGCGAAGCGGCGTATGCCCACGGGTGGGTGACCGGTGCGTTCTTCCGGCCCGGGGCCGACCCGGTGTTCGTGCTGCCGCGGATGTTCGCGCTGTTCCACCTGCGCGAGCAGCCGGCCGGCGAGGTCGTCGTCGTGTCTGAGACCGACGACGGGTTCGCAGCCTTCAAGCGGGTTGCGCGCGGCATGGGCGTGAACGTCGCGATCGGAGATCGGGTCTGGACGGAGACGGCACTCAACCTCGGTCGGATCGTCGGCTTCGAGGGCCTCTCGACCGGCTCGCGCATCGTCAACGAGCTTCGCCGGGTCAAGTCGGACGAGGAGCTCGCCGCGCTCGGCCGGGCAATCGACACCGTCGAGCAGGCGATGGCAGAGGTGACGCCGCTCGTCGTCCCCGGGGTCTCGATGCTCGACCTCGTCGAGGCGGTCGAGCATTCGCTGCGTGCGGCAGGCTCACGCTGCCCCTCGTTCGCAACGCACATGTTCACCGGGCTCGACGACACCGACTTCGACTCCGGCACGGCAAGGGCACGCGACGGCATCCCGTCGGGAACTGCGGTGATGTTCGACTTCGGCGGCGTCGTCGACGGCTACTGCTCCGACTTCGGGCGCACCATCTACTGCGGTGATCCGACCGCCGAGTACCGCGAGGCCTACGAGATCATGCTGGCGGCACAGGAGGCGGGCCGTGCCGCGGCGGCCGCCGGCACGCCCGCGCGCGACGTCAATGCGGCGTGCCGGCGCCCGATCGAGGAGGCCGGCCTGGGCGAGCACTTCCGCCACCGGATGGGCCACGGCATCGGCCTCGACGTGCACGAACGGCCGTTCATCTCCGACGAGGACGAAACGCCTCTGCTGCCCGGCATGACGTTCACTGACGAGCCGTCGATCATCATCCCGGGCCGGTTCAGCGTCCGGATCGAGGACATCGTGGTGTGCGAGGAGGGCGGCGGGCGGCTGCTCGGCAGCTACCCGTCCGCCCTCGTCGCGACGTAAGCGCTACTTCGGAGAGACCTGCGAGACGTCGACGCCGTACTCGGCGTTGTAGACGGCGCCCTTGAGGTCGCTCGTGGAGACGAACACCTGCGTCGGCTGGATCAGCGGGAAGTACGGGCCCCGCTGGTTGAGCTGACGCTGGTAGCTCTGGTAGAGGCTCTTCCGGACGGCCGGGTTCGTGGTCACGAGCAGCTTCGCTGCGAGCTTCTCGATCGCCGCGTCCGATCCCTTGGGCCAGCCGGCGCGGAGGCCGACCAGCTGTCCGGGGGCGAACGTCAGGTAGTCCGCGGGATCCGGGTAGTCCGGGCCCCACAACGAGAGGCCGAACGCCATCTTTCCGTCGCGGTACTTCGTGAGCCAGGTCGAGGTCGGCGAGCCGGACAGCTGGATGTTGAAGCCGACCGCGTTCAGGTTCGCCTGGATCTTCTGCGCGAGCGTCGTGAACGGGACGCCGTTGATCGTCAGGTCGCTCGGGTACTCGAGCGAGATCTGCTGCCCGGCGGCGCCCGATGCGGCGAGAGCCGCCTTCGCCTTCGTCAGATCCTGGTTCACCTTGGCGCTCTGCGGCAGCGAGCCCAGGAACATCGAGGGGATGATCCCGGGAGCCTGGATCGCTCCCGGCCCCGCGACACCAACGATCGACTTGTAGTCCAGGCCGTAGCGAACAGCCTGCTGGAACTGCTTGTTCGAGGTGAGCGCCGAGACGCTCGGATCGTTGTTGGCGAACAGCCAGAACACCCAGGTCGATGGCTGCAGCGACACCTTCAGGTTCGACTTGCCCTGGAGGGTCTTCGCCTGGTCGGCGGACAGGTCGATCGCGACCTCGTGCGATCCGCGCTGGATGTTGATCAGCTGAGTCGGCGCGATCATGTTGCGCAGGACGACGCTCGAGAACGCCGGCTTTTTCGTTCCCCAGTAGTTCGTGTTCGGCGTCATCGTGACCTGCGACGTCGTCGAGAACGAGCCGAGGACGTACGGGCCACTGCCGGCGCCGAGCGACGCCGACGAGTTCAACCACGATTCGGCCTTGTCGGCCTTCGACGCGTTCGCGGCGGAGGTGCCACCGTGTGCCTTGATCAGCTGCGAGTTGACGATCCCGGTGGACGGGTTCGCCAGGATCGCGGGCAGCGCCGTGTTCGGCGTGGCCGAGTGCATGACGACGGTGTACGGCCCGGCCGCGTTGACGGTCACGCCTGCGAGCAGGAACGACGGGTTCCCCTTCAGGTTGACCAGGCGGCGGAGCGAGAACACGACGTCGGCCGATGTCAGCGGCGTGCCGTTCGCAAAGTGGGCGTTGTGCTTGAGCTGGAACGTGTACGTCTTCGCATTCGCAGCTGCCTTCCAGGACTGCACGAGCAGCGGAATCGGATTCGAGAGATCGTTGCCCTTGTAGGTGAAGAGCGTGTCGTAGAGCGCGCGGTCGACGATCGATGCCGTCGGATCGAATGCACGCCCCGGGTCGGAGGTCTTGATCGTGAACGAGTTGTCGATCACGATCGGCGGCGCCGCAGCCGCGTGCCTGTTGACGCCGTAGGCCGCGACCGCGCTGACCAGCGCAACGAGCACTGCGATCGGTATGAGCCAGGCGACGCGCCCGGCGGAAGTCTTCCTCACTGTCGCCTCCAGATTGGTTTGCGGATCACAAGGGGGGCTTTGACCCTATTCGACGGAGGTCGGGTGGGAGAAGTTGGCCGCGCGCTCGTGCAGGGGGGTCGGCGCTGCCCCCGCCGGCTGGAGCCAGCAGGCGGCGGCGCGCCCGGCAGCGAGCTCGACGAGCGCAGGCTCGTCGGTGTGGCAGCGGTCGAAGGCGTACGGGCAGCGCGGATGGAACCGACAGCCGGACGGCGGCCGGGCCGGATCGGGAACCTCGCCGGGCAGCGACTCGGGCAGGAAGCCCGTTCCGTCCGGATGCGGGACGGCCGCGATCAGCGCCTCGCTGTACGGGTGAAGCGGCACGGTCCAGACCGGCTCGGTCGGGCCGGTCTCGACCATCACGCCGAGGTACATCACCGAGACGGTGTCGGCGACGTGGCGGACGATCGCGAGGTCGTGCGAGATCAGGAGCAGGCCGAGCCCGAGCTCGCGCGAGAGATTGACGAGGAGGTTCGCGAGCTGTGCCTGGGCCGAGGCGTCGAGCGAGGCGAGCGGCTCGTCGAGGACGATCACCGACGGGTCGGCGGCGAGCGCGCGGGCGATCGCGATCCGCTGGCGCTGTCCCCCGGAGAACTCGTGCGGGTAGCGACCGGCGGCGTTGGCCGGCAAGCCGACGAGCTCGCACAGCTCCGGCACGGTCGCCTTCGTCGCCGAGGTCATGCCGTCGGCGATCTGGGACCCCACCTTGCGGCGCGGGTTGAGCGACGAGTACGGGTTCTGGAACACGAGCTGCAGCCGAACCAGGTCGGCCGGCCGGGCGTGGCGGTTGAGCGGCGTGACGTCGCGGTCCTCGAAGCGCACCGAGCCGGCCGTCACCGGCACGAGGCCGACCGCGGCACGTGCGAGGGTCGACTTCCCGCAACCCGACTCGCCGACGAGCCCGACGATCTGCCCGGCGTCGACCGAGATGCTCGCGCCCGCGACCGCTCGGACGAGCCCGCCGCCGCGGCGCTCGTAGTCGACGACGACGTCGCGAAGCTCGAGCGTGCTCAATGCGCACTCGGCAACGGATCGACGGGACAGGCGAGCAGCCGTCCGCCGATGTCGACGAGCTCGGGGACGTCCGTCCGGCACGAATCCTGGAGGTAGGCGCACCTCGGGTGGAACGTGCAGCCGCTCGGGAACGCACCCGGGGTCGGCGGCGAGCCGGCGATCGCGACCAGCTCCCGCTCCTGCGCCGCCTCTGGATGAGGGAGCGCGTCGAGCAGAGCTCGCGTGTAGGGATGACGCGGTTGCTGGAGCACGTCCTGGCGCGTTCCCGACTCGACCACCTTCCCCGCGTAGAAGATGGAGATTCGATCCGCGATCGACGACATCACGCCGAGGTCGTGCGTGATCAGGATCACCGCAAGGTTGTTCTCACGGCGGAGACGGTCGAGCAGATGCAGGATGCCCGCCTGAACGGTGACGTCGAGTGCGGTCGTCGGCTCGTCGGCGATCAGGAGCTTCGGGCGGCACGCGAGCGCAATCGCGATCGCGATCCGCTGCCGCATTCCGCCGGAGAACTGGTGCGGGTAGGCACGCAGCGCAGTCTTCGGATCGGGGATCCGCACCTGTTCCAGGATCTCGATCGCCCGCTGGTCGGCAGCTCGGCGCGAGAGGCCGAGATGGAGTCGAACGTGCTCCGTCAACTGTCGGCCGACCGACAGCATCGGATGCAGCGACGTCATCGGGTCCTGGAACACCATTGCGAGCTCTCGCCCGGAGAGCTCGCGGAGCTGGTGCTGCGGGATCCGCAGCAGATCGTTTCCGCCGAACAGCGCACGCCCGTCGACGAGCGCTCCCTCGGGCAGCAGACCGAAGAGCGCGAGCATCGAGAGCGTCTTGCCGCTTCCACTCTCGCCCGCGATGCCGAAGACCTCTCCCGCCTGGACGGTGTAGTCGACGCCGTCGACGACCGTCACCGAGCCACGCGACGTCGCCAGCCGGACGCGCAGGCCCTCGACCTCCAAAAGGCTCTCGTTCACTCGTCGTCCTGGGTGCGCCAGGCGGTGCGTGGATCGAAGATGTCGCGCAGGCTGTCGCCGATGAAGTTGAACGCGAGCACGACGCTGAAGATCGCGAGGCCCGGGAACGTGCCCATCCACCACCACTGGAAGTACTGCGTGCCGTCCGCGACCATCGACCCCCACTCGGCCTGCGGAGGCTGGGCGCCGAGGCCGAGGAACGAAAGGCCGGAGAGCAGCAGGATCGCCGTCGCCAGGTCGAGCGTCATCAGCACGAGCACGGAGCCGGCGACGTTCGGGAGCACATCGCGGAAGAGTGCGACGCGCGCGGGCGCACCGAGCAGCCGGGCCGATTGGACGTACTCCGACTCGCCGACCGAGAGGACGAGCCCGCGGACGACGCGCGCGTAGGACGGCCACGCGACGATCACGATTGCGAGCGCGGCATTCTGCAGCCCGCGTCCGAGCACCGCGGCGACGACCATTGCGAGGATGATCGCCGGGAAGGCGAACACGAGGTCGGTCGAACGCATCAACACACTGTCGGTGACCCCGCGGAAGTAGCCCGACACGGCACCGATCGCACCGCCGATCGTCGCCGCGAGCGCGACGAGCACGAGTGCGATCGGGATCGAGACGCGTGAGCCGTAGATCACGCGGCTGAAGACGTCGCGGCCCAGCTCGTCCGTGCCGAAGGGATGGTGGAGCGTCGGCGACTGGGACGGCGTGAACGTCTGTGCGAGCGATCCGTAAGGCGCGATCAGCGGCGCGAAGATCGCGACGACGAGCCACGTCACGGCGATCACGACGCCGATCGTGGCGAGCGGCTGTCGGCGCGCAGACACGAGGACACTGCGCCCGCTGACCCCGCGAAGCCGGATCGCAAGCGCGGTCATGTGATCCGGATCCGGGGGTCGATGATGCCGTAGAGGATGTCGACGATCAGGTTGATCGTGATGTAGACGGCAGCGACGAACAGGCTGACGCCGGCGATCGCAGGCACGTCGAGGTTGACGGCGGCCTCGTACGCGTACTGCCCGACGCCCGGCCAGGAGAAGATCTTCTCGATCAGCACGGCGCCGGTCAGCACGTTGGCGAAGACGAGGCCGAGCACGGTGACAACCGACGGCAGTGCCGCACGCAGGATGTAGCGCATGACCACGATCCGCTCGGGCAGGCCCTTCGCCCGCGCCGCGCGGACGTAGTCATTGCCGATCACCTCGAGTACGGCCGAGCGCGTATAGCGCGTGAGCAGACTGACGTTGAACGCCGCGAGCACGAGCGCCGGCAGCAGGAGGTGGTGGAACGCCTGCCCGAACAGCCCGAGGTTGCCCTCGAGCAGCGCATCGATCGTGTAGAAGCCGGTGACGGTCGGCGGCGGCAGCGTTCCCGGGTCGAGCCGCTCGGCACCCGGGAACCAGCCGAGGCGGTAGAAGCCCACGTAGAGCGCGATCAACGCGATCCAGAACGTCGGCATCGAGATGCCTGCGAGCGACGTCACGCGCAGTGCGTGATCGGTCGGTCGGTTGCGGCGCAGCGCCGAGAGCACGCCGAACGCAACGCCGACGACCGACGCGATCAGGATCGAGAACAGTGCGAGCTCCGCGGTGGCGGGAATGAACTGCCCGAGATCGTGGCTCACGGCGTTGTGCGTCACCGACGACTGCCCGAGGTCGCCGTGGAGCAGATGGTTGAGGTAGATCAGGTAGCGGACCGGCAGCGGCTTGTCGAGGCCGTAGTGCTCATTGAACGCTGCAACCGCCGCGGGATCGCCCGCCGCCTGCTCTCCGAGCGCCGTCGCGGCTGCGTTGCTCGGAACGATCTCCGTGAGGATGAACACGACGACCGTGATGCCGAGTGCGAGCAAGACGAACGCGGCCAGACGGCGCAACACGAAACGCAGCAGGCCGCCCGATCGTCCGCCACGACGCCCCACGGCGCGATCTGCGATCCCGGTCGGTGCGGCAGCCAATTGACTGCGATCGTACCTCGGCCATTCAAACGCCCAGCTCGCGGGTATCGTCGCCCAGCGTGAGCGTGAGCGTGGTCGGCGCGGGCATCAGCGGCCTTTCGATCGCCTGCCACGTGCTCGAACGAGGTCTCGGCCCTGTCACGGTGTACGACGGCGCAGGCATCGGCACCGGAGCATCGGCGTTGCAGCCGGGAGGCATCCGGCAACAGTGGGGCACGGTCGCGAACTGCGCGATGGCGCGAGAGTCACGCGCGTTCTACATGGAGCTGACCGACCGGCTCGGCGTCGGGGTCGATGCCGTCTTCGATGCCTGCGGTTACCTCTTCCTCGCAGACAACGCCGAGACGATCGCGCAACTCGAGGCGAACGTTCGCGTGCAGCAGCGCGCCGGGGTTCCGTCGACGCTGCTCACCGGCGACGAGGCGGGCACGCTGGTCCCAGGGCTCCAGGTCGACGGCGTGGCGGGGGCGGCCTACTGCGGCGAGGACGGGTACTTCGATCGCCCCCGGGCGGTCGTCGCCGCATTCGCCGAGGCAGCGCGCGTGCGCGGCGCTCGCTTCGAGCGGTCGCAGGTGATCTCGATCAGCCGCGACGGCGCCGGCTGGCGCCTCGAGACGGACGGTGGTCGACGGGCGCCGGTGGAGCGGCTCGTCGTGGCTGCGGCCGCCGACTCGACCTGGCTCGTGGCACCGCTCGGGGTGAATCTGCCGATCGAGCGCGAACCTCGCTTTCTGCTGCTGGGTGAGCCGCGCAGCGAGCGTGTGCTCGATCCGCTCGTAATCGCCGTCGATCGCGGCCTCGCCGCCAAGCAGCTCGCCGACGGACGGTTGCTGGCGAGCGACCTGCGTGCGACTGGAGACCCGCAGACCGAAGCCGACCGCTGGCGCGCCAACGTCCGCCACGAGCTCGAGCGTCTGTTACCCGCGCTCGCGAAGGAGTCGCTGCCGACCGTCGTCCATGGGGCCTACGACATGACACCGGACGCACAGCCGATCGTCGACGAGGTCGCGGACGGGCTCTGGGTCGCCGCCGGCTTCAGCGGCCACGGTTTCATGGTTGCGCCGAGCACCGGGCAGCTCGTCGCGGCGGGGCTCGGCGGTGACCCCCTTCCCGACTGGCACGACGCGGTGCGCGCGGGCCGCTTTGGCGATGCTGCGCGCGATACTCAGGTGATCTGAGACGAGAGGAGCGAGTGGAAATGCCGAGCGCAGGACGCGAGGACTTGCCCGAGCAGGAGATCGCACCCGGCTACGCGAGCCGGTTCACCGACTGGGGCGGCATCACCGTCGCCTTCGAGCACGCCGGTGCCGGCCAGGATGCGTCGGCGATGATCAAGGGGCTGCCCGACGACCGGTGCCAGGCACCGCACTGGGGGTATCTCTTCACCGGCCGCGTGGTGGTGGACTACGGCGACCGCACCGAGACGATCGAGGCCGGGAACGCGTACTACGTCGAGCCCGGCCACCGGATCACCTTTCTCGAGGACAGCGATGCCCTCGAATTCACTCCGACCGCCGACCTCGAGCGGACGTTCGAGGCCGTACGGCGGAACGCTGCCGCCACCGATTAGAACAGCGTGTAGCTGCCGATCGCGAGTGCGGTCGGCGGCGGGACACCGTCAGAGAGAAGCAGCAGCCCCGGCGTCGGCGACAGCAGGAGGCCCGCTGCGAGCGCGCGACGAACGAGCAAGCGTGACGAGCCGGGAATGCGCAGGCTCACCGCGCCTTCCGCCCCGGCGAGCTCGCCCTCGATCGCCGAGACCGCGGCTTCCTGATCGACCCCGGCGACCGGGCCGACGGCCCCGCCGGGGAACCGGTAGGAGTAGGCGACCGGCTGTTCGTCGCGCAGCCAGATCGTCCGCTCGGCGATCTCGCCCCAGAGACGATGGTCGACGGAGCGGTCGAACCCGTAGGCTGCTTCGTCGATCTCGACGAGGCTGCTCGCTGCACCTGCACCGGTGTCGAGCGCGCCCTCGGAGGTGGAGTGCGTCGGCACGCCGGAGAAGGACAGCAGCGGTGTCGCAGGGACGAGACCGCGTCGCGCGTAGAGCGCGTTCGAGATCGGTTGAATCGCGTCCGTCAGCGTCCGCCGGCGCAGGTCGCCGTCGCTCCACGCCGCCTCGAGCAGCCGGCTGCCGACGCCTGCTCCCTGAGCGGCCGGGGCGACGAAGAGCGAACCGAGGAACCAGTCGCGGCCGCGCAACCAGGCCGCGACATAGCCGACCCGTTTGCCCCCGTGGGTCGCGACGAAGCACCGCTCGGGGTCCGTCGCGAGCAGGTGGAGATGTTGCGCAGCGAACGCACCGAGCGGGGGCACGGGCGGCGCGAACCCGTGTGGCTCGTAGACCGAGCCGATGGCGGAGAGGAACAGCTCCTGCAGCTCCGGCAGGTCGTCGGCGGTCGTGGCGCGGAGCTCCACGGCCGCCGAGCATAGTCCGATGAGCGCCGGTTCCGGTCAGCTCGAACCGCCCGAGACACTGCCGTGACCGGCGAGGAAGAACACGACGAAGAGCAGGATGAGGACCATGGCCGCGAGCAGCCAGAAGGCGAGCCGGTGCCTGGCGAGGAGGTCTCTCACGACAGCCCTCCCGTGAACCACGTCCTCGGAGCAGCGCTGGCATAGAGATCGAGGTACGGCGATCGCGAGGCGCCGCAGACCCCGATCGAGGCGATCCCGACACAGGCCGCGAACTTGCCCTGCGCGAACGCATGAACCGCAAATCCGGGTGGCGACGTGATCCACCGCGGCTCGACGGCGTTCCCCTGGAACGACCAGGGCCAGGCGGCGTAGATGCCGTGCGCGTTGAGGCCGGTCACCCGGACGACCTTCAGGCCGGGGATGTAGCAGAAGTCGAACGAGAGTTGGTACCGCCAGAGCACGTACGCTCGGACCAGGTTCGTGTACGTGTATCGGGCCCAGGCGTTCACGCACGGAATCAGCGCCTGCGTCCCCGGATCGACGACCATGGAGGTGCGACCCGTGCCGACCTCGCTCGTGAGCGTCCCGTTGACGAAGTCGGACGGGACCGTCGTGTCGCAGGCGTTGCCGACGCGGTCACCGTCCGCATCGCCCTGATCGATGTTCCAGAGGTCGGGACAGTTGTCAGCAGCGTCTGCGATTCCGTCCCCGTCGCGATCGGACGACTTCGCAGGCGGCGGAGGCGGACACGTCTGCGGCGTACAGCCGCCGTTGCCGCTGCCGGAGGACGGGATCGAGATCGACGCCGCAGCGGGCGCCGAGCAGTTGTCGACGTTGCAGGCCGTGACGAACGCAGACACGGTTCCGCCGGCATCGGCGGGCTGGACGACGTAGCTGTTGGTGCTGCTTGCGCCGGCGCCGGACCAGGCGTACGTGTAGCCCGTCAGCCGCTCACCACACGAGCTCCAGGAACCGGTCGAGACGCTCAGGGTCCCGCCC
Source organism: uncultured Thermoleophilia bacterium (assembly GCA_963742605.1). Lineage (GTDB taxonomy): Bacteria > Actinomycetota > Thermoleophilia > Gaiellales > Gaiellaceae > PALSA-600. Next base: position 184,775 of record CAVUNA010000024.1, on the reverse strand, counting down.
ACGGTCGTGTTGCCCGAGATCACAGGTGGGCTCTGCAGCGTGATCGCACCGGTGATGCATTGAGGCTGCGGATCCGCTCGTGCAGTCGGGCCGAGCAGGGTGATGGCAACGGCGGCGAGGGCCGCGATCGAGCTGCTTCTGCGCATAGCTGCCTCCTTGCGTTGTCGATGTTGACAACGGTACGGAGATCATCGCGACGTGTCTGTGCAGAATGCGTGCCAAGAGCGTGACAGCCGCGACCTGACGACACCAGTGTCCAGAGCAGACATCAGCCCGTTCGCCGACCAGGATGTCGATGCCGTCCGCCTGCTGCTCGTCGAGTACGCGACGTCGCTCTCCGTCGACCTCGCGTTCCAATCCTTCGACGACGAGCTCGCCGGGCTGCCGGGTCGCTACGCGCCGCCGGCCGGTGCACTGCTGATCGCTCGGGTCGACGGCGAACCGATCGGCTGCGTCGGCCTGCGCCCTCTCGACGAGAAGACGTGCGAGCTGAAACGCCTCTTCGTCCGCCCGGCGCACCGCGGCGACGGGACCGGCCTGCGGCTCGCCGAGGAGGCAGTCGCGGAGGCGCGTCGGCTCGGCTACCGACGGCTGCGTCTCGACACGATCCCGGGGATGGAACGCGCACAGGCGCTGTACGAGCGCATCGGCTTCCGCGAGATTGCGCCGTACACGCGGAACCCGGTACCGGGGACGCGCTTCCTCGAGCTCGAGCTCTGAGCGTCAGCCGACGAGCGCCGACTCGCGCAGCTGCTCGACGGCGCAGACGGACCGCGCCGCCTCCAGGAATGCAGCCGCATCGGCCCGCGGTGGCTGCGCGCGGCTCCACACGATCGTGATCGTCCTCGGCTCGACCACACCGTCGGCGAGGTCGAGGATCGTGGTCCCGGCCCAGCGAGCGTCGGTCGCCAGCTCGGGCACGACGGCGGCGCCGAGCCCCGCCGCCACCAGGCCGTGAACCGCAGCGCCGGTCTCCGCCTGCAGCACGAAGCGCGGTTCGACGCCGCTCGCGATCAGCTCGGATTCGACCTGCGTGCGCGTCGGCGCGTGGGCGATCAACGGGAGCCGGCCGAGCTCGGCGCACGAGATCGTCCGCCGGCGACGGGTCAGCGGAGCGCCCTTCTGCAGCAGGACGACATACCTGTCGACACAGAGCGGCAGGGCGTCGAACGGCCCGCTCGGAAGCGGTGTATCGATCAACGCGAGGTCGAGGTCGCCGCGGGCCAGCGCAGCGACGAGAGCGCGCGCGTCGGCGTCTTCCTTGAGCACCACGGGTGCGGCAAACAGCCGCAGCACGGCCGGCACGAATCTCGTCTGCAGATCGGGAGCGGCACCGACACGGAGCGCGGCCGGCCCGGTGCCCTCGAGCTCTGCGAGGTCGGCCTGAGCGGCCCGCACGCGGGCGATCACCGCCTGCGCGTGGGCGAGCATGATCTCCCCGGCCGGCGTCAACGCGAGCGGCCGCGTCCCGCGCGAGCGTTCGATCAGCCTGCGGCCCGTCAGCCCTTCGAGCGCAGCGATCTGATGGCTGATCGCCGACTGCACGTAGCCGAGACGCGCGGCGGCACGCCGGAACGAGCCTTCACGGGCGACCGCTTCGAGCGCGATGAGATGGCGAAGCTCGACCCCCGGCCACCACTCGCCCGCCATGGAGACTCTGACGTCGCCGCGACGAGTTCGTTGCGTCTCTGACGTTTTCTTAACAATTGGCGGAGGGTAGGCTCGGGCGATGAGACCGGCGCTGCTGGCCCGCCCCGCCGTCGCGTCCTCGCTCGCCGTCGCGCTTGCCACGATCGGGCTGCTCGCCGCTGGGTGCGGCGGCGCGAAGACGACGACCGCAACCAACGCGCAGGGCCAGACGGTCGTCAGTTGCCAGATCCGCTTCGCGAAGACGAAATTCGTCCTGCACAGTGGGATCGCGGCCGGGGCGTTCTACCGCTACATCTACGACCCGTGGCGCGCCGGCTCGTTCAAGAAGGGCGCGCCGGGACGGAAGAAGGCGCTCGCGAAAGCCGGCGCGTCGGGGCTCGTCGCCGTCCACGAGCTGAAGATCGCAGCGCGCGACGCGCAGTGCGACGGGCCGGCGCTGAAGGCGCTCGCGCGGCCGATGACCGCGGCGGTCGCAGCCGCAGGAACGCTGACCGCGCTGTCGGGCGGCGGCGGGCTGGGCTCGATCGGCACGGCGGGCGCTGCGTTCGACGAGCTCAAGTCGGCCGCGGCAGCGGCCGGAGCGACGATCAAGCAGCGCTGACCGTCGGATGGACCCAGGCGGGCTCGAACCGCCGACCTTCTGGCTGCCAGCCAGACGCTCTCCCAGCTGAGCTATGGGCCCTCGGGGCGACCGAAGTGTAGCCCTACGCCGTCGCGGCCTCGAGCGCCTCGTGCGGGACGTCGTCCCAGAGCTCCTCGAGCCGGTAGAACGCGCGCGCATCGGGCGTGAAGACGTGCAGGACGACATCGACGTAGTCGGCGATGATCCACGTCGCCTCGGTGCCGCCTTCGATCGACTTGGGCAGCAGTCCGTTCTCCTGCTTGAGCCGGCCGTGAACCTCGTCCCAGATCCCTTTGGTCTGGCGCGCGTTCCCGCCGGTGCAGACGACGAAGTAGTCGGTGTACGCGCACACGGGCCGCATGTCGAGGATGACGACGTCGCGAGCGAGCTTGTCCTGGACGAGCGCCGCGATCCGGCGTGCCTGTTCGAGTGGACTCAAGCGGGGCGAAGTGTACCGGCGACTACCGCACGTAGAGGTGCTCGGCCCGAATGATCGCCAGCGCGGCAGCCGGCACGTCACCGTCGACGTCGTCTCCGTCCTCGAGCCGTGCGCGAAGGTCGCTCGACGCAACGGGCGTCGGCTCGAGCTCGAAAAAGACGACCCGATCCGGTACCGCAAGCTCGCTCAAGACGGAGTCGAGGCGATCCCGCGGGAAACCCGGCCGGGTGGCGACGCCGAGCCGGGCGAGTCGAAGCACCTCGTCGGGCTCTTTCCAGGTACCGAACGCGCAGAACTCGTCGGCCCCGATCAGGAACACCGGGGCATCCCACTCAGGGTGCGCGCGCAGCATGTCGACGGTGCGGGAGTGCCGATCGAGGATGACCTCGTCGTCCGGAAACGCGGCTCGAGCGAGTCTGAGTCGGAGGTCGGCCGGCGTCTCGACGTGCTTGTGACCCGGATCGGCGACGACGAGGACGATCACTCTCTCGAGCCCGAGCTGCAACCGTGCCTGCCGGAGCAGTTCGACGTGGCCGCGGTGCGGCGGGTCGAACGCACCACCGAAGAGCCCGAGCCGCGACTGTGCGTCACGCAAGTTCGAGCTCCTCGTCGCCGATCTCGACCGTCGCGCCGCGCTTTGCGCCTGCCGCGCGCAACGCACGCTCGAGCTCTTCATCTGCCGGCGGCGTGCCGAGCACTCGGAAGCCACGCTCCGTCCGCAGGAGACGCCAGGGCGTCGCGTCCGGCTGAGGCCGATAGACGAGGAAGTCGACGAGCTCGCTCTCGTCGCGCTCGATCGGCTCCGGCGCGGGGATGAGGGTGAAGAGCGCGCGCCGGAAGTCGGGCAATCCCGCCCCGGTGGCACACGACAGCCGGCAGGTCGCCACGATGCGTGGGTCTTCGATCCCGAACGGAGGGTCCGGGGCGAGATCGATCTTGTTCAGCACGACGATCTGCGAGCGCAGGTCGAGGCCGGCGCCGTACGCGCCGAGCTCCGCATCGATCACACGCCATTGCTCGTCCGCGTCGTGCGACGCGTCGATGACGTGGACGAGCATGCGCGCACGCTCGAGGTGCGCGAGGAACTCGTGGCCGAGCCCGATGCCTTCGCTCGCTCCTTCGATCAGTCCGGGCACGTCGGCCACGACGAGCTGGCGCCCGTCCGGTGACTCGACGGTGCCGAGCACCGGCTGCAGGGTCGTGAACGGGTAGTCGGCCACCTTCGGCTGAGCGTTCGAGATACGGGTGAGCAGTGACGACTTCCCGGCGTTCGGCAGCCCGACGAGTGCGGCATCGGCGAGCAGCTTCAGGTGCAACTCGACATCGAACTCCTCGCCCGAGCGGCCGACCTCTGCGAAGCGCGGAACCTGCCGCGTCGAGGAGACGAACCGCGCGTTGCCGCGCCCGCCGCGGCCCCCGCGGGCGAGCACCAACCGCGCCGATGGGTGCGCGAGGTCCGCGATCAGCGCGCCGTCGTCGGTTAGCACCTGCGTGCCGACCGGAACGCGCAGCTCGGCGTCCTCACCACGCGCACCGTGTTTGCGCGCGCCACGCCCGTTGCCACCCTTCGCCGCGCGCAGCAAGCGCCGCCGCCGCAGCACCGACAGGTCACGGAGCGACGAATCGGCGCTCAGGACGACATCGCCCCCGTCGCCGCCGTCGCCGCCGTCCGGCCCGCCCTTCGGCACGTACTTCTCACGGCGGAAGCTCAGCCCGCCGTCGCCGCCCCGGCCGGCCTGCACGTGGATCTGCGCGCGATCGTTGAACATCGAGCCAACGGTAGCGCCGAGCCCTTCTGGACACGCCGGGCAGCGGCATGTCCCGTTGCCAGGCAAGGGTGACAAAACTGTCACGAACGATCAACAAGAAGGCATTCCCTCTGGCGGAGCCACGCGTGGGCGACCCATCGGGCCGCACGTTGCCTGGCGACGGTTACGAAAGTGCCACGCGGCCGTAGCGCCGGAAGGCTGCGGCTTACGCCTCGGGCTCGACGACCGACACGCTGCGGCGCTCGCCGCTCGTGCGGAACGAGACCGTGCCTGCGCGCACGGCGAAGATCGTGTCGTCACGGCCGAGCTCGGTTCCCGGCCCCGGGCGGAACCTCGTCCCGCGCTGACGCAGGATGATGTTGCCGGGCACGACCGACTGGCCGTCGAACATCTTCACGCCGAGGTACTTCGGATTCGAGTCGCGGCCGTTCTTCGACGAGCCGAGGCCTTTCTTGTGCGCCATCTGCTACTCCTCCTTCGCCTTCAGCGCCGAGTTGAGCGCGGCGATCGCACCCTTGCGCGCTGCGTTCGCCTGTTCGTACTCCAGCGCCGCCTCGAGCATCGGTCGATTCCAGCCCTTCGCGCCCTCCGCCACCTGGGCGACGGTCATCTCCTCGTAGCCCTTCGGCATGCCCTTGATGTGCTCGTGCTCCTCGTGCTCCTCGGCGGGCGCCGCCGGCGCCGCCTCGACGGGCACGGACGCGGGCGCGGCCCGCTTCGGTTCCGCGGCCTTCGCCTTCTTCGCCGGCGCACGTCCAGTGCCGCCGAGCGAGATCTCGATCCGGGTCATCGCCGCGCGAAAGCCGGTGTGCCGCTTGTAGCCCGTGCGCCGCCGGTACTTCCCGATGCGGATCTTCGGCCCGCGCTCGTGGGCGACCACCTTCGCGGTCACCGCCCCTCCGTCGCCGAGCAGGACGTCCGGCGCGAACGTCTCGCCCTCTTCGGTGCGAACACGGTCGACGAGCAGCGTCTCGCCTTCGCGAACGCGATACTGCTTGCCGCCGACACGGATGATTGCGTAGTCCATAGCGCACGAAACGCGGGCACGCGCCCGCGAAGCGAATGCAGTGTAGCCGGAGCCGCTACTCCCCGTCGATGCCCCACTCGGACATCGGCGTGTAGCCCCAGCCGTCCTCGCCGCTCACCGCCGCAGGCTCGGGCTGCTCGGCCGACACGTCGGCCGGCGCCTCGACGGCGTTCGCCGCCGAGTCCGCGGTCGGTTTCTTCTTCCGGTTGCGTCCGCCGCGTGTTCCCCGTCGGGTGCGCTTCCGCGGCGTCGCCGACCCCTCACCTTCCTCACCGCCGAGCTCGCGGTCGGGGACGTGGATCACGGGGCCGCCGCCGTCTCCGTTCGCCGAGGCTTCCTGCTCGACCGGGCCCGGCGCGGCAACCGCCGCCTCGGCTCCGTTCGAGCCGGTCGCCGCGCCCGTCGTCGCCGCCGTCTTCTTCTTCCGGTTGCGGCCGCCGCGCGTGCCGCGACGGGTGCGCTTCTTCGCCGGCGGGGAACCGTCGGCGACGGCAACAGCGGTCTCCTCGGCAGCTTCCTCGGCAAACTCCTCGGCAGGTTCCTCGGCGGCTTCCTCCGCAACCGGCTCGGTCGCGACGGGAGCCACGGCGTCGTTGTCGTCGGCCACCGGCTTCGCCTTGGTCGTCCGGCGGGCGCGCGTCGGCTTCTCCGCCTCGGCCTCGGCCGTCAGCGGCTCGCGCGACGCCTCGACCGGAGACAGCAGCTCGGCCCACGCCATTCCCTCCGTCACGAGCATGATGCGCGCCTTGACCTTCTTGCCGACGAGCTTCGCCGCGTCGGCGACATACACCTCTGCGCCGTCGACCTTCGCCACCCCGGCGTGCGCGTCGTACAGTCCGACCTCGCCGAGGCTCAGCTCGAGCTCCTCCCCGACGTGCACGGGTGACTCCGGTGCGACCTTCTCGAGCGTTCCCTGGGCGAGCACGCGGAAGTGATCGACGTGCTCGTGCTCCTTGCCGACGAGGAAGAACTGCCGCTTGGTCATCTCCTCGATCTCGCGCAGTCGAGCCCCGGCCGGGCCGGCAACGATCGCCCCGATCCGCGCGCTGACCTCGACCTTGAACGCCTTCGAACGCGATCCCGGGGTGACGAGTGCACGCAACCGCCGCTCGACGTCGACCGCCGCCGTGTGCTCGGAGACGACGATGCCGTCACCGCCGCACGTCGGGCACTTCTTCGTCATTACTTCGCGAGGGCCGTCGGTCACGTTCTGCCGCGTCATCTCGACGAGCCCCAGTGGCGAGATCTCGACGACGTAGGTCTTCGTCCGGTCTCGCTCGAGCTCGGTGCGCAGCGCCTCTTCGACGGCGGCCCTGTTCTTCGGGTTCGCCATATCGATGAAGTCGATGACGATGATCCCGCCGATGTCCCGGAGCCGAAGCTGGCGGACGACCTCCTTGACCGCCTCGAGGTTGTTCTTCGTGATCGTGTCCTCGAGCCGTGCGCTCGACGACTTCGATCGCGAGCCGACGTATCGCCCGGTGTTGACGTCGATCACCGTGAACGCCTCTGCGTAGTCGAACACGAGGTAGCCGCCGGAGGGCAGGTCGACCCGCCGGTTGAGCGTCGACCGGATCTCCTGCTCGACGCCGAAGGCCTCCATCAACGGCTCTCGCTCCTTGTACCGAACGACGCGCTCGGCCATGTGCGGCGACGTCTTCTTCAGGTAGCCGACGATGCGCTTGTGGGTGCGGTCGTGGTCGACGTACAGCTTCTCGAAGTCGCCCGTGAACAGGTCGCGTACGACTCGCAGCGGCAGCTCAGCCTCCTGGTACAGAAGCGCAGGGCCGGTCGACTCCTTGGCGCGAGCCTCGATCGACTTCCACAGCCGCTGGAGAAAGTCGAGGTCGCGCTCGATGTCCTCCGCCGACGCTCCCTCCGCCGCGGTGCGCACGATCACGCCACCCTGCTTCGGAGCGCATTCCTTGAGGATCGCCTTCAGCCGTGTCCGCTCGTCGTCCTCGAGGCGCCGCGAGACGCCGAGCCCGTCGCCGTGCGGGACGTAGACGACGAATCGTCCGGGGAGCGAGATCTCGGTCGTCAGCCGGGCGCCCTTCGTCTTCATCGGATCCTTGACCGCCTGGACGAGCACCGTCTGTCCGCGCTGGATCAGATCCTGGATCTTCCGGGCGCCGCGGCGCCCCTCGAGCTCGGGCGAGATGATCTCGTCGACGTAGAGAAAGCCGTTCTTCTCGAGCCCGATCTCGATGAACGCGGCCTCCATCCCGGGCAGCACGTTGTCGACGACGCCCAGGTAGACGGCGCCGGCGATCGACCGCCGCTCCGGCCGCTCGAGGTAGACCTCGGCGACCTTGTCGTCCTCGAGCACGGCGACGCGCTTCTCGCCCGCATCGACGGAGATCAGCAGCTCGCGCTTCGCCTTCGGCAGCGGCGCGCGCTTGGGCGCCTGCCGGCGGCGTGGCTGCTGCGCGCGCGTCTTGCGCTCGGCGGTCCTCTTCTTGTCGGCGCCGTCCGCCTTCGTGGCGGTCTTCGCCTTCGTGGCCGGGGCCTGAACGGTTGCCTCGGTCCCCGTCTTGCGTTTGCGGTTTCGCCCGCCGCGCGTGCCGCGGCGCCGCTTGTTCGGTGCGCCCGCCTCGTCGGAGCCCGCCGTCGCCGGAGGGCTCTCGGTGATCGTCAGCTCAGGGGTGCGTGGTGCTGCATCGGCGGCCGTCGTCGGCGCCGGTCCTTCCGGCTTCTTGCGCCGGAACCAGGGTAGTGGCAAAGAGTGTCTCCCGAATCGTGCGCGCGCTCGAGCCTGAATCGGCGAGCGTCACGCTGGTGTGGTTGAAAAGCCTTGGCATGGCCTGCTCACAGGGTACCAGCAGGCCGAGCCGGCGCTCCTAGGCCGCCTCGAACGCGGGAGAGAGTCTCGCCCTCCGGGCGCGAATCGCACGCAGACGCTGGGCAAGGCGGGCCCAGGCCCACGGCTCGACCTCGCCGTAGCGCGTCTCGGTCTGACCGCGCGTCGATTCCAGATACTCGAACCACGCGTCCGCCTCCTCGATCAAGAGCAGCTCGAGCGCCTCCTGGCTGCCGGTCAGACTCATCGAGCGTCACCTCCCGGTCGTTTCGTAAAGAGCGTAGGACCAGGACCGGACGTCAGACGGCGGCGAAGCTACTTGAACGTCTCGAAGTAGCGCACGGCGGCCTCGCCGACAGCGCGCGTCCCGGTGTAGGCCACGGCGCCCTTCACCGCCCACCCCGCGAACGGGATGAAGTCGAGCAGGCTGCGTGCGACCGCGCGAAAGGTGAAGCCGGCCCCGACGACACCTGCCAGCTCGACCGCACGCGAGCGGTCGATCCCTTCGCCGTGCGCGAGCGCGATCCGGAGAACCAGGCGCAGCTGGTTGAACGTGAGGATCGGAAAGTCGACGCCCGGGACGAACACCGCGACTCCGATCAGGCCGTTGCGTTTGCTCGCAGCGGCGATCAGACGGTCGGTGACGGCGCCCCGCAGAACCGGGAGCCGCGCCGCGAGCGCGAGGCCCTCGTCATCGAGCCGCCGGGCCAGCGCCGCCGCGATCCGGTCGATCGGGAAGCCTTGCCCGGGCGGAACGCGCACCAGGTCGTCGGCGAGCACGTACGGCATTGCTGCGGCATCGGTCACCGCGACGATCGGGATCTTCGCCCGGTCGGCAGCTCGCAGCCTCTCCTCATCGGCCTCGCCGACCCAGATCAGCGCCGCGGCATCCGTCACGTCCTGCTCGATCACCGCGGCCGGATCACCACCCGCACGGAGCTCGCGCGCGAGGATCGGCACCAGCTCGCGCGCGCCTGCGACCGCGACCGGCTTGGTCTCGCTCTCCGCCTTCCGCACCTCGCGGAGCAGCGAGACGAGGCTCATCGGCCCGACCGTGCTCTTCAGCTTCGCCATCAGCGCCTCCGTACGTTACGGCGCATGTAGATCGCCTGCAGGATGCCGATCGCCAGGAAGTCGGTCAGCATCGCCGAGCCGCCGACCGAGACGAACGGCAACGGGATCCCGGTGATCGGGGCAATTCCCATCGCCATCGCGCTGTTGACGAACACCTGGAACAGGAACATCGCGGCGATTCCCCCCGCAACGATCGCGCAGTAGAGGTCTCGCGCACTCGCCACCACCTTCAGCGCACGCCAGACGACGAGCAGGTACAGCAGGAGCAGGATCGAGGCCCCGAAGAACCCTCGTTCCTCGGCGAGCGACGCAAAGGCGAAGTCCGTCGAGTGCTCGGGCAGGTAGTTGAGCCTGGTCTGGGTCGCGCCGAGCACGCCTCGTCCGCGGAGCCCTCCTGCACCGACCGCCGTGATCGATTGGCGCAGGTTGTAGGTGGCGTCGCGTGGGTCGTTGTCGGGATGCGTGAAGCCGGTCAGCCGTGCCGACTGGTACGGCTTGAGGACGTTCACGCCCGCGGCCGGCAGCAGCCAGAGAACGGCGAGCGCGCCGATGACGGAGATCGTCGCCAGGATGGCCAGGTGGCTCCAGCGGACGCCGGCGACGAACAGCATCGCCGCCAGCGCCGCCGTGTAGACGAGCGCGGTGCCGATGTCCGGCTGGACGAAGACGAGCGCGATCGGGGCGATGCCGTAGCCGATCGCCGCCAGCACGACGCGCGGGCTCGAGATCGACCTGGCGCGATCGGCGAGGAACGCGGCGAGCGCGAGGATGAGCAGCACCTTCCCGAACTCGGACGGCTGGAAGCGGAAGAAGCCGACATCGAGCCAGCGCTTGGACCCGCGGGTCGCTGCGCCCCCGAGAAGCACGAGCAGCATCACGCCGAGCGTGCCGAAGTAGATCGGGCGGTGGAAACGCCGGTAGATCGCGGGGTCGACCAAGAGCGCGCCGAGGAACAGCAGCGACCCGCCGAGCACGTAGATCCCCTGTCGCTGCACCACCGAGCCACCCGGGTCGTGCATGGTGATCCCGTTGATCGCCCACAGTCCGTACACGGCGAGCCCCGCGAGCGCTGCGAACAGCAGCCAATCGAGCCGGCGGACGAGGGCGCCGGCACCGATTGCGGGCACCTGACGGCGGGGCCGAAGCCCGCGTGCTGCCGAATCGACTGCTTCGATCGCCATCAGTCGGAGGGATGCGCGTTCGGGGTGGCCGTGGTGTGGAAGTACTGCTCGAAGACCTTGAGTGCTGCCGGCGCCGCAGCCTCACCGCCGTGGCCGCCGTTCTCGATCACCGCGCAGACGACGATCGACGGGTCGGTGTACGGCCCGTAGCCGCACCACCACGACTGGGTCAGGTTCTGCGGCGTCGGATAGCCGGGAAGCGTCACTTCTTTCTCCGCCGATCCGGTCTTCCCGGCGATCTCGACCGGGAAGTTCCCGAAGACGCCGTACGACGTGCCGAGCGGCGACTGCGTCGCCTCCTCGAGACCGCGCTGGACGTACGAGAGCGCGGTCGGGTCGACCCCGGTCGGCTCGGGCGGCTGCGCGCCGAACGTCCGCAGGACGTGCCGCGGGCCGTTGGCGGCACTGACCTCGACGTCGTCGGCGATGTGCGGCGTCACCAGCTTTCCGCCGTTCGCGATCATCGCGTAGACGCGCGCCATCTGCAGCGGCGTCACGAGCAGCTGCCCCTGGCCGATCGCGAGCTGGATCGAATAGCCCGGCTTCCAGGTGCGGTCGATCTCCGTGTAACCCTTGCTGGCCGGGTATGCCTGGCGCCGCCATTCCGGCGTCGGCATCAGGCCCGCGGTCTCGGGGCCGACGTCGACGCCCGTGGGCTGACCGAGGCCGAACCGGTTCGCCCATTCCTGCAACGGGTGCCCACTGTTGGGCGGCAAGACGTAGAACCGGCGGCCGAGCTCGTAGAAGTACGTGTCGCACGACTCGGCGAGCGCGTTGATCAGATCCATCGGCTGGTCGATCAGCGGCGTCCAGTTGTTGAACGTCTGCCGGTACCTCGTGTACGTCGGCGTGCACGGGATGAGGTCGTTCGGCTGCATCAGCCGTTCTTGCATGGCGGCCAGCGCGGTCACCGGCTTGAACGTCGAGCCCGGCGGGTAGCCGACATCGATCGCACGATTCAGCGCCGGGAAGTTGTCGGCCTCTGCCTGCTTGCCGATCACCTTGTTGAGCTTCGACGGATCTGCATGACCCGAGAACACCGACGGCTCGTACGTCGGGTTCGACGCCATCGCGAGGATCGACCCGTCGCGCGGATTCAACGCCACGATCGCTCCTCCGTCGGCGTGCTCACCGTCGAGGTTCGCGTGCGCGAGGTGGATCCCGTAGGTCAACGCGCGTTCGGCCGCGCGCTGCAGGCCGATGTCGAGCGTCAGGCGCAGCGTCTCTCCCGGCTGTGGCAGCAGCTGGAGGGTCGACGACTTCGGCCGGCCGCGCGAGTCGACCGTCCACTGCGCCTTGCCGTCGCGCCCACGGAGATAGGTGTCGTAGCTCGCTTCGATACCCGCCTGCCCGATCGTGTCCGTCGGCTGGTATCCGCTCTTCTTCAGCTGCTTGTACTCCTGCGGTGAGATCTGCCCGACGTAGCCGAGCACCTGGGCCGCGAGCGACTGGTACGGATACTTCCGCAGCCAACTCTGGGCGAGCCGGACGCCGGGGAACGACTCGGCGTGCTCGCGCAGGTAGTAGATCTGGTCGTAGTGGAGCCCCGACTGCACGACGATCGGCGTCAGCGGATCGGAGCCGTGCTCGCGCAGCTGACCCAGGATGTCGCGCACCGACACGCCCGTGACCATCGAGAGGCCGCGCAGCTCACGCCGTTCGGCAGGCCAGCTCTTCGGCAGGTCGGCCGGCCACAGCTCGACGCGCGTCCCCGGCACGTTCCGCACGAGCACGTGCCCGGTCCGGTCGAGGACCGGGCCGCGCGGCGCCTGGATGCTCAGCGTCCGTACACGGTTGTCGTTCGCCTGCGCGAGGTAACGCGCCCCGGACAGCACCTGCAGCGCCCAGAGGCGCAGGAACAGTGCCGCGAAGATGGCGAGGGCGAGGAAGCCGAGGATCGCAATGCGGAAGGCGAGCTGCGGCGTGAGCCGGTAGGGCTCCTCGACGCGCGGATCGCCGGGAAGGAAGCGTCCGCCGGGGGCGTTCGTGCTAGCCAAGCAGTCGTACCTCGCCGATCCGGTCGCCCAGCTGCCGCGGCGGGAAGAGCCTTCGAACCAGGGCATAGATGGGCAGCGTCAACACCAGGTTCAGGAGCAGCGCCAACGGGAGTCCGTCCGCGACGAGGCCGGCGGGCGCCGGCTCGCCGAGGATGAACTGCAACAGCACCTGGCCGAAGGCGAAGAGGATGGTGACGACGGCGACCGACAGGAACGGCGCATGAAAACGATCCCGCGCGGTCGTCTCGCCGTATCGGCCGATCCAGAAGCCGGCGACCGTCAACAGGAGTGAGGTGACGCCGAGCGTGCCCAGCGTCGCCGTGTCGAGCAGCAGCCCGGTGCCGAAGCCGGCGACGGCGCCGAACACCGAGCCCCGCAGCAACGCGATCGAGAGCAACACGACCAGCACGATGCTCGCGCTCCTGAAGGCGGCGTACTCGGTGAGCACAGCGACCTGGATGATCGCGGCGGCGAACAGGACGGCTGCAGCCTTGATCCCGTCCACCACTAATGCTTCCGGACGAGGACGATCACCGACTGCACCGAGGAGAAGTCGACGTACGGCCGCAGCTGGATGCTGTGGTAGGGGTCGATGTCGTTGTCGCTCTCGCTGGTGACGACACCGATCGGGATCCCGCGCGGGAACATCGACGGCAATGCATCCGAGCCAAGCGTGCCGGCCGTCATCACCACGTCACCGACACCGACGTAACTCGACTTCTGCACGTTGTCGAGGACGAGGCTGGAGTTGCCGTTGCCGTTCGACACGATGCCGACCGAGGTCGGATGGCCCGCGTCGGTCGCGTTGACGTTGCTGTCACCGTCGGTGAGCAGTCGCACGCGCGCGACGCTCGGGGAGGCACGGTCGACGACGCCGACGAGCCCATCGGGCGTCCGCACGACATCGCCGGCTGCGACACCGTCGTTCGAGCCGGCGGCAATCGTCAGCGTCTGCTCGAGTGAGTTCTGCGGGTTCGTCAGCACCTCGGCATTGACCTTGCCGAAATCCGCTTCGGACGGCGCGGCGTGGTAGTCGAGCTGACGCTTGAGGTAGGCGTTCTCCTTGAGCGCCGATTCGCTCCGGATCAGCTGCTGGAGCAGCTGCTCGTTCTGCTTCTTGAGGGCGGCGTTCTGGGACTTCGCGTCGGCGAGGCCGTGCACCCAGCCTGCCGCGTCACGAAACGGGCGCGCAACACGCTCGGCCCCGACCTCGAACGGCCGCAGAATGCCGGCTGCAGTGCCCTGGACGCCGTCGAGCGCCGACGAGCGGAACGAGATCGTGATCAACACGAACGAGAGCAGCACGAGACCGGCCACGACGATCCGGCGCTTGACTGCACCTGAACGGTTCGATGGGTAGCCGGGAGTCGCGGCGCGCTGGACCGACGAGCCCAGGACCGCGACACGGACGGTCCGGTTGCGTGGCACCTGGCCCGTGAGTGTAGCCGGTCAACTCTCGAACTCCGGTCGGCTCACAGGCAGGAACGACACCGCGGGTCGAAGCGTTTCGTCTGGCCGGTATGCGGGAGCGCGGTGCCTGGATACCAGGCGGGGCGGCCGAAACCGAACAACGTGCCGGGTGTCACCACGGTCGCCAGTGCTGTGGCTCCACGTGGCCGTGTCGACGAGCACGGTTCCCCGCCCGGTGGCGACCGCAATGTGCGCGCCGTCGGGCGACCACGAGGGAACGCCCGGCGGGGCGATGCGGCCGGCGCGAGGTGTGAGGTCGACCCCGAACGGGCTGACGAGCCTCACGCCGACGGGCGAGTCGTAGGCGATCGTGCCGCCGTCGGGCGACCAGTCGGGCGTGGCCGCGTCGCGCGCGACGAGCCGCAGTCCGCCGCCGTCGAGCCCGACCACGTAGATCGCCGAGCGCACGTGCTTGGCCGGGATCGTGGTGTCCCACTGCACGCGTTCGACCGGTTGCCGCCAGGTTGCGAACACGATCTGCGTGCCGTCCGGCGACCAGGAGGGCGCGAATGCGGTCCTCGTGCCGGTCCGGAGGAGCCTGCGATCGGTGCCGTCGCTGCGGATGGTGAAGATCCGCGCCGGCGCCCAGGGCGTGAAGTCGTTGCGACAGCCATACGCGAGCCGGCGACCGTCCGGCGACCAGGCGACATCTGCCGGGACACAGCCGAGCCGGGCGTTCAACTGCTTCACGAGCGGCACCAGGACCGAGTCGGGTTGGATCGGCGAGAGCGGGTGCGCGAGCGGCGCGCTCGGGATGTGCAGTTCGCGGCCGGTGCGCAGGTCGAGGATGTGCAGGCCGATGTACGCGCTCCGACCACCGATCTCGTCGATCGTGAACGCCACCCGCCGCCCGTCGGGCGACCAGTCGACGCTCGTCAGATCGCCACAGAACCTCACGCGGCCCGGGCACCGCCAGACGACACGGTTTCGACCGCCCGGCAGCACGGCGACGATCCTCGCGGCGCCGTTCGATGTCTGATCGATCAGGGTCAGTGTTCCCGGCGGCGCGTCGAGCGACGTGACCGAAGCGGTGCGCTCGAGCAGGTACGTCGCCGTCGCGACGCCGGCGAGCAGCAGGAGCAGCGCCGCTGCCAAGAGCAGCGTCTGCGCCCGGAGCGCCCGACGCTGCGGCCGCTCGAGCTCGACGAGCAGCCGGTCGAGGAGCCCGTCGGCGAACTCCGGCCGCGGGTCGACCGGACGCTCGATGCCGCCGAGCAATGCTGCGGTGGGGTCGTGCGCGCTCACGCGCTCACCTCCAGGTACGCGCGCCGGAAGCTGATACGGCCGCGCGCGAGCAGGGACTCGACCGCCTCGACGCTCCGGCCGAGCAGGCCGGCCACCTCGGGCACCGAGTAGCCGTCGAGATGGCGGAGCACCAGCGCCGCGCGCTGGGCTGCGGGCACAAGTGCCAGAGCGGCGACCATCCGCTCGCGGGCAGCCTCGCCGCCGTCCGCGGGCAGGTCGGCGCCCTCGTCGTTGCCCAGCGTCACGATGTGCTCTGTCCGTGCCTGCCGGCGGTAGTGGTCGAGCAGCTTGTGGCGTGCGATGCCGATCACCCAGGCCGGTGGGTTGTCGATCTTGCGGCCCTTGCGCAGCTCCGCGATGGCGGCCAGGAACGTCTCCTGGGTCAGGTCCTCGGCGGCCGCGGCGGAGCCGCCGCAGCGATGCAACAGGTAGCCGTAGACCTGCGGCAGCACCTCGTCGTAGAACGAGCGAAACGACTCCGGATCGGCTCCGAGCGGTCGCTGGCGCGCCGGCCTCGTCTCCGGGATCACCGACAGCTCGAGCACCAGCGAATCGACCCCGGACGCATTTGACAACTATGTCGCCCCGAGTGCCTCGATTCCGTCGGCGGGCGCCGCATCCCGGTCGAGGACGTGGACCCACAGCTCCCCCCACTGGCTCGGCATCCGCTCGAGCAGGCTGAACCCGAGCTTCGCCATAACGCGACGCGACGCGGTGTTCGCCTCGGTCGTGATCGAGACCACGCGGGCGAAGCCGAGCTCGCCGAACGCCCACGCGATCGAGGCTGCGCCGGCCTCGGTTGCGATCCCGCGACCCCACCACGCCGGGTCGAGCGCCCAGCCGACCTCCGGGTCGCTCGGCCACACGCGGTGGAAAGCCGGCCCGGTGCGGCCGATCAGCTCTCCGCTCGCGGCCCACTCGATCGCGAGCAGACCGAACCCGTTCGCGTCCCAGTGCCGCTGCCAACGGTCGAACACCTCGTCGCTCTGGGCTCGCGTCTGGACACCCACGCCGAGATGGAGCGTGAACGCGGCGTCGGCATTCCACCGCGCGACGGTGTCCCGGTCGTCTTCTCCGAAGCGGCGGAGCCGAAGCCTCCCGGTCTCGATCACAGCGTCACGACTGCCGTCGTCAGTGTGAGCACCGGGACGAAACCGAGCTTCCGGTTCACGGCCAGGATCGCGTCGTTCTGCGCAGCGTTCTGCGTCGCAACACGCTCGATGTCGGGCCGGCGGGCGCGCAGCCGGCGGAGGGACTCCAGCTTGACGGCCACGGCGAGGCCGCGCCTCCGCGCGCCCGGTACCGTCGCGGTGTCGTCGGTGTGCACGAGTCGCACGCCGACGGCGTTCGGCACGCGGATGCCGGTCAGTGCCAGCACGTCGCCGCCCCCGAACGCCACCGTCACGTGCTGCGGTGTGTCGCGCGCGATCAACCGCTCCTCGTCCGCGCATTGCCCATCGATCGTCCACGCAGGCATCTCAAGCCCGCCCGGCACGGGCGCGTCCCCCATCGCATTCCGTGCGCGCACCAGCGACTCGAGGAGCTCGGGCGGCGCGGCGCCGACCCACGACCGCAACTCGACGCCGAGCGGCAGTTGTGGCTCCGGCAGGTCCGCACCGCGGAGGTCGAGCACCGACACGACGTGCCGCTGGTCGTCGACCGCACCCATCGCATGCGCAAAAGCCGCCCCAGCCGGCGTGGCGTGCTCACCGAAGAAGGAGTGGATTCCGTCCTCGCGCGCCGCCTCTACGACGGTTCCGAACAGCGCTCTGCCGACGCCCTCGCGGCGGAACGCAGGTCGTACCAGGACGGCGCCCACGACGAGCGAGCCGCCGTACTCGGACAGGGCTGCCACCCCTACGGGCGTCGCTCCTTCCGTTGCGAGCCACCGCCGTCGCCGGGCCGTTCCCGGATTGCGGTAGGAGGCGATCGCCTCCTCGAGGGGCCGGGGCGGCTCGCCGAGATCGTGAGGATCCGCCTCCCGCTCGACGAGGTGGAGGGCAGCGAGCGTCGACTCGGCCGCCGTCTGGCCGTCGACCTCCTCGATCACAGCACGATCGTCAGCGGCCGCGGCCGTAGCCGTTGCGCGAACGTGCGCGGGAACTGCGGTGGATCGCGTCGAATTCCTCGAGGCTGCGGCCCGATCCGACTGCCACGCAGGTGAGCGGCGACTCGGCGAGGTGCACCGGCATGTGCGTCTCGTGGCGCAGTCGTTCGTCGAGCGCCTGCAAGAGCGCGCCGCCACCTGCGAGCACGATGCCGCGATCCATGATGTCGGCGGCGAGCTCGGGCGGGGTCTTGTCGAGCGTCGACTTGATCGCGTCGACGATCTGGTTGACCGGCTCCTCGAGCGCGTGTCGAACCTCCTCGCTCGTCAGGATCACGGTCTTCGGCAGGCCGGTCAGCATGTCGCGGCCGCGGACCTCCGCCTGCACCTCTTCCTTCAGCGTGTACGCAGAGCCGACTTCGAGCTTGATCTCCTCGGCCGTCTGCTGTCCGATCAGCAGCTTGTACTCGCGCTTGATGTGGTTGATGATCGCCTCGTCCATCTCGTCGCCGCCGACGCGCAACGACTGCGAGACGACGATCCCGCCGAGCGAGATGACCGCGACCTCGGTCGTGCCGCCGCCGATGTCGACGATCATGTTCCCGGTCGGCTCCGCGACCGGCAGCCCTGCTCCGATCGCCGCGGCCATCGGCTCCTCGATCAGGTACGCCTTGCGCGCGCCCGCAGACAGCGTCGCCTCCTCGACAGCGCGCTTCTCGACGCCGGTGACTCCCGACGGCACGCAGACGACGACACGCGGATGTGCGAACCGGTGCTGGTGGACCTTCTGGATGAAGTGCCGGAGCATCTGCTCGGTGACGTCGAAGTCGGCGATCACGCCGTCCTTGAGCGGACGGATCGCGCTGATCGTGCCCGGGGTGCGGCCCAGCATGCGCTTGGCCTCGAGCCCCACGGCGTGCACCTCACCGGAGCGCTGGTCGATCGCGACCACCGACGGCTCCGAGAGCACGATGCCGCGGCCACGGACGTACACGAGCGTATTGGCGGTGCCGAGATCGACCGCCATGTCGCGCCCGCCGAAGCCGGTGAGGTAGTTGAAGATGCTCATCGTGAGGCCCGCGGAACTCTAGCTTGCCGCTCTCTGCGTTGATCCTGGCGCTCGGGAGCGCCGCGTTGCATGCCGCGTGGAACCTCCTGCTCGGTCGCGCACGGGACGTGCAGGCCGCCGCGGCGGCGACCTTCGTGATCTCGGTCGCCGTCGCGCTGCCGTTCGCGGTCATCTGGTGGCACGCCGAGCCGTCGGTCTGGCCCTGGGCGCTCGCTTCGAGCCTGCTCGAGGTCGTCTACGTGATCGCGCTGGCGCTCGCCTACCGGATCTCGGAGGTCTCGTTCGTCTACCCGGTGACGCGAGGACTGGCACCGCTCCTCGCCCTCGGCTTCGCCCTGCTCGTCCTCGGTCACGGCGTGTCGGCGGCCGAGGTCGCCGGGGTGATCTGCGTCGCGGTCGGCGTCGTCGGCGTTCGGGGACGGCCGGGTCACGGCGATGCGCTGGCGCTGCTGCTCACGGTGACGATCGCAGCCACGATCGCGGGCTACACACTCGTCGACCGTGTCGGGATCCAGCGCGCCGGCGCGCTCACGTATTTCGTCCTGACGCTCGCTCTGCCGTGCCTCGTCTATCCGCCGCTGGTCGGCGTGCGGGCCATGCGCCGCGAGTTGGGCGCCGGCGTCGCGCTTGCCGGGCTTGCAAATCTGGGCTCGTTCTCGCTCGGCCTGCTCGCGCTTCGGCACGCGAGCGCCGCATCGGTGCTCGCCGTCCGATCGACGTCGGTCGTCATCGCGACGGTGCTTGCCGGGCGCGTGCTCGCGGAGCGCGTGTCCCGGGCACGGCTCGCCGGCTCCCTGCTCGTGTTCGCAGGGATCGTGCTGCTCGCGAGTTAAGAAGCTCTCACAGAACGAGATTAGCCGGGCGACACAACTCTTCCTTTTGTGAGAGCTTCTAAAACCGGGCGGCGAGGAGACGCACCAGGAGCGCCCCCGGAAGCCCGACGACGTTGAGGTAGTCACCTTCGATGCGCTCGACGAGGCTCGCGCCGAAACCCTGGATCGCGTAGGCGCCTGCGCGTCCCTCCCACTCGCCGCTCGCGACATAGCGCTGTCGGTCCTCCGGGGTCAGCTCGCGGAACGTCACGCGCGTGCTCTCCGATTGCAGCTCTTCCCACCCGTCCGTGCGCAGGCAGAGCCCCGAGACGACGTCGTGGGTCCTTCCCGACAACGTCGTGAGCATCGCGTCGGCGTCCGCGGCGTCGGCGGGCTTGCCGATCACGTTCCCCTCGCAGACGACGACGGTGTCGACGCCGAGCACCGGCCGGCCGCCGCCGTCGACCGAGCGCGCCTTGCCGGCGGCGTGGGCGACCGGATCGCCGCCGGGCTCCTCGACGTACGCCGGCACGACGATCTCGAACGGGATCCGGAGCTGCTCGAGGATCGCCCGGCGCTGCGGCGAGGTGGACGCGAGAAGGATCGGCGGCGCGCTCACGCCCGCGTGCGTGCGACCCAGATCTCCTCGCAGGGCCACTGCTTCGCCCATTCGGCGGTGACGTACGAGTAGTACGGATGCGTCTCCGCGCCCGCCGGCGCCTGGATCTCGACGAGCCGCTCGATTTCGAACGCGTTCGTGCGCAGCAGGTCGATCCACTCGCCGTGCGCGAGATGGAACTCGACGCCGTCGTCCGGCCATTCGATCCGATGCAACCCGAACTGGGGCCGCTGCAAGGACTCCTTGGCCGGCTCGTCGTCGTCCGAGCAGAGGATCACGAGCGTCGAGTTGCGCAGGAACACGAGGCGCCCGCCCGGTCGCAGCAGCCGCGCCGCCTCCGGGATCCAGCGGTACGGGTCGACCCAGATCGACGCGCCGTATTCGGAGAGGACGAGGTCGAAGCTCGCGTCCGGGAGCCCCGTCTCCGCCGCATCGGCCTCGACCAGCGGGAACTCGATCCCGGTCTCGCCCATCAGGCGGCGCGCCGTGTCGAGCTGCGCGGGCGTGATGTCGACGCCGACAGGTCGCGCGCCGAGCTTCGCGAGCCAGGCGGAGAAGTACGCGGTGCCGCAGCCGAGCTCGCAGACGTCGAGGCCGTCGACCTCGCCGAGCACGTTCAGCTCCGACTCGTCGATGCCCCAGATGCCCCAGCTGATCTCGTCGAGCGCCCAGTTCGCCTGGGCGCTGTCGTTCGTGTGCTCGCGGTTGGCTTCGGTCCAGAGCGCGCGGTTCTTCGCCGCGTCGCTACGCCAGTCCATCGGGGAACCAGAGCCCGATCTCGCGCGCGGCCGATTCGGGCGAGTCGGAGCCGTGCACCAGGTTGTTCGGCATCGCGAGCGCGTACGTCCCACGGAGCGAGCCGGGCTTGGCCTCCGCTGGATTCGTCGCGCCGATGGTCACGCGGCAGGTCGCGATCGCTCCCTCACCCTCGAACACCATCGCCAGGGTCGGGCCGGAGGTGATGAAGTCGACGAGCTCACCGAAGAACGGCTTCTCGCGATGCTCGGCGTAGTGGTCCTCGCCGAGTGCATGCGACGCGGTGACGAGGCGAGCCGCGCGGAGCGTGAGCCCGCGCCGTTCGAAGCGGGCCATGATCTCGCCGGCGAGGCTGCGCCCGACCGCGTCGGGCTTCGCAAGGATGAGTGTCTGCTCGACCGCCATTGGGCGGACGATGCTAGCGCGAGCCGCGAGCCTGACGCGCCGGTCGTTTCGCCTCGACGACCTTCGTCCCGGGCTCGTCGTGCTCGATCGCCGTCTGACAGTACGGGCATACCTGCCAGAGCGGCTCCAGCGGACGATTGCAGCTGACGCACGCCTGCCGCAGCTTCGTGGTGCAGATCGGGCAGACGAGGAAGTCCTCGTCCACCTCGGCACGACACACGGGACAGCGAAGATCGCGACCGCCGAGCCGCTTCTCCATCGCCTTGATCTCGAGCTCCCGCTCGCGAACGTCCTCGAGGTATTCGGGCGGCCGGAACAGCATGTAGATCAGTGGGCCGATGAACGGGACGACGCCGAGGGCCGTCGCGACGCCGACGAGCAACCTGTCGTCGATCCGCCGACGCGCGTCCTTGAACACCCAGTAGATCGTCGCGATCCAGAACACGATCACGAAGAAGACCAGGAGGTTCCGGATCACGTACCAGGTCGACGAGTGGAAGAAGTCGTGAACGCTGCTGAAGGCTGAGGCTGTCACAGCAGGATCCGACCTACCGCGTATCCGGCGGCAAACGCCGCGCCGACGAAGATGGCGAGCACCGCAAGTGCGAAGAGAAAGACGCTGATTCGCTCACCGCGCCGAGTCATCGTATGCATTTCACCGGTCGCCAGACAGGTCGGCAAGGAGGTAGAGCGACCCGGTGACGAGCACCGGCCCGCCCAGCGCCCGCGCCCGCGCGAGTGCGCTCCGTGGCTCGTCGACGGCCTCGACGGCGGCGAACCACCGCCGGGCGCGCGCGGCGACGTCGGCCGGTGGGAGCGAGCGGGCGTTCGACGACCTGGTCGCCACCAGCGTGCTCCCGGCACCGGCGAGCCGTTCGAGGACGCCGTCGACGTCCTTGTCGGCGAGGATCGACGCGACGACGACGTACGTCCCGGCCGCGGGCAGGCGGGCCAGCAGCCAGTCGACTGCGTCCGGCGTGTGCGCCCCGTCCCGCACCTCTCCATTCGCGAGCAGTTCGAACCGCCCGGGCAGCCGCGCGTCGAGCACATTCGCGACCGGTCGGCAGAGGACTGCTTCGACGGCCTCGCGCACCCCGCCGTACCGCACCTCGCCCGCCGGCACCAGAGCGGAGAACTCGGCGTCCGGGAGGACGACCACCTCGGCGGCCCAGGCGACGGCGAGCTTCTCGTTCGCGATCGCCTCCCGGGTCGCTCCCAGCACATCGGTGTGCTCGAGGCCGACGTTCGTCAGCAGCACGACGCGCGCGCCGACGACGTTCGTCGCGTCGTAGCGCCCGCCGAGTCCCGCCTCGACCGCCGCCACCTGGACGCCGCGCGCCGCGAAGTCGGTGAGCGCCGCCGCGGTCAGCACCTCGAACTGCGTCGCGCCCGCGGCCTCGGCCGCCGGGCGGACGCGCTCGAGCGCCGCCTCGAGCCCGGTCTCGTCGGTCTCGAGGCGCTCGTGCCACCCGGCCACGTGCGGCGAGGTGTAGGCCAGCGAGGCGACACCCTCGGCCCGCAGCGTGGCAGCGATCGTCCTCGTGGCGGTCGACTTGCCCTTCGTCCCGACGACATGGACCGCGTCGTACGAAAGCTGCGGGTTGCCGAGAGCCTCGAGTAGGGCGCGGATCCGTTCGAGCCCGAAACCGTCGGTCGGCCACGGCGAGAGCGACTCGAGCCAGCGGAGGGTCGGGGGGGCAGGCACCGTCACGAGAGTGTCACGAACGATCCGGAACCGGGTGCGAAACAGCCGCCTGCCAGGGGAAACGCGCAGGCGGCCACACCACACCCGGTGGCAGCCGTCGTTACAGGAGTGTCACGCGCCGCCGACCGCTTCGAGCTCGCGGCGGTAGCGCTCGAGCTTCTCACGCTCGCCGTCGACCACATGCGACGGTGCGTTCTGGACGAACCGTTCGTTCGCGAGCATCGCCTCCGACCGGGCGATCTCCGCGCGCAGCCTCGCCCGCTCGGCCTCCACCCGGCCGTCGGCGGCCGGCGGGGCACGGTCCGGCTTGACCACCGCCGCGAAGATCCGCTGCTCGTCACCGGCGAGCTCCGGCACCACTCCCGACCGCCGGAACACCTGCGCCGCCTCCTGCACCCGCGTCAGGGATCCAGCCTCGCCGTCCCCACCCGCCTCCGGCCACGCGGCCGCGATCAGCCGCGACGAGCGCGCGGGCAAGTGCGTCCAGATCTCCTCCGTCACGTGCGGCAGCAACGGATGCAGCAGCTTCAACAGCCGCTCGAGCGCCGCGGTCGCCGTCGCACGCGCGTCGGCGTCGCCCTCGTACAGGCGTGCCTTCACCGCCTCGAGGTACCAGTCGCAGAAGTCGTCGAACGTGAGGTGGTACAGCTCGTCGGTGACGTGTGCGAAGTCGAACTCCGCGAGCAACCGCTCGACAGCGCGCTGCGACTGCGAGAGACGCGCCAGGATCCAGCGCTCCTCGAGCGACGCGGGCCGCTCGTCCGGCAGCGCTCCCTCACAGGCGATGACGATCAGGCGCGCGGCGTTCCACAGCTTGTTCGCGAGCTTGCCGCCCTCCTCGATCGCCGCGAAGGAGAAGCGCACGTCCTGCGTGAGTGAGTTCTTCAGCAACCCGTACCGGGTCGCGTCGGTGCCGTAGCGCTCGATCAGCTCGAGCGGGTCGATTCCCGTCCCGAGCGACTTCGACATGCGACGGCCGTCGGGCGCGAGCACGGTCGAGTGGATGACGACATCGGTGAACGGCACCTCGCCGAGCAACTCGAGCCCGGAGAAGATCATCCGGTTCTCCCAGAGGCGAATGATCTCGCGCGCGGTCGTCTGCAGGTTCCCCGGGTAGAAGTAGCGGAGGTCCTCCGTGTCGTCGGGCCAGCCGAGGGTCGCGAACGGCCAGAGGGCCGACGAGAACCATGTGTCGAGCACGTCCGTCTCGCGCCGGAGCGAGGTCGAGCCGCACTCGGCGCACGCGGACGGCTCCGTCTCGGCCACCGTCACGTGACCGTCCGGGCAGTACCAGACGGGCAGCTGATGGCCCCACCAGAGCTGCCGCGAGATGCACCAGTCCGGCGCGTTCTCGAGCGAGTCGATCGCGAAGCGATGCTGGCTCTCGGGGTGGAAGCGCACCTCGCGGTTTCGGAGCGCGTCGAGCGGCCGTCGCTTCAGCTCGTCCATCGAGCACCACCACTGGAGCGAGATCAAAGGCTCGATGCGATTCTCGCAGCGCTCGCAGAGCGCAACGCTGTGCCGGTAGTGCTCGCGCCCCTCGAGCTGCCCGCGCTCCTTCAGCCAGTCGATGATCTCCGCCTCCGCCTCCGCCTGTGTCAGCCCGTCGAGCCCGTCGACGCCCCTGACGCGGCCGTCGGGCCCGATGCACAACGGCTCGGGCAGCCCGTGGTCGCGCCCGATCTCGAAGTCGAGCGGATCGTGGCCGGGCGTGATCTTCAGCGCACCGGTGCCAAAGTCGCGGTCAACCCGCTCGTCGGCAATCACGGGAACGCGTCGCTCGACCCATGGCACCACGACCTCGCGGCCGATCAAATGGCGATAGCGGTCGTCGTCGGGATGCACGGCGACAGCGACGTCGGCGGGGATCGTCGCCGGACGCACGGTCGCGATCGGGATGTAGCCGTCACCATCAGCGAGGGGGTAGCGGATCGTCGACAACGTGTCGTCGACGTCCACGTGCACGAGCTCGAGGTCGGAGAGCGACGTTTGGTGGTACGGGCACCAGTTGATGATCCGATTGGCCCGGTAGATCCAGCCGCGCCCGTACAGATGCACGAAGAACCGCATCACTGCACGGATGTAGTCGTCGTCCATCGTGAAGCGCGTCCGCCGGTAGTCGAGCGAAGCGCCCATGCGCCGGAACTGCACGAGGATCTTGCCGCCGTACTCGTGCAACCACTCCCACACGCGCTCCTCGAAGCGCTCGCGGCCGAGCTCCTGCCGCGACGTGCCCTCTGCGAGCAACGCCTTCTCGACGACGTTCTGGGTCGAGATGCCGGCGTGGTCGTAACCCGGCTGGAACAACACGTTGTAGCCCTGCATGCGCTTGAAGCGAACGACCGTGTCGCCGACGGCGAGCTGAAGCGCGTGCCCGGTGTGCAGCTCGCCCGTCACGTTCGGCGGCGGATGCGCGTCGACGTACGGCGTCCGCGACGGGTCGGGATCCGCGGCGTACAGGCCCTCGTTCTCCCAGGACGCCTGCCAGCGCTCCTCCACGCCTTGCGGCTCGTACCGCGGTTCCATCTCCGAGCTCATCGGAGCTCGCACGCTAGCGGCAGACGGCGTAGCCCTGCATCGTGCGAGCGTTCGCCGCGGCGACGATCTGGCCGTCCTCGAGCGCAACGGCGCTGACGCGACCGAGCGACCACGGTTGCTCGACCACGACGTCGTGCCCGCGACGCCGCAGCGCTGCGATCGTCGCTTCGCCGGCGCGCGACTCGATCGCAAGCGAGCGCAGCGCGTAGCCGCGCGGGTCGAACGAGCTGATCAGATGATCGGTGTGCCATTCCGGCTCGTCGATCGCCTCCTGGAGGTTCCGCCCGCGGTCGACGCGACGGAGGAAGACGTGCAGCGCCCACTGCTCCTGCTGGTCGCCGCCCGGCGTCCCCCAGGCGAGCCACGGCTCGCCGCCTCGCAGAGCCAGGCCGGGAGAGAGTGTCGTCCGGGGCCGGCGGCCGGGTCGCAGGGACGACGGCAACCCGTCCTCGAGCCAGGTCATCTGCAACCGCGTCCCGAGCGGCCAGCCGAGCGCCGGGATCGTCGGCGAGCTCTGCAGCCAGCCGCCGCTCGGCGTCGCCGAGATCAGATTGCCGAAGCGGTCGGCGACGTCGAGATGAACCGTGTCTCCCAGGGACGGCTCCCCGGAACCAGGCAACAGTTCGTTCCTTGCGCCCTGGAGCGCCGGCAGCCGCCCGAGGCCGGGACGCAGCTCGCCGCTCGCCTCCTCGCCGATCAGGAGACGCCGCCGGACGGCATAGTCGCTCGACAGCAACACGTCGAGCGGGACGTCGGCGTCGCCATAGCATGCGTCGCGATCGGCGAACGCGAGCTTCGCCGCCTCGGTGACGACGTGCACCAGGTCGCCCTCGTCCAGGCTCCCGACGTCGTATCCCTCGAGCAGGCGGAGCTGCTGGAGCGCAACCGGGCCTTGGCCCCACGGCCCCGTCTTGCAGACGGTGACGTCGCGGTAGTCGACCGTCACGGGCGCCTCGAACGTCGCCCGCCAGCCGGCGAGGTCGTCACGCGTGAGGAAGCCGCCTTGCGCGCGGGCAAAAACGTCGATCTCCTCCGCGACGAAGCCCTCGTAGAAGACGCGTCGCGCGCGATCGAGCTCGTCGTCGCGCGAGCCGCCGGCCGCGTCGGCAAGGAGGCGGCGCCAGGTTGCCGCGAGCGCCCGGTTCCGGAACGTCGAGTGCGGCCGAGGCGGCGGCAGGTAGAGGGCTGCCGAGCCGGGCCAGTCGCGCAGGAGCGGCTCGGCGCGTTCGATCGTCGCCGTGATCCCGGGGACCACGGGATACCCACCCTCTGCGTACCCGATCGCGAACGCCAGCACCTCGGCGAGCCGCCAGGTACCGAACCGCGCGAGCAGCTCGAGCCAGCCGCCGAACGCACCCGGCACGCACGCCGCGAGCACGCCGGTGCCGGGCACCTGTTCGTGGCCGCGAGCGCGAAACGCGTCGATCGTCGCCGCGGCTGGTGCCGTCCCCTGCGCACACAACACGAACGGCTCCTGCTCGCCCGCCGACCAGAAGATCGCGGGAAGCTCACCGCCCGGGCCGTTCAGGTGCGGCTCGACGACCTGGAGCGCGAACCCCGCCGCGCAGGCGGCGTCGAATGCGTTGCCGCCGCGCTCGAGCACGGCCATGCCCGTAGACGAAGCGAGCCAGTGCGTCGACGCGACGGCGCCGAACGTCCCGCGCAGCTCGGGCCGCGTCGTGAAGTCACCTCGGCTCACGCCGTCGCTCTCAGTCGTAGCTGCGGAACACGACTTCGGCGACGCAGACCGGCTTCTCGCCGCCCTCCCGCTCGATCGTGGCGACGTGCGTCGCCTGGCGGCCGCCCGGGAAGTCGTCGAGCGCCTTCACCTCGAACGTCGCCCTGAGCCGGGAGCCGACGGGGACCGGCGCCGGGAAGCGCACACGGTTCACCCCGTAGTTGATCCCCATGCTGCCTTCCTTGGGGACGACCTCGTCGGAGGCAACGGGGAGCAGCGACAGCGTCAGGTACCCGTGCGCGATCGTCGAGCCGAACGGACCGGCCTTGGCACGCTCGGGATCGACGTGGATCCACTGGTGATCGCCGGTCGCCTCCGCGAACCGGTCGATCTTTTCCTGCGTGATGTCGATCCAGCTCGACGGGCCGAAGACGTCGCCGACCTGCACGGGACCTACGCCGACTCTTCGGCGAGCTCGGGCTCGTCGAGACCGCTGCCGGCACTCGTCACGAGCGTCGGCTTGAGACCCTTCTCGATCGTCTCCTTCGTGATCACGCACTTGGAGACGTCCTTGCGCGAGGGCAGCTCGAACATCACGTCGAGCAAGGCGTTCTCGATGATCGAGCGCAGGCCGCGCGCGCCGGTCTCGCGGTCGAGCGCCTTGTCGGCGATCGACCAGAGCGCGTCGTCGGTGAAGACGAGGTCGATCGTGTCGTAGTTGAAGAACCGCTGGTACTGCTTGACGAGCGCGTTCTTCGGTTCGGTCAGGATCTGCACGAGGTCCTCGCGCTTCAGCTGGTGCACCGCCGAGACCACCGGCAGGCGGCCGATGAACTCGGGGATCAGGCCGAAGTTGAGGAGATCCTCGGGCATCACGCCGCTGAGCAGCTCGGCACTCTCGTTGTCGCGCTTCGAGGAGATCTGGCGGCCGAACCCGACCGCGTTCTTGCCGATCCGCTTGGCGATGATCTTGTCGAGCCCGGCGAACGCGCCGCCGCAGATGAAGAGGATGTTCGTGGTGTCGATCGAGAGGAACTCCTGGTGCGGATGCTTGCGGCCGCCCTGTGGCGGCACCGAGGCGACCGTTCCCTCGAGGATCTTGAGCAGCGCCTGCTGCACGCCCTCGCCCGAGACGTCGCGCGTGATCGACGGGTTGTCCGCCTTGCGCGCGATCTTGTCGACCTCGTCGATGTAGATGATCCCGGTCTCGGCCTTCTTGATGTCGAAGTCGGCCGCCTGGATCAGCTTCAACAGGATGTTCTCGACGTCCTCGCCGACGTACCCGGCTTCGGTCAGCGCTGTGGCATCGGCGATCGCGAACGGGACGTTGAGGATCCGCGCGAGCGTCTGCGCGAGATGTGTCTTGCCACAGCCGGTCGGCCCGAGCAGCAGGATGTTCGACTTCTGCAGTTCGACATCGCCGTCTTCGGCACCCATCTGGACGCGCTTGTAGTGGTTGTAGACCGCGACCGAGAGCGTGCGCTTTGCCTCCTCCTGCGACACGACGTAGTCGTTCAGCGAGGCGTAGATCTCCTTGGGGCGGGGCAGGTTGTCGAGGTCGAGGGAGCTCGGGGTGGTGAGCTCCTCGTCGATGATCTCGTTGCAGAGATCGATGCATTCGTCGCAGATGTAGACGCCCGGGCCTGCGATCAGCTTCTTGACCTGGCGCTGCGATTTGCCGCAGAAGCTGCAGAGAAGCTGTTCGTTTCCTTCGCTGGCCCGCGCCATCCCTGTCTCCTTTTACCCCAGTTTTGCCCCGACGGCTAGGCAGCCGCCGCAGCCGGGCCTGTCTCGCGGTGGGTGATGACCGAGTCGATGATCCCGTAGTCCTTGGCGTCACCGGGGCTCAGGAAGAAATCTCTTTCCATATCGCGCGAGATCTCCTCCTGCGTCTTTCCGGTGTGATGAGCGTAGATCTCTTCCAGACGACGCTTGAGGCCGATCACCTCACGCGCCTGGATCTCGATGTCGGTGCCCTGGCCCTGGAAGCCGCCGGAGACCTGGTGGATCAGGATCCGTGAGTTCGGCAGCGACATCCGCTTCCCTTTCGCGCCGCCGGCCAGCAGGAGCGAGCCCATGCTCATCGCGATGCCGACACAGATCGTCTGGATGTCCGGCTTGACGAACTGCATCGTGTCGTAGATCGCGAGCCCCGCATACACCGACCCGCCCGGCGAGTTGATGTAGAGATTGATGTCCTTCTCGGGATCCTCCGACTCGAGATGGAGAAGTTGGGCGATGATCAGGTTTGCGATCTGGTCGTCGACCGGCGTGCCGAGGAAGACGATGCGCTCGGCGAGCAGGCGCGAGTAGATGTCGAAGGCGCGCTCGCCGCGCGACGTCTGTTCTACGACCATCGGAATCAGTGGCATGTGTCTGTCACTCCTTGGTGCCTGGGGTCCATAGCTTCGGGGCGTCCGCCTGCTGCTCCTGCCCAGGCGTCCAGATGCTCTCGCGCGCCGCGTGCAGATCCGGTTCGATCGGCTTCACCTCGGCCACGATACGGTCGAGCGCTTTCTTCAGCCGCAGGTCCTCGCGAACGCGATCGGCTCCGCCGTCGGCGACGAACGCATCGACGTCGGCTTCCGACTCGCCGGCTTCGAGCAGCTCGGCGCGAATCTCCTCGTCGGTCACCTCGAGACCGAGTGAGTCGGCCACGGCCTCGAGCACCAACTCGCGCGCGACCGAGGTCCTGGCCTCTGCCCGCAGCCGCTGCTCGAGTGCCTCGGGTGACTGACCGGTCAACTGCAAATAGGCGTCGGCGTCGATGCCGCGCGCCTGCAGGCTGCGCGCCAGGCCGCTGAGCAACTCGCGCGTCCGGAGCTCGACGAGCGGTCCCGAGGCGTCCACGTTCGACGCCCTGACGAGCTCGTCGATCGCCGCGGCACGGAAGACGCCCTCGAGCTCGTCTGCGATCTGGCCGCGGAGGCGGTCCTCGATCTCGGTGTGCAGTTCCGCATACGTGTCGAACTCTGATGCCGCCCGCGCGAGCTCGTCGTCGAGCGGCGGCAGCACGCGTTCGAAGATCGACTTGACGGAGACGGTGGCGCGGCGCATCTCGCCGTCGGCGAGCTCGTAGGCGACGTCGCGGCTCTCGCCGGCGCCGAGTCCGCGGATGCCGTTGTCGAGCTCCTCGACGAGGCGTTCCGAACCGAGCTCGACGACGTAGTCGCGCTGGGCGGATCCGTCCTCCGCACCGAGATCGACGACGACCGTGTCTCCCTGCTGCGCCGGACGGCCGGCGACGGGCACAAGCTCGGCGACGGAACGCTGCAACGCTTCGAGCTCCGCCTGAACCGCTTCCTCGGGCACGGTCGCCTCGTGCTTCGGCACCTCGAGCTGCGTCCAGTCCGCGGGCTCGGGTTTCGGATGCACGGCAACCGTCGCCGAGAAGTGCCAGGCCTCCGAGTCCGACGTCGGCAGGTTGTACTCGTATTCGGGCTGGGCCGACGGGTTGAGTCGCGCGCGCGTCGCAGCGTTCCAGAACCACCCGCTGATGTGGCTCTCGACCGCCTCCGAGTAGATTCGATCGCGCCCGATGCGCTGGACGAGAATCGGCATCGGCACTTTGCCGCGCCGGAAGCCGGGGACGCGAACGCTCGCAGCGAGATCGGCGGCAGCATGCTCGACAGCGTGGTGCACGTCGCCGGCCGGCACGTCGACCGTCAGCTTGACCTTGTCTTCCGCGAGCTGCTCGATCTGCGTGGCCATCGGTCCGGCCATTGAATCATGCGGGTAGCGTCTGGCCGATGGACGTCGACGACGCGATTCACGTGCGCAGGACACACAAGCAGTACGGTCCGGGACCGGTCGACCCCGGGACCCTGGCATCGCTTCTCGAGCTCGCCCGCTGGGCCCCCAACCACCATCTGACGCTGCCGTTGCGCCTTCGGATCCTCGGCCCGGAGACCCGCGTGCGGCTCGAGCGCGCCTGCGGCGAGAAGGAAGCGCTCAAGCTCCGTCGTGCTCCCACGCTCGTCCTCGCGACCGCCCGCCGGTCCGGCGATCCGCGCACGGACGAGGAGGATCTCCTCTCGACCGGGTGCGCGGTCTACGCGATTCTGCTCGGGGCCACCGCGCGCGGGCTCGCGTCCTACTGGCGGACGCCGGCGGCGCTCGAGGAGCCGGAGGCCCGAGCAGTGCTCGGCCTGGAAGCAAACGAGCACGTCGTCGGGCTCATTCACCTCGGGCCGCGTGTGAGCGACCCGCCGGTGAAGGAGCGCCCTCAGCTCGAAGCGCTGGTCGAGACGCTCCCCTAACGCACCGCCCACCGGCGTCGACTGGCTCGACCGCTTCGTCGGCCATCCGCAGGTGCGGGCGAGAGGAGTCGAACCTCCAAGGGCCACCGGCCCACCGGGACCTAAACCCGGCGCGTCTACCAGTTCCGCCACGCCCGCGCAGTCACGGCGAAGCGTAACCGCGCGGGCGGAGGCTGCTCTCAGGCGCGAGCCGAGACCGCACCGTCCGTGATCCGCAGCTCGGCGATCTCGAATGCTTCGAAGGCAGGGTTAGGGAAGCCCGCGGCGGCGATCGAAGCGCGCACCTCCGGGTCCTCGGCCATCGCGTGCCTTCCTTCCTCGTGCTCCCAGATGTTGATCGCAAGGATCCCGTCGGGCGTCCGCGCCACGATCGTGCCGAGCCCGCCGTGCTGCGGAGCGATCCGCTCCCCGATCGGGATCAGGTGCTCCCGCATCTTGGCCACGAGCTCATCGGTGTCGCCGGTGATCCTCATCATCGAGACGACGGCCACTGTCCACCTCCTGCTTGGGGTAAGACCTTCGAGCGAACCTACCGCCGCCTCTCTTATGGTTGTTAACGTAATGGCTGCTTGAATAAGGAAGCGAACCCGTTCCGCTTCGGCGCGCTCGCGCTCGGTGCGGCGTTCACCGACCGCCAGTCCGAGCTGCGCGAGCTCGTCGCCGAGCTCCGCAACGGCCAGGACGTGCTCGTCTACGCCCCGCGTCGCTACGGCAAGTCCTCGCTCGTGCTGCGGGCCGCGGGCCGCGCAGAGCGCGAGGGAGCACTCGTCGGGTACGTCGACCTGCTGA
Source organism: uncultured Thermoleophilia bacterium (assembly GCA_963742605.1). GTDB lineage: Bacteria > Actinomycetota > Thermoleophilia > Gaiellales > Gaiellaceae > PALSA-600. Next base: position 152,824 of record CAVUNA010000024.1, on the reverse strand, counting down.
AGGTGACGAGCAAGGAGCGATTCGCCGCCGCACTCGCGAGGACGATCCACCGCGATCTCGACACCGCGTCGGGCCGCGCGTACGAGCGGGCGGCCGAGCTGTTTCGGGGACTTCGCGTCGTGCCGTCGATGGAGGTCGACCCAGTGGACGGCTCGCTCGCCTTCAGCTTCCGCGCGACCCGCCGCCGGACCGACATCGACGACACGATCGAATCGCTGCTCGAGCTGCTCGGCCGGATCGCGGACGAGCGGCGCCGGCGCGTCGTCATGATCTTCGACGAGTTCCAGGAGATCGTCGAGCTCGACCGCCGCTACCCCAACCTCCTACGCGCCGTGTTCCAGGCGCAGCCCGAGGTCGCACATGTCTATCTCGGGAGCAAACGACACGTCCTCGATCGGATCTTCGGTGATCGGAACGAGCCGTTTTGGCGCAGCGCGAAGAAGATGGAGATCGGCCTGATTCCGACGGGCGTGTTCGGCCGCTTCGTGCGCTCACGCTTCGAGCGGACGGACAAGGGCATCACCGAGCCGGCAGTGGCGCGGCTGCTCGAGCAGACCTCGGGCCACCCCTACGCGACGCAGGAGCTCGCTCACGAGGTCTGGGAGCGAACGCCGTACGGCGCATTCGCCTACGAGTCCGACGTCGACGCAGGCGTCGAGAGCGTGCTCCGCGCCGAGCACAACCACCTCGAGCAACTCTGGGCCGATGCCCCACGCACCCAGCGGCGCCTGCTGAGCGCACTTGCGACGGAGCCCACGATGTCGCCGTACGCCGAGGACTATCGAACAGCGCACGATCTTCCTCCTGCGCCGACGCTCCAGTCGGCGTTGACGGCACTCGTCCGCAAGGAGCTGGTCGGGCGACTCGAGGGCGGGACGCTCGCAATCGTCGAGCCGTTCCTTGCCGCGTGGGTGGCGCGCGAGGCCGTCTGACTACTTCGTCGCGGTGAGCACCAGCGCGGCGAGCTCGACGGTGTACGGCGAATCGCCTCCCAGAGCATCGGCGAGGCGCAGAGCGACCTCGGAGGGATCTGCTCCACGCTCGGCGAGCTCGTGTGCCAACGGCGACCCCGAGGCGAACCCGATCGCGAGGTCCCAGGCCGACGGGCTTTCGCCTTCGAGCCGGACGAGCTCGATCGTCGGGTCGTCCCAGCCCGCCGCCTCGAAGTCGGCGCGGATCCGTTCCGGGTCGTTGTAGCCGTACGGCACGTCGAGGAAGGTCGGCGGAGCCGCCGGGAAGAGCTCCTCCAACGCACGCTGGATCGCCCGAGCGTAGGGATGATCGGCGACCGATTCCCAGACGCTCGCAATCAGCACCCCGCCGGGAACGAGCACGCGCCGGGCCTCACCGAGCCCGCGACCCTTGTCGGGCAGGAACATCAGCCCGAACTGGCAGACGACCACGTCGAAGCTGCCGTCGTCGAACCGCAGTGCCTGGGCATCGGCGGGCTCCCAGGTGATCCCTCGATCGGCGACGACCGTGCGCGCGTAATCGACCATCGGCTCGTTGAGATCGGTGGCGACCAGCTGCGCCGACGCGGGAAGCGACGCGCGCAGACGCCGGGTCATCCGCCCGGTGCCGCAGGCGAGCTCGAGCACCCTGACGCCGTCCGCAACCGGGATCCGGGCCGCAAGATCGGCCGCATACGGCTCGAAGAGCGCCGGCCCGAGGTAGCGGTCGTAGTTCGCAGGGACGCTGCCCGAGAACGAGGCATGCCCGCTCACGTCTGCTCTCGTGGCCTCAAGCGGCCGGGTGCGGATGCCGATATTCCGGGTGTGGACCTCCCCCTGGACCTGAACACACACGCCCACCTGTTCCGGGATGTCGCAGTTCTGGTCGGTGTGTTCATCGTCGTCATGTGGCTGCTCTTCCGTTTCGCGAGTCGCTGAGCCCGCCACGAAACGGAGCCCTTCGCCGGTGGCTGCGCAGCGGCCCCGGCAGGAATCGAACGTGCCCGCGGCCGGTCGAAGCCTGTTTGCCAATCCAGGCCGGCGGGCGTAGTCTCGCACCCAAATCCCCTACCCACGGGAGGTCCTCATGGCCACCACCAGCATGCTCCCTGACGTCGGGATCGAGCTTCGGGAGGGTTACGCTGAAGTCGGCGACGTGAACTTGCACTACGTCGAGGCCGGTCACGGACCGCTGATCATTCTGCTGCACGGCTTCCCGGAGTTCTGGTTCGGTTGGCGGCGACAGATCGAGCCGCTCGCAGCGGCGGGTTTTCGGGTGGTCGCCCCCGACACGCGCGGCTACAACCTGTCGTCGAAGCCGGAGGGCTTCAAGGCCTACGGCGTCGACCTGCTCGCCGCCGACATCAGCGGTCTCATCGGAGAGCTCGGTGCGGAGTCCGCGCTGTTGGTCGGTCACGACTGGGGCGGAAGCATCGCCTGGACCGTCGCGATGAACCACCCCGAGGTGGTCGACCGACTGGCCATCCTCAACGCGGCTCATCCGCGGCGGCTCTCTGAGGGACTGCACAATCCGAACCAGCTTCGGAAGTCCTGGTACTTCTTCTTCTTTGCGACACCGGGGCTGCCCGAGGACGTGGTGCCCGCCAGAGACTGGCACTTCTTCCGACACTTCCTGCATGACGCGAACCCGCCTTACACGCAGGAGGAAATGGACCGCTACGTCGAGGCGTGGTCACAGCCGGGGGCAGCGGCGGGGATGATCAACTACTACCGCGCCTCGGTCAGGCAGTCCCAGAAGGAAGCCGCAGCAAAGCTTCGGCCGATCTCGGCGCCGACACTGGTCATCTGGGGGGAGCGCGATTCCTATCTCGGCTCGGACCTCGCCGAGCCCGACCACGACGACGTGCCCAACCTCGACCGCGTGGAGCGCCTGGCGGACGCGTCGCACTGGGTGCATCACGACGAGGCTGAACGCGTCAACCAGCTGCTCGTCGACTTCTTCGCCCCCGCGAAATAGGCGACATCTCTCGGAGAGGAAGAAGGCCCGTCGACCGGCGGGCCTTCTTCCTGATGCCTGGAAATGGCCCCGGCAGGAATCGAACCTGCGCACGGAGCTTCGAAGGCTCCCGCTCTGTCCTCTGAGCTACGGGGCCGGGCCGCCCTCAGCGTAGCGACGCCCCGGGCCGAACTCCCGCAACTCGTGGCGCGTGACGCCACTCGACCAGCAGGGTGGCAGAGGGGACTCGAACCCCCGACCACCGGGACCACAACCCGGGGCTCTACCAACTGAGCTACTGCCACCGTGCGCGCGCATCGTATCCGTGGCTGAACGGGCGTCGGCCCGACTACGATGGCGCCTCATGCGCCGGGGGCCTGTTCTGCTCGCGCTCGTCGTCGTCGCCGCCGCCGTTCTGCTCGCTCGCGGCGCCGCGGCCCGTCCCGTGACGGCGTTCTGCAAGTCGCCGCAGCTGACCGGCCGGTTCACCGCCGTTCCCGGAAGCCCTGGCGCGGGCAACATCGTCTACGCGCTCGTCCTGCGCAACGCCTCGCAGAACAGCTGCGCCGTCAGTGGGTTGCCGAAGGTCACACTCCTCGGCTTGCACGGAAAGACGCTGCCGACGCACGTCCGCGCCGCGTCGGCCAACCAGCTGACGGCCGTGCTGGTCCGGCTTCCCCACGGAGCGTCGGCGCAGGCAACGGCTCGTTTCTCACCGGACATCCCGGGCCCGGGCGAGCCGAACCTCGGGGCGTGCGAGCCGAAGGCCTACCGGCTCGCGGTGACCGACCCGGGCGGCGGTGTGACGCTGGTGCCGGTACAGCCGCCGACACCCGTCTGCGAGCACGGCCAGCTGCAGTTCAAGGCGTACACGCGGGCTCCCTGAATTCAGCCCCAACGATGCGCCCGGGAGGATTCGAACCCCCGACCAACGGCTTAGAAGGCCGCCGCTCTTCCACTGAGCTACGGGCGCGTGGCCTGCAAGCGTAGCCCTGCAGCGGGCCGACGCTGACGCTAGCTTCTCGAGCCGAAATCGGTAGTGATGATCGTGACCGGACGGTCGTGGTACACCCCGCCGGCGCGCTCCACGTGAACCGCGGCGATCCCGATCTCGCGCCACGAGGCGTCGAGGATGTTCGCGCGGTGCTCGGGCGAGCTCATCCACGCCGCCAGCGCCTGTGACGCGTCGATGTCCGGCGAGGACCAGAGCAGGTTCTCCCCGACCGTCCAGCTGCCGCTGCGCGGGGGCCCGTACCAGCGCTCGATCCGCTTCCAGAAGACGGTGCCGTCGGCCGAGTCGTGGGCGAAATAGCCTTCCGCGGCGAGCTCGTGGGAATGGAACGCCGCCGCCGCAGACAGGCTCGGGCTCAGCCGGAGCGGCCTGAGCCCGTGAGCGACGCGGATCGCGTTCAACCGGCCGAGGACGCCGGCATCGAGCGCCGCTACCGCTTGCTGGCGCTGCGCCGGCGCCGGCAGCGCGACAGGCGCAGCCGCCCCGCCGAACAGCGAGACGAACAGGACAAGACCAAGCACCCGCGCAATCACCTCTCTCACCTTCGGCGCGAACAGGCGCCGGGCATCACCCGAACGAGGGAACTCGCCGTCGTGACCCGGCGTTGTTACGGTCTCGTCGTGAGCCTCCGTGCCTCCCCCGCAGTCGAGCATGTCGCACTCCCGGGCGGCGGGACCGTCACCGTCTGGGTCGGTGTCCCCGACGATCCGTACATCGACGACAAGTCGCAGCTGACGACGGTCGACGTCCAGCTGCGCGAGGGACGGTCGGTGCTTGCGAGCGTTTCGACGGTGTTGGAGCCGGACGACGTGTCACAGGGTGTCGCGCTGGCGCGCGAGGTGCGCGCCGCGCTCGAGGCCGGCGAGATCGGGTTGCACGCGCACGACCTCGAGCCGTTCGCCGACCGCCTGCGCTGAACGAACGCCGGGACGTTCTCGGCCCGGTGAGTCGTTGACCTCCGCATGAGCGGCCGGCGCGACCTCGGCGTCCTGCACGGAAGCGCGCTCTACCTCGGTGCGCTCATCGGCCCCGGCCTGCTGCTGATTCCCGCACTCGCGGTGCAACGAGCCGGAGCGGCCTCGATCATCGCCGTGGCCGGGCTGCTCGTTCTGTCTGCACCACTCGCGATCACGTTCGCCGCCCTCGGCGTTCGGCATCCCGTCGCCGGCGGCGTGTCCACCTACGTGCGCGAGGGACTCGGGGACGATGCCGCCGCGGTGACCGGTGGCTGGTTCCTCGCGGCAGTCCTGATCGGCGCACCCGCGGTCTCGCTGATCGGCGGCTACTACGTGGCGGCGCTCACCGGGTCGGGGACGGTCGTCGCGACGAGCGTCGGCCTGGCGATGTTCCTGACGGTGCTCGCCGCCAACGTCCTCGGGCTCCGCGTGTCGGCCGGCTTCCAGCTCGCGCTCTCGTCGGTGCTGATCGTCGTGGTGGCAATGGCGGTCGCCGTCGCGCTGCCGTCACGCGGCGGCGACCATTGGTCCCCGTTCGCCCCGCACGGCTGGTGGGCGATCGGGACCGCGGCGAACATCCTCGTCTGGCTGTTCGTCGGCTGGGAGGCGGTCGCGCAGCTCGCCGGCGATTTCCGCCGCCCGGAGGTCGAGCTGCCGCGGGCGACGGCGATCGCGTACGTGACGATCGCCTTCCTGTACCTGGGCCTGGCCGTCGCGACAATCGGCGTCACCTACGGCACGGGCTCGCGCGTCCCGCTCGCCGACCTGATCTCCGTCGGGTTCGGCGGCGTCGGCCGCGATGCGACGGCCGTGCTCGCAGTCGCGCTCACGATGGGGACGATGAACGTCTACACGAGCTCCGCCGCCAAGCTCGCGGCCTCGATGGCGGCGGCGGGCGCACTGCCACGCTGGCTGGCGGGAGACGCCGAACGCAGCGTGCCGCGTCGGCCGCTGGCGGTGATCGCGCCGGTCGTGATCGTGCTCCTTGCCGGGCTTGCCGCCGGCGTCGGGAGCACGGACGACCTCGTTCGCGCAACCTCCGCGCTGTTCATCGCCGTGTATGTCCTCGCTCTCGCGTCGGCGACGCGAATCCTCGACGGCCACGTGCGCAGCGCCGCGGTCGTCTCGCTGGTCGCGACCTGTGTCCTCGGCGTCTTCTCGACGTGGTTCCTGATCGTCCCGGTCGTCGTCGCCCTGCTGTCGCTCGCACTGAGGCGGCAGCTCCGCCCCGGTTCAGCGAGCCGTCTGGGCAAGCCCGATCGCGACCAGGACGACCGCCGCGCCGAGCAACTGGACACCGTTCAGTGACTCGGACAGCCACGCCCAGCCGACGATCGCACCGACCACCGGCTCGAGCATCGCCACGATCCCGGCCCGCGTCGCCGAGATGTGGCGCAACGCGCTCACGAGGAGGAAGAACGGGATCATCGTCCCGAGCACGATCATCCAGGTCGCAAGCGCCCAGACCGGAAGGTGGAACGTGTGCAGGTTCCCGCCGAGCGAGGTCGTCTTCGTCAGCGCCCCGCTCGGGAACGACCACCAGGGCGCCAGCACGGCCCAGAAGACCGACGCGAACGCGAAGCCGTAGGCGAGCAACGAGACGGCGTCGCGGCCGCCGACGACGTGCTCGGCGAGGAGGACGTACAGCGCGTAGGCGAACGCGCCGGCCAGTGCGAAGGCGACGCCCGCAGTCGACACGCTCTCGCCGCCGGCGACGTCGACGATCAGCGAGAGGCCCGCGAGAGCGAGAGCCAACGCCACCCAGATCCGTCGACGGACCGCATCGTGGTAGACGAAACGCGCCCACAGCGCCACGAGGAGCGGAGCGAGGTACTCGATCAGCAGCGCGATGCCGATCGCCAGGCGGTGGATCGCGAGGAAGTAGAACCACTGCACGAAGGCGAGCCCACCGATCCCGAAGACGAGCAGATACGGGAGCTCCCGACGGGTCATCCTGAGCCGGCGCGGGGCGGTGAGCGCAACGACTGCGGCCAGGCCGACGGCGGCCCCGAGAGAGCGCACCTGGGCGAGACGCTCGGCGGAGAGACCGGTGGCGAGGATCGTCTTCGAGACTGCACCGTTGATCCCCCAGAGGACAGCGGCCGACGCCGCCATCGCATACGCGAGGCCCGGGCGGCGCTGCGACGCACGCGCAACGGGAAATGGGGCCTCGGTCACCGGCCGACGAACCTATCGAGATCGGGACGGTCGGATTCGAACCGACGGCTTCCGCCTCCCAAAGGCGGCGCTCTACCAGGCTGAGCTACGTCCCGTCAGGGTCTGAGTGTAGGCGCGCCACCCGCCGACGCCGCGGTCGGTCAGAGCTGCCAGTCGCCGTGCCGCAGGATCGGCACGGCTTCTCCCCGCTCATCGACGCCGTCGACCTCGAGCTCCTTCGAGCCGATCATGAAGTCCGTGTGGATCGACGAATGGTTCAGACCCCGCTCGCTCCGCTCCTCGGGCGACAGGCCTTCCGCCCACGGGACCGCACTGATGATCGAAGCGCCGAGTGCAATGTGTGACGACGCGTTCTCGTCGAAGAGCGTCTCGTAGAACACGAGCCCGGTCTTACCGACGCGCGAGTCCGCATCCACGAGGGCGACCTCGCCGAGCCGCGCCGCGCCTTCATCCGTGGCGACGTGCGTCCGCATGACGTCTTCTCCGGTGGTCGCCCGAACATCGACGGCACGTCCTCCCTCGAAGCGAACGGTGAGGTCGCGGACGATCGTCCCCTGAATCTGGAGCGGCAGCGTCGAGCGGACGACGCCCTCGACGCGACGAGCGTCCGGCGCCGTGAACACCTCCTCGGTCGGCATGTTCGCAACGTGCTCGATGCCGCGCGACACGTCGAGCGCCGCCCTCCATTCGGACTCGCGATGCAGTCCGATCGTCAGGTCGGTGCCGGGGCCCCGGTAGCGCAGGTGGTCGAAACGCCGCTCGTTGAGCGAGTCGGCACGCCGCTGCAGATTCGCGATGTGCTCGCGCCAGGCGGCAACCGGGTCGGGCTCGTCGAGCCGGACGGCGGTCTCGACCGCCGCCCAGAGACGCTCCACGTCGGGCTCGCCGAACACTGTCTGTGCCCATCCCTCGTTCGGGAAGGGGACGATCGTCCAGTTGGAGAGGCCGTCGGTCAGCTTCAGCGACTCCTCGCCGAGCCGGCGCATGCGCGCCCTCCCCACCCGGCCGCCGTCGAGATCTGCGAACAGCTCCGGTTCCGGGTTGCCCGTGATCGACACGAGCGCGCCGCCCGTCTCGCCGATGTGACGGATGCGCTCGACGAGCCAGGGCGGTGAGAAGCCGAGTGCCTCCTCCGGGGCGTATTCGATGTACGCCCGGCGGACGTGCTGGTCGGCGTAGTAGACGTCGACGTAGCGGGCTCCGGCCGCATACGCCTCTTTCGCGACGGCGCGAACGAGGGGTGCGTGCTCGGCCAGAGCGTTGACGGCGAGCGTCTGCCCGGGCTGCAGGTTGCAGCCGACCTGGACGGTCAGCCGCGCGAGCGCCTGGATTCTGTCTCCACGTTCCGGCACGGCCGGACAGGTTAGCCTTCGATCCGCCGTCGGCCCGATCGCCCTAGACTGACGCGCCGTGAGACGGTTCGCCCTCGGAGCCCTGTTCGCAGCCTGCGTGCTGGCCGGCTGCGGCAAGGACACGCCGAACTACTCGCTGGCGAAGTCATCCGAGTGCCTCCGCCAGGACGGCGTGGCACTCGGAGGACAACTCGACTTCGTCGCGACAACAGCGACCGGGGGCGCGGTGCGGGTGCGGCTGCGCGACAACTTCCTGACGCTCGTGTTCGGCCAGACCCAGAGCGACGCCGACAACATCGACGCCGCCTATCGCCGCTTTCACTCGAGCAACGTCGGGATCGACGACGTCCTCCGCCGCCAGGGAAACGCGGTGATGCTCTGGCACCAGCACCCGAGCGACGAGGACCTCTCGACGATCACCGGCTGCCTCAAGTAGCGCCCTCCTCCCAGAAGAACTGGCGGAACCAGTACGCGAACACGGCGAACAGGACGATCGCCTGCTCTGCGGCCATCGTCATGCCGGCGAGCTCCTGGTCGGCGAGCGGGCTCAACCCGAACACCCGTGGCCGAGCCGCGACGTAGAACGGGTACACGGGCCTGGGTACGAGCGCGAGCAGCAGTCCGAGCGGCGAGGCGAGGACAAACGCCGCGAACGCGTACCCGGCGCGGAAACCTGACGGCCACCGTCGTGGGACGTCCTGGAAGAGCGGCCACCAGAAGAGCAGGCCCGTGGCGAAGTAGCACGCGTGCTCGATGTGGATCAGCCACGACTGGTGATGCAGCGCCGCCTGGTAGACGACAGGCACGTGCCATACGAAGTAGTTGACGAGCCACAGCGGCAAGGCAATCGCCGGGTGCGTCACGAAGCGCCACCCGGGAACGCGGGAGACCGCGGCTGCCATCGGCCCGGAGATGCCGAGCACGGCAAGCAGCGGCGCCCACTCCGCGAGGATCACGTTCTGCAGCAGGTGCGCGGTCAGGAGGTAATGGAGCCCGAGATGATGAAGCGGCGTCCAGAAGGCGACGGCGAGCAACGCCATCGAGCCCGCGTAGCACGCAACACGCCAACGCGGCGCCCCGACGCGGCCGACGGCAAACAGATACAGCAGCGAGAGAACGGGGATGACGACCGTCGTGTCGACGTCGGCCTGCCACGCGTACGGCGAGTGCGTGTGCGCGAGCAGCACGAGGCGGAGACTAGAAGGGCGACTGGAAGGAGGCCGCGCAGGAGCCGCTAACGTGGCGTTTTCCGCGGGTGTAGCTCAATGGTAGAGCTCCAGCCTTCCAAGCTGATTATGCGGGTTCGATTCCCGCCACCCGCTTGGTCGCGATCAAGCCGAAAGCTCCGCTCCTGGCGGGGTTTTCCGCTCTCGGGGTCGACGCTCGTCGTCCGCTGAGATCCGCTCGGGGCTGGTGCAAACTGGCGCGCAGTCAGTCGTTCGTGCAGCAGCTCGAAAGGCGCGCAGGCGCGCGGCACGGTGCTCGCGGAAGGCGTCGCCTGCCGGGAGACGCGTCAGACTGGCTCGACGGTCGAGATCGCATAGGACGGCCGCTCGACGTGCTCCTCGATCAGCTCGATCGGTATCTGCGACACGATCCGCAGCTTGCGACCGTCCCCGGTCTGGAACACGTCGCCGACCCACCAGTCCGGTACGACGGTTTCGAAGGTTCCGGCGTCATCGCCGTCGGTGTAGCGAAGCTCGAGGCGAAATGCCATCGGTGTCTCCGTTTCCGGGGCCGGACGGCAACGTGCACTCTAACCGAGGCGGCGGGAATCGAACCCGCGAAAGATTCCCGCCGACTCGGTGCGAACGCCGTGATCGAAATCACCACTCGATCGGAATTGCTGTGGACGCTGCCGCCGTCCGGAAGACGCCGGCGATCTCTTGCAGGTCACCTAGCACCGGGGCGGTCATACTCGCAGCGTGGACGAAGCGCCACTGGTCCTGGTCACCGGCGCGACCGGCAAGGTCGGCCAGGCGTTCATCCGCAGGGTGCTCTCCTCCCCCGACGAGCGGCTAGCCGGGATCACGATCAGAGCGCTGTGCCACAACCGGCTGCTGAAACCTGAAGCGCGGCTCGAGGTCGTCGCGGGCTCGATCGAGCACCGCGACGTCGTGGATGCCGCCACCGAGGGCGCCACCCAGGTAATTCATCTGGCGACGACCAAGGAGACGCCCGAAACGATCTTCGACGTCACGGTCAAGGGGCTCTTCTGGCTGCTCGAAGCCTGCCGCGTCAGTCCCACCTTCCGGCGGCTCGTCCTGGTCGGCGGAGACGCCGCGGTCGGGCACTTCTTCTATCCGCATCCCCTCCCCGTCACCGAGACGCAGCCGCACACGGCCTACCCCGGCTGCTACGCGCTGTCGAAGGTGCTCGAGGAAGTGATGCTCGAGCAGTACGGCCTGCAGTACGACTTCGACTACTGCTGTCTGCGGGCGCCGTGGATCATGGAGAAGGACGACTTCCGGTATCAGCTCTCGTTCGGGGAGGACGTGTTCGGTGGGCCGCGCTGGCGCGACCTCGTCGGCGCCGAACAGGCGGATGCCTACGTCGAGCGAGGAGCGGTGCCGGTGATGCTCGACGAGGACGGGCGGCCGGTGAAGCGGAACTTCGTTCACGTCGAGGATCTGGTGGACGCGATCCTCGCCGCTCTCGACCAGCCGGCCGCACGACGTCAGACGTTCAACATCTGCATGGACGAGCCGGTCGACTACGGAGAGCTCGGCGCCTACCTGGCCGAGTCGCGCGGCCTGCCCACGGTCGAGATCCGCACGCCGTACCACTCGACCTGGCTCGACAACACGAAAGCGAAGTTCCTGCTCGCCTGGCGCCCACGCTACGACCTCGAGCGGCTGGTGGAAGAAGCATGGAGCTACGAGCGCGACCCCGACGAACCGCGCGTCGTCTGGTATCCGGGATAGCCTCAGGGGTCGCCGGCGGCCGGCGCTCACGCAGCTTCTTCTAATCGGCTGGCCCGTAACGCTCATCGCGTACCAGCTCTATGACTACTGGCGGGAGCGGCCCCTCCGCCGGCTGACCCGGGTCTGACTGGCGCACGCACTCGCGCACATCGGCTCGAAAGCGCCTAGCCGAGCCAAAACGCCCGAGCCTTCCAAGCTGATTATGCGGGTTCGATTCCCGCCACCCGCTTGCGTCGTCGAAGGCTCCCTAGAGCCGCGCGAGCTGTGCACGGAGCTCGGTCAGCTTCTCGCGACGGAGCTCGTCCCGCTGGCCCTGATGCACTCGCTCGAGCAGATCCCGGACGAGCGGCGCGAGCTCGACCGGGTCGAAGGGCTTCGTCACGTAGTCCACCCCGCCGAGGTCGATCCCCCGGGCGCGGTCGCGCAGCTCGGCACGTGCGGTCAGGAACACGATCGGGATGTCGTCGGTCATCGGATCGTCGAGCAGCGCCTCGGCAACGTGCCACCCGTCGAGGCCCGGCATCATCACGTCGAGCAGGATCACGTCCGGCTCCCCGGTCCGGGCCTCCTCGATACCGGACGCCCCGTCGCCCGCCTCGAGCACGCGCATCCCCGCCGCCTCGAGATTGACACGGCACAGCAACCGGATCGGTGCCTCGTCGTCGATTACCAGCACGCTCGTCGTCGCCATCGTCGACAGCCCTATTCCCGGATGAGCGGCAGCTCGAACGCGAAGCGTGAACCGCTTCCCTCCCGCGAGTCGACATGGATGCGGCCGCCCATCTCCCGCACCAGTCCCTGCGCGATGAAGAGCCCCACACCCGTTCCTCGGCCGATGCCGGAGCCAGCTTTCACGAATTTCTCGAAGATACGGTCACGTTCGGACGCCGGTATCCCGGCACCCTGATCGCTGACGGCGAGCTCGACTGCGTCGCCGGCCCGCCGCGCGGAGACGGTGACGGTGCCACCATCCGGAGAGAACTTCACCGCGTTCGAGACGAGCTGGTCGAGGACGTCGCGCAGCTTCACCGGGTCGGCACGCGCCGGCGGCATGTCGGCAGCGATCTCGGCGACGACCCGATGCCCGTTCTGACCGGAAGCGCTCGCGCTGGCGACGAGCTCGGAGACGACTGCTCCCACGTCGGTCGGTTCGAGCGCGACGGCCAGATCTCCGGTCTCGATTCTCGCGACCTGGAGCAGCGCGTCGACAGTCGTGGTGAGCCGCTCTGCCTCCCGCACGATGAAATCGAGGAACGTGCGCCGGTCCGCCTCGGAAAAGGCGACGTCGTCGCGGAGCAGCGTCTGCGCGAAGCCGTAGATCGTGGTCAGCGGGGCCCGTAGCTCGAGCGAGACGCTCGAGACGAAACCGGACTTCATCTGCTCGACCGCGTACTCGGCCGAGATGTCGCGGAACGCGAAGATTCGACCGGCGATCGCGCCGGCGGGATCGCGCATCACCGCCTCGGAGAGCGCAAGCCAGACCTCCTCGCTGCCGCGGGAGATCGACACGAGCCGAGTGGCGGTCGACTCCTGATCCGACTGGAGCTCACGCCGGAGGACCTCGCGGGGCAGCCTGCCCATCGCCTCGGAGGCGGGAACGCCGGTGATCTGCTCCGCCGCGTCGTTCCACAGAACCGCGCGACCCTCGCGGTCGACGGCGACGATGCCGTCGGCGATGTTGGCGAGGATCGCCGCGCTCTGCTCACGCTCGATCGCGACGTGTCGGTAGAGCTCGGCGTTGACGAGAGCCACCGCGGCGTTGGCCGCGAGCGTGCCGAGCGCCTCCACCTCCTCCGCCAGCCACGTGCGCGACTCGAGTGAGTAGACCGACAGCACCCCGCGCGGCTCCTCTCCGCTGCCGGCGATCGGCACCCCCAGGTATCCGGTCAGGCCGGACGCGAGCAGAGGATCGCCGGGAGCATGACCGGTCGCGAGCGAGCCGTCTGCAAGCGCAACCGGAGCGCGGGCAGCGAGCACGTCGCCTGCGACGCCGTCGGTCGACGGCGAGCGGACGTCGCGAACCGACTCGGCCGCCTGTCCGGCCGCGGCGACGACGACCAGCTCGTCACCGTCGAGCATCGAGACGAGCGCCGCATCGGCGGAAAGCAATGCGCCGGCCGCACGTGCCGCAGCCTGCAGGACGGCGCCGGGGTCGAGCTCGGTGGTCAGCACGGCGGCGGCCCGCGCAAGCTGCTGGGACAGCGACCGCGCGGCGCGCTCGGCCTCGAACAGGCGGCTGCGCTCGAGCGCGCCATGTGCCGCTGCCGCGACCTGCTGGGCAAGGCCGAGGTCGTCCGCTGTGAACACCCTCGGCTTGCGGAAACAGACGAGGACGAGCCCGCCGGCCCCGTCGGAGACCGGGATCGCGAGCAGTGACGCGATCGGGGACCGCTGCCAGGCGTCGCCGAACCGCTCGTCGCCCGCGACCGACGACGCCGCCAGCACCTGCGCGGCGGCTCGAGCCTCGTCGAGAGCCGCCGGAACGTCGAGGGCGGCAACCTCCTCGGGCAACCTGTACTCGCCGGCCACGGCGAGCCCCGAGGCGGTCGGGGCGAGGACGGCCGCGAAGTCGGCGCCGAGCGCCTCGGCCGCGGCCTGCGCGGCCGCATCGTAGGACTCGGAGAGCGACAGCGGCTCGCCGAGCAGCGAAGCGATCCGAGAGAAGCCCCGCTCGAGCCCGGCCCGGCGGACGCTCGCCTCGAAGCTCTCCGCGTTGCGCAGGGCGAGAGCTGCGAGCGACGCAAACGCCGCGAGCAGCTCGACGTCGTCGTCGTCGAATCTGCGCTCGCCGTCGCGGACACCGACGCCCAGCACGCCGAGCCACTCACCGGCCCAGACCATCGGCGCCTCGAGACCGAGCGCGAACGCGTCGTACGCCGTGTGCGGCAGGCGGCCGACGACCCACTGCTCGTCCTCCGCCGTCCCCGAGAGCCCCCCTTCGGGAACGAACTCGAGCCCGACCAGGCCGGCGTCGAACCCGTGGACGGCAGCGCAGCGCAGCACCCCCCGCTCGCGGTCGACGAGGTAACAGTCCGCCGCGTCGACCCGAAGGAGCGTGGTCACCTCCTCGACGAGCCGGAGCAGCACGGCGTCCAACGACAGCTCGCCGGTGACGACCTGCGCGGCGTGGAGCAACGCCTGTTGCTGCTCGAGCCGACGGGCGTTCTCGTCCAGAAGCCGTGCGGTCTGCAGCGCCGAGCCGAGCTCCCGTGCGACTGCTTCGACGAGCAGCAGTTCCGCGTCGCCGAGCTCCGGCTCCCGCTCGACGACGAGCGTCGCCACCCGATCGCCCCGCGCCTCGACGGCGACGCCTGCGTGCGGCCCGGCGCCGAGCACGACCTCGGCGCGGTCGAGCTTCAAGAAGCGACGAAGCTCGTCGGCGGCGACGGCGGCGACACGCTCCGGCTCGAGCTCGGCGCGCAGTCGCCGGGCGATCTCGGCAGCGGTCCGCTCTCGGCTCAGCGCCTCGGCCAGCGCCGCCGACGAACGGAGCCGCTCGAAAGCGAGCGCCGCTTCCGCGGCGACGGACTGGAGCAGCCCCACCTCGTCGGTCGAGAACGCCCGGCGCTCCGAGATCGAGGCCGCCGTCAGCACACCGAGGACCTGCGACTCTGCGATCATCGGGACGAAGACGCCGCTCTTCGCGCCGACGCGTGCGGTCAGTCGCCTGCTGACGAGCGGCGACCCGACGATGTCGTAGACCACGACGGGTGCCGCGTCGGACACGGCGTTTGCGATGCCGGACGGCTCGTGCTCGAGGTCAACTCGAACCTCCGGCCACCACTCGGCTTCGCGGCCGTCGCTCTCGGCATAGAGCCCCGATGCAGTCGTGCGGCCGGCGTCGACGATGGTGACTGCGGCGAAGGCAACGTCGAGCAGCGTCGCCACGTGCCGGACGAGCGCACGGGCGATGTCGATCTCGTCGCGCGCCCGCACGAGATCCTCCGAGATTGCGGTGACCGCCTCCAGCTCGCGGTCGCGGACGGAGACGCGCTCCTCCGCCTCGAGCGTCCGTCCCACCCCGCCGGCGACCAGGCCGCGGTCGCGCCAGCGCACGAGCAGGAGGGCTGCCGGGACGATCGCGAGGACGATCGCGACCAGCGACAGCCAGACGTGGCCGACGACCGCCCGCTGCTCGCGCAGGACGAGCACGCCGAAGATCGCCGCCGCAGCAGCCACCGCCGGGAAGACGAGCACGACGCCCCAGTCGACCAGGTGCGCGCGCGACCGGAGCCGCCAGAACTCGGGCAGCATCGCGACCGCCACCGCCGCGTACGAGGCTGCGAGCAGGAACAGCGGGACCGCGTTGAACAGCACCGCATTGGTGGCGTCACTCACAGGGCAGACAAGTTCGGAGCGATCGTAGGTCCCTGAAAACGATGGAGCCCGCTGCTCGGGGGGACGATACAGCGGGCTCCTCGTGATCGCTCACCGCATGGCGTGGCCAGAGGCCGCGCCGCGGTTCGCATCGCCCAGTGGGAAAGACGCTAACCCAGGCCACCCGTCCAGCGGAATAGGCCGTGCGGCCCATCTTTGTAAGAGGTGCTTTTCGAGCGAGGATACGATCCGGGTGTGGTCTCCAGAGTGCTTCTCGCCTCGCCTCGCGGCTACTGCGCGGGTGTCGAGCGGGCCGTCGAGACGGTCGAGAAGGCGCTCGACCTCTACGGGCCGCCGGTCTACGTCCGCAAGCAGATCGTCCACAACCTCCACGTCGTACGTGATCTCGAGGCCCGTGGGGCCGTGTTCGTCGACGACGAGCGGGAGGTGCCCGTCGGCGAGACGGTCGTCTTCTCGGCCCACGGGGTCGCCCCGTCGGTTCAGGCCAACGCGGCCGCCCGCGGGCTCCAGACGCTCGATGCGACGTGCCCGCTCGTGACCAAGGTGCACGTGCAGGCGCGGCGATATGCCGAGGCCGGCTACACGATCGTGCTGGTCGGGCACGAAGGGCACGAAGAGGTCGTGGGCACGATGGGCGAGGCACCGGGGTCGATCGTGCTGGTCGAATCGGTCGCCGATGTCGAGGCGCTCGAATTCGCCGAGGACGCGCAACTCGCGTACGTGACGCAGACGACACTGTCGGTCGACGAGACGGGCGAGATCATCGCGGCGCTTCGCCGCCGGTTCCCGGCGATCTACGCGCCGAAGAAGGAAGACATCTGCTATGCGACCTCCAACCGGCAGTGGGCGGTCAAGGAAATGCTGTCGGAGATCGACCTGCTGCTCGTGATCGGCTCGCGCAACTCGTCGAACTCGAATCGGCTGGTCGAAACCGCCCGCGCAGGGGGCGTCGACGCGTACCTGATCGACGACGCCGCCGAGATCGACGAGCGCTGGCTCGACGTCGCGTCGGTCGTCGGTGTGACCTCGGGGGCATCCGCGCCCGAGAAGCTGGTGGCGGAGGTCTGCGACTGGTTCCGCGAGCGCGGCGTCGACGAGATCGAGCCCTACCGGCTCGTCAACGAGGACGTCGAGTTCCGGCTGCCGGTCGAACTGCGCCGCGAGCTGGCGCTCGCGCGCGACCAGGACACCTAGAGGTTCGTCGGCTCGACGCGAAGCGGGCCGACCTCGACCGACAGGGACAGCGTCTCCTCCTGCAACCGCTCGAGGTAGACGTCCACGATCTCGGCGTCGGGAAGCCACAGGCGGATGCGATCGGTGACCGCCAGGCCGGACGACTTCCGCAGGCTGTTCACCTCGTGGATCCAGTCGAGCAGCCGCCCTTCGCGGCGCAGCTCGTCGTCGAGCGCCGTGTCGAGCGCCACCGTCACCCCGTCGTCGCTCGCCACCGCCCACCCTTCGCGGCCGACACGCTCGACGAGCACCTCGCCGGGCTCGAGCACGTGTCCGTCGACCCGGAAGCGGCCGCCGTCCAGCTCCTCGAACTCGCCCCGGGCGAGCCGCTCGCGAACGTCCCGCAGCGCGGCGCCCAGCTTCGGGCCGAGCACCGGCAGATTCGGCTTCACGCGCAGCTCGGACGACTCGACCTCGCCGAACGTCACCTCTTTCACGCGCAGCTCGTCCGCAATCTCCTCGATGTGCCGTGCCGCGCCGTCGGCTGCTCCCGCGACCACGAGCCGCCGGAGCGGCTGCCGCAGCTTCAACTCGCTCGTCGACCGTGCCTGGCGGCCGAGCTCGACCACCCGGCGCGCCTGCGCCATCTCCGTGAGCAGGCTCTCGTCCGGCTCAGCCGCAGCGGGCCAGCCGGCGAGGTGCACCGACGTCGGTCCGTCCTGTACGAGATTGCGCCACAGGTGGTCGGCGAGGAACGGCAGCATCGGGGCGATCACCTGCAACGACCGGACGAGTGCGTACCAGAGCGTTCCGAACGCCGCCTCGTCGAGCGAGTAGAACCTTCGGCGCGAACGGCGGATGTACCAGTTCGACAGGTCGTCGACGAACGCCTCGAACGAGCGGATCACGTCGACGGTGAGCGTGGCCTCGTAGCCGTCGGTCGCCTCGGCCACGAGCTGATCGGTCCGTGCGATCAGCCATCGGTCGAGCGGCTTCGGATCGTCGACCCGGCCGAACACGCTCCAGGAGGGCTCGTAGCCCTCGATGTTCGCGTAGTCGACGAGGAACTTGACCGAGTGCCAGTACGTGAGCAGCTTCCGCTTGATCTCGTGCGCCGGCCCGAAGCCGAAAAGCAGGTTCCGATCGGGCGGCTGGGCGCAGTACTGCCAGCGCATGACGTCGGCGCCCATCTGCGCGAAGGCATCCTCCGCGTCGATCGTGTTCCCCCACGAGCTGTGCATCTCGCGGCCCTGCTCGTCGAGCATCTTCTCGTAGCCGAGGACCCGCCGGTACGGCGACCGGCCGGTCAAGACGACGGACATGAAGAACTGGGAGTAGAACCAAAGACGGATCTGCTCACGCATCTCGCTCACCCAGTCGGCGGGGAACCAGCGCTCCCAGTAGGCGTGGTCGGGGAGGTCCGCCTTCGTCAGCCCCTTGGCGGCGCCCGTCGCGTAGCCCTCGGGGATCCGGGTCGCGTTCTCCCAGCCGAGGGTCGCAAACGGGACGATCCCGGCGTCGAGCCACACGTCGCCGACCTCCGGGATCCGCTCGACGCGCTCGCCGCACTGCTCGCAGGCGATCGGCACGCGGTCGACCCAGGGGCGGCGCAGCTCTTCGAGCTGGTCGAAGCCCTCGAGCGCACGCTCCTCGAGCTCGGCCTTCGATCCGATGACGTTCAGGTGGCCGCAGCTGCACGGATAGAACGGCAGCGGCAGCCCGTAGTAGCGGCGCCGGGAGATGTTCCAGTCGCCCATGTTGCGGAGCCAGTCGTCCATTCGCTTGCCCATGTACTCCGGTACCCAGCGCACCTTGGCGTTCTCGTCCAGCAGCTTCGGTCTGATCTCGTCGACCGCGATGAACCAGTCGTCGGCGATTCGGAAGATGAGCGGCGTGTCGCAGCGCCAGCAGTGCGGATATGCGTGCGTGTACAGGCCCGCTTCGGCCAGCAGGCCGAGCTCGCCCAGGCGGCCGATGATCTGATCCGCCGCCTCGGTGGTCGAGAGCCCATGGAGCCAGCCGTAGTCGTCGTAGAAGCGGCCCGACTCGTCGACGGGCGTCAGGACCGGCAGGTCGTGAATACGCGAGAGCTCGAAATCTTCCGGGCCGGCGCCCGGAGCAATGTGGACGATGCCGGTGCCCTGGTCCATCGTCACGTCTTCCCAGGGGATGACACGGTGCTCGACCTTGGCGGCAGGCGGTAGATCGTCGAACGGCCCGCGGTAGCGCCAGCCGACGAGCTCGGCGCCGGGCCGGCGCTCGACGAACGTGTCGTCCGCGAACAGCTTCACTGCGACCCACTCGCCGTCCTCGCGGCGGCCGTACTCCTCGTCGGGGTGCACGGCCGCGGCGACGTTCGCGGGAAGCGTCCACGGCGTCGTCGTCCAGACGACGAGCGACTCGCCCGCACGGTCGAGCAACGGCAAGCGCACGAAGAGCGACGGGTCGGCCCGGTCCTGGTAGACGCCCGCCTGTGTCAGCTCGTGCTGCGAAAGGGAGGTGCCGCAGCGCGGGCACCACTCGGTCGAGCGGTGGCCCTTGACGAGCCAGCCGCGCGCGTCGACCAGCTTGAGGAACTTCCAGATGTACTCGATGTTCGTGTCGCTGAAGGTGAAGTAGTCGTTGCCCCAGTCCATCCACTGCCCGAGTCGCTTCGAGCCCCGCGTCAGGGCGGCCGAAGACCTGACGACGACGTCGCGGCACTTGCGGGCAAACGCCTCGACGCCGTACTCCTCGATCTCGCGCTTCGAGTTGAGCCCGAGCTCGCGCTCGACGCCGACCTCGATCCAGAGCCCTTGGCAGTCGAAGCCGTTCTGGTAGCGCTGGTCGAAGCCGCGTAGCGCCTTGTACCGCTGGAAGACGTCCTTGAGCGTCCGCCCCCACGCCGTGTGGACACCCAGCGCGAACCGGTTCGCGGTGACGGGCCCGTCGACGAACGACCAGATCGGACCGCCCTCGTTGCGGGCCCGCAGAGCTGCGAAGGTACCCTCCCGCTCCCACAGCTCGAGCAGCTCGAGCTCGAGGGAGGGATGATCGGGTTTGTCCGGGAGGGTCGCGAACATGTGCCGATCGTACCGAGGGGAAGAAACGGCACACGCCGCGCGTTGGAACGACTACAAGCCCCACGAAAGGAACGGAAACGAATCCGATGTCTACTGAAGCAACCAGCGCCACCTTCGACGAGGAGGTTCTGAAGTCCGACGGCAAGGTGATCGTCGACTTCTGGGCCGAGTGGTGCGGGCCGTGTCACGCGGTCGCGCCGGTCCTCGACCGCATCGCGGACGAGCACCAGGTGAAGATCGTCAAGGTCAACATCGACGAGCACCAGGACCTGGCGCAGCGCTACGGCGTGCAGTCGATCCCGTTCATGGTGCTGTTCGACGGTGGAGAGCCGCAGGCCTCGGCGATCGGAGCGATGCCGAAGGGCTCGCTCGAGAAGGCGCTCGGCCTCGCAGCGTAGGCGGGCGGAGGCGCGTGCCTCCGCCCAAAGCCTTCGCCGTCTAGTCCTCGAGGAAGGTCTGGAACGCGAGGTGCTTGACGAGGTACTGCTCGATCGCCTGCACCCCGGCCTGCGCCCAGTCGGCCACCCAGTCTTCAGAGAGGTCGTCCTCGATCCGGTGGAACGTGCCGCAGTCGTCCATGTGCCGATCATCGGCGCTCGATCGGACACTCGCATGAGCCGTTCGGCCCATCTTTCCCGGACCTGACGCCCAGCAGACGTCACTCGTTCGAGTGAATCCAGGCGCGGAGCACCTTTTCCTGTCCCGGAAACGCCATCTCCGCCGGCAGCTCCGACGGCGCGAACCAGCGTAGTTCGACGACGTCGTCGGCCGGGACCGGGTCACCATCGGCAGTCACTCGATACGTGACGGAGAAGACGAACCGGTCGCCATAGGGCTCGATGTCGATGCGCTCGAGCTCGGCGGTCTCGAGCTCGAGACCGGTCTCCTCGCGCAGCTCTCGTCGCACCGCAAGCTCGGGCGTTTCCGCCTCCTCGACGAAGCCGCCCGGCAGGTCCCAGTACCCGAGCCGCGGCTCGATGCCCCGGCGGGCCAGCAGCACGCGGCCGTCGCGCTCGAGCAGCGCCTGCACCGCCGGCAGCGGGTTCGCCCAGTAGCGCTCACCGCACGACGTGCAGCGGAGATGGTTCTCCTCGGGCTCGACCGCATGACCGCAGCGCGGACAGAACAGCCAGCCGTCGAGCGCTCCCACGGACGTGCATGCTACGACGTGTGAAGCCACGGGTCGTGCTCCTGCATTCGGCAGTCGGTGACTCACGACAGTGGGCTCGCCAGGTCGCGGCGCTTCGCGACGACTTCGATGTCGTCGCGCCGGATCTCCCCGGCTTCGGCACGGAGCCGGAGCCGACGGAGCCGTTCTCGTTCGTCGACCGCGTCGCCGAGCTCCTGCCCGCCTCACTCGTCGGCAACTCGTTCGGCGGCGGCATCGCGCTCCGCACCGCCCTGGTCTATCCCGAGCGGGTCGACCGGCTGGTGCTGGTCGGCTCGGGGATCCCGGACTGGGAGTGGTCGGCCGAGCTGCGCGACTACTTCGAACGCGAGGAAGAGGCGGTCTCGCGGGGCGATCTCGACGCCGCAGCCGAGGTGAACATGGAATTCTGGATCGCACCGGAGCATCGCGACGAGCTGCGGCCGCAGAACCGGCGATCGCTCGAGCTGCAGACGGCGAACGACGAGCCGGAGGTGCAGTGGCCGGAGCTCCCACCGCTCGACACGCTCGCCGTACCGACACTCGTGGTCGTCGGTGACCGTGACAAGGACGACTTCCGGCGCATCGCGGCGCACATCGCCGAGACGGTCCCGGGCGCGCGGCTCGAGCTCGTCACAGGCGCCGGCCACCTGGTCGGCGTCGATCGCCCGGACGAGCTGAACGCGCTGCTGCTCGACTTCCTGGCGTCTTACTAGCGCATGACCCCGGTGTGGCCGAGTGAGTACCGGCCCGGCTGCGGCCACACGCAGACACCGTGCGGTCCGGCGCCGACCGGGATACGGGCGAGCAGCTTTCCGGTGACGGTCGAGATCGCGTAGACGACACCGTTGTAGCGGCCCGACAACCACAACACGTTGCCGTTCACGGACACCCCGCCCATGTCCGGGCTTCCGCCACCGGGAATCGTCCACGTCCGGACGACCTTCCGCGTCGCGAAGCTGATCACCGAGACGGTGCCGGCGCCCCGGTTCGAGACGTAGAGGTCGCGCGCGTTGCGGCTCGGGTACAGGCCGTGCGCACCGGCTCCCGTGTGCACGAACCCGACGACGCCGAAGGTGTGGGCATCGACGATCCACACACCGTTCGCGAGCGTGTCCGCGACGTAGAAGACGCGGCCGTCGGGTGAAAGCTTGACGTCCTGCGGCATCCGGACGCCGGGTGCCGAGAACACGCGCAGGACGCGCTCGTGCACGACGTCGAGCACGAGCAGTTGACCGGAGAACTCGCAGCTGAGCAACGCCTTCGTCCCGTCGGCGGTGAAGTCCATGTGATCGACGCCGAGGCATGGGGTCGACACGGATTTGACAAGGGCAAAGGAGTGGGCGTCGCGAAAGTCGATCCGCTGCAAGCGCTCGGCGACGACCATTGCGTAGCGCCCGTCGGGCGTGAAGTACATGTTGTACGGATCCGCCACGGGAATCGTCCGCACCGGCCGCGCAGTGTGGGGGTTGATCTCGGTCAAGGTGTTGCCGGCGTCGTTGGTCACGTAGAGATGAGCGAGGTCGTACGCGGGGACGACGTGCTGCGGGAGCGCCCCGACAGTGAAATGGCCGACGACCTTGTAGGTCGAGGGGTCGATCACGTCCACGGTGTCCGATTGTGAGTTCGGAACGTAGACGCGTGGCAGCGCGTGTCGGGCCTGGCCGGTCACATCGCCGGGAGCTGTCGGCGGCGTAGACGTTGTTCCTGTCGAGCAGCTTCGGGATTGCAGCTGAGGCGACGGCGCGGATATGGCCGGGCACGAGCAAGGTCACGGACGCGACCGTCTGCGATCCACGCCCGCCGACGACGAGGATCGCCCGGCCCACCGGCGCTGCAGCGAGATCCGACAACGGCGCAGGCAGCCGCCCGGCCGCCGAGATCCGGCGCGACCGTGGATCGACCGCGACGATCCGGTCCGTCGCCGTGCCGACGATCGCCCCGCGGCCGCCGATCACGTAGACGTGGCCGTCGAGCGCGGCGGCCGCCGCATGCGTCGTCGGCTCGGGCAGCGTGCCGAGGCGCTTGATCCTGCCGCTTCCGGGATCGAACCCGAGCACCGCCGAAGATGCAGTTCCCGCCGGCGTCGAGCCGCCCGCGATGACGATTTGGCCGTCGGCCGCCGCGACGGCTGCGTAGCGAAGCGGCGTCGGAAGGTGGCCGACGATGCGGGCAACGGACCCTGGCCTCCAGGCGACGATCGTGTCGAGCCACCGTGCCCCGGTGAAGCCGCCGACGATGTACGCCGTGTCTCCGAGCACCGCTCCGGACTGATCCGAGCTCGGTGCAGGCAGATGTGCCACCGTCACCGGGCGGCCGGGTGCAAGGCGCTGGATCTCGTCATGTTGCGAAACACCGTCCCCGCCTCCGAAGAGGTAGACGCTCCGGCCGAGTCGCACGGCGGCGGTGTCGTGCAGCGCCTGCGGCAGGTTCCCGACGGATGTCGAGCCGCCCGGCCGGACCAGGGCGATCGCCGGGCTCGACACGTCGGCGGGCGTCAGACCGCCCGCCAGCACGACACCGCCGCCCCAGGACGTGGCGCCGGCGTCCTGGATCCCGGCTGGAAGGTCGGTGCGTGCATGTGCGACGACCGTCACGGGCACCGCTGCCCGCCTGTTCGCGACCGCGGACGGGTGCGCCGCCGGGCGTGATGTCTTCGGCGCCGGGTCGGTCGTCACACCGCAACCGGCGGCCGTCGCAGTGAGCACGAGGCCGGCCACGACGCAGGCGAAGTGGCGTGCCTGGACGAGCGGCGAGGGCACCGTCACAGGCTAGGAGGCCGATCATGAACGGTTCCTGAGTGTGCGAGCCGAGCTCAGGCGACCAGCTCGGCCAGGACGTCGTCCGCGAGCCGCGGCCACGCCTCGGCCGCCCAGTCACCGAAGGGAAGGTCGGTGAGGCACGCGAGTGTCAGACCCGCGTCCGGGTCGACCCAGAGAAAGGTGCCGCTCCGGCCGAAATGCCCGAACGTACGGGGCGAGTTGCGTGAGCCCGTCCAGTGCGGCGCCTTGGCGTCCCGGATTTCGAAGCCGAGACCCCAGTCGTTCGGATCCTGGCGGCCGAAGCCGGGCAGGACACCGACGAGGCCCGGGACCTGCACCGTCGACGCTTCGTCCAGCGTCTCCCGGGCGATGCGGGCGGGGTCGAGCAGCTCTCGCGCGACCGCGCCGAGGCCGGCGATCGTGCCCGACGCGCCCCAGGCGGGGGAGCCGTCGAGAGCGATCCCACTGCCGGCCCAGACGGCGTGAAAGTAATCCGCGAACGGCATTTCCGCCCGTTCGGCAACCAGCTCAGCGGCCAGCTCGAACCCGTAGTTCGAATAGATGCGGCGCGTGCCCGGAGGGGCCAGCGGCCGACCGGCGTCGAACGGCAGCCCCGAGGCGTGGGCGAGCAGCTGCCGGAATGTCGCGTCGGGCGGTCCTGCAGGCTCGTCGAGGTCGACGAGGCCTTCCTCGGCGGCCACCAGAACGGCGACGGCGGTCGCGAGCTTCGTCACGGAGGCGAACTCGAACACTCGGTCGACATCGCCGTGGACGGCCTCGACAACCCCTGCGACTGCAACGGCGGCGTGGTCGCACGGCCAACCGTCGACTTGCCTCAGGGCCTGCATCGGCGGCAGGCTATCGGCGTGGAGCGGCAACGGATCTCGTCGGGCTCGGCGTTCGAGGCGCGGTTCGGCTATTCGCGCGCCGTGCGGGTCGGCGACCGCGTCCTCGTAGCCGGGACCGCGCCGATCATGCCGGACGACGCGGATCCACCGACGGGCGCCTACGAGCAGGCGCAGGTCTGCCTCGGCATCATCGGCCGCGCGCTCACCGAGGCCGGCGCGTCACTCGATGACGTCGTCCGCTCCCGGGTCTACGTGACCGATCCTGCGCACATCGACGATGTCGGGCGCGCCCACGGCGAGGCGTTCTCGGAGGCGCGGCCCGTGCTGACCGGAGTCGTCACCGGCCTCCTCGATCCGCGCTGGCTGGTTGAGATCGAGGTGGAAGCGGTGATACTTCACCCGTGAAGCAGATCTTCCCGTCGTCGATCACCGGCAAGGGAGCCGCCGTCGCCGAGGGATCGAAGCCAAGTGTGCTCGATCACGCGTTCGGCAAAGGCGATCCGTACACGCTCGGCGTCGAGGAGGAGTACATGCTGCTCGACCCCGAGACGTGGGACCTCGTCCAGCACATCGACTCGGTGCTGTCGGCGGTCGCCAACTCCGAGCACGAGGCCCGGATCAACGCCGAGCTGATGCAGTCCGTGCTCGAGGTCACGACGCCGGTCTGCCGGACCGCGGCCGACATCCATGCCGCGCTGTCGCAACTCCGCGGCTACGTGTCTGAGATCGCGCGCGCCGAGGGCTGCCGCTTCGGCTCGGCGGGCACGCACCCGTTCAGCCTCTTCGAGCGGCAGCGGATCACTGCACGCGACCGCTACCGCCAGCTCGTCGACCAGCTGCAGTACGTCGCGCGACGGGAGCTGATCTTCGGAATGCACATGCACGTCGCGGTCGACGATCCGGAGAAGGTGATCCAGGTGATGAACGGCCTGCTCGTGCACCTGCCGCAGATGCTCGCCCTCTCGGCGTCGTCACCGTTCTGGCGCGGTGAGCCGACGGGGCTCTCGTCGAGCCGGCAGATGGTATTCGCCGCGTTCCCGCGCTCCGGGCCGCCGCCGCGCTTCCGGGACTACGAGGACTACGCGGCGCTCGTCGGCCAGCTCGAGCGCACGGGGTGCATCGCCGACTACACGCACATCTGGTGGGACATCAGGCCCCACCCGCGCCTCGGGACGATCGAGATGCGCGTCTGCGACGCTGTCACGAGGCTCGAGGACGTGGTCGCGATCACCGCCCTCTTCCAGGCGATCGTGAAGATGTACTGCGAGCAGTACGAGGCGGGCAAGGAGGTGCCGAGCTGGCACCGGATGCTGACCACCGAGAACAAGTGGCTGGCGGCTCGCTACGGGCTCGAAGCACCGGTGATGGACCTCGCGACCGGACGGCGGAACCGCGTGCCGGTGGCGCAACTGATTCGCCGGACGCTCCGTGACGTCGAGCCGCATGCCCGCGAGCTCGGCTCCGAACGGGAGCTCGAAGGGGTGCGCGAGATCCTCGCGCGCGGCAACGGCTCCGACCGCCAGTTGCGCGTGTGGAACGCGAACCGCGACATCGTCGAGGTCGTCCGGGAGATCTCGACCGCCACCGAGGCGGCGGCCACCAAGGCCGCAGCTTAAAGCTGAACCGCGCTAACACGGCTGCGCGCGCCGACGACCCAGAGCGTCTGGCCGTCCGGCGAGAAGCCGAGACCGACCGCGATGTGCGCGATCGGCGTCGCAACGGTGTGCCGCGAAGGATTCACGAGCCAGATGTGCTCGGCATCGGTGACCGCGATTCGCTGCCCGCCTGGCGCAAGCACCGCCATCCCGGCGGCATTGCCCGTCCACGACCCGGGCTGGAAGCGAAATGCGTCCACGACCCTGTGCGCGGCCACGTCGATCGTGACGACCCGGCCGTAGCCGGGACTAACCGCCCACAGCGTCCGCCCGTCGTCCGACACGGTCAGCGCGGTGGTCGTCGCGGCGCTGTAGTCACCGTCGCCCGGGAGGTCGACGCACCGTGCCGTCGCGTGCACGAGGTCGAGGATGTGCACCATCGAGCCGCCGTCGGGGCCGATGTAGAGCGTGAACAGGAACTGCCCGTCCGGTGACGCGGCCCGCGCGAACGGGACACCCCAGATGATCGACGAGCCGTCGGGATCCTTCAGCGGTCGCGGTTGCAGGCGATCCGACGCGAGATCGAACAGGCGCACCTCGTAGCCGTTCTTCAGCCCTTTGATCAGATAGAGCTTGTCGCCCCGAAGCGCATCGAACGACCAGGTGTTGCCACCCAGCACGACCGTGTGCGAGGCGCTCGGCGAGAGCAGCACGAATGTCGTCGACCGTGTCTGCGTGCGTTGGAGAACCGCCCACTCGCCCCGCTGCGAGAGGCCGACGAGGCTGAAGGCTCCGTGGGCCTCGAGCGTCGCATCGCGGAGGCGCGTCCCGTGCGCGACGTCGAACCAGGTGACGAGGCGGCCCTCCCGGTGGACCAGCGTGTTGCCACTGGCGATCCCTTGCGGCAGCCGCCAGCGCGTCGCTCCCGTCCTCAGATCGAGGACGCGCACCGGATCGTCGATCGAGCCGCGAACCGCGAGCAGCGCACCCCCGACGACCGTGAACTGGCTCGGAGCGCAGCTGAGCGGCGAGCACCCGGCGGAGCGCGCCGCGCCGGGCACCAGCACGGCGACGATTGCGAGCAGCAGCACGAGACGCTTCATGGAGTCGATACGAGGGGCGGACCCGATGAGGTCCCTCCGGCGTATGGACCTCGTGGACGACGACCGTCGTACAGTCGGCGGGTGGCTGATCGCGCCTGGATCCGGGGTGCCAGACGCGGCTCGGTCGACGACCTCGAGCGGCTCTTCCGGGAGCACTGGCCGCGGGCGCACCGTGCCGCCTACCTCGTCACGGGCGACGCTGCCGCAGCCGAGGACATCGCGCAGGAATCGTTCCTCGCTGCCATTCGCAACCTCGACCGCTTCGACCGCCGCCGGCCGTTCGCACCGTGGCTGCACCGGATCGTCGTCAACCGGGCGATCGACTTCACACGCGCGCGCCGCTTGCGCGCCGAGGTCGAGCTCGGGGACGTCTACGCGGCTCCGACGCTCCCAGAGCCGGACGACGAGACGTTCGGCCGCATCGCCGGGTTGTCGCCCGAGCACCGCGCCGTCGTCGTCCTGCGTTACGTGCTCGAGTACACCCCCGGCGAGATCGCCGAGCTGCTCGACCTTCCGCGCGGCACGGTCAACTCGAGGCTCCGTCGCGGGCTGGACCGGATGAAGGAGCCCGAATGACCCCCGAGGACCGGGCCTGGGAGGTCGTCCGGCGCGCGTTCGAGGAGCGCACGCCCCTGCAGCCACAGCGTCGACCGGCAAGTAACAGACTGTTACTTGCTCTGGTTGCGGCCGCGGGGGCCGCGGCACTCGCGGTCGCGGTGATCACGCCGCCCGGTCACGCGGTGCTCGAGCGGGTTCGTCACGCCGTCGGGATCGAGCACGCCGCCCCGCAGCTCGCCGCCCTGCCGGCCAAGGGCCGTCTGCTGGTGGTCTCACCCGAACGGGGCGGCGTGTGGGTCGTCGATGCCGACGGCCTGCGCCGGCGGCTCGGCGCCTACGACGATGCGATGTGGTCGCCGCACGGCCTCTACGTCGTCGCCACCACGCCCACGGATCTGGTCACGCTCGAGGTCGGCCACGGCATCCGCTGGTCGCTGCCGCGGCGCGGGGCCCACTGGCCGCGCTGGGAAGGGACACTGACGGACACCCGCATCGCCTACATGACACCGCGCGGGCTGCGAGTGGTCGCGGGCGACGGCACCGGCGACCACCTGCTCGACCACCGTGCCGATGCTGCCCCACCGGCCTGGGATCCCGCCCGTCTGCACACCCTCGCGTACTACGCGGGCGGCGCGATCGTTCTGCGGGACGCCGACACGGGAAAGGTCGTGTGGCGCACGCCGATAACGAGCAAGCCCGCCTCACTCGCCTGGTCGTCGGACGGCAGTCTGCTCGCCGCCGTCTCGCCGCGACGCATCGACGTGCTCGGCGGCAACGGGACGGTGCGACGGACGATCACCACGCTCACCGACACCTTCCGCACCGCCTCGTTCCGTCCGGGGACGCACGATCTCGCGCTCTCAGTGCGACAGGAGTCGAGCAGCGAGATCTCACTCGTGCACGTCAACCGGCCGGGGACGGCACGGGTGCTGTTCGCCGGGCCGGGAACGTTCGGCGACATCGTCTGGGCGCCGAACGGCAGCTGGCTGCTCGTCGACTGGCCGACCGCGAACCAGTGGGTGTTCCTTCGCGGCGCGCGCGTCCGGGCAGTCTCGAACATCGAGCAGCAGTTCCCGCGCCCGGATCGTGCGGGACCGACGCTGCAGATCGGTGATCGGTGGTGTTGCGGCAGCTAGACGACTAATCTCGGCGCATGCTCCAGGTCGGCAATCGAGTCCCGAACGCGACGGTTCACCTCGGCCCCGGCGAGGCGGTGACGATGGAAGAGCTCGTGGAGGACGGCCCCAAGCTCCTCCTCTTCTACCTCTTCGACTGGTCGTCGACCTGAACGAACGAGCTCGAGCTCCTGCGTGACAGGAGAGCCGAATTCGACGAGGCAGGCGTCCAGCCGGTGGGGATCTCACGCGACTCCCCGTACACGCACATCGCGTGGACACAGGCGCTCGACCTGAATCTCGGGCTCCTCTCCGACTTCAACGGCGAGGCGGTGCAGGCGTTCGGCGTCAACCAGGAGTTCCGTGGGTTCCGGAACGTGGCGCGGCGTTCGGCCTTCCTGATCGACGCAGACGCCGTCGTGCGCGGGGCGTGGAGCTACGAGAACACGGAGTTGCCCGACGTCGACGAGTTGCTCGCCGCCTGCCGAGGGTTGCGCTCCGCAGATCGATCTGCGTAGATAGCCGCCGTGGCGGCCCCGGCAAACAGCGCTCCCGCACCGCCGCGGTCGGGGGGCGCGCTCACCGTCGCGCTCCTCCTCATCGTCGTCGTCGTCGCCGTCGTCTTCGCGTTCTCGTCCTCGGTCTTCCTGCCGAACAACTGGTACTCGCTGTTCAAGGCGATCCACGTGACGCTCGCAGTGGTCTGGGTCGGCGGAGGCGTTCTGCTCGTGATCCTCGCGCTCCTCGCGGAGCGGACCAACGATCCCGGCCAGCTCGTCACGGTCGCGCGCCAGGCGGCGTTCGCCGGTGAGCGCATCTTCGCGCCTGCAGGGCTGATCGTCTTCCTGATGGGGATCGCGATGATGATCAACACCAATTTCGGCTGGGGCAAGTTCTGGGTCGTCCTCGGCCTGGTCGGCTACGCCGCGACGTTCGTCACGGGCATCGCCGTGCTCGCGCCACTCGCGAGGAAGATCAACGCCGTCTCCGACGAACGCGGGCCGACCGACCCGGAGGCGATCGCGCTGATCAACCGGATCCTGCTGATCGCACGCGTCGACATCGCCGTCCTGCTGATCGTCGTGCTGGACATGGTCACGAAGCCCTTCTCGTAGCCTCCGTCGTCTGACCGCGGTCAGACGACCGTCTGACACACGGAAGCGTCACGAACGTTCAACAGGGTGATGTTCCGCACCACCTCGTCGAAGATCCCGGCTCCGTCGAGTGCGTACTCTTCGGTGAAGTCGACCGCTCCGTTGACCTCGAGCACGACCCACGTGCCGCTCGCATCGCGCATCAGGTCGACGCCCGCGAGGTCGAGGTCGAGCGCCGCGACGGCGCGAAGCGCCAGCGAGGTCGCCTCGAGGTCGGGCCTGGCCCTCACCCTGCGCCCTCCGGCTGCGACGTTCGTCCGCCAGTCGCCCGCGCCGGCGATCCGGCTCACCGCTCCCACGACGACGCCGCCGGCCACCACGACGCGCAGGTCGTCGCGTGCAGGCCCGATCAGCTCCTGGACGAGCGCACCGTGCTTGCCGAACCAGGAACGACCCGAGAGCTCGTGGAGCACGTCGGCCAGTCGCTCGGCGTCCCGGCAGAGAAACACGTCTCGGCCCCAGCTCCCGAAGCGTGGCTTGACGACGTAGGGCGGACGGAGAGCCGGCGGAGGATCAATGTCCTGCACCAGCATCGAGAGCGGATGCGGCAGCCCGGCCTGGGCGAGCAT
Source organism: uncultured Thermoleophilia bacterium (assembly GCA_963742605.1). Lineage (GTDB taxonomy): Bacteria > Actinomycetota > Thermoleophilia > Gaiellales > Gaiellaceae > PALSA-600. The sequence goes on along the minus strand of CAVUNA010000024.1, from coordinate 122,071 downwards.
TGTCGCCGTCGCCAGCTTGTCGTGGGCGAGGTAGAGCGAGCGCGGATGGTTGAGGAGCGTCGCGCCATGGTGCTCGACGGCCGCGACCTCCCAGAGCCCCGGGCACGGGCCGTCGAGCGTCGGCAGGACGTCGACGCGATTCAACACGAGGTCGGCGTGAGCCACCTCGCCGACCAGCTGCTCGGGAGTCACCGACCGCGCCGCGAGTCCCGCGTGACCGAAGGCCGACGCGAGCGCGGCGTTGGTGTCGTTCGACGGCGACCCGACGACGAACGCCTGGCGGACGGCGCGGAGGCGCGTCTCCGGCAACTCGCGGGGAAACGCCGGCAGCACGCGAACAGCCATGTCGAAACACTGGTTTGCCGCTCTTAGCGGACCCTCAGCTACGCCTAAGAATCGTCCAAGAGCTTCTTCAGGCCGCTGTACAGCGTCGGGCTACATGCCCATCGCGTGATAGCCGGAGTCGACGTAGAGCGTCGTCCCGGTCACGTTGCGCGCGGCATCCGAGAGCAGGTACGCGGCGGCCGACCCGACATCGTCGGCGTCGATGTGCCGGTGCAGTGGTGAGCGCTCCTCGACGATCGACTCCATCGTCGGGAAGCCGGCGATCGAGCGCGCCGCGAGTGTCCGCACCGGTCCGGCCGACACGGCATTGACACGGATGTTCTTCTGCCCGAGGTCCCAGGCGAGGTAGCGGACCGACGCGTCGAGCGTGGCCTTGGCAACGCCCATCACGTTGTAGTGCGGCACCGCCCGCTCACCGCCGAGATAGGTCATGGTCACGATCGAGCCCCCGCCGGCCGCCGCCATCAACGGCTCTGCCGCGCGGGCGGTCGCGACGAGCGAATACGCGCTGACATCGACCGCCATCCAAAACCGGTCGCGCGGCGTATCGGTGAAACGACCTTCCAGATCCTCAGCCGCGGCGAACGCCACCGAGTGAACGAGGATGTCGAGCTGTCCGCCGAAGGCGCCGCCGACCTCGTCGAACACGCGCGCGACCGCACCGTCGTCACGAACGTCGAGCTCCGTTACGAGCGGGCTGTCGACCGACGCCGCGAGCTCCCGGACGCCCTTCTCGATCCGCTCGCCCTGGAACGTGAAAGCACACCGAGCGCCGCCGTCGGCGAGCCGCTTGGCGATCGCCCAGGCGATCGATCTCTTATTGGCGACACCGAGGATGAGAGCGCGTTTATCGTCGAACACGGCGCGACTCTAAACGAACGACGGTTCGGCTACTGTGGCGGCCTTGCGCCGCCTCCTCCTCGTCTCGGCGGTCGTCGTCCTTGCGGCGGCGTCCTCCGCAAGCGCTGCTCTCGAACCTCTGCGGCCCGATCTCCGCGAGGCGAGCCAGCCCCGCGTGCGCGTCGGGACGATCCACATTCCGTCCGCGCAACTGAGCGGCATGACCCGTGTGATCGTCCGGCTGAAGGCACCGCCGCTCGCGGCCTGGAGCGCGGAACGGTCGCTGAGCTCGACGACGGTCTCCCATCACCTCAACGTCAGGAGCGCCAACTCGCGGGCCTATCTCGCCAAGCTGGCGCGCCTCCAGAGCGCGGCCGTCGCGCAGGTCAAGACGGCGATCCCGAACGCGACCGTCCAGGAGCACTACAGCGTGATTCTGGACGGTTTTGCCGTGTCGCTTCCCGAGCGGAAGCTGCCGGCCCTGCTCCGGCTCGGGGACGTGAACAAGGTCTACCCGAGCCTCGGCTACTTCGCGACGGACGACAGCGGGCCGACGGTGATCAACGCGACTGGGCTCGAAGCGGCCAGCGGAGATGCCGGCGAGGGCATCAAGATCGGGGTCGTCGACACCGGCGTCGACTCGACGAATCCGTTCCTTTCCCCGAAGGGCTTCTCGTACCCGGCCGGCTTCCCGAAAGGCGACACGAAGCTCACGACGCCAAAGGTGATCGTGGCGCGCGTCTTCCCGGGGCCGATCCGCAACGCACTGAGCAACAAGGCCTTCGACAACACGGAACCGCACGGCACGCACGTCTCCGGGATCGCCGCCGGCGACGCCGGCACGACCGCCCCGGCCGGCCCTGACCACCCCGCGACGACCGACCTTTCCGGGGTGGCGCCGAAGGCGTGGATCGGCAACTACCGGGTCTTCACGATTCCGACGCCTCTCGGCGACGAGGCCGACACGCCGGAGATCGTCGCGGCGTTCGAGTCGGCCGTCGAAGACGGGATGAACGTCATCAACTTCTCGGGCGGCGGCCCGCAGACCGATCCGGCGAACGACGCGATGTACGAGGCGGTCCACAACACCGTGCTGGCCGGCGTCGTCCCGGTGATCGCGGCCGGCAACGACCGCGAGGACTTCGGCTACGGCACGGCCGGCTCGCCCGGCAGTGCACCGGACGCGATCACGGTCGCGGCCGTGTCGAACTCGCACGTCTTCGCGCCCGCGCTGACGGTCGAAGGCGGGCCGCCGAATCTCGGCGCAGTGCCGATCCAGGGCTCCGGCACGAGATTCCCCGCGGCGTGGTCGACACTCAACCAGACCGTGATCGACGCAGGCTCGATCGTCGGCACCGACGGCAAGCCCGTCGATCCCTACCTCTGCGGAACACCGAGCGAGCCGAACACGAGCGCGGGGACGCTGCCGGCCGGTTCGCTGAAGGACAAGATCGTGGTGCTCCTGCGAGGCAACTGCACGTTCGACTCGAAGGCGATCCGGGCCCAGCGCGCGGGCGCAATCGGGATGATCTTCATCGACAATCGCCCCGGCGAGGCGAACCCGATCCCGATCGTGCTCCCGGTTCCGGCCGGGATGATCTCCGACCTCGACGGCAAGACGCTTCGCGCCTACATGGCCCAGAACGGCGGCCAGACGACGATCCGCGTCTCGAGCTCGATCGAGGAGATCCAGACCGGGCGCTCCGGCATCGTCACGAGCTTCTCCTCGGCCGGGCCCACCGACTTCGGCTACCAGCTCAAGCCCGACATCGCCGCACCCGGGCTCGACGTCCTCTCCTCGACCCCGCCGCGGACGATCGGCTCCACCTTCGCCGTCTTCGCCGGCACGTCGATGGCCACCCCGCACGTCGCGGGCGCCGCGGCGATCCTCGTCGAGCGCCATCCGAACTGGTCGCCGTGGCAGATCAAATCGGCGCTGATGTCGACCGCGTCGGCAGCCTGGGCGGACACGGCACGGACGCAGGAGGCATCGGTGCTGCTCGAGGGCGCCGGCCTCGCGAACGTCGGAGCCGCCGACGACCCGAAGATCTTCACCGCGCCGCAGTCCCTCTCGTTCCAGCGCATCGACGTCACACATGGCGCCCAGGTGAAGTCGATGCTCGTACTGGCGAGCGACGCAGGCGACGGCGCCGGCACGTGGTCGCTGACGATCGCGCCGCAGACACAGACCAACGGCGTCGAGATCGACATTCCAGAGCAGATCTCGATCGCGCCGGGCGGCGACGCCGCAATCCCGGTCGTCGTCCACGTTGCGGCGAACGCGGCCACCGGAGTGAACACGGGCTTCGTGGAACTGACGGGTGCCGGCGTGACGCGTCGCATCCCCTACTCGTTCCTGGTCGAACGCCCGGCGCTGGCGTCGATGCCGGCGGTGCCGCTGAAGAAGCTGCAGACGGGGAGCACGGCCGCGGGCGTGAGCCACGTGTCGTCGTACTGCTGCCCGTCCGCGCCGTTCGGACAGCCTCCGACGTACATCGGCCCCTCGATGAACGAGGACGGCTCCGAGCACCTCTACTCGATCGCGATCAACGAGCCGGTCGTCAACTTCGGCGTATCGATTCTCGCGGCGACTCCCGGCTCGCTGGTCGATCCGTTCGTGCTCGGCTCGAAGGACGAGAACGACGTGCAGGGCTACGCCGGCGTCCCGACCGACGTGAACTCCCTGACCTACGACTCCCAGCTCGACATCGGCGCAGCCGGGGCACAGTTCCCGCGTCAGCAGACCTTCTACGTCGCCGTCGACTCGCGCGCCGATCCGTTCACGAACAAGTCCATGAAGGGCTCCTACGTCCTGAACGCCTGGGTGAACGACCTCACGCCGCCGACCCTCAAGCTGCTCACGACACGCGTGAACGCCGGCCGGCCGCTGATCGTTGCGCGCGCCGTCGACGGAGGCGCAGGGGTCGACCCCCTCTCGCTCGTGTTCAGCTACGGCGGCGTCCTGATCGGCGCCTCCGCCTACGACCCGGCTTCGGGGATCGTCGTCTTCGGGCTGCCGGCGCAGGCACCCGAGCTCAGGGCCGGCGCGACTCGCACGATCATGGAGGCCTCGGATTACCAGGAGTCGAAGAACATCGACACGATCGGCCCCGACCTGCTTCCGAACACGGCGTTCAAGGTGAACAAGCTCAGTGTCGTCGACGGCCCGGCCGTGACCTGGATCGAGCCGGACGCGAATGCGTGCGCGGTCAAGCACGATCGTCTGCTCGTCGTCGCCGGCTCGACGACGACGGTTGTGAAGGTGCAGTTCTTCGACGGCGCCCGACTGATCGGCACCGACAAATCCGGGCCGGGCGGCGTGTACTCCGTCCCGTGGTCGACCGTCGGCCTGGCCAAGGGACAGCACCACCTGACGGCGAGCGTCGTCGACAGCTCCGGACGCACGGCCGTCGCGGCACGACAGCTCAGAATTTGCGGGTAGCCGTCGTCTCGGGCGCGTCGTCCGGGATCGGCGCCGAGCTGGTCCGCCAGCTGCGCAGCAAGGGCTATCGAACCATTGGGCTCTCACGGCGAGCTTCGCAGGCCGACGAGCACGAGACGTGTGATGTCGCCGACCGCTCGCAGACCGAGGCTGTCGCCGCCCGCGTGCTCGAACGACACCCCTCGATCGACCTGCTCGTCTGCAACGCCGGGGTCAGCGCACGCGGTGGCTTCCTGACGGCGACACCGGAGCGAATCGAAGGCACGATCCACACGAACTACCTCGGCTCGGTCTGGACGGTGCTCGCATTCCTGAGCGGGCTGCAACCCGGCTCGCACGTGGTCAACGTCGTGTCGGTCGCCGGATCCGTCGCCGCCGGCCCGTATTCGGCCTCGAAGCACGCCCAGCTCGCCTTCTCCCGCTCGCTCGCCGTGGAGCTCGCGCCGCGCGAAGTGTCGGTGCACACGGTGAGCCCCGGCTTCATCGAGACGCCGGGGTTCCCCCAGCGGCAGCGGTTCGGTGCACTCGGCAGGCGCGTCGTGGTCGACCCACCGCTCGTCGCCGAACGCCTGCTCAGAGCCGTCGAGCGGAACCAGCCCGAGATCTTCGTGCCGCGGTGGTACCGCCCGGCCGGGTGGGTGCAGGCCCTGGCGCCGGGCACGATGGCCCGAGCCCAGCGCGCCTTTCGCCGCCGCGGGTAGCGAGCTACCTGCTGAGCACGTACCAGCCGATGATCGCCTCGTAGCCGCGCGGCGCCATCGCCCGAACGGCCTCACGCGTCGAACCGGCGCACTCGACGAGGTCGAGGTACGCCTCGAGATCCCGCGACTCCGTGACGATGTCTGCGCGCCGAAGCACGAGCCCGTTCGAGTCGAACAGACCGCGAAGGTCCTGATCCGAGAGGACGCGGCTCGTCGACGGATCGCGAGCATGCTCGAAGGCGTTCAGCTCGACAGCGGCGAGCGGATCCGCAGGGGCCAGCTGGTCGGCGACGAACAGCGTGCCGCCCGGTCGCGTGACTCGCACGAGCTCGGACACGAGCAGCTCCGGCCGCGGCGTGTGGTGCAGCGTTCGCAGCGTTCCCGTCAGATCGAAGCTGTAGGACGGCAGCGCCAGATGCTCGCCGTCGCCCTGCTGCACCTCGACATTGGGCGGGGCCGTTGCCCGCAGGCGTTCGACGAAGGTCTCGTCTTGCTCGACGGCGACCACTTCGCGCACGCGTGGGGCAAGGGCGAAGGCGAGCGCTCCCAGCCCCGACCCGACATCGAGCGCACGCTCGTCTCCCCGGAGCGGCGGGAGCAGCTCGTCCAGCCGCGCCGAGAGCGCGGCCGCACGCTCCGCCTGGAGTGCTGCACGGCGTTCGAGACTCCTCATCGTCCCACCACGGTACGTGGAGTTCGCGCCGCCGAGACGCCGATCCCGCAGGCGAGCTCGTAACCGATCGTGTCGGCAACGCGCGCGTGAGCGTCGAGCGAGACTCCCGGGCCGACGAGCATCACCGGTGCTCCCGGCGACACCTCTCCGACGAGCTCGACCGCCAGCGCGTTCATCGAGACGACCCCGACGACGCGAGCCGCACCACCGTCGACGAGCACCTCGGTGCCGGAGAGGTCGCGCCTGAACCCGTCGCCGTACCCGACCGGGACGATGCCGATCCACGTGTCCCGCTGGGCGACGAAACCGCGCCGGTAGCCCGTCGACTCGCCGGCGTGGAGGAGCTTCACCTGTGCAATCTCGCTTCGCCACGACAACACCGGCGTGAGCCCGTCCTCATCGGGCTCGGTGCCGAAGGGCGACAATCCGTAGACAGCGATTCCGCAGCGCGCGGCGTCGAACCGCGATTCCGGCAGACGGAGCGTCGCCGCACTGTTCGCCACGTGTCGAAGAACGCTCGCAGGCAAGGCTTCGGTCGCGACACGGAAGCGCTCGATCTGACGGCGGGCGAAGTCACGATCGGTGTCCGCGGTTGCGAGATGCGTCATCACGCCGCCCAGACGACGGGTTGGAGCGGGGAGCTCGCCGAGCCCCCAGCGCCCCATGCCGGTGTCGAGCTTCAGGTGCACCTCGACGTCATCGGGAATCCGGCCGTCCGGGACCGTCAGCGCGAGCCCGGCTTCCCGTGCGCGCGGCACGTCCGCCGGAGCGGTCGGGCCGAGCACGAGAATGCGCGGCCCCGGGAAGGCGGTCCGGAGCTCGAGGCCCTCCGCGACCGTGGCCACGCACAGCGTGGTCGCTCCTGCGGCGAGCGCCGCGCCGCCGCAGTCGAGGGCTCCATGCCCGTAGCCGTCGGTCTTGACGACGGCCCACAGCTCGGCCCCGTCGAGGACGTCCAGCAGCAGCCGCACGTTCTGTTGCAGCGCCGCGAGGTCGATCGTGAGCTCACTGCGCACGGCCTAGTGCCCGGCGAGCGGCGCGCGCTGCAGCCCGTGCCCCGACAGCGCAAGCCTGAGGGCCGGCAGCAGATCGGACGCGACCGCCCCCCGCGACGGCTCGAGCAGCTCGGAGGCGACTCCATGCGCGACCGCGGCTGCCCCGGCGGCGAGCTGCGGCTCGATGCCCTTGGCCAGGAACGAGGCGACGATTCCGGTCAGCACGTCCCCCGATCCCGCGGTCGCAAGGGCCGGCGATCCGTAGCTCGCGACGAGGACGCCTTCGCGGGGCGCGGCAACGAGCGTGTCTGCGCCTTTGAGCAGTACCACGGAGCCGAAGCGGGAGGCGGCCCTGCGAACGGAGTCGAGCCGGTGCGCGTCGATGCCGGCACTCGTCGTCCCGAGCAACCCCGCGAGCTCGCCGGTGTGCGGCGTGAGCACGGTCGCGGCGTTGCGTGCGAACGGCTCGAGCTCCCACAGCGCATCGGCATCGAGCACGACCGGTAGCTCCAGGCGCTCGAGCAGGATCCGCACCAGCTCCACGGTCCCGTCGCTGCGGCCGAGGCCGGGCCCGATCGCGACCGCGTCGGCCTTCTGCGCTGCCGCGAGCACGCCGTCGGCGGCGCGGGGCAGCAGCTTTCCCGCCGAGTCCTCGGGCAGCGGATGCTTCACGACCTCGAGCACGGCCGACTCGAGCACCGGGAGCACGGATTCCGGCACCGCCGCCGCGACGTACCCCGCATCCGCCCGATAGGCAGCGAGCGATGCGAGCATCACCGCGCCGGTCAGACCGCGCGATCCGCCGACGACCAGCACGGAGCCGGCGCTGTACTTGGTCGAGTCGAACTGCTTCGCCGGAACGTCGAGCAGCACCGAAGCCGGGACCAGTGAGTGCTCGTGCTCGCGCGGACGCAGGCCGAGCGGCGCGACGGTGACCGCGCCCGCATGGACGCGGCCGGGAGCGACGGCGAGCCCCACCTTGGCGGCCCCGAACGTCACCGTCGCGGTGGCCCGGACGGCCGAGCCGGAGATCTCGCCGGTGGACGCGTTCACGCCCGACGGCACGTCGATGGACACGACCGGGCGATCGGTCGCATTGATCAGGTCGATCATCCGCGCGACGTCCTCGCGCGGCGCACCCTCGAGACCGATGCCGAGGAGCCCGTCGACGACCACGTCCGGTGTTCCGAGATCGCCCGAACCCTCGACGATCGTCACGTCCCGCCCGGCCTCGCGCAGCACGCGGGCGCAGATCTTCGCGTCGCCGCCGTTCTTGCCCTTCCCGCAGACGACCGTGACCCGTCCCGGGAACGACCGCAGCACGAGCTCGGCGACGGCCGTCCCGGCACGTTCCATCAGCTCGTCGAGCGACCCCGAGTGCGCGGCCTCCGCGCGCCGTGTCTCCTCGGCGGTGAGGAGGGGCAGAAGCCTCACGCGTCCACCGCCACCGCGACGGCCGCCGCCAGCTCGCGCGAATGGGTCATAGAGAGCTCGACGCGCGCAACGCCCGCGCGGTCTGCCCACGCCGCGGTGCGCCCCTCGAGATGGACGCCCGGCTTCGGCCGGCCACGGATCTCGATCTCCTTCCAGGTGAAGTAGACCCCCGATCCGAGCGCCTTGCCGATCGCTTCCTTGGCAGCGAACCGCCCGGCGTAGTGCTGAGGCGGATTCGGCTTCGAGTCGCAGTAGTCGCGCTCGGCCTTCGTGAAGCAACGGTCCTTGAAGTCGTCGCCGTAGCGCGCGAGCGCGTGGCGGATCCGCTCGATCTCGATCAGGTCGACGCCGACGCGCACGATCTACGAATTTTGGTCGAGCCAGTCGGGGAGCTGGGCGATCGACGACACGATCCCGTCCGGCTGCACGCGCGATCGCTCGACATCGTCCGGCCGGAACTTCCCGGTGCGCACGAGCACCGTGCGCAGCCCGTGCAGATTGGCACCGACGATGTCCCCCTCGATGTCGTCGCCCACCATCCACGTCAGCGAGGGGTCCGCGTCGAGCGCCTCGAGGGCGGCGGCGAAGTACGCGCTGCTCGGCTTGCCGAGAACCGTCGCCTCGGTCTCGGCCGCATACTCGAGGCCCGCCACGAACGCGCCCGCGTCGAGTCGCGCGCCGTCGGTGGTCTGCCACCACCGATTCTTGTGCAGGCAGTAGAGGTCGGCTCCCGCCTCGAGCTCGTGGAAGGCGCGGTTCAGGTTCAGATAGGAGAAGATCCGGCCCGTCTCCTCGCCCTCGTCCGCCCCGCCGAGCAGCACGGCGTCGACGTTCATCCCGACCAGCTGCAGGCCGTCCAGGTCGTCGAGCAGGCCGGGCATCGTGAGGGCGAGCACCCGCTTACCGGCGAGGGCACGTGCGGCGACCCCGCCGGTCGTCTGGAGCTCGTCGTCGTCGAGCTCGATCCCGATCGACCGCAGCTGCTCCACGAGCTGCGGTCGGGACATCGTCGTCGAGTTCGTGACGAACCGCAGGCGGTGGCCTTCGCGCCGGAGTCGCTTGACGGCGGCGGCGCCGCCGGCGATCGGTTCACCCGAGACGTGCAGCACACCGTCCACGTCCAGGAGAATCGCGGCCATGGACGCCGAGTCTATTCGGTCGGAGATCGCCTTCCGCTTCTCGCGCTCGAGCGGCCCCGGGGGGCAGCACGCGCAGAAGAGCTCGACGCGAGTGGAGGCGCTCTTCGACGTCGAGGAGTCGACGGGATTGACCGCCCGCGAGCGGCGGCTCGTGCTCGAGCGGATCGGGCCTGTCGTCCGGGCGATCGCCCAGGACGAACGCTCGCAGCTCCGCAACCGCGAGCTCGCCACCGACCGGATCATCGAGCAGCTGCGGGAAGCGGTGAAGGTGCGGCGACCCCGGCGGGCCACCGCTCCGACCGCGGCGTCGCAGGAACGGCGCCTCGAGGAGAAGAAGCGCCGCGGCAGGACGAAACGGCTGCGGCGCGACCTCGACGACCGGTGACCCCGCGCTAGCGGGAGCGGATCAGCCGCTCGATCGCGTCGATCACCTCCGCCGCCTTCTCCTCACCACCCTCGCGGACGCAGTGGAGGACGTGGTCCTTCAGCACCTCGAGCGCGACCCCGTCGAGGGCGGCGCGCGTGGCCGAGATCTGCGTGACGATGTCGATGCAGTACCGCTCCTCCTCGATCATCCTCTGCAGCCCGCGCACCTGCCCCTCGGCACGCTTGAGCCGGGCGAGCAACGGCTGCTTGTGGTCTTCGCGTACGTAACCGTGCGTCACGTGAACTCCTCCGGATTCGCCTCGAACGTCGACTGACAGTGCGTGCTGCAGAAATAACGCGTCCGGCCGCCGTGCCTCAACGTCGGCAGGCCGGCGTGGCGGTCGACCGTCATGCCGCACACGGGGTCCCTCGCGCCGCGGTGCATGGTGAGCCCGAACAGCGCCGCGAACACGGCGAGGAAGATCAGGTTGAGAACCGCCGTGTAGTTCCACGCGATCGGCCGTTCAGAGATCGAGGCAAGCGACGGGCGCGTCGTCGGCACGAGCCCGAGCAGCGAGAAGAGCCCGTCGACGGCGAGTGCCGCCAGGACCATCGTCACGAACATGATCACGACGAGCCGCAGCGCGAATCGTCCTCCGTAGTACTTCCGGTAAGCGAGGGCGATCGGGACGATGATCAGGTCGGCATAGATGAACGCGAGCACGCCGGAGAACGAGATGCCGCCGCTCCAGAGCACCGCCGCGAGCGGGATGTTCCCGATCGAGCAGACGAATGCGAGCGCTGCGACGATCGGCCCGACGATCGCGTTCTCGAGAATCCGAAGCGGTGCCCACGCGTCCGTCAGGAAGAGCCTGTTGAAGAAGGTCGCCGGCAACGTCGAGACGTACCCGGCGATCACAAAGCCGGCCAGGATCTCCTTCCAGAGCATCGTCCAGTCGGCGCGGAAGTTGTGCGCGACGTCCGACCATGCCTGCAGCGATGTGAGCTTCCGCGCGAACGAGGGAGCCGTGCTCTGGGCCGTGTGGTGGACGTGACCCGATTCGACTGCAACCGCGTGGATGCGCGCGGCCTCTTCCTGCCCGCGCGACACGAAGTGCGCGAGGGCGACCCAGGTGAGCAGGATCAGCACGATCCCGCCCACGAACTCGGCGAGCGTGAACTGCCAGCCCAGGAAGATCCAGATCACGAGCCCGAGCTCGAAGACGAGGTTGGTCGAGGCGAACTGGAACGTGATCGCAGAGGTGAGGCTGGCGCCCTTGGCGAAGATCGACTTCGCAATCGCGATCGCGGCGTACGAGCACGACGAAGAAACGGCTCCGAGCGCGGTCGCGAGCGAAACCTGCCGGACCCCACGCCCGCCGAGCGCGTGCTCGAGGCGAGCGCGCGGCACCCAGGCCTGCACGATCCCCGAGAGTGCGAAGCCAAGGACGAGCGCCCACCACACCTCCCAGAACATCCGGAAGCCGTTGGTCAGCCCGTCGACCACCCACATACCCCATGAGGGTATCCGAGAGCCGAGCGCTACGGCGCGCTAGAGGTTCGGGCGGTGCCGGCCGCGCTCGACCGGGCGCGAGTCGACGCCGTAGCGTGCGGCGAGGACGCAGACGCCGATCACGACGACCAGGAAGAGGAGTGCTGCCATGCGCTGATCGTGCCTCAGCAGGGACTATCAGCGCAAGTGCACCTAGTACTATTATCGATCATGGAAGCTGATAGTTGGCTCGGGGTCGAATTCCGCCACCTCGCCGCCCTGCGCGCGATCGCCGAGGAGGGCTCCTTCGGCCGCGCCGCCGAACGGCTCGGCTACACGCAGTCGGCGGTCAGCCAGCAGATCGCCGCTCTGGAGCGAATCGTCGGCGAGCGTCTCGTCGAACGGCCGGGCGGCCCCCGGCCGGTGTCGCTCACCGAGGCGGGCACCCTCCTGCTCCGGCATGCGGACTCGATCATCAGTCGTCTCCGGGCAGCTCAGGCCGACCTCCAGGCGCTCCGCGCGGGCGAAGCGGGCACGCTCCGCGTCGGGACCTTCCAGTCGGTGGGCGCGCGTCTCCTGCCGGAGATCATGCGGACGTTCACCGAGCGATGGCCCAAGGTCGACGTGATGCTGAACGAGCTCGAGGACGACGGGATCGTTCGCGCGATCGAGACCGGCGAGATCGACATCGGGTTCGTCCAGCTGCCGGTCGTCGACGCCCCGCTGGAGACAGTCGAGTTGCTGCGTGATCCCTACGTCGTGATCGTGGCGGCCAACAGTCCGCTCGCGGAAACTCGTCCGACGTTGCGCGAGGTCGCGACGCAGCCGCTGATCGGCTTCCGTGACGACCACGGGACGGCTCCGATCGCCGCGGCGTTCCGGTCGGCCGGGGTGGACCCACACTGGGCCTTCCGCTCGAACGACAACCCGACGGTGCAGGGTCTCGTCGCCGCAGGGATGGGTGTCGCCGTGATGCCGCGACTGACGGTCGATCCCGGCGATCGGCGAATCGCGATCGTCGAGCTCGAGGAGCCGATGCCGCCCCGCATCATCGCGGTGGCACAGCACCGCGACCGGTACAGCTCGCCTGCCGCGCGCGCCTTCGTACAGACGGCGCGCGAGACGGTCGCTACTCGACCGTGACCGTCTTCGCCAGGTTGCGCGGCTGATCGACGTTGAACCCGCGCAGCCGCGCGATCCGGTAGGCGAGCAACTGCAGCGGCAGAATGGCCAGCGCCGCCTGCAGGAACGCGGGCGACTGCGGCACGTAGATCACGTCGTCGGCATGGTGCTGGATGTCCTCGTTGCCGTCGGTGGCGATCGCGATCACGTGCGCACCGCGGGCACGCGTCTCCTGGATGTTGGACACGATCTTGTCGTAGACATGGATCCGCGTCGCCACCACAACGACCGGCGTCCCCTCCTCGAGCAGCGCGATCGGGCCGTGCTTCATCTCGCCGGCGGAGTACGCCTCGGTCGGGATGTAAGAGATCTCCTTCAGCTTCAGCGCGCCCTCGAGCGCGACCGGCAGCCCGACGTTGCGTCCGAGATAGAGGAAGAACGGCCGGTCGTGCAGGCGCTGTGCGATCTCCTCGATCGGATGGTCGCCGTCCAGGAAACGCTGCATCTTCTGCGGGAGGTCGTACAGCTCGTCGAGGATGAACTCGATCTCGCTCGGCGGCAGCGTCTCGCGTATCTGCGCGAGCTTGAGCCCGATCAGGAACAGCAACGCGATCTGCGCGGTGAAGGTCTTGGAGGCCGCCACGCCGACCTCGAGGCCGGTACGAGTGAACAGCACCGAGTCGACCTCGCGGGTGATCTGCGACCCCATCATGTTGGTGATCGCGACCGTTCGCGCGCCCTTCTCGCGAGCGAGCTTCATCGCCTGGATCGTGTCGCGGGTCTCGCCCGACTGCGAGATGCCGATCACCAGCGTGCCCGGATTGAGCACCGGGTTGCGGTAGATCCATTCACTGGCAACGTCCGGCTCGACGGGAACGCGTGCCCATTCTTCGATCGCATACCGGCCGACCACGCCTGCGTGGTATGCCGTTCCACACGCGACGATCACGATCCGCCTCAGGTTGCGCAGCTCGTCCTCGGTCATCCCGAGCCCTTCGAGCACGAGGCGGCCGTGGCGGACGCGGTCGCCGATCGTCTCGGCGACACCTTCGGGCTGTTCGTAGATCTCCTTGAGCATGAACGTCTCGTAGCCGGAGCGCTCGGCGGCGGCGTCGTCCCAGTCGACCTCGACGGTGTCGTGGTCGACTCGCTCGCCCGTCTCGGCATCGACGTAGACCACACCGTCGGAAGTGATCCGGGCGATGTGACCGTCGTCGGGGAACTGCACGCGACGCGTCTCGGCGAGGAACGCCGCGAGATTCGAAGCGAGGAAGTTCTCGCCTTCACCGAGCCCGACGACGAGCGGCGTCTGGTTGCGCACGCCCACGAGCTCGCCCGGATGGTCGCGATGAATCACGACGAACGTGAAGTGACCCTCGAGACGCTGGTAGGCGGCACGGACCGCTTCGACGAGATCGCCCTCGTAGGCGTCCTCGATCAGGTGCGCAACGACTTCCGCGTCCGTCTCCGAGCTGAACGTGTGCCCTGCCTCGAGCAGCTCTTCGCGGCGCTCGCGGTAGTTCTCGATGATGCCGTTGAGGACGATCGCGAGCCGACGGTCGTCGCAGGCGGTGAGCGGGTGCGCGTTCTGTTCGGTGACGCCGCCGTGCGTCGCCCAGCGCGTATGGCCGACTCCGGTCGTCGCGACGGATCCGAGCCCTTCGGCGGCGACCTTCAGGTTCTGGAGGTTGCCGACGGCGCGGAGGTACGAGAGCCCGTCGTCCTCGAGCAGCGCAAGGCCCGCGGAGTCGTAGCCGCGATACTCGAGCCGCTCGAGGCCGCGGAGGAGGAGCGGTTGCGCGGAGCGAGGGCCGATATATCCGATGATCCCGCACATTTCGACGCCTCCTCTACCCGCATGCGAACGCCCGAAACAGGCCTCTGGAAACGGAAAAGCCCGGCCGGGGACTCCGTCCCCTGCATCGGGAACGGTCAGCCGAGCTCTCGACGAACGAGAGCCGCGATCCTAGCACAGGCCCTCGCGGCCGCCTCTGCGTCGCGGGCCTCGGCGAGGACGCGAATCACCGGTTCCGTGCCGGAAGGACGAACCAGCACACGTCCGTCTCCGTCCCATTCGTCGTTGACCCGTTCGACCTCGGCGAGAACTTGCGGGGTCAACTCGCCGACCTCGACGCGCACGTTCTCCTTCACCTGCGGAAAGACCTGCATCACCGCCGCGGCCTCGCTCAGCGTGCGCCCGCGCAATGCACCGCAGAGCAGCATGCCGGCGGCGAGCCCGTCGCCCGTGACGTGATCGCGGAGGCAGATGATGTGCCCCGACTGCTCGCCGCCAAGCACGCCGCCTTCACGCGCGAGCGCCTCGAGCACATAACGATCGCCCACGTCGGTGGTGACGACGCGGATGCCGTGCTCGCGCATCAACTCGTGCAGCCCGAGGTTCGCCATCACGGTGACCGCGACCAGATCGACGTCGAGATCGAGCGCGAGCACGGAAATGATCTGATCGCCGTCGACGAGGGCTCCGTTCTCGTCGACCGCGAGCATCCGGTCGCCGTCGCCGTCGAAGGCGATCCCGAGATCGAAGCCCCGCTCGACCACCGTGCGCTGCAAGAGGGCGGTATCGGTCGCACCGCACCCGACGTTGATGTTGGTGCCGTTCGGATCGGCGCCGATTGCGACGACCTGGGCGCCACATTGCTCGAACGCCTTGGGCGCGAGCCCGGTGTATGCACCGTTCGCGCAGTCGACGACGATTCGTAGACCCGAGAGGTCGGCGCCGAAGCGGTCGAGCACGTGCTGCAGGTACGAATCGGTGGCGATCTCCACGCGCTCGATCGTTCCCTGGTCGACGGCGGGAGCGGCAGCCAGCAGTTGCTCGATCTGCTCCTCGGAACGGTCGGTCAGCTTTCGCCCGCGTCGGTCGAAGAACTTGACGCCGTTGTACTCGGGCGGGTTGTGCGACGCCGAGATGACGACGCCGAGATCGAGCGCGAGCAGCGCGACCGCCGGCGTCGGTAGGACTCCACCGAGAATGCAGTCGCCACCGGCCGAGATGACGCCGCGGGCGAACGCTTCCTCGAGCTCGAGCCCGGATGCACGCGTGTCCCGGCCGACGAAGACCTTTGCGGCGCCCGTCCAGAGCGAGGCGGCGCGGCCGAGCCGCTCGACGAGCTCGGGCGTGATGAACTCGCCCACGACGCCGCGGACACCATCGGTGCCGAAGTACCTGCGCGCCACGTGCGGCGGCTTTACCGCTTGCTGAACTGGGGGGCCTTGCGCGCCTTGTGAAGCCCGGCCTTCTTGCGCTCGACGATACGAGCGTCGCGCGTGAGGAAACCTGCGCGCTTCAGCGGGACACGAAGCTCCGGATTGACCTCGACGAGCGCCCTGGCTACACCGTGTCGAATCGCTCCGGCCTGGCCCGATGGCCCGCCGCCGTGCACGCGCACGCGCAGGTCGTACTGCCCCTCGACGTCCGCCGTCTTCAGCGGCGCGGTGGCGATGAAACGGTGCCACAGCCGCGGGAAGTATTCCTCGATCGACTTGCCGTTGACCCAGGTAGCGCCGTCGCCGGGCCGAAGGATCACGCGCGCGACCGAGGTCTTGCGCTTACCGGTGCCGCGGTATTGAGCCGGAGTCGACATCTACACCTCGATCTTCGTCGGGGCCTGCGCCTCGTGCGGATGCTCGGCGCCGGCATAGATCTTGAGCTTGGTCAGCTGGGCGCGGCCCAGACGGTTGCGCGGGAGCATGCCCTTGACCGCCTTCCGCAGCACCTCGGTGGGCCGCCGCTCGAGCTGCTCGCGAAGCGTGCGCTCGCGCAACCCGCCCGGATAGCCGGAGTGGTTGTAGTACATCTTCTCGTCGAGCTTCTTCCCGGTGACGGTGATCTTCTCGGCATTCACGACCACGACGAAGTCGCCCGTGTCGACGTGTGGGGTGTACTGCGGCTTGCCCTTGCCGCGCAGGCGCTCGGCGATCTGCGTCGCGAGGCGGCCGAGGGTCTTCCCCTCGGCGTCGACGAGATACCAGTCGCGCTGAATCTCGCCCGGTTTGGCGTTGTACGTCTTCATTCGGAGAAACGGCGGACCAGGCGTCCGCCGGGCGCGAACTGTAGCAGCCCGGTCCGAAATGTCGCCACCCCACCCCGGCTCGGATGGCGGATATACGGCGCAGCGAGGGCCTCGGCGGCGAGCCTGCCGACACCCACCACCCGACGGCCGCGGCCGAGCTCACGGGCGAATGCGACCCCGGCGCGAACCTCCCCGGCGGTCGGGCGCCGGTTCGACGAGACCGTCCCCGGGTGCGTCGGAACGACGTTCCACAGGAGCACCTGGTCGGTGAGCCCGAAGTCGGCGAGTGCCGCGTGCACGACGGTCGCCGTCGCCTCGGCCGGGCCGCTCCCGCTCAGCTGACGCTCCGAAGTGAATGGGATGCCCGACACGCAGGCGCCGCGGTATCCCGGTGCCTCGCCGACGAGCAGGATCGGCGCAGCGGCGCGCGAGTCGAGATACTGCGCCAGCCTCCGGGCTCGTGCCTCGGCGCCGTCGCCGTCGCGGTAGAAGTTCCACGTCTCCCCGATCCGAGCGGCAACCAGGCGATCGATGAACGCGCACATTCAGATCACAACTCTGACGGACGGCGGTCAGCAGCCGCAGGAGGTCGCACGGCGAGTCGCCGAGTTCATCGGCGGGGCGACGAAGACGCTCGACCTCGCCCAGTACGACTTCAATCTCGGTGCCACAACGAAGGCGATCGTCGCGGAAGCGATCGTGGACGCACGAAGGCGCGGAGTGCGAATGCGGTTCGCCTACAACGTCGACCATCCGATGCCGATGCCTGTGCCGCCGCCGTCCGAGCCCGACGTCGAGCTGATCGCAAGCCTGCCGGTCGAGGGGAAGGCGATCGCGGGCATACCGGATCTGATGCACCACAAGTACGTCGTGCGCGACGGTTCCGACGTCTGGACCGGCTCGATGAACTGGACCGACGATTCCTGGTCACGCCAGGAGAACGTCGTCGTCGTCCTCACGGAGAACGCGGCGATCGCGAAGGCGTACGAGCTCGATTTCGAGCAGCTCTGGGCGACGGGGGATGTGATGCGGAGCGGCTTCGTCGATCCGCGACACGAAGACGGCCTCCGCGCCTGGTTCACGCCCGGCCACGGCGAGGACCTGTCGGCCCGCATCTCGAAGCTGATCAGGCGGGCGCGAAAGCGCGTCCGCATCTGCTCGCCCGTGATCACCACCGGGCCGGTCCTCGGCACCCTTGCCCAGGTGATCGCCGACAAGGGCGTCGACGTCGCCGGCTGCGTCGACGCGACGCAGGTCCGCGAGGTCGTCCAGCAGTGGGGCGTCAATCAGAACATCTCCTGGAAGCTCCCGCTCCTCGAGCACGTGATGGCCGGCCCCTTCACCGGGAAGAACTCGACGCCCTACGGCGACGGGACCGTGCACGACTTCATGCACGCGAAGATCTGCGTGTGCGACGACACGACATTCGTCGGCTCGTTCAATCTCTCCCGCAGCGGGGAGAAGAACGCCGAGAACGTGCTGGAGATCGCCGATGCCGAGATCGCTGATCGGCTGGCCGCGTACGTCGACGAGATCCGCGCGAAGTACGGCCCCGTCGAGCTACCAGCGCTCCCAGTGGACCAGCTCGTCGCGCGGCCGCCGTCGTGAGCGCATCCGCGAGGTCCCCTGCTCGGCGGTCGGGTCGGGCGCGGGCGACCCGACGAGCACGAGCCCGATCGGGACGACCTCGTCCGGGATCCCGAGCAGCTCCGCGAAGAGCCGCTTCTGATCGGGGTGGCCGATGAAGGCCGCGGCGAGGCCCTCGTCGATCGCCGCGGCGAGCACGAGCATCATCAGCGCGCCGGCGTCGACGAACCAGTACGGGACGGGCCACGTCACCTCGACGCCCCCGGTCGCCGCGAGCTTGTCCGGCTCGTTGTACCGGGCGTGGTACAGCGCCTCGTTCGCCGAGATGACGAGGTGGAGCGGCGCTTGGGCGACGAACTGCTGTGTCGGCGGATGGTCGGCGAAGATCGCGGCGATCTGGCCGCGCTTGTCCTCGCCGGTGACGACGACGATGCTCGATCCCTGTGAGAAACCGCCGGAGGGCGCGCGCCGGATCACGCCCACGATCCGCTCGACGACCTCGTGTGGAACCGGCGTCGGTTCGAACGCACGGTGCATCCGCCTCCGGGCGAGAATCTCGCGGAACTCCACGGCGTGAACCTATAAGGTCGCGCGATGAGATTCGACGGAAAGACCGCCCTGGTCACGGGCGGCGCGAAAGGCATCGGAGCCGCCACGGCAGCCCGGTTTGCGGCCGAGGGTGCGCGCGTCGTGGTCGCCGACTTCGACGAGACCTCCGCCGCGGAGACAGCGGCCGCGATCGAGGGACGGGCGGTGCGGTGCGACGTGACCTCGCGCGCCGATGTCGAGGCCGCCGTGGCGGCCGCGGTCGAGTTCGGTGGCTCGCTCGACATCCTGGTCACCTGCGCGGGAATCACGCGGGACAACCTGCTCTTCAAGATGAGCGACGACGACTTCGACGCTGTCATCGCCACGCACCTTCGCGGATCCTTCCTCGCGGCACAGGTTGCGCAGCGGCACATGGTCGAGCAGAAGAGCGGCAAGATCGTGCTCATCTCGTCGGTGTCGGCGCTCGGCAATCGTGGCCAGACGAACTATTCGACTGCCAAGGCAGGCCTGCAGGGGATGACCAAGACGCTCGCGATCGAGCTCGGGCCGTTCAACGTCAACGTCAACTGTGTCGCCCCCGGATTCATCGTGACGGCGATGACCGAACAGACGGCCGAGCGGATCGGCGTCCCGTTCGAGCAGTTCAAGGAAGCGGCAGCGGCGCAGACGCCGCTACGGCGGGTCGGGCTGCCCGAGGACGTTGCCGGCACGATCGCCTTCCTCTGCTCGGAGGATGCTTCATACGTCTCCGGGCAAGTGATCTACGTCGCAGGCGGCCCGCGGAACTAGAGGCCTGATGCGCATTTCCGACACTCAATACCCATCAGGCCTCTAGTCCGGGTGCGCCTTCGCGTAGTCCGCCCACGCGCGGCGGTCGCGCAGCTTGACCCGTAGCCAGATCCCGATGGGCACGAAGAGCACGATGCCGCCGACCACGCCGATCGCGATGATCAGCCAGCGTCCGGCGATGCGGCTCGAGTTCGTCGCCCCGCTCCCGCTGCCGGCCTTGAAGTCGTTCGGCCCGCTGATCCCGCCGTTCGTGTGGAATACGGCCGCGGGATAGAAGATGTCGACGATCCACCGGCCGTCGACCTTGCGCACCTCGACGTTCGCCGCGGTTTCCTCGTACCCACGTGCCTTCGGCTTCGGATGCAGGACCATCTGGAGCTGAGCCGACCCGGGGCGTACCGACGACACCGTCCATGCCTTGCTGAAGTCCGTCCCCGCCACGGGGTAGTACTGGACGGTGACGCCCGTGCCGTTGTTCCAGGCCGCGCGCGTCGTGCCGCCGCGGAGGTCGGGCCCGATCAGGCTCCAGGCGGCGGGCAGGTTCTCACGCCGAACCGCGTCTTTGACGAAGCGGTCCATCAGCACCCCGATTGCCTTGCGGTCGGCGGCGCTCAGGTGGGTCGCGGCGGTGGCAGGCTGCGCCGCGAACGCGCCGATCGACGCAACGACCGCCAAGGTGCAGACGAGCGCTCGCACCTCCACCAGGTTAACAAGCGGGGAGGCGGCGTCCGATCGCGTCGTAGGCCTCGTAGGCGAATGACATGCACGGTGATCCGGGCAGCTCGCTGTCGAGCATCGTGAACAGCACCGAGTCGCGCCGCTCGCCGCCGTCCTCCTTCGGCTCGAGCCGCCGACGCAGCGTTGCTTCCATGGTGAAGCCCAGCCTCCGCGGGATTCGTAGGCTTCGCTCGTTGTCGGGATCGATCTGGATGTCGACACGCCGAAGCCTCAGCTGCTCGAATCCGACACGTGCCAGCACGGCCGTCACCTCGGTCGCGATCCCGCGGCCGATCCCGTCGGCACGCAACCAGTATCCGACCTCACGGGATTCGTCGCCCCCGCGGGGGTGCAGGCCGCTCCCACCGAGCAGCCTCGACTCGTCCTTGTCGAACACGCCGAAGATGTAGTCGTCGTCACGGTCGAACCGGCTGCGAAACTCGCGCAGGAGCTCGATCTTCTCGTCGAGCGACTGCGGCTCGAACCGCGCCCACGGCATCCACGGGAGCAGGTGCTCGATGCTCGAGTCGACCGCCTCCTTGAGCAGCGGCGCGTCCTCGGGCTCGTAGCAGCGGATCACCAGCCGCTCGGTCTCGATGCGGTAAGGGGTGCTCACAGGATGAGATTCATCGATCCGGGTGCGATCGGCGAGTGCGATGCAAGGACGCAGGGAGCGTTCATATGAGACATATGGACGCGACCGAGGACACGGCAGCGTGCCGCCGAGCGCGGCCGGGCGACACAACTGCGCATGCTGTGAGCGCCCCTACACGAACTACTCCCACTCGATGGTGGCCGGCGGCTTCGACGTCACGTCGAGCACGACACGGTTCACCGCCGGGATCTCGTTCACGAGCCTCGAGGCGACGAGCTCGACGAGGTCGTAGGGAAGTCGGGCCCAGTCGGCCGTCATCGCGTCCTCGGAGGTCACCGCGCGAATCGCGATCGGGTAGCCGTACGTGCGCGAATCACCCTGCACGCCGACCGAGCGGATCGCCGGGAGCACGCAGAACGACTGCCACAGCTCGCGGTAGAGGCCCGCGCGCCGCACCTCCTGCTGCAGGATCGCGTCGGCCTCACGGAGCGCCTCGAGGCGCTCCTCGGTGACCTCGCCGATGATGCGGATCGCGAGCCCTGGTCCGGGAAACGGCTGCCGCCAGACCATCCGCTCGGGGAGCCCGAGCTCCGCGCCGACGCGCCGCACCTCGTCCTTGAACAGCAGCCGCAGAGGCTCGACGAGCTGCATCTCCATGTCGTCGGGCAGGCCACCGACGTTGTGATGCGACTTGATCGTCTCGGCGACACCATCGGTGCCTCCCGACTCGATCACGTCGGAGTAGAGCGTTCCCTGGACGAGCCAGCGGACGTCGCCGAGCGACCGCGCCTCCTGTTCGAAAACGCGAATGAACTCCTCACCGATTCGCTTTCGCTTCTCCTCGGGATCGACGACCCCGGCGAGACGAGCGAGGAACCGCTCCTGCGCCTGGACGTGAACGAGCGGGACCTGGAAGTGCCCGGCGAACGTCTCGACCACCTGGTCCGCCTCGCCCTTCCGCAGCAGCCCGTGGTCGACGAACACGCACGTCAGCCGGTCTCCGATCGCTCGGTGCACGATCAGCGCGGCGACGGCCGAGTCGACGCCGCCGGAGAGCGCACAGAGCACGCGCTCCGAGCCCACCTGTGCGCGGATGCGTTCGACCTGCTCTTCGATCACGGCAGCCGGTGTCCACGACGCCTGTACGCCGGCGACCTCGTAGAGGAAGTTCTCGAGCACGTCCTGCCCGTGCGGTGTGTGCACCACCTCCGGGTGGAACTGGACGCCGTACAGCCTGCGCCGCTCGTCCTCGAATGCGGCCACCGGCGTCGCCGGCGATGCGGCGACGATACGCGCGCCGGTCGGCGGCTCGACGACGGTGTCGCGGTGCGACATCCACACGGTCTGGGCGGGCTCGAGCCCGGTGAAGAGCTCGCCGCCGGAAGCCGTCAGCTGTGTCCGGCCGTACTCGGAGGCGCCGGTGCGATCGACCCTGCCGCCGAGCTCGAGTGCGAGAAGCTGGGCGCCGTAGCAGATGCCGAGCGTGGGCACGCCCAGGTCGAACAGCGCGGGATCGACACGAGGGGCGCCTTCGGCGTACACCGACGCCGGCCCGCCGGAGAGGATCAGTGCAGCCGGGTTCCGCCGACGTACCTCGTCGGCGGTGGAGCGATGGGACACGAGCTCGGAATAGACGCGCGCCTCGCGGACGCGACGTGCGATCAGCTGCGAGTACTGCCCGCCGAGGTCGACGACGAGCACGGGCCGGCTTTCCGCCGCAGCGGCGGAAAGCGTGTCGCGTGCTCTAACCGCGCCGGTAATTGGGCGCGTCCTTGGTGATCGCGACGTCGTGCGGATGTGACTCGCGGAGCCCGGCACCCGTGATGCGGACGAATCGCGCCTGTTTCATCGCGTCGATCGTCGGCGCGCCGCAGTAGCCCATCGCTGCGCGCAGCCCGCCGACGAGTTGGTAGAGGACGCCGCTCAGCGCGCCCTTGTACGGGACGCGCGCCTCGATGCCCTCGGGGACGAGCTTGTCGACGTCCTCGACGTCGCCTTGGAAGTAGCGATCCTTCGAGAAGCCGCGCGCGCGCATCGCGCCGAGCGAGCCCATTGCGCGGTACTCCTTGAACCGCTCGCCGTGCGCGAACACCACGTCGCCGGGAGACTCATCGGTGCCGGCGAGCATCGAGCCGAGCATCACCGTGTCGGCGCCCGCTGCGAGCGCCTTCGCGATGTCACCCGAGGACTTGATACCGCCGTCGGCGATCACCGGCACGCCGTGACGCGACGTCACCTCGACCACGTCGTGGATCGCGGTGATCTGCGGCACGCCGACGCCCGCCACGATCCGGGTCGTGCAGATCGTCCCCGGGCCGATCCCGACCTTGACGGCGTCGGCTCCGGCATCGATCAGCGCCTCGGCCGCTTCGCCGGTCGCGATGTTGCCGGCGACGACCTCGACGTCGCCCGCGATGTCCTTGATCCGCACGACCATCTCGATCACGCCGCGAGAGTGGCCGTGGGCGGTGTCGACGACGAGGACGTCGACGCCGGCCGCGACCAGAGCGGCAGCGCGCTCCTGCGCATCCGGCCCGACACCGACCGCCGCACCGACGCGAAGCCGGCCACGCGGGTCCTTGGTCGAACGGGGGAACTCGATGCGCTTCGAGATGTCCTTGACGGTGATCAGCCCCTTGAGCACGCCGTCGACGTCGACCACCGGGAGCTTCTCGATGCGATGGCGGTGCAGGAGACGTTCGGCCTCGGCCAACGTCGTCCCGACCGGCGCGGTGACGAGATCCCTGCTCGTCATCAGCGCCGAAACCGGCTGCGCAGTGTCACGCTCGAAGCGCAGGTCGCGGTTGGTCAGGATCCCGACGAGCCGACCGTCGTCGTCGGTGATCGGCACGCCGGAGACGTGGTAGCGCTCCATCAGCTCGAGCGCGTCGGCGACGAGCGCCGAGGGAGGGAGCGTCATCGGATCGCTGATCATCCCCGACTCGGAGCGCTTGACCTGGTCGATCTGCGCGGCCTGGTCGGCGATCGAGAGATTCCGGTGGACGATGCCGAGACCACCCTCGCGCGCCAACGCGATCGCCATCCGGGCCTCGGTGACGGTGTCCATCGCCGCCGAGACGACAGGCACCTCGAGCGCAACCGTCCGCGTGAGGCGCGTTGCCGTCGAGACGTCATTGGGCAGCACGGACGACGCAGCCGGAACGAGCAGAACGTCGTCGAACGTCAACCCCTCGCGCGCGAACTTGTCGGGCAATGCGCTCCGAGTGCCGTCGAGCTCGAGCTTCGGGGCGTCCATTGCGAAACTGTACCGGGTCGCCCCGACGTCGTTCCGTCTGAAGAGCCGCTCAGGCTTTGGCCGGGGCGAGCTCGGTCACGTTCACGCCCGCCTGCAGCCGCCCCGCCTGGCGCGGGTCGAAGCGCCCAGCGCCGACCTCCAGGGTGGAGGCGGCGCCTGCAGCCACGGCCGACCGCAATGCCTCCTCGGGCGAGCGGCCCACGTGTCTCGCAGCGAGGAACCCCGCGAGGAGGGCGTCGCCGGCCCCGACGACCGACACGGCGTCCACATGCGGTGCGACCGCCCGATAGAGCCGCGGCTCGCGCTCCTCGCGCAGGCGCGCGACGCAGCCGGACTCGGACGTGATCAGAACGTTTCGAGCGCCGAGCTCCGCGATCCGCTCGAGTGCGAGCAGGAAGTCCTCCTCGTCGTGAAACTCCTGGCCGACGAGCGCCTCGGCCTCGCCCTGGTTCGGCGTGACGAGGAACGGCTCCGCCTCGACCCCGAGACGCAGCGCCTCACCCTCGGTGTCGAGCACCGCCGGAACGTGGCGGCGAGCGAGCTCTCGCGTCGCCTCGGCGTAGAAGTCGTCGTCGACGTGTCTCGGCAGCGACCCGGCGAAGACCACGACCTCCGCACCCTGCGTCAGGTACATCAGCTTCTCGTGGAGGATCTCGAGTTCCTCGGCGGTGACGGCGGGCCCCCACTCGTTGATCTCGGTGTACGTGCCGCCCGTCGGGTCGACGACCGCGGTCGACGTCCGCGACTCGTCGTCGATGCGCACGAAGTCGTTGAGCACCGCCTCGCGGGTCAATTCCTCGACGATCCGCGTCCCGGTCGCACCGCCGACGAATCCGGTCGCGACCACGGGCACGCCGAGCTTCTTCAGCGCGCGTGCGATGTTGATCCCCTTGCCCCCGGCGAGCGTCAAGCCGGCGCTCGCACGGTGACGCTGCCCGCGCTGGAAGTTCGGGACGGTCAGCGTCCGATCGACAGCTGCATTGAGAGTGACGGTGACGATCACGGAGTGAAAAGTTGGACGAGATGGTGGGCTGAGCGCCCCGCGTACCACCCTAGTCGGCGAATCGCGCTCGGTTCGTGAACGGTACGTGCAGCGACCAGGTCGCGGCGGCCCACGAGGCGACCGCCCGACCAGACCTCGACTCGCCCGAGCACGGTTCCCCGCTGGACGGGAAGGGAAACGCTGCGCCGCGCGACGACCCGCTCGGTCAGGGGCCGCCCGACCCGGGCCGGCGCCAGCAACGGCCGCGAAGCGACAAGGTCGAGTGGCTGCTCGCCGTACGGAAGGAGCGCGCGCGCGTACACGCGCCTCGTCTGCACCACGGGGACGATCCGGTACTGCGCCTCGGCCCAGACGAGGAGTGAGGTCAGATCAGCGTTGCGAACCGAGCGCGACGGCTCGCCCAGGATCGTCGCGTAGATGATCGTCCCGCCGGGACCGCGCAGCGCTGCGACTTGACACCAGCCGGCGGCATCCGTGTGCCCGGTCTTCACGCCGATCACGCCCGGCAGCCGCCCGAGAAGATCGTCCCAGGTGTGCAACACCTGGCCGTGGGCGATCGTCGCCGTCTCCTCGGCCACGGTGCGCCGAACGAACGGGTTCTCCATCAGCAGGCGCGCCAACCGGGTCACGTCGGCAGCACTCGAGCGCTCGCCCGACGCGTCGAGCCCGTCTGGACGAACGAAGTGCGTGTCGTCGAGCTGCAGTTTCGCCGCCTCGTCGTTCATCAGCACGGCGAAGGCGGGGAAGCTCGGCGCCACCGACAGGGCGAGCGCGTCGGCGGCGTCGTTCGCCGACTGAATCAGCGCCGCCTTGACGAGATCCGAGACGGTGAGCCGCTCGCCCGCCTCGAGATCGGCAGTCGACTCGCCCACTGCCGCCGCCCGGGGATCGACACTGACGACGTCGGTCACGCGGTGATGCTCGAGCGCGACCAGCACCGTCATCAGCTTCGTGATCGACGCAATCGGCACCTGTTTGTGCGGATTCGACGAGGCAAGAACCTCTCCGGTGCTCGCGTTCTCGACCAGGTACGCACCGGCATGGACGGCCGGCGGCGCGGCGGCGGCTCCGGGCACCAGGAGGCCGAGCGCGAGGACGACGAGCACGACGGCTCTCATCGGATGCGGATCCTCTGCCCGATGAACAGCGAGGTCGAGCTCACTCCGGGATTCAGCCGCCTGATGACGACGATCGACACACCCGTCGCCTTCGCGATCACCGCGTAGGTGTCACCGGCGCGGACGGTCCAGTAGCGTGGCGTGGACGTCCCCGTGGAGGCGGAGACGGTGGCCGGCGAAGCCGTCCCGTTGCCGCCGGACTCGAAGCCGGCACGAATCAGGACCACGGCGATCGTGGCCGCGAGCAGGAACGCCGCGGGAGCCGCAAAGTGCTGCCAGCCTCGCCGCACTTACCAGCCGGAGGCGGCCCACACCTCGCGGTGAAGGCGCGATGCTTCGGCGCCCGCGGCCTTGCGGAAATCCTCGTCCGAGCTCCGGTAGGCGTAGATCACGGAGCGGGACGCATTCGCCAGCGCGCTCGCAGGACCGCTCTGGAAGGCACGCGAGAGATCGCCGGGAACAGCGCCCTGCGTACCGAGACCCGGCAGCAAGAGCACGCTCTGTGGCATGAGCCGCCGAGCGTCGGCGATCGCACGAGGGTGTGTCGCACCGACGACGGCGCCGACCTGCGAGAGACCTACTTCACCGAGGAGGTCGGCGCCCCATTCGGCGACCTGAAGTGCAACGTGTTGCCAGAACGGCAGGCCGTTCGAGAGCTCGACGTCCTGAATGTCGCCACCGGCGTTCGAGGTCTTCACGATCACGAACACCCCGGCACCGTTTCGCCGCGCCGCGGCGAGGTACGGCTCGACCGACTCGCGCCCGAGCCAGGGGTTGACGGTAAGCGCGTCCGCACGCGGCGGGCTGCCCTCGAGATACGCATCGGCGTACGCACGCGCGGTCGACCCGATGTCGCCCCGCTTCCCGTCCGCGATCACCAATACGCCGGCGTTCCGGGCGTATGCACACACCTCTTCGAACGCCGCCATGCCGGCGGAGCCCTGGGCCTCGAAGAAGGCGAGCTGCGGCTTGACACAGACGGCGTACGGCGCGACCGCATCGATGATCCCGCAGCAGAACCGGGCCATGTCGCCTCGCAGTTCCACCGGCATCAGATCGGGGATCGGATCGAGGCCGACGACGAGCTGCGAGCGTTTGCGCTCGACCTCGGCGGCCAGGCGGTCGACGAAGGTCAGCGTGGCGACGGCCATTCCGGTGACACGGTAGCTTCGAAGACGGAAGGCGGCCGAAGCCGCCCTCCGTCATCCACGAGGCTTTCGCGCCGCCGGGCGCGCCTAGCCCTTGAGCGCAGCCTTCAGTTGGCTGCCTGCCGAGAACTTCGGCACCGTCGTGGCCGCGATCTGGACGCGCTCGCCGGTACGCGGATTGACGCCCTGGCGAGCCGCGCGGGCCGACGGCGAGAACTTGCCGAACCCGGTGAAGTTGACCGAATCGCCCGCCTTCAGCGTCTCGGTGACTGAATCCATGAAGGCCTCGACGGCCTTCCCGGCATCGCGTGCCGACAGCCCGCTTTTGTTGGCGACCTTCTGGATGAACTCCTGCTTGGTCAAGAACTCCTCCTACTGCTCGGGGACTCTGAGACGGAGACCTCGGGGTAAAACGCTAACAAGGAAGTCGGATACCGCTCAACCATGCGGATTTGCGGCGCTTTCGAGGGCCCGCGTCGCGATGTTCTTCGCCGGCTGGGCGCGTCGGGCGCCGCGAGACAAGGACGCAGGGAGCGTTCATACGGGATGTCTGGACGCGACTGAGGACGCCGAATCGCGGCGATTTCCGACGCGTTCAGACGGCTCAAGGTTCATCGCGACGCGGGCCCCAACAGCGTCGAGGCGAGGAACAGGGGTCGCAGGCGCACCGCCTGGCGCGCGAGCGCGTCGTGACCGCCTTCCTCGCGGTCGACGACGCAGACCGCCGTTTGGACGCGAAGCCCCTCCTCGCGCAACGCCTCGACCGCCTCGAGCGCCGCTCCGCCGGCCGTGACGACGTCCTCGACGAGGCACACGAGCTCGCCCGGCTCGAAGACGCCCTCGATCCGCCTCGACGTCCCGTACTCCTTGGCTTTCGACCGCACGATCAGGAACGGCAACCCGGAGGCGAGCGACGCCGCGGCTGCGAGCGCAACTGCGCCGAGCTCGGGCCCTGCGAGCCGGACCGCCGTCGGCTCGTGCTCACGCACGGCGGCCGCGATCGCCTCGCCGAGCGGGCTGCAGCAGCTCGGGGAGCGTCTCGAAGCGGTACTTGTCGAGGTAGTAGCGCGACCGGCGTCCGGAGCGCAGCACGAAGTCACCCTCGAGGTACGCCGCCTCGCGCAGTGCCCGTCCGAGCTCCGCGTGGTTCAAGACGCGGCGAGCAGCTCGCGCGCGATCGGAAGCAGACGATCGGCCTCCGGCGTGCCCTCGGCATGCGAGACCATCGACCCGTCGTCGTCGTACAGGTCGACGTGATCGACACGCCGTGCGGCGCGGCGCCGCACGAGGACGGAGCCTGCGATCGAGCCCGCTGCGAGCAGCAGGCCGGTGACGAGCTTACGCGGCGGCATCGCTCGGAGAACGCTCGAGGATCGATCGGAGACAGCTCTTCAGGTCGTAGAAGACAAGACCGACCGTCGGCTCTGCGGAGGTTGTCGCAGCGATCACGTGGTCGACGTCGCGCACGACGAAGACGCTTCCCACCGTCGTCGCCGCCTCGAGTTGCGAGACCGGCCGAGGACGAACGCTGTCGGCGTTCTCGAGCAGCCGGCGCGCACCGGCCACGAGTCGCTCTGCGCGCGCAGGCGGCGTGTTCGTGCCGAGAATCTCGTCGGCTGCATCCGCAATCACCACGTCCCGCACTTGCGGCGAGATCTCCGTGAGGTCGTTGATCGCGCTGTTCGCGTCCATCGCTCCGAGCATACTGCCGCGGAGGTGAGGACGGTGATCACCAAGTTCTTCTCCGATCGCGGAACGCACCTCGCCGCGATGATCGCCTACTTCGCGCTCCTGTCCTTCGTGCCGCTGCTCTTCCTCGCACT
Source organism: uncultured Thermoleophilia bacterium (assembly GCA_963742605.1). GTDB lineage: Bacteria > Actinomycetota > Thermoleophilia > Gaiellales > Gaiellaceae > PALSA-600. The sequence goes on along the minus strand of CAVUNA010000024.1, from coordinate 92,903 downwards.
GGCGTTGCTCGGGCTCGTCCACCAGGCAGACCAGGGCTCGTTCTTCGTGCGTGAGCTCTCGAAGGTCTTCCCGAGCACGTCGGTCGACTCGATCCTGACCGCCGTGCGCGCGATTCAGAAGAATTCGGCTGCCCTCGGCCTCGTCGGGGGTCTCTTCCTCCTGTGGTCGTCGCTCTCGCTGTTCAGCGTGCTCGAGAGCGCGTTCAACATCGTCTACGGCCGCCCGAACCGCGGCTGGCTGCACGGCAAGGCACTGGCGACGGTGATGATGGTCGGGTCGCTCGTCGCGCTGTTCGCCTCGCTCGTGATCGGTTCGGTCGGCCAGGAAGTGCTGAAGCGCTACGCAGGCTTCTCCGGCGAGGACCCGTTCGCACGCCTGACCGCGATCGCGATCTCCGGCCTCGGCATCTTCGTCTTCCTTGCCTCCGCGTACTACGTGCTGACCAACGTCGAGCTGACGCTGCGTGAGGTGCTACCCGGTGCGATCACCGCAGCCGTGATCCTGGAGGCGACGTTCCAGGTACTGCCCCAGTACGTGACGGTTTCGAAGCACAACCCGGTCCTGCAGGCACTGTCCGGGCCTGCGGTGTTGCTCGTCTGGCTCTACGTGATGGCGAACGTGATCGTGCTCGGCGCCGAGGTCAACTGGTGGTGGAGTCAGAAGAAGAACGGCCAAGCGCCGACGTGAGCGCCCGTGCGGCGAGCGCACGGTGGGAGTGGTGCGCCTTCCAGCCGTCGCCGAGCTCGGCCACCGTCCGCGTCTCCCCCACGGGCACGAACAGCGGGTCGAAGCCGAAACCTTCGCTGCCGGCCGGCGCCTCGGCGATCGCGCCCTCGAGCACGCCCGTCCCGCGGGTCTCGTCGCCGGCCGGCGAGAGGCAGACGAGCTCACAGACGTAGCGCGCGCTGCGATCGGGCTCACCCTCGAGCGCCTCGAGCAGGCGCTCCACGTGACGGCCCTGTGCCCAGCGCGCGGTGGCGACGCCCGGCGCCCCGCCGAGCGCGGCCACCTCGATCCCGGAGTCGTCGGCGAGCATCCAGCAGTCGGCCGCGCCCACCTCGCGCCCGTGCCACGCCTTGATGCGCGCGTTGTCGAGATAGGTCGCGCCGTCCTCCGGCGGATATTCGACTGCGAGGAGCTCGAGCTCGAAGGTCGGCAGCAGGTCGCGCATCTCACGCAGCTTGGCTGCGTTGCCCGAACAGAGGAGCGCCCTCACACGTCAACCGGTGGGCACGGCAACTGCTTCGTCCTGGAACTGCAGCAGCTGCTCGATGCCACCTGCGGCGAGATCGAGCAGGACGTCGAGGAGATCGCGGTCGAACGGAGTGCGCTCGGCAGTCGCCTGCACCTCGACCAGACGACCGTCCCCCGTCATCACCACGTTCACGTCAGCGTCGGCGGTGGAGTCCTCCGAGTAGTCGAGATCGAGCAGCGGCTCGCCTCCGACGATCCCGACCGACACCGCAGCGATCTCACTCGTCAACGCCTTCGACAACCCGAACCGATCGAGCGCGCGCCGTGCAGCGACGTAGGCACCGCAGATCGCCGCGCACCGCGTCCCACCGTCGGCCTGCAGCACGTCGCAGTCGAGCCAGACCGTCCGTTCGCCGAGCGCCTCGAAGTCGACGACGCCGCGCAGTGCGCGGCCGATCAACCGCTGGATCTCGACCGTCCGGCCACCTTGCTTTCCGCGCGCCGCCTCACGCTCCGAACGCTCGCCGGTCGAAGCCGGCAGCAACGAGTACTCGGCGGTCATCCAGCCGCGCCCCGAGCGGGCGAGCCACCGCGGCACGCCGTCGCCGATCGACGCCGTGCAGAGGACCCGTGTCTTCCCTTGCGACCACAGGACGACGCCGTGGGGCTGCTCGAGGAACGTCGGATCCGCGACAACCGGTCGCAGCTGGTCGGGCCGACGGCCGTCCGTCCTCACGCCCGCTCCGGCGCCGGCCAAGCCGGCACCTCCGCTCCTTGTGAGCCTCCGTCGAGCCTACGGCTCATGCAGCCGCCTCGAGCTCGGAGACGGCGACGGGGTCGACGTCGCCGAGCGGCAACTGCAGGAAGCGCTCGCCCAGCGTGCGGAAGAGCGCAGGGTCACCGGTGGTCAGGAACCGGTACTGGCCCTCGCGCTCGGCCTCGTTCTCGAATCCCTTGCGCTGCAACGTCTCCGCCACCTCGCGCGCTGTTTCGTCGGCGGAGAAGATCAGCGTCACCTCGCGGCCGAAGGTCCGCTGGAACACCGGACGCAGCAACGGATAGTGCGTACAGCCGAGAATCACGGTGTCGCAGCCGGCCTTCTTGAGCGGAGCGGCGTACTCGCGCACAGCAGCGACGACGTCCTCGCTGTACGTATCGCCGGACTCGATCAGCGGCACGAGCTTCGGGCACGCGACTGCGGTGAGCTGGACGCCTGCGTCGAGCGCGTGCGTCAGCAGCTCGTAACGCCGACTCGCGACGGTGAGCTCGGTCGCGAGCAGTCCGATTCGGCGGTTGCGCGTCGCCTGCACGGCCGCGTGCGCCTCGGGGACGATCACCGACACGACCGGGACGTGGAGCTCCTCCTGCAGGTCCGGTAGCGCGACGGACGTCGCCGTGTTGCAGGCGACGACGACCATCTTCACCCCGAGCCCCTCCAGGTAGAGGCCGATCTCGTGGGCGAAGCGCCGGACCTCGTCGCGCGGCCGCGGGCCGTACGGCAGCCGCGCGTGATCGCCGAGGTAGACGAAGTCCTCGTGCGGCATCGTCACCAGACACTCGTGGAGAACGGTGAGGCCGCCGACTCCCGAGTCGAAGACGCCGATCGGACGCGCATCCATCGGTGCCAGTCTAGAAGTGCCACCGGTAGGTTCCGGGCGATGGCGGCCACGATCCGTATCGGAACGTGCTCCTGGGCCGACGATGCGCTCTCGAAACACTGGTACCCGCCCGGGACACCGCCGCTCGCCCGGCTCTCCTACTACGCGGAGCGGTTCTCGACGGTCGAGGTCGATTCGACCTTCTACCGCGTCCCCACCGAACAGATGGTCCGCGGCTGGGCCGAGCGCTCTCCCGATGGCTTCGTGATGCACGTGAAGGCGTTCGGGCTGCTGACGAGGCACCCGGTCAAGCTCGAGCAAGTGCCGCCCGATCTACGGGCGGGGCTACCGATCGACGACCGCGGACGCGTCGACCGGCCGCCGCGCGAGGCCCGCAGGGTGGTGTTCCGGGCGTTTCTCGACGCCCTGCAACCGCTTCGGGACGCCGGCAAGCTCGGCGGAATCCTCTTCCAGCTTCCGCCCTATGTCGTGTGGAAGCCGTCGTCGCTCGACTATCTGGAGTGGGCGCGCGACCAGCTCGGGGCCGACGAGATGCTGGTCGAGCCGCGGCACCGCTCGTGGTTCGCTGAGGACATCCGCGCAGAACTGCTGCGCTGGCTCGAGGAGCGCCGAATGAGCTGGGTGACCGTCGACGCACCGAAGGTCGATGCAGCGAATGTCCCAGCGACGCTCGTCGCCGCGACGTCGCCGCTCGCGTATGTGCGCTTCCACGGCCGCAACGCCGGGACGTGGAATGTCCGCGGCGGGTCGGCGGCGGAGCGCTTCGACCACCTCTACTCCGAGGCCGAGCTCCGCGAATGGGTGCAGCCACTGCGCGAGCTCGCGGGCGAGGCCGAGGAGGTGTACGCGTTCTTCAACAACAACAATCAGACGGACGGCGTCGCCCAGGCGCCCGCCGGAGCGATGCTCCTGCGGAAGCTGCTCGAGGACGAGTCGATCCCGACGGCCTGATGAGCGTCGCCGGGCCCCTTCCGGCGGGAGGACGCCGGCGCACGTCAACGCGTTTAGCGCCTCATACTGGGCGCGTGGCCGCGCCGCGTCTCGTGTTCCTCTACGGACCTCCCGCCGTCGGAAAGCTGACCGTCGCCAGAGCGATCGCAGACCGCCTCCCGTTCAAGATCCTCCACAACCACGTGACGATCGACGCCGTGAAGGAAGTGCTGCCGTTCGGGAGCGATGCTTTCTGGGGTGTCGTCGGACGCTTCAGGCGCGATCTTGTCGCAGCTGCGGCCGAGGAAGATGTCGATCTGATCTACACGTACGTGTTCGCGCCGGGCGATGAACGGCACGTCGCCGACATCGTCTCGTCGTATGAGAAGGCAGGTGGCGCCGTCTCATTCGTCCAGTTGCTTGCGCCGCGTGAGGTGCTGCTCCATCGCGTTCTTGACGAAAGTCGGAGGCAGCACGGAAAGATCATCGATGCCCAGACGCTCGAGCACTTGCTGGACGAGTACGACGACTTCACGGCGGTCGCAGCCCCCGGCAGCCTGACGATTGAGCTGATCGCAACGTCCGCGCGCGACGCCGCAGACCGGATCATCGACTACATCGCGAGAGACTAGGCTCGGGCGTCATTCGCGATCACTCGCCCATATGAGAGACGCCTCTATTGGACTGCGAGAATCCGGTTTGTGAACGAAGCGAGGCTTGAGGACGCTGGCTCCGGGCTTGCCCCCGTCACGGAGGGTTGGTTCGTCGTCAACGTGCGCGATGCCGAGTGGTTCTCTTCGGAGACGAGAGGCGCGGCCTGTTGGTTCGCGAACGAGTACGGCGAACCTCCGATCGAGTTCGCGCAGCTCGGGATCAATGTGACCGTCCTCGAGCCCGGCCAGAGCAGCGTCTACCACGCCGAGGCGAATCAGGAGGCGTTCCTCATCTTGGCCGGTGAGTGCAGGCTGCTCGTGGAGGGCGAGGAGCGCTGTCTCCGAGCCTGGGACTTCTTCCATTCGCCCGCCTGGACGGAGCACGCCTTCGTGGGAGCTGGCGACGGGCCGTGCGTGATCCTGATGGTTGGCGCACACGTAAGCCCTGAAGCGCGGTATCCGGTGTCGGACCTCGCAGCGCGCTACGGCGCCAGTGTGGAGAAGGAGACATCCGATCCGGAGCAGGTCTATGCGACGGCCGAGAGGTTCCGGCGAGAGCGGCCGCCGTACTGGTCACGCCTACCCTGGGTCGAGAGCCGTTCGAAGTAGCCGTCGGGCGTCATTCCGGAACTTTGACTCGCGCACACGACCGAAACGCGCTTGAGTGGACACGACCGCCTGGCTTTAGGTCAGTTCTAGGGAGGTGTGCTTCGCTTTCGGAGGTGTCGGGTCAGACTGTTCGTTTCTCCGTGTTCGCCGGCGCCCTTGCGGGCCTTTGTTTGCTGGCATCGGGCTGCGGCGGTTCGCCGGGCAGTCACGTGGCGCAGCTCAGCACGAGTACAACGCGGAGGAGGCCGCCGAGCCGCGGCTCGACACACGACCAAGCGCTCGCCTTCGCCCGGTGCGTGCGCGCCCACGGCGTGCCGCTCTGGCCCGACCCCGAGAGCAGCGGATCCTTCGATAAGTCCGAGCTCACCCCGCATCAGCTCGGGGTCAGCAGCTCGCAGATCGGGACAGCGGAGAAAGCCTGTAGGTCCTTGGTGCCGACCTACTCCGCCACCCCGCAGCCGCACGTCCTGGCGCAGGCGCTGCAGTTCTCGCGATGCATGCGCTCCCACGGCGCCGCGAACTTTCCTGATCCCGAAAGCAACGGCGCGATCGTAATCCCGCATGCCATGGAGAACTCACCGGCGTACCTGGCTGCCCTCCACTTCTGCCTGCACAAGTACGGGGTGCCTCCGCCCCCAAGCCCCGCCGGCAACCGATGAGCACCAACTCTCGGGGTGTCTAACTGAACACGGGGCAAGGGAGCGGTGGGCGCCCCTGTAGGGCGAGAACAACGTGGGCCAGCGCCGGGGCGGTAACGGTTTGGCCCGCTCCGGCGAAGAACTTCCGACAGCGAGGATCCGGGGAGGTGCGAGTGCACGAGCTGGCCGAGATTGCATCTGACCCTGACGCGTTCGAGCGCTTCTACCGCGAGAACGTCGAGGCCGTGCAGCGTTTCGTCGCGCGGCGTGTCGACGACCCGTACCTGGCCGCCGACCTGTTTCCTCGCGGCGATCGAGTCGGTCGGCTCCTATCGGCGCAGCCGGGGCGAGCCTGTGGCATGGCTCTACGGGATCGCCCGCAACGTAGTCGCCGACGAGTGGCGGCGGACCGCGAAGGAGCGGCGGACGGCCGTGCGCATCCGCGGACGCGAGCTCCTCGACGAAGACGACCTGGCCGCGCTCCACAAACGAATTGATCGTGAGTCAGCCGCGCGAGCGCTCTACCAGGAGTTGGGGCGACTCCCGGCAGGTGAGCGGGCGGTGCTCGAACTGGTCGCACTCGACGGCCTCACCACCGCCGAGGCGGCGAAGGCGCTCGGCATCGGCGGCGTCGCCGCCCGCGTACGGCTGCACCGCGCCCGCCGCCGGCTGCAGATTGGACTTGACCTTCACGACCTCGACCCGAGCGACCTAACGGAGGTGCCGACGTGAGTAACTACGAAGAGCGGCTGCTGCAGGAACTGCGGTCCGTGGTGGAAGGCGGCCGCGCCGCGGTCACCGGCGCACCCTCGCCGCCGCGCTCTCCGCCGGCGGGCTCGCAGCGCTGCTGGCAGTGGCAGCCGGCGCTGGTGTGTTCTCCCTCTCCGCGGGGACACAGGCTGCCTACGCCGTGACGAAGAACCCAGACGGCACGGTAACCGTCGAGATCGACTCGCTCACCGACGCCGCTGGCCTCCAGGCGAAGTTGCAGGCGACGGGTGTGAACGCCGTCGTCGAATACCTACCGGCCGGAAAGATGTGCAAGCAGCCGTGGTTCACCCCGGCCGGCATCGGCGCCATCGGCGGGACGCACGGTAGTGAGGTCGGGCGCACGAGTGACGGCGCAACCCGCTTCACGATCAACGGGAACCTCCCCACCGACAGCACGCTCGTGGTCACCACGCAGACCGGCCCCGGCAATGTCCAAGCCCTCGGTCTCGCCTGGGCTCAGGGTGCCGTCCCTCCCTGCCAGGTCGTCGACGCGCCCGTCGGGAGCGGCCCACTCGGCGGCCCGCCGATCGACGGCAGTGCTCAATCCGGGCAGGGCTAGCGGATAACGCCGAGAGCCGCGGGGACCATGTCCGCACTCGCGCACACGAGTGCTGCGTCGCCTGGCGCGGAAGGTGACTGCGGACAGGCGATGGGGCTATGCGAGACCGCGAGCCGTCCAGGCCCGCGCTCTGAGTACGAACGGTGCGTCGGGGAGCTGGGCGCGGCAGTGCTCTCGCAGCTGGGCCTGCCGTTCTCGTTCGAGTCCGGCCACGTAGGAGCCCGCGGGGCCGACGCCGAGAGTGAACGGCTCCCACCACTCCTCGAAACTCGGGTGCTCAACAGCGACCGACAACGCCGTTTCCTCGATCTCGGACAATCCTGCGGATTGGAACAGTTCGCTCAGCTGTCCTTCGCGAGAGCCCGCAAGCCGCGATTCGTCCACGACCTCGGGGTCGAGCTCACGCGCAGCGTCCCACAGCGGACTGAGCGGCCCCTGTCCGCCCGCGTGATCCCACACACACGCGGCAACGACACCACCTCGCCGGGTCACACGCCTCATCTCCGCAATCCCCGCCCGCGGATCCGACATGAAATGAACGACGAGCTGGGCAAGAGTCGCGTCGAACGCCTGGTCAGGGAAAGGCAGCTGCTCGGCGGACGCCTGCTGCACGTCGACCCCGGGATTGCGTGCGCGAGCAGCCGCGACAAACGGCTCGGAGGGATCGACGGCCGACACACGCTCGGGCCCTATCCGCGTGACCAGCTCGGCCGTGAGAGCGCCGGGACCACAACCGACGTCGAGGACCCGATGCCCGCCGAAAACACCGGCCAGATCGGCAAGCTGCGGCGACAGGAGGACCGAGTACCTGCCCATGAACCGGTCATACGCATCTGCTGGGACCGCGAAGCTCACGAGCCAAATCTACGCTCCGCACGCCTTGCAACCCAGCCACTCGCGCACAGCAGCACCCGGCCACCCCTACGGCCCGCTGCGGGACACGAGCGATGATACGACCATGCAGACGTCACAAGTTCAGCCCGCGGTGGGTGCGGCTGTGTCGACTGCCTCAGCACTTGATCTGAGAGTCGATCACGCCGTCGTCCTCCACGACTCGAACCGGCTCGCTCTTCGCCTGCAGCCTTGTGACGTTCTAGCTCGGGTCGCGCGTATCGAGGGGCGGGGAGGCGCAGAGTTCGAAGTCGAGGTCGCTCGTCGGCTCGCCGAAACCGATAGCCCCGTAGCTTCGCTCGATCCTCGGGTGGAGCCGCGCGTCTACGTGCGCGACGGCTTCGTCATCACATTGTGGACCTACTACGAGCCTGTGTACCACGGGAACGTCGCACCAGCCGAGTACGCGCAGGCGCTTGAGCGGCTGCACGCCGGCATGCGGCAAGCCGATTTCATTGCGCCCCACTTCACGGATCGCGTCGCGGAGGCGCAGTCGCTGGTCGGCAACCGCGCCCAAACCCCGGATCTTCGGGATGCGGACCGCGAGCTTTTAAGCAATACGTTGCGAAGGTTGACGTGGGCGATCGGTCAGCGGGACGCCGCCGAGCAGCAGCTGCTCCACGGCGAGCCGCACCCTGGCAATGTGCTCAGGACGAAGAACGGGTTGCTGTTCACGGACATGGAGACTTGTTGCCGTGGGCCTGTCGAGTTCGACGTCGCCCATGTGCCGGAAGAGGTGAGCACACACTATCCAGGCGCTGATCAAGACCTGCTGTGCGAGTGCCGGATTTTGATGCTGGCGATGGTCGCAACCTGGCGTTGGGATCGAGATGACCAACTCCCGAACGGGCGCCGGATGGGCGCAGAGCTCCTCAGCCAGATACGGGCAGCGCTGGAGCGCCATGGATTGGGTGCTCTTCCTTAATCGCGGGGGGCCTGGGTTGCCCGTCGACCTTCATCCGCCCACTCCCGCGCAGGACCACGTACACCTCCTCTTGCTTCATGTGCGTGTGGCCGTACGGAAAGCGATAGCCGGGCGGGACGCGCTGGTAGCTCAGCGCGGATTTCTCGAGCTCGAGCGCCCTGGTCGCCGCGCGGAACTCCAGGTCCGGCGCGCCGTCGAACCTGGGGCCGATGTCCTCCAGATCCTCCTTGATGTTGCTGAGCGTGAACGGCACGGCGCAAATCCTATGGCGTCATTCGGGAACGTTGGCCCAAGCGAGGTCTTATCCGCGATCGTTGTCGGGCAACAGTTTCCAATGCCCCTCGGAGACGACGTCGACGGTGCCGTCGGTCACTTTGACGGCGGTCTGATCGTCGATCACGTATGCCGGCACTGACAGACCGGCGGCCCATGCTTCGATCTCGGCCAGAGGGCTAGCCGGGATGCCATCCTCGCGATCAAGGTGTGGAAACACCGAGAAATCAACGAGCCCCAGCGCTTTGTCGCTGCCGGTGAGCGGTTCACTCTCGTCGTAGGTGGTTCCTCCGAAGTCGGGAGTCGCCACCATTGCTCCGCCGCTCGTGCCGACATAAACCGTCTCGGGCCGCAGCGACTGCAAGAGGTCGGCCAGCCCGGATTGCCGCATCCAGTAGCACAGATACAAGGGACTGCCACCCCAGACCAGCAGGGCGTCGGTCTCCTGGACAGCAGGGATCCAATCCTCCGGTTTGACGCTGGGCAGGGCGGTGAGCTCGAGCACCCCCAACGACTTCCAACCCAATCCGCACATCGGGCTGGAGGTTGTTCCGCTGATGAACCGGTAGACGTGCGAAGGCCCGCCCGGGAAGGGCTGCACCCCGGTGGGGATGCAGAGCGCGTTGGACTCGGCAATCGGTTTACCGAGCAGCTCGACCAGCGCGTCGTGAATGCTCGGGTTGCTGATGCCAGACGAACAGAGAAGAAACTTCACGATGCCTCCTGTCTCATCTACTGCAGGCGAGACCTTTCCATTCGCGTGCGGATCCGTTTCGCGGTAGAGACTGGCCGGCCACCAAGAACTCATCGGCTCCGGCCCGGTCCAGCCTCGCCTCGCGTTACGAGGCGTTCCGTTGTTGTGACTCGCCGACAAGGTTGTAGGGTCGTCACGTTTGGGCCGCCGGTCGGCAGGCGGCGTGATCGGCGCCATCGACGAAGGAGCGCGCGAGATGACGACCGACCAGATTGCAAACGCTCGGGCACTCGGGAAAGGCCTGTCCGGCGACGTCGTGCTACCCGACGATGAGTCGTGGGACACGGCACGGCAGTCGTGGAACCTCGCTGTCGAGCAGCGACCCGTCGCCATCGTGCTGCCCGAGTCGGTTCAGGATGTCGTCGATACCGTGCGTTTCGCCGCCGCGCACGGCCTGCGGATCGCGTTCAATGCCGGCGGCCACAACGCCGGGCCGATCGACTGGAGCAGAGATGCCTTGCTCCTGAAGATGGAGCGGATGCGCGGGCTCGAGATCGACGCGGAGGGTCGGCGCGCGCGGGCCGAGGCGGGGGTGTTGGCGAACTCGGTCGCGCATGCGGCGGGGGAGCACGGCCTTGCGTTTCTGGCGGGCACGTCGCCCGACGTCGGCATCGTCGGCTACACGCTTGGTGGTGGCCTCAACTGGATGATCCGCAAGCATGGTCTGGCCGCAAACAGCATCTTGGCCGTCGAGCTCGTCACCGCAGACGGCCGGCTCGTTCGTGCCGACTCCGAGCACGAGAGCGACCTGTTTTGGGCAGTACGGGGCGGCGGCGGGAACTTCGGCGCGGTGACGGCGATCGAATTCACGCTCTACCCCATCGAAGAGATCTATGCCGGCGCCTTCTTCTGGCCGATCGAACGAGCCCGAGAGATCCTCAACACCTGGCGTGCCTGGGTCGAAACCGTCCCGCTCGAGTGCCATTCGCTCGGCAGGCTCCTGCAGCTCCCGGACGCTCCGTTCCTGCCCGACCACCTTCGCGGCCGTTCGTTCGCGCTCGTCGAGATCGCGTTCCTCGGCGGTGAGAGTGCGGGCGAGGCGCTCGTGCGACCGTTCCGCGACCTCGAGCCGGAACTCGACAACGTGACGATGATGCCTACGCGCGACCTCAGCCTCGTCAACATGGATCCGGACTTCCCGCTTCCATACGCAGGCGACGGGATCCTGCTCGAGGACTACTCGCCGGCCGCGACCGACGTGCTCGTCGAGTCGTTCGTCGGCTCCCCGTTGCTTCATCTCGAGATTCGCCATCTCGGCGGCGCGCTCCGCGAAGGCTCAGCCGATCACGGCTGCCTCGACACGATCGACCAGCCGTTCATCCTCTTCACGTTCGGCTTCGCGGGGGACCCGGAGATGCACGCGGCCGTCGAACACCACGTCGATCTGCTGCTGTCCAGACTCGAACCGTGGAACAGCGGCCGTCGCTACCTGAACTTCACGGAGTCGCGAGCAGACCCGCGGACGATCTTCCCGGAGACAAGTTGGGGTCGCCTGCAACAGGTGAAGGCGACCTACGACCCCGACGAGCTCTTTCTCGCGAACCACTGCATCCCGCCGGCGGCGGCGACCTGAACCTGTAGCGTCGCGCCATGGCCAGCCTGAACGCAATCGGCATCGCGGTCTCGGATCTGGGCCGCTCGATCCAGTTCTACCGACTGCTCGGGGCCGACTTCCCGGAGGATGTGGCGAACGGTCACGTCGAGGCGACGATGCCGAACGGAACGCGGCTGATGCTGGACGCGGAGGAGGTCATCCGCAGCTTCTTGCCCGACTGGACGCGTGCAAACGGCAACCAGGTGTCGCTCGCGTTCGAATGCGCAGATCCGGCCGAGGTCGACGAGGTCTATGCGCGCGTGGTCGGGGCGGGCTTCGAAGGTGAGAAGGAGCCGTGGGACGCGTTCTGGGGTCAGCGGTACGCGCTGCTCGGCGACCCCGACGGCGTGCGCGTCAACCTGTACGCAGCGCTCACCTGATCGAGCAGGCTCGGTCGACGGGCATTCAGCGATCCTCGATGAGCTCGTAGAGCTTCCCGTCGGGTGCTCGGAAGTGAGCGTAGCGCTGCCGGTCGTTCTCGGCCGGTTCGCCGACCTCGCACCCGGCGGCCCGGAGCTCGGCGATCGCATCGTCGAGCGCTTCGACCTGGAAGCCGATCGAGCGATCCGTGTCCCCCATGCCCCGCGGATCGGCGACTGCGAACGCGGATCCATCGGGCAACGCGAACATGTCGGCTTCGACACCGCCGACCTGGACGCGAGGGAGACCAAGCGTGTCTTCCACGAACCGAGCCATCTCCAGGCGGTCCCGGGTTGACGTTCCCGCGAAGACCAGGCCGAGAATGCGCATCAGCTCAAACTACGCCGGCGGTCCCGTCACGCACGTACCACGTCAGGCCGCCACGTTCATCGGTGAGGACGAATCCCGCATTCTCGAGTGCCCGCCGTGACGGAACATTGTCGGCGCGAACCCGACGGGCGACCACCCGCTCGACTCCAGGTCGGTCGAGAAGCCACCCGGACAGCGCCGCCACGACCTCATTCCCGTACCCGCGTCCTCGATGCTCGGCCGCCAGGCCGTATCCGATCTCGACGTCCCCCGTGTCGTCGAGCTCACCGACCGTTCCGCAGTCACCGATGATGCACCCGTCGAAGATGACGAGCCAGACGAGCGAGCTCCCGCCCATCGTCGTCGACATCCGAATCGCATCGAGCGTGTCGTCGTGCGGCCAGCCGTCTGCGCGGCTCAGCGCCGAGATCTCGCCCGACACAACGGCTTGGGCAACCCTCTCGTTCAAGGGGTCGAGAAGGAGCCTCGCGGTGGAAATCGTCGCTGCGTGCAGCACGCACGCATGACGCATCCGGTTCACCGGTCAGCCGCCGGCGAGACGGCGGGCGAACCCGGCATCCGCTGCGCAGAGCCGGTCGACCTCGACGCGGTCGACGGCGAGCACGCGAACCTCGCTCGTCGTCCGCACGCGCGCTGTTCTCGTGCCGTCGGGAGAGAAGAGGGCGCGCTCGCCGATGACCTCACCCGGTCCGAGCTCGTGTGTTCCTTCCGGCGCCTCGACGATGACCGTGCCCTCGAGAATCACGTAGAGCCCCGTGCCGTACTGACCACGCTCGACCAGCACGTGTCCGGAGGCAAGCTCCGACTCGGCGCCGACCGTCTCGAGCAGCTGGAGGTCGTCGGCATTCATCGTGACGAGTATCGCAAAGACGGCGCAACGTACGATTCACCGTTTGATGCGCGTGCTCGCCGTCACCCACGGTCCGGCCGTCCAACCCGAGCTCTTCGGCGATGTGGTCGTCGAGGAAGGACACGAGCTCTCGAACTGGGACATCCGGACACAAGGTCGGCCACCGAGCAGTTTCGACGCCGTGTTCGTGTTCGGCGGCGACCAGAACGTCGGCGAGGAGATCGCTCATCCCTGGCTGCACGACGAATACGAAACACTGCGACGAATCGTCGACGACGAGACGCCGCTGTTCACGGTCTGCCTCGGCGCGCAGACACTTGCACGCGCACTCGGATCTGAAGTCTCGTCGCTCGGACTACCGCTCGCAGGGTTCTACGAGACGACGCTCACCGACGAAGGCGTCGCGGACCCGGTGCTCGGGGTGATGCCGCGTCGCTTCGAGGCGCTGAACGCGAACGGCTACGCGTTCACATGGCCGGCCGACGCGGTCGTGCTGGCAGAAGGCCCTGTCCCACAGGCGTTCCGAATCGGAACACGCGCGTGGGCGGTTCAGTTCCACCCGGAGGTACGGCGCGACCAGGTGCTCGGCTGGTTCCGCGAGGAGCCGGTGCTGCCGCGGACGCTCGACGAGCTGGAGCGCGAGCTCGACGACAAGCTGCCCGCCTGGCAAGAGCTGGGCCGGCAACTCGCGCGCGCGTTCTTGCGCGCGGCCGGCTAACGACCGGTGTCGATCGGCAGATCGTCGCGCTGCGCCCACTCGTGCCACGACCCGACGTAGTTCCGCGCGTCGTAGCCGTGGGCGCGAAGGATCTGAGCCGCGTACGACGAGCGGGAGCCGGAGTGGCAGTACACGACCACCTCGGCGCCTGGCTCGAGCCCGAGCTCACCGGCGATCTCCTCCCCGCGAAGGTTCTGGAGGCGGTGGACGTCGAGATTGCGAGCACCCGGGATGTGACCCTGCCGCGGGTCGCATGCATTGCCGAGCGATCCGTCGAACTCGTGATTCGTTCGCACGTCGACGACGACGACATCACCGAGTCGCCGAGCGAGCTCGTCGACGGTGATGTCGGTCACAACGACCGCACCACCTCGACCTCCGCGGCCACCGAGGGACGCTCCGCGAGCGCACCGAGCCACGACGCGATCCGGTCCGGCAGGGTGACGCCGAGCATGTCGCGCGTGCGGATCACCCAGGGCGCGAAGGCGAAGTCGCTGAACAGGCTGAGGCCAACCGGCAGCTCGTCGAGCCGCACGGCAAGATCGTTGTCGTCTCCACGCCTGAACGCGTAGTAGTCGTCCCCGAGCAGCTGGTCGAAGCGGTGGACGAGGAGTCGCGCCTCCGCGCGCTCCGACAGTGGCTCCGGCAAGAGCGCGGGCGCGGGCATCAGCTCCTCGAGGTAGCTCATGATCACCTCGGACTCGGGGAGCACAAAGCCGTTGTCGAGGACCGGAACGCGCCCGTTCGGCGGGTTCAGCTCGAGCAGCCAGGCCGGGCGGTTCGACAGGTCGACCTCGACGGTCTCCGGCTCGATGCCCTTCTCCGCGACGACGAGACGAACGCGCGCACAGTAGGGACAACGCGCGGCGTCGTAGAGCTTCACGGCTCGAGCCCCATCAGGGCGGCGAGGTCCACGTAGAGCTGCGACGCGGGCGGCAGTTCTGCGGGAGACGCGCCGGTGACAGCGACGCGGTGGACAGCCTCACGGTCGGCGCCGGTCAACCGGGAGACGAGCGTCGGGTTCGCGGCCAATGCCAGCTGGTCGCCGGTCGAGAGCGGGCCGTAGTACGTCGGCACGGAGAGGTATTCATCGACCATGCGCCCGCGCTCGTAGAGTCGAAGCCGAACGACCTCCCCTTCGAGTGCGAGGGCGACGGTGACCGCTCCCAGCCGGTCGGACAGCTCGTGGGCGAAGCGGCCGTGTGCGTCACGATCGTCGTCGAGCGCCGGGTCGGCGATACGGATCCAGCTGTCCGTGTTGCGCACATCGGGCGCAACGAGACGCGGCAGGAAGTGCGAGATCGCGCGCTCGACGGAGACCTCATCATCCGTCTGGACGTGCGTTGTCGCGCGGCGCTCTCCCGGCGCCTCCTCGGCCAGCCGGGTGCCGAGGTCGTCGACTCCGGCCGCCATCAGGCTCGAAACCTCCGTGAACCCGAGACGGTGCCAGATCGTGCGCGCAGGCTCGTTGGTGGTCAGGACGTGCAACGAGATCGTCCGAACGCCGGAGTCGCGCGCATGTGCCACGCATTCCCGCAGGAGCGCCTTCGCGACCCCTTGACGGCGCACATCCGGACGGACGTGCACGAGATGAACGTGCATCGCACCGTGATCGGGCGTGTCGATCTTGGCGACGCCGATCGCCTTGCCGCCGTCGTCCGCCAGGAACACACCGCCGGCGTCGAGCTGCCGGCGTGTATCCGCCCACTCCTCGTCCCAGCTCTCGCCGGTGAAGGCGGGAGGCGCCGGCACCTCGCGCCCGAACTCCTCCCACAGCTCCCGAAGCGTCGCCTCGTCGGCGGGCGTCGCCCGGCGGACGTTCACGGCGTCCTCACCCCGGTGAGGAGGTAGTGCGCCGACAGGTTCTGGAACGGCTCGAGCCTCGGCCCCAACTCCTCCACACCCACACCGTAGAGAACATCGACCGCCTTGCGCAGGGCAAGGTCACCGGCCGGCCAGGCGCGCGGCCGCCCGAGGTGCCGGGCGAGGAACCACTCGGCCGTCCAGGGGCCGAGCCCGCGCAGCGCAACGAGCCGGGCGCGCACGTCGTCGTCGTCCAGCGCCGCGAGCGCGTGCAGGTCGAGGTCGCTTCGGGCGAGCCCGACGACGTACTCGGCCTTACGTCGCGAGAAGCCGACCGTAACCAGCTCTTCCTCCGACGCGCGCGCCAGTCGTTCGCGCGTCGGGAACGCGTAGGCACGTCCGACAGGGACACCGAAGCGCTCGATCATCCTCGTGCGAATCGCGAAGGCGGCGAACAGCGAGACCTGTTGGGCCGTGATCGAGGTGACCAGCGCCTCGAGCGGATCGGGCGCAAGCGGCGGACGCAGACCGGCAAGCCTGACGGTGAGCGGACCGAGCACGCCGTCGTCCGTGGCCCAGGCATAGAACGGCTCGAGCTCGAACGGGGCGCCGAGGAGCCAGAGCACGACGGGTCTGATCAGATCGTCGAGCGGCTCGACGTCGACGCCACCGGGCGCCGCCCGGATCGCGACCTCCCGCCCCTCGACGACTCGCCAGAGCGCATCGTCGTGCCACAGGTTCGCGAGATCGGGGCCAAAGCGGCGGAAGCGCTCGGTCGAGAGCAGGAAGTCATACGGCTCAGCGAAGCGCAGCAGCGACATCGTCCAGCGTGTCGAACGGCTCGTAGTCGACGCCGCGCCGCTCGAGGTAGATGGCGAGGCCGTCCCTCGCGAAGATCCGCTCCGCGGCCAGCGCCGCGCAGCGATCCGAGTAGCCGTCGCCGACGTAGACGAACGGCTCGCCGACGAGGAGCGCCCGCTTGCACGGCTCGCCGCACACCAGGCATGCGGTCTCGTCGTGCCACACGGGTCGCCATCCGCTCTCTGCCGCGTCGAGGAGATTGGCGACGACGTCGACCTCGATCCCCTCGCGGTCGAGGACCGGGCGAATCAACTCGTGGAAGCCGCTCGAGACGATCACGGCACGATGCTCCCGGACGAGAGCGGCGAGCCCCGGACGCACCCTGACGTGGTCGCGAACCCACTCGACCGCGACGTCGAGCGGCAGCCGGATCGTCGCGATCTCGCCGGCGATCACCTCGTGCAGCGTGAGACCACTGCCGAGGACTCCCTCCATGCGCGCGTAGACTTCACGGTCGCCGAACTCCTCGAGGAGCATGTGAAGCCCGTCGACCTCGGTGCAGGTCCCGTCCCAGTCGAGCGCAAGCCGCAAGGAATCAGAGGTGGGAGGTGACGCCGGCCGGATCCTCGCCCGGCGTGGAGCCGTCCGGCACCGCGTCCTCCGCCCACGAGTACGCGTAGCGGCCGTCGTCGAGGTCGCCGGCGAGCGCGGTCAGACGCAGCGGGTGGAACGTGTCGCACATCACAGCCAGCTCGTGTGTCTCTGTCATCCCGAGCGACTTCTCCGCCAGCCCCGGCTGCGGGCCGTGCGGGAGCCCGCTCGGATGGAGCGTGATCGAGCCGACCTCGATCGCCTTGCGCGACGAGAAGTTCCCGTCGACGTAATAGATCATCTCCTCGCTCTGCAGGTTCGAGTGGTGGTACGGGATCGGAACAGCGTTCGGGTCGAAGTCGAGCTTGCGCGGGCAGAACGAGCAGATCACGAAGTTCGGGCCGGCGAACGTCTGGTGCGACGGCGGCGGCATGTGGATGCGGCCGGTGATCGGCTCGAAGTCGTGGATCGAGAACGTCCAGGGATACACGTATCCGTCCCAGCCGACGACGTCGAAGGGGTGATAGTCGATCACGTACGTCTGGTAACCGTCGCGAACACGCACCTTGACGATGTGCTCGCCGCGGTCGCGATGCGTTCGCAGCTCGGTCGGAGCGTGGAGATCTCGGTGGTAGAAGGGCGCGTGCTCCATCAGCTGCCCGTGCTCGTTGCGGTAGCGCTTCGGGATCGTGATGAGTCCCGGCGTTTCGAACACGAGGTAGCGCTGCTCGGCCTCGTCTCCCTCGTCGGGGACGAACCGGTATGTCGTCCCGCGGGGCACGACGACGTAGTCACCCGGCGCGTACGGCAGATCGCCGAAGATCGTCTCGAGCGTTCCCGCTCCGCGGTGGACGAAGATCACCTCGTCGCCCTCGCCGTTGCGGAAGAAGTACTCCATCGGCTCGGTGGGCCGGCACAGCGAGATCTCGACGTCGTTGTTCCACATCAGCAGGCGCCGCCCTCCGACCGCATCGCCGCCGGCCGGGATGTCCCACGTCGTGAAGTGCCGGTGGGCATGGGCGTCCGGCACCCACTCGTCGCGCACGATCGGTTCGAACTCGCCGAGCTCGATCACGCGACACGGTGAGTGCAGGTGGTAGAGGATCGACTCGAGGCCCGAGAAGCCCTCGAACCCCATCACCTCCTCCGTCAGGAGGGTGCCGTTCTCGCGAAAGACGACGTGGCGCTTGTCGGGCACTTCGCCCAGGCGCTGATAAAACGGCATGGATGGAGAATAACGTCGCCCAGATCCGCTCGGAGGTGGCGTCGTGGGAGGGGGTTTCGGTTCACCCGCACCGCTTCGGGGGCATCGAGTTCAGGCTCGGCGGACGAGAGCTCGGCCACCTGCACGGCGAGCGCTGGGTCGACCTCCCGTTCCCGCGCCGGATCCGCGACATGCTCGTCGAGACGGGTCGGGCGAGCCCGCACCACGTCCTGCCGCACACGGGCTGGGTGTCGCGTCAGATCTCGAGCGAGGACGACGTCGGCGACGTCATCGAGCTCTTCCGGCTGTCGTACGAGCGCGCGCAGGTCGCGGCGAAGGTGCGCGAGGCTCAATCCGGCTGAGCGAGCGCCTCGTCGATCGCCTGGTCGAAGGTCAGCCGCCGACCGGCGGCGCGGCCGAGCCCGAAGGCCGGATCGTCTCGGATCACGTAGGAGGCGTACTCGTCCCGTTCGACCTCCCACTGGCCGACCGGCGCCCGCTCCGCCTCGGCCTCCACGGCTCCCCACAGTCGACCCGCACGCCCGAGGTCGCCCTGCTCGGTCGCCAGCCAGGCGAGCAGCGCGAGCCCGTAGACGGCGTGCTGCCGGTCTCCCATCGCACGCGATGTCCCGACGACGTCGCGGAGTGGCTCGGCGGCCGCGCCCGGCCGCCCGAGCCTGAGGGCGTAGTCCGCGTAGTTCAGGAGCGCGCCGATCGCGAGCCACTGAAAGCCCACCCCCCGGCACAGCTCGGCACTCCGCGCGAGCAACTCGAGCGCCTCGTCTCCTCGTCCCTCACCGTAGGCCACGTTTCCGAGCACGTACAGAGCCTCGCCCTCGTCGCGGGGACCGGTGCTGCCCAGTGCCAGGCTCTCCTTGGCGAGCTCACGCGCTCGTCCGGAATCGCCGCTGTGCCGGGCCGAGATCGCCTCGCGGATCAGCATGTGGGCGGTCCGAGCGTCGTCGCCGAGCTCGCGGAAGCCGGCCAGCGCCTTCGCGTGCCAGCGGCCGCCCTCCTCGAACTCCCCGGCGATGAACAACGTGCCCCCGCGGACGCGGAATGCCCGCGCGCGGAGCAGCGGCGACAGCTCGTCCTCGTGCTCCAGCAGCTCCGTCATTCGCCTCGCCCCTTCGTGGGGGTTGCTAGTGACCCAGAACTGTTCGAGCGACACTGCCAGTGAAGTCGCCGGCTCGAATTCGCCGGCCTCGACCGCCCAGTCGATCGCAGCCCGGAGGTTGTCGGCCTCCGGGATGACGAGCTCATGGCGCTGGCCCTCGGCCGACTCCGCCGTGAGGTGGGCCGACTCTGCCAGCGCCGCGTAGAACTCGAAGTGCCGGCGTGCGACGCCGTCGAGCTCGCCGCGCTCCCGCAGCTGCTCGAGCGCGAACTCGCGGATCGTCTCGAGCATCCAGTACCGGTCTTCCGTTCGCCGCAACAGGCTCTTGTCGATCAGCGACTGCAGCGCGTCGAGCTCCGCGCCTGCCACCTCCCCGGCTGCGGCGAACGTGCAGCCGCCCACGAAGACGCCGAGGGCGCGGAACAGCCGCTGGTCCTCCGATGTCAAGAGGTCGTACGACCAGGCGATCGTCGCGGAGAGCGTTCGCTGGCGCTCCGGCAGATCGCGGGCGCCGCCGGTGAGGAGCGGCAACCGCTGCTCGAGGCGCTGCAGCAGCTGCTCCGGCGGCAGCGCCTTCACACGCGCGGCGGCGAGCTCGAGCGCGAGCGGCAAGTTGTCGAGCCGCGCACAGATCTCGGCCACCGCTGGGTGCGCCTCGAACGCCGGATCGATCGCCCGCGCCCGCGCCATGAAGAAGCCCACGCCTTCCTGGTGGACGAACGGTGGCACCGCATACTCCTGCTCGCCGCTCAGGTGGAGCGGCTCGCGGCTCGTCACGAGCACGTTCAAGTTCGGACAAACGGCAACCAGCTCGGCGATGTCGGCGGACGCATCGAGGAGGTGCTCGAAGTTGTCGAAGTAGAGCAGCACTCGTTTGTCGGCAACGCGCCCGGGGACGTCGTCGGCGTCGAGCGACCTCGCCGCGGCGTCAAGGACGAGCCGTGGGTCGCGCAACGGTGCGAGCGGCACCCAGTACACGCCGTCGGGGAACGCATCCGCGACGGCGCCTGCGGACTGCAGCGCGAGCCTCGTCTTGCCGGTCCCGCCCGCGCCCGTCAGCGTCAGCAGGCGCGTTCCGCCGAGCAGCAGCACACTCACCTCCGAGAGCTCCCGCTCGCGGCCGAGAAACGGCGTCGGCGGCACGGGCAGGTTGGTGCGGTACAGGCTTCGGAGCGGCGGGAACTCTTCGTGGCCCAGCTGGTAAAGACGCTCCGCCGCCGAGAGATCTTTCAGCCGGTGCGCGCCGAGATCGTGGAGCCCTTCCGTGCCCGTCAGCGCAACGGTCGCGGCCGACACGAGCACCTGGCCGCCGTGGGCCACGGCGGCGATTCGCGCCGCGCGATGCACGTCGGCCCCGACGTAACCCTCTCCGCCCAGCACGGGCGTTCCGGTGTGCAGCCCGATCCGCACCCGGATCGGGCCGCCGTCGAGAGCCTGCCGGCCGTCGGCGGCGGCCGCGACGGCGCCTGGCGCGGTCGGGAAGGCGTAGAAGAACGCGTCGCCCTGCGTGTCGACCTCCACGCCGCCATGACGCGCGAACGCCTCACGCAACCGGCGACGATGTTCTGCGAGCGCATCCGCGTAGGCCGCGTCGCCGAGCTCGTGCAACAGACGTGTCGAGCCCTCGACGTCCGTGAACAGGAACGTGACGGTTCCCGCGGGAAGCTCGCGCATACCCGCCCGGCTCAACCGCGCCTCCGCCGCCGAGGCCGTGTCACCGCACGAGCTCCGCGAACCGGTCGACACCGACGTTGCCGCCCGAGACGATCACACCGACGGGCCCCGCAAAGCGGACCCGGTCCTGCAGCAGCGCCGCGATGCCGACCGCACCGCTCGGCTCGACGACCAGCTTGAGCCGCTCGAATGCGAACCGCATCGCCTCCACGATCTCGGCGTCGGTGACGGTGACGATCTCGTCGACGAGACGTGAGGCCACCTCCCAGGTGAGGTCTCCCGGTGCGTTCGTCTGCAGTCCGTCCGCAATCGTGCGCGGCACATCGATCCGCACCGGGTGACCGGCCGCAAACGATCGGCGCCAGTCATCTCCGGCCTCGGGCTCGACACCGACGACCCGCCGCACTCCGAGGTCGCGCGCAATCGTGGCGCAACCCGAGATGAGCCCGCCACCCCCGACGGGGACGACGAGGGTGTCGAGTGGGCCGGCGTCCTCGATCAGCTCGAGTGCGGCCGTTCCCTGGCCCGCCATCACCAGCGGATCGTCGTACGGCCGGACGAGCTCGAGGCCGCGCTCGGCCGCGAGCGCGCTCCCGAGCGCCTCGCGGTCGTCCTGGTAACGGTCGTAGGTCACGATCTCGGCGCCGTAGCCGCGCGTCGCCTCGACCTTGGTCACCGGCGCATCGGCCGGCATCAGAATCGTCGCCCGTGAGCCGAGCAGGCGGGCCGCCAGCGCAACGGCCTGCGCATGGTTGCCGGACGAGTACGCGACCACCGGCGCACCACGCGGCAACGAAGCGATCTTCGTGTACGCGCCGCGAAACTTGAACGCACCGGCACGCTGCAGGCACTCCGGCTTGAGCAGCACCTGCGGACCGAGCGTGCGCGACGTGACGGGCGGTGTCCGGTGCGCGACACCGTCCAGGACCCGCGCTGCGGCCCGAACGTCGTCCGGCCCGATCACGTGATCCGGTTCGAGAGCACGCCGATGCCTTCGATCTCGAGCTCGACCACGTCGCCACGCTGCAGCCAGCGGCCGTCGCCGTGCTCGAGGATGCACCCGCTACCAACCGTCCCTGACCCGATCACGTCGCCCGGCAGCAACCTCGTGTTGCGGCCAGCCTGCTCGACCAGCGTTGCCCACGGATGGTGCAGATCGCGGAGATCGCCACGCGAGCGCTCCTCGCCGTTCACGCGCGCGACCATCACACCCGACGTGCCGTCGAACTCGTCCGGCGTCACGACGACCGGCCCGAGCGACGTCGCGAAATCCTTGCCCTTGGCGGGGCCCAGCCCGACGCGCATTTCGACCCGCTGCAGGTCGCGAGCCGACCAGTCGTTCATGACCGTGAAGCCGCCGATCGCACCTTCGGCGCCGATGATGGCCGCACACTCGAGCTCGTAGTCGAGCTCTGCGGTCCCGTCGGGATACGGCACGTCCTCGCCCGGGCCGAAGATCGCCGTGGGGTTCGAAAAGTAGAAGACGGGGACCTCGTACCACTCCGGCGGCACTTCCCGGCCCTGAAGGCGCCGCGCATTCGCGACGTGCGCCTCGAAGGCCATGAAGTCCCGGACGGTCGGCGGGCGCAGCACCGGCGGCCGCAGCTCGACGTCGGCAAGGGCGTACTCCGCGTGCTCCCGTGCCATGCCACCGCCTGTGAAGAACGACTGCAAGGTCTGCGCAGCGAGTTGGATCACGCGGTCGCCCTCGATCCGACCCGGCCAGCCGCGTTCGAGCCCGAGCTCTCTCGGAGTGAACATGCAGAGCTTCACGGCTCGGTATGAACTATCACGTCGGCGATGTCGGGCCGCGCGCGACGGATCCTCTCCTCGATCTCGCTCGCGCGCGCATGCGCCTCGTCGAGGCGGCTCGTTCCGTCGAGCCCGAGCGTGAGGAACGCGACCAGGCCGCCGACGGTTCGAAGAAGGCGAAGCTGGCGCGGCTCGGCGCCCGTCGCCTCCACGACGATGCGGCGGATGTCGGCCTCGTCCCCGAGGCGCACCTCCCGCGCAGCGCTGCTCTCCGTCAGCGGCTCGAGGTGCGTCTGTACGCCGGTGATCTCCGGCACGGCAGCGCAGATCGAGGTCTCGAGGCGCTCTGCGATCGCATGTGCCTCCTCGAGCGAAAGGTGTCCCGGAAGCTTCGCGTGCAAGGAGAGCTCGGTTCGGCCGTCGACGTCGACCAGCGCGATGTTGTGAACCTCCCGGACGTTCGGAACCGCGATCGCCGCCGCGTGGGCGCGCTCGCGCACGCTCGCATCCTCGATCGGCTCGACATGAACGACGACGTCGGCATTCGGGAGCGCACGGGCGACGGCGGCCTCGACGGCGTCGGCCGTGGCGTGACCCTGCCCGACGGCGGCGTTCGGCGACACACCGATCACGACGTCGGCGAACTGACGACCCGCCGCCTGGCGCATCCGCAGGCGACGGAGCTCGACCGCCGGCTCCATCGCCCTGATCGCTCTGCGAGCCGCGGACTCGTCGTCGGCCGGCACGCGATCCATGAGCACGTCGATGTTGCGGCGCATGAGCCTCGCCGCGGCCGTGATCACGAGCACGGCCACGAACAGCGCAGCGACCGAGTCGCCGCCCGCGTAGCCGGCGCGCGCGACCAGCAGGCCGATCAGCACGGCGAACGAGCCCGCAAGGTCGCTCCCGAAGTGCAGCGCGTTCGAGGCGAATGCGGGGCTCGTGTATCTGCGAGACGCTCGCCAGGAGACGGTCGTCCGCACGACGTCGATCACGATCACGACGAGAATCACTGCGATCGCGTACCACGTCGCATTCACCTCGCCGCCACCACGCCCGAGCAGCCGCTCCAGCGCACGAATGGCGATGACGACGGCGACGACGGCGAGGATCGTCGCCTCGGCGAGCGCGGCGAGATGCTCTGCCTTGCCGTGCCCGTACTGGTGGGTGCGATCGGCCGGCCGTCCGGAGACGCCGACGGCGAAGAACGTGAGCAGCGCCGCGACGAGATCCGTGCCGGAGTGAATCGCCTCGGAGACCAGCCCGAGGCTGTTCGTCGCAAGACCGACCGTCAGCTTGAGCACAAGCAGCAGGGCGGCCGCCGCGACGGAGACCAGCGCCGTGCGCCGCTGCGGGCTCATCGTCTTGGAGTTCTAGATGGTTGATCGATAATTACCGTCGTCGCGGGGAGGGTCTGCACCAAGCAGTGTGGATGACTCGATCGGTGCCAAGGCCGGTGGGCCTTGGTGCCGGGCGAGGCGGCCGCAATGCGCCGTGTGCAGGCCCCCATCCGCGGCGGCGTTGAATTGTCGATCAATCATCTAAAGATTGCCCCGGAGCGCCTGCTCGCGCTCGATCGCCTCGAAGAGCGCCTTGAAGTTGCCGTCGCCGAAACCACGTGCGCCGTGACGTTCGATGACCTCGAAGAACAGCGTCGGCCGGTCCTGCGCGGTCTTGGTGAAGATCTGCAGGAGATAGCCGTCGTCGTCACGATCGGCGAGGATCCGCAGCCGCCGGAGGTCGTCCCAGCTCTCGTCGATGTCACCGACGCGTTCGGGCGTCTCGTCGTAGTAGGCGTCCGGCGTCGACAGGAACAACACACCGCGCCGTGCGAGCGCCTCGACCGTCTCGACGATGTTCGCCGACTGGAGCGCAACGTGCTGAGAACCCGGCCCATGGTTGAAGTCGAGGTACTCCTCGATCTGGCTCTTGCGCTTGCCCTCGGCCGGCTCGTTGATCGGGAACTTGATCTTCCCCTGGCCGTCGGTCATCACCTTGCTCATCAGTGCCGAGTACTCGGTGGAGATGTCGTCGTCGGAGAAGTGGATCATCTCGGTCATGCCGAACACACGCTCGTAGAAGCCGACCCAGTGGTCCATGCGACCGAGCTCGACGTTGCCGACGATGTGGTCGATTGCCAGCAACCCGACATCCGACACCGGGACCGGCGCATCCTGAGCGACGTACCCGGGGAGGTAGGCGCCCTCGTATCCGGCCCGATTCACGAACGTGTGCACGACGTCGCCGTAGGTCCCGATCGAGGCGAGCTCGACCCTGCCGTAGTCGTCCTCGAGCCATTCCGGCTCACGGATGCCGCGTGCCCCGCGCTGGACCGCTTGCCGGTACGCGTCGGTCGCATCGGGCACGCGCAGCGAGATGTCCTTGAGACCGTCGCCGTGGACGAGCGCGAACTCGCCGATCTCGTGATCACGGCGGAGTGCACTGGTGAGGACGAGCCGCACGTCTCCCTGCTCGAGCACGTAGCTGGCCCGGTCACGCACACCTGTCTCGGGGCCCGCGTACGCAGTGCGGTGGAACCCGAACGCGTACTCGTAGTAGTAGGCGGCCTGCTTCGCGTTGCCGACCCAGAGCTCGACGTGGTCCCAGCCGTCGAGCGGCATGAAATCCTGGCCCATCGACTGGAGTCTAGAGGCCCGATCGGCATTTCCAGCACTCAATACCGATCAGACCTCTAGGCCTCTGCCGGCGGCGCCGCCGGGGCTCCGGCTGCGGCCTCGGCAGGCGAGATCTCGTCGAGCGAACGGCGCAACGGCAACTCCCGGACACCGACGACCGCGATCACCCAGGTCAGCGCTGCCGCACAGACGCCGACGAAAAACGCGGGCTGGAGCGCAGCTGCGAGCCCGCTGCGGAGATGCTCGGGCAGCCGGTGGATCGCAGTCCCCTCGCCGGGCACGCCGACGCCGGGCGGAAGCCCGTGATTCACGATCGCTCCCATGACCGTCACGCCGAACGTCGCGCCCATCTGCCGTGAGAACTGGGTGAGCGCCGTCGCGGAGCCGATCATCGAGCGCGGCACGGCGTTCTGGACCGACAACACGAACACCTGCATCATCGCGCCGATCCCGACTCCGGCGATCACCATGTTCCGGGCTGCCTCGCCGTTCGTCGTGCCGACCCCCATCTGCCAGATCAGCACCATCCCGGCCGTCAGCACCACCGGGCCGAGCACCGCATTCCAGCGGTAGCGACCGGTGCGAGACACGAGCTGCCCCGACAGGATGGAGGTCGTGACCGCCGCCAGCATCAGCGGCGTCAGGACGACGCCCGACGAGGCCGCGGACGTGCCGATCACACCCTGGACGAAGAGCGGGACGTAGGAGATCGTGCCGAACATCGCCATCCCGACGAGCGCCATGCAGGCGACGCTCGAGCCCACGACCGGGATCCGCAAAAGGTCGAAGGGGAGGATCGGCTCGGGCGCACGTCGTTCCACGAACGCGAACGCGACCAGCAGGACGACGGCGAGCGTCAGCGCCCCGAGCACGTGCTCGCTCGTCCACCCGTACGTCCGTCCGCCCCAGACCAGCGCCATCAGAAGCGCCGCTGTTCCGCATGCCAGCAACCCTGCGCCGAGCCAGTCGACGTCGTGACGATGCGTGATCGAGCGCCGAGGCATGGTCAGCGAGATGACGACCAGTGCGAGGCCGCCGATCGGCAGGTTGACGAAGAACACCCAACGCCATGTGGTGTTGTCGACGATGAACCCGCCGAGGGCCGGCCCGATGATCGAGGACGCGGCGAAGACCGCGCCGATCAGGCCCTGCCAGCGGCCGCGGTCACGCGGCGGGACGATGTTGCCGATCACGGCGAGCGAGAGCGGGAAGAGCCCGCCCGCGCCGACGCCCTGGACGGCACGAAAGATGACGAGCTGCGTCATCGTCTGCGCGAGGCCGCAGAGCGCCGATCCGAGCAGGAAGACGACGATCGCGAAGAGGAAGAGGTACTTGCGGCCCCAGGCGTCGCCGAGCTTGCCGTACAGCGGCACGGTGACGGTCGAGGTGAGCATGTAGGCCGTGAAGACCCACGAGTACTGCGAGAGGCCGCCGAGGTCGCCGACGATCTGGGGGAGCGCCGTCGCGACGATCGTCTGGTCGAGCGCGGCCAGCATGAGCGTCACCATCAGCCCGGCGTAGATCGCGAGGATCCGGCCGATCGTCATCGAGTAGCCGGGCGGCTGCCGCTGGAGTCTCTCGGCGAAGCTCACGGGCAAAGGTTAACCTCGTTAATCAGTCTGCGGCGGACAAGGCGGGCCGCCGCCTCCGGGCACGCTCGAGCGCGATCCCGCCGAAGATCGCCGCCGCCCCGACGAGCTCGTAGCGATCGAGGTGCTCGCCGAGGATCAGGAGCGCGAAGAGAACCGCGAAGAACGGTTGCAGGTTGGCGAACAGCGAGGCCCGTGCCGGCCCGACCCGGCTGATCGCCGTGAACCAGAGGATGTTCGTCATGAAGAGCGGCCCCACCACCGCGTACGCGAAGCCGACCCATGTCGCTGCGCCGAAGTGGAACGACTGGCTCGTCGTCTGGCTCGCACCGGTGAGGGCGAGCGGTATCCAACCGATCGCGAGCACGAGCGCGCTGATCCGGAACGGCGAGTAGCGGCGCATCAGCGGCGCGATCGTCACCGAGTAAGCCGCCCAGGTCGCCGCAGTGAACAGCGCGAACATGTCGCCGCGGACGTGGCCCGCAAACCCGCCGCTGCCCCACGCGACGAAGCCGACGCCGACGAACGAGACGGCCGCGGCAACCCAGAAGGATCGTTGCACGCGCTCGACCTTCGCGAGCGTCGCGATGATCCCGATGAAGATCGGCGTCGTCCCGAGGATCAGCGCAACGGTGGACGCATTGGAGTCGTCGACGCCGTAGACGAACCCCAGCTGGTTGACGAAGATCAGAAACGACGCGATCAGCACGAGCCCGATGTCGCGGCGCTCGATACGGAACGACCGCTCGCGGACGTAGGTGAAGATCCAGAAAAGCGTCGTCGCGGCGAAGTAGCGGATCGTCGCGTACGCGAGCGGCTGAAAGCCGTGCTCGAGCACGTACTTGGTGACGGTGATGTTGAGCGCCCAGAGGAGGACGGTCCCGAGCAGCATCGCGTCAACTGCACTCGGGGTACGGCGCATCGCTGCTCGAGACTATCGACGCGATAGTCTTCGGCCGCCATGGAGCGCGAGCCGACCCGCGACGACATCGACGCCCTCGTCGGGCCCGCGACGCCGCACTTCGCCTACCAGATCCGCGCACGCGTTCGCGAGCTGGTCGCCGACCTGCCGGAGACGCATGGCGTACGGCGCTACGCAACCGAGCAGATGGATCGCCTCGACCGCCTCGGCCACGCGTCGTCGAAGGCCGACGAAGGGCCTCACCTCACTCGCACGGGCCCGGGTTGGGCGGAGATCCCGTCGTCGGCGCCCGCCGACGAGCCCCTGCCGCGGGCTTGACCGTCCTCGTCACCGGCGGCTCGCGCGGGATCGGGCGCGCGATCGCGCTTCGCTTCGCGCGTGACGGCGCACGCCGTGTCGCGATCGGGTACCTGCGGAACGACCGGGCGGCCGAGGCGACCGCGGCCGAGATCGAAGCGACGGGCGCCGAGCCCGTGCTCGTGCGCGGCAACGTGACCTCCGCTCGCGTCCTCGACGAGGTTGCCGCCCTCGGCCCGCTCGAGGCGCTGATCCACAACGCCGCGACCGGGGTGATTCGGCCGGCGCTCGAGGTCGAGGACAAGCACTGGGACTGGACGATGAACGCCAACGCCCGCGCGCTTCTTCAACTCACCCGCGCAGCGGCCCCGAATCTCGGTGCCGGGTCGTCGGTTGTCGCGATCTCTTCACTCGGCGCCCAGCGGGTGCTCGAGAACTACGTGCTCGTCGGGACCTCGAAAGCGGCCCTGGAGGCGCTCGTCCGCTACCTGGCGGTCGAGCTCGCGCCCCGAGGGGTGCGCGTGAACGCCGTCTCGGGCGGCGTCGTCGACACCGGGGCACTCGACCACTTCCCGAACCGCGAGCGGATGCTGGCAGGCGGCGCCGCCAATCCGGTCGGACGGCTCGTCGAGCCGGACGACATCGCAGGCGCCGTCGCATTCCTGTGCTCGCCGGACGCCGAGATGATCCGCGGTCAGACGCTGATCGTGGACGGCGGGTTCTCGCTGCTGGCGTAACGACTCGACCTTGAGCCCTCGGCGGGGGGTCCAGCGTCGCGATCGGGAGGCCGATCCTTCGCTGCGAGATGGACAGCGCACGTTCTTCGTACCCCGTCCGGGGGAGGCAGCGGCCCGGAGCCGCAGCGAGACTTGGCTTGAACGGCCTCCGACAACACGGGAGCCAACATGCGGCCTGAGACAAACGACGAGGTGGACCTCGTCGACTCGTATCGCCGGCTGACGGCGATCTACCACGACTTGCTCTCCCACGACGACCTCGAGCAGCTGCTCGAGCGGATCGCGGACAGCATCGTGCAGCTCGTGCCGTGCGACTCCCTGCTCGTCACGGAGCTCGACCAGACGAGGAGCGTGCTCGTTCCGATCCTCGCGCGCGGGAGCTGGTCGGACTCGGTCATGGACCTCCGCCCGCGGCTCGGCGAAGGGCTGATCGGCTGGGCGGCGGCCAACGCGCGCCCGGTCCTCGCCAACGACGCGAACGTCGACCCTCGTGCCGGCCACGTGGAAGGGACGCCCGCGTCAGAGCCGGAGGCGATCATCTCCGTGCCGCTCGTCGCCCGCGGCGCCGTGCTCGGTGCGATCAGCATGTACCGAGAGGCCGAGGGCAACGTCTTCTCGGAGGACGAGTTCGAGCTCGCGCAGCGCTTCGGCGACGCCGCGACTCTCGCTCTCGTCAACTTCAAGACGCGCAGCAACCTGGAGCAGCAGGCATGCACCGACGATCTGACGCAGGTTCTCAACCGTCGCGGTTTCTTCGCAACCGCTCGACGCGCACTCGTTCAGGCAGGCACCGCCCCCTCTGCGCTCCTGCTCGTCGACCTCGACGAGTTCAAGTCGGTCAACGACGCCTGCGGGCACGACGTTGGCGACAACCTGCTCAAGCACGTCGCGCGTCAGCTGTGCTCGGTCGTTCGCGGAGACGACGTCGTCGCACGTCTCGGCGGCGACGAGTTCGCCGTTCTGCTTCCGCACACCCCGCCCGAGGACGTACGGACGGTCGCTTCGCGGATCTACCACGCTCTCGACCAGGCCCCCTACATCGGGCCGCACGGCCGACTCTCGATCCCGGCGAGCGTCGGCTTCGCGGTGGCGACGGTCAGCGAGGACACGGCGCTGGACGCGTTGCTCGTCGAAGCCGACGCGCAGATGTACCGCGCCAAGCGTGCGAGATCCGAGACACCTCGCGCGCGGCGACTCCAGGCCTAGGCGCATCTTCGATGAACGACGTTGCAAAGTCCGCCGAAACGGGCACCCAGTACCGGCATCGAGTCTTGCGGGGCCTCGGTGAGTGACGGAGACTCCGTCGCGTACCCGGGCGCGCCCGTAGCCGAGGACGTCTTCCCGAGGACGGTGGCAAACGGAGCAGTGAGCGAACTGCCGAACGGAACGGCGAACCAGGCGCACCCGACACTCCCCCAGGCCGACGAAGGGCTCGAGCTCCTCGCGCGCGCGGCTGCCGGATCGGGAACGGAGCTACCGGCCGCGTCGCTGGCCGACGCTGCACACGCAGCGGCGCAGCTGCCGGCCGACGCTCGACTGCGGTCGATCGCGTTCACCGCCTGGCTGGTCGCAACCTCCGCCGTCGAAGGGCTCCCGACCCAGCGTCTCCTCGACTGCCTGACCGAGGCGGCCGGGGACCAGCTTGCGCTCGGAGCCGACACGCTGCTCGTCGAGATCCACGCCTACGCGGCAGCCGATCCACGATTCACCGAGCTTCCTCCGGGAGCTTCGATCTCGCGCCAACTCGCCCTCACCGGTGCCTTCGTGGATTCGGCCGACATCTCGATCTGGCGTGTCGGGCCGAGCGGCAGCGTCGAGTGCGTCGCACAACTCGGGTCGGAGCGGACGCACGAAGCAGCCGGGCCGGTGGCCACTGCCGCGATCGCGCGCGCGGAAGAGCAGTGGGTGGACGCGACCGACCTCGTCGGGGCGATCCCGATCTCGCGCTGGCAGCAGCCGGTCGCTGCCCTCGTCGGCTGTCTCCCGCGTGCGCCGCGACTCGGGAACGCCCGCACCGGCGCCTCGATCCTACGTGCCACCGCCACTCGGCTCGCGCAAGTACTCGAGCGCGAGATGCTGCTCGAGCGCAACGCAGCTCACGACGAGATCCTCACCGCCACCGCCGACCGCCGTCTCGCCCGACTCGGC
Source organism: uncultured Thermoleophilia bacterium (assembly GCA_963742605.1). Taxonomy (GTDB): domain Bacteria; phylum Actinomycetota; class Thermoleophilia; order Gaiellales; family Gaiellaceae; genus PALSA-600. The sequence goes on along the minus strand of CAVUNA010000024.1, from coordinate 61,903 downwards.
TACGACCTGCACGACGGCCCAACACAGGATCTGATCGTCCTCGCCGGTGACCTCGAGCGCCTACGGCGACAGGTCTCGGAGCACGGCCTCGTGGACTCGCGCATCGACGCCGCGTTCGAGGAGCTGCGGCGCCGGATCGAGGCGACCGACGAGTCTCTCCGCGAGCTCGCGCATTCGCTCCAACCGCAAACGATCGTGGAGCGACCGCTCGACCTGCTCCTCGGCCGTGAGCTCGACCATCTGCGCGACCGCTACTCGATCGACGGGACGCTCGCGATCAACGGCGATCTGCACGACCTCACTGCCACGCAGCGGATCACCGTCTTCCGCACGATTCAAGAAGCGCTCACGAACGTCCGCGAGCACAGCTGTGCATCATCGGCCAGTGTCAGCGTCACCGTCGACGATCGCTCGATCGCGGTGTGCATCTCCGATGACGGCGTCGGGTTCGACGTTGCTACGTCGCTCGAGTCCGCGCGGCTCCGCGGCCGGATGGGGATCGCCGGGATCGGCGAACGCGTCCGCATGCTCGGGGGCATCTTCTCCGTCGACTCGCGACCGGGAGGCCCGACGACGGTTCGCGCCACGCTTCCGCGGTGGCGTCCCCCGGTCGATCTCCCATCCGCATGAAGGACAGGAGTGCCGAGCGGTGGAAGAAAGCAATCGTGACGCCGGCGGCTGTCCTTGACTTCGACGGCTCGGAGCGGCGGTCGCCGGCGTCTACGTCACCCGGCGCATCGTCAGCCCGTCACGCGAACTTGCTATTGATGCCGAGATGAAGGTTCTGATCGCCGACGACCATCGGCTGATTGCCGAGGGCATCCGGCGAGCACTCGACGACACCGACGACTTCGAGGTGGTGGGCGAAGCGAACACCGGCAGCCAGGTGATGCCGCTCGTCCGTCGAACGACGCCGGACCTCGTGCTGCTCGATCTCCGGATGCCCGGCATGGACGGGCTCGCCTGCCTGGAGCAGATCCGCGAGCACCACCCCGACATCAAGGTCGTGATCCTGTCCGCCTCGACGGATCCGAATCTGATCCAGACCGCGCTCAAGCGCGGTGCCTCGGCGTTCGTGATCAAGAGCGTGAACCCCGTCGACCTTCCCTCGGCCCTCCGTCAGGCGATCGAGGGAACCGTCTTCACGGCGATCGGTCAGGATGCCGCCGCCGAGGCCGAGGCAATCCGGGAATTCGGGCTCACCGAGCGCGAGCTGACGATCCTGCGTGCACTCTCACGCGGCCTCGCCAATCAGGCGATCGCCAAGGAGCTCTGGCTCGCCGAGCAGACGGTCAAGTTCCACCTGACGAACATCTACCGCAAGCTCGGCGTCGGGAACCGCACCGAGGCCGTGCGTCTCGCCTACCAGCACGGCCTGATCGAGAACCCGCTCTACGACGGCCAGTAGCCGCCTCTCGGTCAGCGCGATTCGAGCAACCGCGGCACGAGCATGCGCGGGAACGCGGAGCCGCCTGCGGCCACATCCCGCAGTGCATAGACGAGACGATCGGGATCCATGTCCTCGAAGAGGACGCCGGCCGCGCCGCACCTGACGGCTTCGATCGCGAGCTCACCGTCGTCGGAGTCGTCGGTCGACATCAGGAAGACCACCGCCGGGCCGGAAGGGCCTGCGCGTGCCTGTTGCGCGGCAGCCAGTGCGCCGGGGAGCGCTGCGTCCACGAGGCAGATGTCCGGCCGGTGCACCCTCACGGCGGTCACGAGCTCGGGGGCCGAGGAGGCCTCACCGACGATCCGGAACCCGTGCCCCTCGAGTCGTCCGCGCACACCGAGCGCGAGCAATGGGTGCCCAGAGGCGATCACGACCGTGAGCTCGGCGCTCACCGGACCGGTGGCTTGGACGCGTGCAGACGTGCCGGCATGGCCCCCCATGCGCTCCAGTTTCACCTGCTCGCAGCGGCCTTGGCAGGGGCGTTCGGCTAGGCCGTGCCCACCCTTCGGGTAGGCCGCACCGGCCCCGCCCAGCGCTGGTCAGTGCTCGCGCATGAAGCCCTGACGGGCTGCGCTGACCAGCGCCACGGCCTCCGGGAAGAGCACCCGCATCGCGTCGCGGAGGGCGATCGCCTGTTGATCGGCAGGCCCCTCGACCGCGATCTGCGAGAGCGCTGCGGCCGTAAGCTCGACCGCCGTGTTCAGCGTCAGGGTCGCGAACTGCTCGCGCTGGGCCTCCTGCACCGACTCGGCCTGTTGCTCGGCAAACTCACGCAGCCCCCGGAGCAGATCCTCGGGGTCGCCCCCGAACGGGAGCCCGAATCCACTGCCTTCCATGAGGCCACGTTAGCGGAGCGGGAGTGCGTAGCCGCGCTCGACATCCTTCACGAACTCGTTGACGGCGCCTGAACCGGCTCGCAGAGCCGCCGCGAACGGGGAAGAGACGTCGCCAAGCGCGCTCTCGAGCTCTGCGGTCGCCGCACCGACAGCGTCGAGGTAGACAGGCGACGCGACCCGCGGCGGCTCTCCGATCGCACGCTCGAGCGCGTCGGCAGCCTCCTCGGCCTCGGCGACCCCGTCGGTGCGCTCGAGCACCCGCAGCCGCGCCAGCTCCTGGCGGAGCGCGGCGAGGTCTCCACCCCCCGCGACATCCGCAGCGAGCTCACAGAGCGCGACGATCGAGGCGACGCTGCGAACGTCCTCGTGCCGGTCGACGTCCCGTCCGTCCGCGTCGAGCACGATCCAACGCGCACTCTCCCCTGCCCCGAAGGCGACGAGGTAGAACCGGAGACCGTCGCGCGGCTCGGCCGCAAGCACACCGGTGACATCTCCATGGGCCGCGGCTGCGCCTGCGGCCCGGGCAAGCTCCTCTTCCAGCGCCATAGAGTCGGGATTGTGGATGCACCAACCCTGTTCGCGCCGATCGGACCGAGCTACGACCGCTGGGCGACGATCCTCTCGTTCGGGCAGGACCCGCGTTGGCGCCGCTTTCTCGTCTCCCGGATCGACGCCGGCCCGCTGGACACCGTGCTCGATGTCGCGACCGGAACGGCTGCGGTGGCGCTCGAGCTTGTGCGCCAGAAGGACTGCTACGTGGTCGGGATCGACCGGACGCCCGAGATGCTCGCAGCGGGGCGGCGCCGCGTGACGCTGGCGGCGGCCGCGAAGAAGGTGCGGCTCGTCGAGGGCGACGCGCGATCGTTGCCTTTCGACGACGGCTGCTTCGACGCCGTGACGTTCACCTACCTGCTTCGCTACGTCGACGACCCGCTCGCGACGCTCCGCGAGCTCGCCCGCGTGGTCAAGCCGAACGGAACGATCGCCGGACTGGAGTTCGGCGTTCCCCGCGGCGTCTGGCGACCGGCCTGGGAAGCCTGGGTGCGCGCCGGACTGCCTGCCGCCGGCCGCCTGATCGGCAGCGGCTGGCACGAGGTCGGCACGTTCCTCGGTCCGTCGATCAGGGAGCACTACGAGCGCTGGCCGCTGTCGACGCTGGTGGGTTTCTGGCGCGACGCCGGCATCGAGGACGTCTCCTACCGGCGGCTGAGCCTCGGCGGCGGGATCGTGACATGGGGACGCCGGAGCTGAGGCCCGCGTGGTACGCGCTACGGCCCGGGCGCCTTCGCGACTGGGTCACCGTTCTGCATCCGCCGTACACGCTCTGGCACCTCTCGTACGTCGCTCTGGGTGCGGCGCTCGCACCACAGTTCCGCACCGACCGGCTCGTTGCGGCGTTGGTCGCCTTCTTTCTCGCTCTGGGCGTCGCAGCACACGTGCTCGACGAGCTTCGAGGCCGACCTCTCGACACCGGCATCTCGCAGCCGGCGCTCATCGGCGCAGCCGTCGTCTCACTCGCGGGCGCGATTGCAATCGGGATCGCAGCTGCCGTTGCGTGGGGCGCCGGCCTCCTCGCCTTCGTCGCGGTCGGCGCGCTGCTCGTGCCTGCCTACAACCTCGAGTGGTTCGGCGGACGCATACACACCGACTGGGGATTCGCACTCGCGTGGGGGGCGTTTCCGGTGCTGACCGGCTACTTCGTCGAGGCGCAGACGATCCGCGCGGAAGCCGTGATCGCTGCCGCCTATGCGACGGCAGCGAGTCTCATGCAACGCACGCTCTCGACCACGGCGCGCCGGGCTCGCCGCACGCGCGGGGCCCCCGAAGAGGCCGCAGCGGCAGAACGTGCGCTCCGCCTGGGAACGATCGCCGTGACCTGCGTCGCGGCCGCCGTGCTCGCCGCCCGCCTACGATGACGCCGTGACCGCAGCAGCCATCGTCGCGATCGTTGCAGCCGTCGTCGCAATTGCGGCTCTGGTCGCCTGCTACCTCATCCTCGTCCGCGTTCGCAACCAGGAGCAGCTCCTGGACCGGGAGCTCGAGCAGGGACGCGAACAGTTCGACGCGATCGTGGCGAAGGAGATCGAGGAGCGAAGCCGGCAGCTCGAGCTCACGCTCGCCCGCGAACGGGCGGAGTCGTTGTCGCTGCTCGCGGAGGAAGAACGGCGGATCGCAGCCGAGCGTCGTCTCGACGTGGTCGAGCGCGAGCGCTCCGGGAGCGAGCAGCTGGCTGCGCAGCTCGTCTCTGCACAGAAGGCCGTGGAACAGCGCCTGTCCAGCTGGACCACCGACATCGAGAAGCTGCAGGAAGGACTGACCGAGGAGCTGCGACGCCTCGAAGGCCGCCAACGGCAGTTGATGGCGGAGATCGAGTCGCGGATCGGGAAGGACGCGGAGGGCCTGCAGGGGCAGATCGAAGAACAGCGGCAGCTGATCGCCCGCCAGCGCGAAGAGCTCACACGCGTCACGCAGGGGCTCGTCGAGCAGGCGAACGCCGACCTCGAGCAGCACGCCGCCGAGCGGCGACGTGCGCTGCAGGAGATCGCCGATCGTCTACGACGACGCGAGACCGAGCTGAAGGAGGTCATCGATCGCGAGAGCAGCGACGCCGCCGTACGCGTCCAGTCGGCGTTCGGCGACGTCGAGCGGCGGCAGGTCGAACAGCTGCAGCGAGTCGTCGCGCGCGAGACCCAGCGCTACACGGAGGCGGCGTCGCAGACGTTCGACACGACGATCCGGTCGGCCCGTGAGGATGCCGCCCGGCGGCTCAGCCGCGAGCTCGACCTCGCGGTCGAGCGGTTCGCGCGCCAGGCCGAAGGCGTACTGACGGAACGGGTCAACGCCGTCACCGAGGCTGCCGGCAAACGCATCGAGGAACGGATCGCCCGGACACGTGGCGCCGTCGAACGGCAGCGCGACGAGGCGCTCCAGGCGCTCGAGGATCGAGCGCACCTCGTCGAGTCCGGATTGCGTGACCGACTGCACGAGATCGCCCACGATGCCGAGTCGGAACGCAGTGTTCTCGAGTCGCGCCTGCACGAGCTGCAAAGGCGACTCGACGAATTGGCTGCGCGGATCTAGACCTAATGACAGCGCGGCGCCGTCGCCTTCGGCCCAACTTTCATGGGCAGGGTTCGTCTAGAGGAAGGCGAATCGCTCACATCATGGCCCAGACGATCGAACACGTCCAGACGGAGCGCGAGAAGGTCGAATCGTGGCGGTTGCACGTGCTGATCGAGGCCGGCTATCCCCTTGCGCTCGCCGAGAAGATCGCGCATTCCGAGGCCGATCTGCACCGCGCGGTCGAGCTCGTCACCGCGGGCTGCGCGTTCACCACAGCGGCCGAGATCCTGCTCTAAACAGCGCTCGAACGTCTCGCTACGATCGCCTCCGTGAAGGTCGAGGCGACGGAGGTCGACGGACGGAAGGTCTATGCCGTCCGAGCGTTCTCGAAGGGAGTCGCCTCATGGCTCAGCCGGTTGCCGACCGTCTGGGTGGAGGGCGAGGTGACCGAGCTCCGCCGCCAGGAGCGCTGGGCGTCGGTCTTCTTCACGCTCAAGGATCCCGACGACGGCGCGAGCCTCGCCGTGCAGATGCAGCGGACGCGGTTCGACGCGCTCGATCTCGGTCTCGTTGACGGTGAGCGCGTCCACGTGTTCGGCCGCCCTGAGCTCTACGAACAACGAGGCGAGCTGCGGCTGCGCGCACTGACAGTCGAGCGCTTCGGCCTCGGCGCACATCTCGCCGCGCTGGAGCGCCTGAAGCGAACGCTCGCCGCCGAAGGCCTGTTCGACGCGAGACGCAAGCGTCCGTTGCCTCGATTTCCCCGGCTGATCGGCCTTGTCACCGGAAACGACGCGGCGGCGAAGCGCGATGTGCTCACGCATGTCGTCCAGCGCTTTCCCCCGGCGAACATCGTCGTCGCCGAGACGTACGTGCAGGGCCCTCGGGCGCCCGACGCGATCGTCGCCGCGATCGGCGAGCTGTGTGGGCGCGGCGTCGACGTCCTCGTGCTGGCGCGCGGCGGCGGAAGCTTCGAAGACCTGCTGCCGTTCTCGGATGAGCGTGTGGTTCGCGCCGTCGCCGCCTGCGCGGTGCCGGTCGTCTCGGCGGTGGGGCACGAGCAGGACACGCCGCTCTGCGATCTCGCCGCAGACGTACGTGCGTCGACGCCGACCGCTGCGGCAAGACTCGTCGTACCGGATGCGGCCGAGTTGCGTGCAGGGCTCGTCCGCGCGCGGACCGCGCTGCACCGTGGCGCGGCGGTCGCGGCGGAGCGGCACGCGCAGCGACTGCAGCATTCCCGTGAACGGCTCGGACGCGCGCCGCTGCTCACGCTCGAGCGCCGGCGCAGCCTGCTCGACACGGCGCACGCGAAACTGATCGCGCTGGGCCCGCAGGCGACGCTCGAGCGCGGCTACGCGGTCGTGCGCCGCGGCGACCACGTCGTTCGCTCTCCCGCCGAGGTGGCGAGCGGCGAGCAGATCGACGTGCTGGTCGCGAAGGGCACGTTCGGGGCGAGGGTCGAGTGAGCGACGTAGGCTCGACGGAGTCGCCCAGTAGCGGAGGCACCGGCTCTGCCGGCGCCGGAGCGGGAAAGACCGAGCCGACGTTCGAGGAGGCGCAGCGTGAGCTGGATGCGATCGTGGAGCGGTTGGAGCGTGGCGACGCGGACGTCGACGAGCTGACGAAGCTCTGGGAGCGGGGCGAGGAGCTCTACCGGCTGTGCGTGACCAAGCTCGACAACGTCCGCGGCAGGATCGAAGAGCTCTCACGGACGACCGAGGGCTAACCGTTCGCCGAGCTCGACGAGATCCTGAGCGGCGCGCTCCGGCATTCCGGAGAGCGCGTGCGCCTCGAGCCCCGGCGCAACCAGCCCTCCGAAGAGCTCACAGCGCACGTCGAGCACGCGGCAGCGGGCAAGTACCGCACCGGGTGCCTTCCCCTCGAAGGTCGTCGCATCGACGGTTCCCTCACCGGTGATCACGAGCCCGGCGTGTCCCGCGAGCTCGTCGAAGCCGATCAGGTCGAGGACGAGCTCGGCGCCCTCGACGAGCTCGGCCCCGAGCGCGGCGAACGCAGCTCCGAGCCCTCCGCCCGCCCCGGCTCCGCGAACGTCGCGGAAGGGAGCGAGCTCGGGCATCGCCGTCAGCCGACGCTCGAGCTCGTCGACCCCGGCTTCATCCGCTCCCTTCTGAGCAGCAAAGACGCGAGCTGCTCCACGTTCGCCGAGCAGTGGGTTGCGAACGTCGCACGCTGCCCGAACGCGAACGTCGCGCAGACGATCTCCGAGCACACGGCGCAGTCCAGCGCCCCCGTCGACGGTCGCTGTGCCCCCGATGCAGACGACCAGTGTGTCCACGCCTCGCGCGAGAACGTGGAGGATGAGCTCGCCGAGGCCGTCGCTGGCCGCGCGCAGCGGGTCACGATCGCCGGGCTCGACCAGCGTGAGCCCGAGCGCCGAAGCGGCCTCGACGATCGCCGCACCGCCGTCGAGCAGCAGCCACCGCGCGTCGACCGGTCGTCCCAGCGGGTCGGGGACGACGGCCGATTGCCATTCGCCTCCGAGGGTGGCGTGCAGGACGGCGGCAGTTCCCTCGCCGCCGTCCGCGACGGGAGCCTCGCGTGCCTCGACGCCCTCGACACGTCGCAGCCCCGCTGCAAGCGATGCGGCGGCCGCGAGTGGAGAGAGAACGCCTTTGAGGCTAGCCGGAGACGCCAGCGCGAGCACGCTCGGGCTGGTCGACCTCCTCGATGCGCACGTCCTCGGCCTGTGGCGGCGAGGGCTCGTCGAACTGCTTGAGCATCGCGTACGACAGCCCCTCGCGGGCGAGGAAGATCGTCCCGATGCCGATCCCCACCGACGCCTCGATCAGTTGCAGGCCGATGCCGAAGGCGAAGCCCCGCGGGTAGTCGACGCCGTAGCGCACGAGCGGGAACGCGATCGCCGCCTGCGTCAGGCCGACGTTCCCCGGCCACAGCGGGAAGATCGTGGCAACGTTCATCAGCACGAGCACGAGTCCCGCAGCGACGAGCGGGACGTGGAGATGGAACGCGACCGTCGTCGCCCAGACGGCGAGCAGCTGGCACGTCCACCCCGCCAACTGGAACGCCCCGGCGATCGCCGCAGCGATCGGCCGGCGCATGACGCCGAGACCCTGCCGCGCTCGATCCCAGAGCAGCCTGAGTCGGCCCATTCCCTCCACGGCTCCGCTCTGGTGCAGCTGGGCGAGCGCAAACGCGACGAGGAAGAGCAGGATGCCGACGGCGAGCGCGACCTCGATCGACAGGTAGGCCCAGCGCGGGATCCTCGCGAAGAGCAGAACCCAGACGACCAGCGCGATCATCGGGAACAGGTCGAACATCCGGTGCGCGAACACGGACCCGACGAGCCTCGGGGTCGTCCCGCCCCGTCCCGGCATGTGGCGCCGCAACACCGCAACGCGCGCGAGCTCGCCGACGCGACCCGGCAGGACGGCGTTTCCGAACAGCCCGACACAGAACGCAGAGAAGACGAGCGGGTACCTCGGATAGGGCGGCGGCATCGACTCCTTGATCGCGGTGTCCCAGGCGAGCGACCGTGCGAAGACGGAGACAAGGTTGAACAGGAACGCGACGACCACCCATCGCCAGCTGACCACCGTGAACGCGTCGTGAACCGGCCGCCAGTCGGGACCACGCCACGCGATCAGCCCGAATGCGACGCCGAGGATCGGAATCACCAGCAGGACCCGCCACCACCCGTGACGCAGGCTCATGCCCGCGCCTCGCTCTTGAGCGGCTCCGTCGAGCCTACGTCGCATGCCGCCACCTCTTCGTACGCTTCCTCGAGACGGCGGGCGATGTCGTCCCAGCCGTAGTTCGCGAGCGCGTGGGCGCGAGCTGCACGTCCCATCGTCACCCGCCGCTCCTCGTCCGACAGCATGTCGACGAGCGCCGCGGCGAGCGCCTGCGGATCACTCGGCGGGACGAGCGCCGCGGTCTCGGATGTCGCAACAGCCGCATAGCCGGGGATGTCCGACGCCACCGCAGGTGTTGCGCACGCGAACGCCTCGGCGAGGACGAGCCCGAAACTCTCGCCTCCCAGTGCCGGCGTCACCGACACCTTGGCCCGTAGAAGCTCCCTGGTTCGCACGTCGTTCGTCACGATTCCCAATACGTCGATGCCTGTGTCGTCGACTCGAAGCCGCGAGTGGAGCAGACCGTACTGGAGCGGATCGGTGCCGATCAGCCGCAGCCGTGCCCCGGTCGCTCGATGAACCTCCGGCCATGCCTTGAGCAGGGTCGCAAGACCCTTTCTAGGATCATGGCGCCCGATGAAGACAACGTGATCGTCCCGGTTCCGGGGATCCGCTTCCGGAGGGGTCAGGACGCCGTTCGGGATGACACGGTAGTCGCCCGGCAGCCAGCGCGAGGCAGATTCGGCAGCCATCGGGGAGACGGCGATCCGCATGTCGACCCGGTCGATCAGGAAGCCCCAGAAGTGGACGCCGAAGCGGAGCCAGCCGAGATCACCGTGGGCGTGCCAGGTCGCGACGATCGGGCACTGGGCGATGGCGAGTGTCGCCACGCAGACGGCGGGTGTCATCGGCTCGTGCAGATGGACGAGATCGAACCGCTCCTCCGCGAGCGTCTCGCGAATGCGCCCGATCGATCGCGGTGAGAGCACGATGTTCGGGAGCGACCCGTTGGCCGGCACGACCACCGACCGCCCGATCGGGATCACGTTCGCCGGCAGGTCGCCGTGGCGGCCGCTTCGCGGGTGGAGGAACCGCGTGAACTTGCCGGGCGGGTCGTGGCCCATCACGATTCTCACGTCGTGGCCGCGGCGACGCAGTGCGTCCGCCTGGTGCTCGGCGTGCTCGACGACGCCGCCCCAGTACGACCATGAGAAGGGAACGATGATCCCGATCTTCATGCGTACGCCGCCGCGAACGCGCGGCCGAGGCGTTCTGCGGCGAGCTCGATCGTCTCGTCGTCGACCGCGAGAGAGAGGCGCGCCCAGCCCGCGCCGCTCGGCCCGAACCCCTCGCCGGGGGCAACCGCAACGCGCTCCTCGAGGAGCAGGCGGTCCGGGGTGAGACCGGCCGGCAGGCGAACCCAGACGAAGAACGTCCCCTCGCACACCGGCCCCTCGGGAAGCGCGGCTGCGAGCACGTCGCGCCTGCGCTCGTAGTCGGCGACGCGCCGCGCAACCGAGTCCTGGGGCCCTTCGAACGCGGCGATCGCAGCCGACTGCAGGGGAGCGAAGATGCCGACCCGCGTGTGGTCGTTGAACAGGTTGATGCGCGCGACGAGCTCGGAGTTGCCGACGACGAAGCCGATGCGCCACCCGGCCATCCCGTAGGTCTTCGACATCGACCACAGCTCGACACCCACGTCCTTCGCACCTGGTGTCGCGAGAAAGCTCTGCGGCGGACGCCCGTCGAAGACGAGGTCGATGTAGGCGGCATCGTGGACGACGGCGCCGCCGGTTCGGTTCGCCCAGGCGACCGCGCTCTCGAACGTGCCGGGCGGGACGCAGACTGCGCACGGATTCGAGGGATAGTTCAGATAGAGCGCAGCAGCCGGGGGCGCATCGTCGAGTGCCGGGGCCCACCCCTGGTCGGGGTCGAGCGCGACGGTGGCGAGCGTGGCGCCGGCAAGCGCGATGCCGGACGGATAGTCGGGGTAGTACGGATCGGGCAGCAGGATCGTGTCGCCCTCCTCCGCGAGCGCAAGCGGCAGCTCGGCGAGAGCGGTCTTCGTTCCCGGCACGATCGCGATCTCCGTCTCGGGGTCGAGCTCGACGCCGTACTCGCGCGCATATCGCGCGGCCAGGGCTTCGCGACATTGCTGCAGACCGCGGATCGAGGCGTAGCCGTGGACACCCTCGTCGAGGGCGGCTTCGCGGAGCGCCTCGACGACGTGCGGCGGCGGCCCGACGTCGGGGTTGCCGCGGCCGAGGTCGACGAGCGGCGGCCCAGCTTCCGCCGTCGCAGCGGCGACCCGACCGAGCAACTGGACGAAGTACTGCTCCGGCAGTCGGTCCAGACGTTTCGGACGGGCGCCCACCCTCGCGGACTTTACTTGCCGCCATCGGGTCGACCCTCGGCCGCTCGAGTGGACGTGTCCATGAGTTCGTTCGTCGCTGGCGGCTCGCGAACCAAGCAGGCCAAGGACGCTGGGAGCGCCGATAGTCTCACCATCGGCGCGACTGGGGACGCAGGCGTGCGCCGTGTTCGCGGGCCGGCAGGGACACAACTGTACTCGTGGACGCGTCCACTAAAGTCGGAGCATGTTCGACGAGGGCCTGGCCGAGCTCCACACGCACCTGGGCGGTTCGGTCGCGTCCGACATCATGTGGAGCCTGGCGCACGAGCAGGGCATTGCTCTTCCCACCCGCGACTACTGGGAGTTCGACCGGATGGTCACGGTCTCCGATCCGCGCGGCGTCGCCGATCTCGACGCGCTCGATCGGATCTACCACCTGACGGAGTTGATCCAGAGCTCGCCCCTCGCCGTCGAGCGCAGCGTGCACGCGGCGATCGGCGGCGCGTACCGCTCCCAGCGCATCACCACGCTCGAGCTGCGGTTCAACCCGATGAAGCGGAACCGTGGCGGCGAGCGCGACCTCGATCACATCATTCTCGCCGCGGTCCGCGGGCTCGACATCGCGTCCCTGGAGTACCCCCAGGTGCGCGCGGGCCTGATCCTGATGATGGACCGGACATTCACGCCGCAGCAGAACCTCGTCATCGTCGAGAAGGCCCTCAAGTACGCGTCGCGTGGTGTCGTCGGCGTCGATATCGCGGGACCGCGGCCGGGCGGCACGAGGTACGACTACACACAGCTTCGTGAGCACGTCGAGTTGGCACGCAACGGCGGCCTCGGCGTGACGATCCACGTCGGTGAGGAGGGTGGGGATCTCGGGCTGGCGGAGACGGCCGAAGTGCTCGACTCCCTGCAGCCCGATCGCATCGGCCACGGTGTGCTCGCCGCACGCGATCCGGAGCTGATGGCGGCGCTTCGTGACGCCGACGTGACACTCGAGATCTGTCCGACTTCGAACCTCCTGACCGGCGCGCTGGCCGACCAGGAGTCGGTGCGCGACACGTTCAGGACGTTCGTGGAGCACGAGGTGAGGTTCACGATCGCGACAGACGGCCCCGAGATGATGCGGACCCATCTCCGCGACGAGTTCGAGCTCCTGCTGCGGATCGGCGCGCTCGACGAGGACGAGTTGCGAGAGGCGAACGAACGAGGCCACGAGGCGTCTTTCATCGGCTCGCACGAGCGTGCACGGACGCCGCGCGTCTGACCACTCATTTACACCCTTTGACCTATGGGGATCGAGCGGCGGCAGCCGTAGCCTCCCCGCATGCAGGCACTCCATGACCCCTTCGTGATCACGGCCCGGCAACGGCAGGTCGTCGAGCTGATCGCACAGGGACTCTCGAATGACGAGATCGGCGTCGTGCTCGGCATCTCGCCGAGGACGGCGAAGGCGCACAGCGACGCGCTGCGGCAGAAGCTCGGTGTGCCGCGCCGTCGCCAGATTCCGGTGGCGTTCCGACTGCTGACGGGTGAGGACCCGCTGGCGACCCGCTTGGCGTCGGCTAGAGCCGACAACGGGGGCTGACGGCGAAGCACGCGCCCGCGGCGACACCCTCCGCCGCGGGCGCCGGCCCCCTTGGCCAGGGCTGAAGACGCTGTAGGTTCTCCGCAAGGCAAGAGGGGAGCGAACAGGCAGGAGCAGGCAGGCATGGCCGCGACGGCTGTTCAGCACGACGGCCCGCGTCGAGAACGCGGGATCATCGATCGACCGCGACTAATCAAGATGCTCGACGAGTGCGAGGCCAGGGTGATCCTGCTCCTCGCACCGGCTGGCTACGGAAAGACGACGCTGGCGCGTCAGTGGGTAAAGACGCTCTCCGGGGCGATCTGGGTCTCGGCGACCCCGGCCCACCGGGATGTCGTGACCCTCTCGGAGGACCTCGCCGCCGGCATCGATGCGCTGGGCGGAAACGCGAGCAAGTTCATCCGCGAATACCTGAGCGCGCAAAGCAACCCGCAGCGAGCGGCTCGCGGAGTCGCCGGCGCGCTGGCAGACCAGATCAACAACCAGCGCGTCCAATGGATCGTCATCGACGACTACCACGAACTTGTGGAGTCGTTGGCAGCCGAACAGATCATTGATCACCTGCAAAGAGGGGCTAATCCACGGTTCCTGATCGCGTCACGGCTTCGGCCATCGTGGGCTCGATCACGTCAGATCGTCTACGGCGAGCTCGCTGAAATCGGACGAAGCGAACTCGCGATGACCGAGTCCGAATCGACGCAGGTTCTTGGCCGTCGATCCGAGGCGGAGGAATTGGTTCGCCAAGCGGAGGGATGGCCCGCCATCCTCGCTTTGGCCGCCGCCGCCAAGGACGCCGCGCCGATACCAGGAATGCTTCCGACCACCCTTTATCGCTTTCTTGCGGAGGAACTCTTTCAAGCAGCCCCGGAGGATCTCCGCTCGCAGCTCACGACCCTTGCACTGCTCCCGGACATGACCCAACGGACGATCGAGGAGCACCTGAGTGTCGACTCGGACGATCTGATAACGCAGGGCCGAGATCTCGGCTTCGTGTCCGGGGACGAGAAGCCCGACCTGCACCCGTTGCTCAGAGAATTCCTGGTACAGAAGTTGTCTGAGCAGCCCTTCGCCGAAAGGGAGGTGCGCAAGGCGATCGATTACTGCCTACGCGTCGAACACTGGGATCGTGCCTTGGCATTGATCGGGCGCTTCGGCCTTGACGATCTGGTTGAACCGGTCTTACGCCAAGCATTCAAGCCGCTCGCCAGAAGCGGTCGCGTGGGGACGTTATCGGCGTTCGCTGAAGTGGTTCGAACAGCTCCGAACTTCCCGCCACCAGCCGTCGATGTGATCGGAGCCGAGGTTGCACTGCGCGATGGTCAGCTCGATTTGGCGGAGGATCTTGCCATGCGCGTGCGCGCCCAACTCTCAGCTGACGATCCGCTCAGATCACGAGCCAGCACGATCGCGGGGCACAGCACCTTTCTCAGCGCATCGTTCCCGAAGGCTGAGGATAATTTTTCGGATGCGCGCGAGACAGCGATGGACGAACATGACGAAAATGAGGCGCTCCACGGACTCGCCCTAGCGAGAATTTTCGGTGAGCGCCCAAACGCCCGTGAAGTCGTAACTCAGCTCCTTAGCCGCAGGCATCGCTCACCGACCCACCTCCTGCGTGCTGCTACAGCGGAGCTGGCACGCCGCAGATTTGGTGAAGGGATTGCTGGTCGCCTCTGGCTGGACGAACCTCTTCACGCACTGCCGCAGGTCGAGGATCCACGCGCAAGAACTGCCTTCACATATGCAGCTGCTTACACGCTCGCCCAAAAAGCCCAGTATCGGCAAGCGCTAACTTGGTTGGAGCGATTCGATGCGGACGTTGAGGCGTTCGACCTTGAATTCGCGAGGCCGCATGCCGCATGGACTGGAGCACTTATTCGTCTCGGCCTTCGCCGATTTGGAGAGGCCGAGCGACTTCTGCAGACCGTTGAGGACGCAGCGGCAGCGATTGAGAGCGTCAGCCACACCTGCAACGCGCGAACCTTACGAGCCCGGCTACGGCTCCAGACTGGCGGCATCGATGACGCCCTAAAGCTGACCGAGGATTCGCCACCCGTTCGGCTTATTCCCTCATGGCGGGGGGAACACTTCGCGACGAGGGCACTAGCACTTGCTTGCTCGGGGGACGAGACGGAAGCGACGCTGGCAGCCGCCCAAGCGACGTCGGCCTCACGAGCCGTCGAGGTAACTGTTCTCGCGGCGGCGGCCCGTGCTGTCTCTGCTGCCAGGCAGGGCCATGCCGGCGCTGTGGAACTCATCAACCTGGCAAACACAGTCGGCGCCTGGGACCCGATCGTCTGTGCGTGCCGAGCGTCCCCAGAGCTCGCAGACGCTCTCGCGGCGGATACGTCTGCTCGTCGTTTGCTTGAGCCGCTCTACGCGGCGTCAGACGATCGGGCGTTGGCGCGTCGCGCCGGCTTTCGAACACGCGCAACGCGAAGTCCAGTTGAAATCCTGTCGCCCCGCGAAAGAGAAGTCTTGGGACTTCTCGCAGAAGGGATGAGGAACAAGGACATCGCGGGTGCCCTATTCATCTCTCAGTCCACAACCAAGGTTCACGTCCGGAACGTCCTGGCGAAGCTGGGCGTCCGAAACCGAACTGAAGCGGTTGCGCGTTACGAAATGTTCAGAGAGAGCGCGTAAGTAGGTTCGACTTCAGGCTCGAACGTGCCGCCGCCCATGCTGAGCAGTTCAAACTCGGGGCCTTTGGCGAGGCGGTAGTCCTCAGCGGCACCCGCGAGCACGGCCTCGAAAGCTGCGACCGCAGCTGTGTCGAATTGCGTCTCGACGGCTTGCGCCATTCGAAGGCGTGCGACACGGCTCGGCATGGCATCGCGATACGGACGGTTGGATGTCATCGCGTTGTACGCATCTGCGACAGCAATGATCCGCGAAAGGAGGGGAATCGAATCGCCAACGAGCCCGTCCGGGTAACCCTGTCCGTCGATGCGTTCGTGATGAGCGCGAACGATGGCGGCGATCTCGGAATACGTGTCGACGTTCGCCAGAATGCGCTCGCCGATCTCGGAATGCTTCTGCATCTCCCGCCGCTCCTCGAGCGTTAGTGCCCCTTTCTTCTCGAGTAGACCAGGCGGGAGCCCGATCTTGCCAATGTCGTGGACGAGCCCACACAGATGTGCAAGATCCTGGAGATCTTCATCCAACGCCATCCGTCGTGCGATATCGCGAGCGTAAGTCGCGACTGCAAGCGAGTGGCCGGCCGTGTACTGGTCGCTCGCCTCAAGAGTTGCGATAAGCCCCTTGGCAAATGACAGGTTGGCGGCCTCCAGCTGCGCGTTTAGCGACTGAAGATCACCGGCGAGGCTCCGCTGCGCCTGGTACAGGAGGAACCACTGTTGTGCTGCCAGAGCAGGCGCGAAGAAGAGCGGCAAAGTCCAGGGAGAGATGTCGCGATACGCAAGGGCGAGGATCGCGACGGCCGGGGCATAGAGTGGAACCGACGCGACGATCACGGGCAGGAGATCGCGAGCGGCATCCGTCCACCGGCCGTGCCCCCTGAGGCGGTAGGTCAGAGATGCCACCGCGACGTCCGCCACCTGCGCGGTCAGGGCAGCAACGGCAGACGCAACGACGAGTTCGCCTGTGCCTCCGGCCATGAGGATCGCGACAATGGCGCTAGCGCCGGCGGCGAGTGCACCTGTCAGCGACCTGCTTCCGATATACGCAAGCCTTCCCTGCCACGGAAACGAGAGACCGATGGCGGACGCCCCGAAAACGACCATCGCCGCGAGTGGCCCAAAGAGAACTGCAGCAAGGACAGCCGGCAGCAGCGAAATAGAGACAGTGAGGTTGCCGCCCCGGAGAGTGATGTGACCGCCGTACTCGCCATACGCGGCGACTGCGGCCAAACCGATGACTGCGGTGGGGTTTCCGAGATCGAACCCCGCGAGGATAAGAGCCGTGAAGACGCCGATCGCAGTCGTCAGGACGATCACGACATAGGCGGCCGACGCGGGCGTCAGTCCGTCGGCCAAACGCCTCAGACCCGGAATGACTTGCATGTCCCCCATTTGGGTTATAAGCTTCCCTCTGCCGTCAGTCCCAATGAATGGGGGAAATCAAGTGCGCAAGATCGTTGCGTTTGTTCGCCGCGGCACCATTGCCGGTGGCGCAGCCTCCTGGTAAGGCTCGCGTAGTTAACTGGGTCTTCCATACCTGGGCGTCACCCGTTTAGGGGATTGTCCACAGGCGGTGGAAAACCTGCCCGGGCTGGTCAGTTAATGAGCCCACGCCGGAAGCCAACCGCTACGGCGTGGGCTCTGCTGCGCGCCTGAAGCTTCGCCAGCAGGTGCCTTACATGGCTCTTGACCGTTTCCTCGGAGAGGAAGAGCCGAACGCCGATCTCGCGGTTCACGAGACCGTCTGAGATGAGCTGCAGGACCTCGATCTCGCGTGCCGTCGGCTCCTGCTCCAACTCTGGCAGGGCGGCCTGGAACGGGATGACCTCGGCCACGTTTGCGTCACGCCGCGCGGCAACAGATTCGAAGCGCGCGCGGTGCTCCTCGTAGCGCGACAGAATCTCGTTACGCTGGGCAGCGTCCACAGCAGGCGTATCGGCCTTAACAAACGGCTTCTTTAGGACGAATCGCCCCGAACGAGGGAAGCAGCCCTCACCCGATCGGTGGGCTTGCCGCCAGTCGCACACACTGGCGCCGGCGCGCCCGGAGCGAGACGGGCTCGACCTCCTCGACCACGCCGACGCCACCGGCGGAATGCAGGATACGGCCGTCGCCGAGCCAGAAAGCGATGTGATCGGCCTCTTCCTCGCCGTAGGTCACGAGATCGCCGGGCGCCGGATCGTCGACGGACGCGCCGGCCGCCTCCTGCTGGTGAGCGTCACGCGGGACGAGCTGCCCCAGCCGACGAAACGCCATGTGGACGAGCCCGGAACAGTCGATCCCCGCCTCGGTCATGCCACCCCAGAGGTACGGCGTGCCCAAGTAGCTCCGCGCGACGTCCACGGGCGTTCCCTCGGCATCGGCCGGCAGGAACCCCTCCCCTTCCTCGAGCACATCGGCACGCACCCAGCCCGGGTAGCCGTACGCGGTACGCACGAACGCCCACCCTCCGTCCCGTTGCTCGACGTCGAGCGGCTCGCCGGCGAGAGCCTGCGTCACCTGCTCGGCATCCTCCCGCGGCTCGGCCCGAACCGGCGCCACCGCAACGGCGCACCTCAATCGGCGTGCCTCGCGATCTTCGCCTCGAGCATCGGTCGCACGCGAGGCCAGTCATCGTCGACGATCGAGTACCAGGCGGAGTCGCGAATCGAGTCCGGCAACACCATGTGCTTGCGGAAGATCCCCTCGAAGGAGCAGCCGACGCCGAGGAGCGCGCCGCGGACGCGGAGGTTACGAGCGTCGGTCTTGAACTCGACCCGCTGGAGACCACACCGGTCGAACGCATTTCGAAGCAGCAGGTACTTGGTCTCGACGTTCGCCCCGGTCCCCCACTGCGCGCGCTCGAGCCACGTCCAGCCGATCTCGGTGCGGCGATGGAACGGCTCGATGTTCAGGTACCGGGTCGAGCCCACCGGGCGGCCGTCGACGACCACCGCGAACGGGATCTCGCTGCTCGACTCGAGCGCGAGATCGAACCAGCGGTCAAAGCCGAGCGAGTACATGTTCGTGTAGCGGTGAATCTGAGGATCCCGATCTGCCGCCTCGCGCAGACCCTGGCGATGCGCCTCCGCGATCGGCTCGACCCGAACGATCCGCCCGAGGAACGGCTCCGCCGGGCGAAGATCGGCATTGGGCGACTCGATCATCTAACGAGATATCTTGCACTCACGTGAGACGCGTCGGCCTGCTCGCGGCGATCGTCGTTGCAATCCTGGCGGCAAGCGCCGGGGCGGCGAGCCCGCCACCCAAGCTCGCGGCATGCGTGCCCGGGTCGCCGTCGACCGTCAGGCCGAAGAAGATCATCGTCGCCTGCGGGGACGCGAACTTCTACTTCACGAACCTCGCCTGGTCGTCGTGGAACGCGAAGCAGGCAGTCGCAAGTGGGATCGCGAACCTGAACGACTGCAAGCCGTACTGCGCAGCCGGCCATTTCCACACGTACCGCGCGACCGTCACGCTCTCGCGTCCGAGGTCGTGTTCGGACGGCGTCCGCGCGTTCACGCTGATGGCGTGGCGATACGCGGCGACGGTCCCCGCCGGGCTGGGCCGCCGCGACTCACAGTCGCTCCCCTGCCGTTGAGAGACAGGTGGTGCCTGGCACCGGAGTGCCAGGCACCGATTGTCGGTCGGGTCGCCTACGCGGCGAGGCCGGCGAGCTCGCGCAACGCGGCCAGCCGCGAGAGCGCCTGGCCCTCGAGCTGGCGGACGCGCTCACGCGTGAGATCGAGCTCATGGCCGATCGCCTCGAGCGTCCACGGCTCGCCCTCGAAGCCGAACCGGAGCTCGAGGATGCGCCGCTCCCGCTCGGGGAGCGCGTCGAGCGCCTTGCGGATGTTCTGCCGACGAAGCGACTCTTCCGCCTCGTCGAACGGATCGGCCGCCTCGCGGTCGGCGAACAGATCGCCGAGCTCGCCCTCGTCGTCGGCGCCGACCGTCTGGTTCAGCGACACCGACGCGGACGCAGCCGACAGCGCCTCTTCGACATGCTGGATCGGCAGGCCAGTTGCCTCGGCGAGCTCCTCCTTCGTCGCCTCACGACCCAGCTCGACCTCGAGCCGACGCGCAGCCCGCGACAACTTCTGCTGCCGCTCGACGACGTGCACCGGCACGCGAATCGTGCGCGCGTGGTTGGCGACAGCACGCTGCACGCTCTGGCGAATCCACCAGGTGGCGTAGGTCGAGAACTTGTATCCGCGCCGCCAGTCGAACTTCTCGACCGCGCGGTTCAGGCCGAGCGTTCCCTCCTGGATCAGGTCGAGGAACGGCACGCCCAGTCCGCGATAGCCCTTGGCGATCGACACGACGAGGCGGAGGTTCGACTCGATCATCCGACGCTTCGCGCGGCCGTCGCCCCGCTCGATCGCCTTGGCGAGAACGACCTCCTCGTGCGCGGTCAACAGCTTGTGCTTGCCGACATCGGCCAGGAAGAGCTGCAGGCTGTCCCCGGCACCCGACGGCGAGTCGGCCTCGTAGACCACCGGCTCCGGCTGTGCCTTCGTGTTCTTCTCCTCGACGACCGGTTCGCGCACCTCGAGCCCCGTGCGCTCGAGCTCGCGCATGACCTCCTCGAGCTCCGGCTCGCCCAGGTCGTTCTCGACCGCGAACGCCTCGAGCTCCGCGGGCTCGATCCAGCCCCGCTCCTCCCCAGCCTCGATCAGCGCCCGCGCGCTTTCCGTCTCAAGCAGTTCCGTCATCTGGTTCTGAGTCAAGTACTCGATGTCCTTTCGTTTCTGCTCCCGGCTCCCCAAACCTTCCCACCATACGGGCAGACGGCGCCCGTTTCTACCGGCACTTCAGCGAGAGCTCGCCTAAGGCTCGAAACGCGTGCGGCCGCCCAGGCATTCCACTCCCGTCCTGCTGAGTATGGACGGTAGCGCGTCAAGGATGTTGGTCGTAGCTGTATCGAAACTGTGAATGCCGCTACGAGCTTTCAAGTCCGGCGGCGGCTCGGCCTTTTGGCCTTGGCCGGGCCCCGCTCCCGGCGCTCCTGAAGAAGCTCCCGGGCACGCTCGGGGGTGATCTGCTCGACCGAGTCGGCGGCCCGCAGGCTGGCGTTGGTCTCCCCGTCCGTCACGTATGGGCCAAAGCGGCCGTCCTTGAGCACGATCGGCTTGCCGGTCACGGGATCGTCGCCGAGCTCCCTGAGCGGCGGAGCCGCCGCCCGGCGTCCACGCGGCTTGGGGGTGGCGAGCAGCGCCAGCGCGTCCTCGAGCGTCGCCGTGAAGAGCTGCTCCTCGGATTCGAGCGAGCGCGTGTCCGAGCCCTTTTTCACGTAAGGGCCGTACCGGCCGTTCGCCGCCACGACGGGCTCGCCGTCCACCTCCCCCAGCGTGCGTGGAAGCGTCAGCAGCCGGAGGGCCTCCTCGAGCGTCACCGCCTCTGGGCTCATCGAGCGGAAGAGTGAGGCCGTCCTGGCCTTGCCGTCGCCGTCGACGACCTCCGTCACGTACGGGCCGTAGCGGCCCGCGCGCACGACGACCGTGGTTCCCGATTCCGGGTCGACTCCGAGCTCACGCTCCTGACGGCCCTGGGCGAGCAGCTCCTCCGCGCGCGCAGGCGTCAGCTCGTCGGGGGCGATATCGGGAGGCAAGGTCTGGCGCTGCCCGTCGCGCTCGAGATACGGGCCGTACCGGCCGACGCGAACGACGATGTCGCTCCCCGCGATCGGAAGCGTGTTGATCTCACGCGCGTCGATGTCGCCGAGATGCGCGACGAGCTCTTTCAGTCCCGTGTCGTCGTCCGCCCCGAAGTAGAAGCGACGCAACCAGTCGGTGCGCCCTTCCTCGCCGGCGGCGATGTCGTCGAGGTCGTCTTCCATCCGCGCGGTGAACTCGTAGTCGACGAGGCGCGCGAAATGCCGCTCGAGCAGATTGACGACGGCGAAGGCGAGAAACTCGGGCACGAGTGCCTGCCCCTGCCGGCGCACGTAGCCGCGGTCGAGGATCGTTCCCATGATGGCGGCGTAGGTCGAGGGGCGTCCGATGCCGCGATCCTCGAGCGCCTTGACGAGCGTGGCCTCCGTATACCGAGCAGGCGGTGAGGTCGAGTGCCCCTCCGGCTCGAGCTGCGTCGCATTCAGCTCGTCGCCCTTCGCGAGCGGCGGCAGGCGCTTGTCCTCCGAGTCGTCGGCAGCCGGCTCGTCCCGGCCCTCCTCGTACGCGAGCAGGAAGCCGCGGAAGGTGATCGTCGTCCCGGCCGTCGCGAACTCGACACTCATTCCGTCGGAAGCGGTCGCTCCGATCCTGATCGAGACGGTCTGCCCCCGCGCGTCGGCCATCTGCGAGGCGACGGTCCGCTTCCAGATCAGGTCGTAGAGGTTGAACTCGTCACCGGACAGCTCCCGGCGGACCTCGTCCGGCGTGCGGAAGCTGTCGCCGGCCGGCCGGATCGCCTCGTGCGCCTCCTGCGCGTTCTTGACTCGGCGCTCGTAGCGGCGCGGCTCGTCCGGAACCGCGTCGGCTCCGTACAGGCGCCTCGCCTGATCGCGTGCCGCAGTCAGCGCAGCCTCGGAAAGCGTGGTCGAGTCGGTGCGCATGTACGTGATGAATCCGTTCTCGTAGAGGCGCTGCGCGACGCGCATCGTCTGCTGAGACGACAGACGGAGCTTGCGACTGGCCTCCTGCTGCAACGTCGAGGTCATGAACGGCGCGGCCGGACGGCGGCGGTACGGCTTCTCCTCGACGGACGTGACCGCGAATGCGGCCCCGTCCAGAGCGCCGGCGAGACGACGGACCTCGTCCTCTCCGAGCTGGACCGCATCGTCCGCCTTGAGCACGCCGTCCGGTCCGAAGTCACGGCCCTGCGCAACGCGACGACCGTCGACCGCTGCCAGCCGGGCGGTGAAGGCGCCCGGGTCGAACGTCGCGATGACGTCCCAGTAGCCCGCGGCGACGAAGGCGATGCGCTCACGCTCGCGCTCGACGACGAGCCGCGTCGCGACCGACTGCACTCGCCCGGCAGACAGTCCCTGCATCACCTTCCGCCAGAGCACGGGCGACACCTCGTAGCCGTAGAGCCGGTCGAGCACGCGCCTCGCCTCCTGCGCGTCGACCAACGACTCGTCGATCTCACGCGTCTCCAGCAGCGCCCGCTCGATCGCGGGGCGCGTGATCTCGTGGAAGACCATGCGCCGCACCGGCACCTTGGGCTTCAGCTCTTGCACGAGATGCCACGCGATTGCCTCGCCCTCGCGATCCTCGTCCGTCGCGAGCAGCAGCTCGTCCGCCGACTTGAGCTTCGACTTCAGATCGGCGACGACCTTCTTCTTGCGCGCGTCGACGACGTAGATCGGCGCGAAGTCATCGTCGACGTTCACGCCGAGGCGCGCCCACGGCTCGTCCTTGACGTTCGCCGGGATCTCGGACGCACTCGTCGGCAGGTCACGGATGTGGCCGATCGACGACTCGACGACATAGTCGCCACCGAGGTAGCCGGCGATCGTCTTCGCCTTGGCCGGCGACTCGACGATCACGAGCTTCTTGCCGTTCGCAGCGGGCATTTGGCGCGGCCACCATAGCGCCGACCTCGGATCCGCGATACTCGCCGCACGTGACACGTCCCCCGCGCCCGAGCGCGTTCTATTCCTTCGCGGCCGCCGTTTCCTGGCCAGTGCTGCATCTGCTGTACCGCTATCGGGCCTCTGGAACCGAGCATCTGCCGGCCGAGGGCGGCTACGTGCTGGCGGCCGGCCACGTCTCGAACTTCGACCCATGGGCGCTCGGGCTCGCGATCTGGCCGAGGCGCTTCCTGCGTTTCATGGCGAAGTCGGAGCTGTTCTGGTTTCCGCTCTCGTCGCTTCTGACGGCAGGCGGCGCCTTCAAGGTCTACCGCGGCACCTCGGATCGCGAAGCGATCGAGACGGCGGTCGAGCTCGCCCGCGCCGGCCACGTGATCGCGATGTTCCCCGAGGGGACCCGGCGACGAAAGGGGTTGCGCAAGCGGCGCGAAGCCCAGGCGCACACGGGCGCGGCCCGGATCGCGCTCGAGGCCGGCGTGCCGCTCGTGCCGGCCGGGATCAAGGGCACCGACGGTCTCGCGCGCCTGAGCCCCCTGCGCGTCCGCTACGGAGCACCGATCGCACTCGACGACCTCGCCGACGAGGACGTGCGCGAAGCGTCTCGGTTGGCGACGGAACGGCTGATGCAGGCAATCGGAGAGCTGGAGGCGAGCCTGTGACAGACCAGAAGCTGCTCGCGGTCGACGGCGACTCGCTGGCGCACCGCGCCTACCACGGGCTCCCGAAGCAGCTGAAGGACGGCGCCGGCCGGCCCGCGAACGCGCTGATCGGTTTCGCGAACTTCCTCCAGCGCCTCTGGGACGCCGAGCGGCCGGACGCCGTCCTCGTTGGCTGGGACACGCTCGAGACTCCGACGTACCGCCACGTCGCGCTGCCCGCGTATCAGTCGGGACGCGAGTTCGAGGATTCGATCCTCGAGCAGCTCGACCGGCTGCCGGAGCTCGTCGAGTCGTTCGGCTTCCTGGTCGGGAAGGCCGACGGGTATGAGGCGGACGACTTCCTCGCCGCCGCGGCAACGCACTGGCCCGGCCCGGTGGTCGTCGCGACCTCCGACCGCGATGCGTTTCAGCTCGTCTCGGAGCGCGTCCACATCCTTCAGCCCATCAAGGGCGTGAGCGAACTGGCGCGGATCGGCCCGGCGGAGGTGCACGAGCGCTACGGCGTCGAGCCGACCCAGGTGCCGGACTTCATCGCCCTCCGCGGTGATGCCTCGGACCGCATCCCGGGCGCACCGGGCGTCGGACCGAAGAAGGCGGCCGACATCCTTCGCCAGCACGGTTCACTGGAGGCCGCGCTTGCAGACGGTCGTTTCCCGACGATCGCCGACGACCTGCGCCTCTATTTGCAGATCGCCCGGATGGACGAGAAGGCTCCGCTACCGAAGCTCGGGCCGACGCCTCCCGACTGGGCCCAGGCGGCGCGGTACGCCCGCTCGATCGGGCTCGGGGCGCTGGCGGGCCGGCTCGAGGAGCGCGCCGCGACGCCCTGAACGTCAGCCGAAGCAGACCGCGTAGACCTTCCCCGTGTGCGAGGCGCTGCCGTCGAGATTGTCGAGGGAGACCGACCAACCGTCGTCGGCCGCGGTCGGACCGCTGTCCGATCCGAGGACACCTCCGGTCAGGCCGCTCGCGCCGTCGGTGACGTAGCCACCGCCGACGGCCTTCTGTCCCGCGCCACAGCTTGCGGTGATCGTGGCGGTGCCGCCGTCGGTGCCGGCCTCGTCGAGGCTGAACGTCTTGGGCACGACCGAGACCTGCGCGCTACCGGCGACGCCCTGGGCGCCGGTCGGCCCGGCGGGCCCGACCGCGCCACGCAGGCTGGTCTTGATCTGGGCCGGCGTCTTGCCGCCGAGCTTCAAGGAGTTCGATGCCGTCGCGGCGGTGATCGCGTGCTTCGCGAGCGGCACGATGCCCGCTGCGACCGCGCCCTCGCTGAGCGCCACGAACAGGGCGATGAGCGCCAGCACGAACGCCGGGCCCCCCAGGTTGCGTTTCATCCGAAGACCCCCTTGCAATCAGATAGGCCCCGGGACGATAGCCCCACTCGTCGGCGAATGTGTTGTGCCGAGACCTGCCCTCCCTCAGGCCCCGGCACAACGAGGTTCAGACGTCGCTATCCCAGACAGACCGCGTACACGGTGCCGGTGTGACTCGCGTTGGTGTCGGTGTTGACGAGCCAGATGCTCCACCCGTCGTCCGCCGCCGTCGGCTTCAGATCGAGGTTGATCACGGCGCCGCTGCCGTCACCGTCGTAGCCGCCGCCGACCGCCTTCTGGCCGGCCCCGCAGCTCGTCACGAACGTCTGAGCGCCGCCCGCGGGCAGCGAGTACGCGGCCGAATGGACGCTGGCCGCGGCGGTGCCGGCGGCACCGGCCGGACCGGCGGGGCCGGCCGGACCGGCGGCGCCGATCGCACCCGTGTCGCCCTTAGGGCCTTGCACCGGACCGGCATTCGTCCAGGCGCTTCCCGTCCACACGTAGAGGACCCCCGCGACGAGATAGCCGTCGCCCGTCGTTCCGGTTGCGGGCAGGTCACCCGGCGTCGCGACCGTGCCGACGATCTTCAACCCGGCGCCGACATCACCCTTCTGACCCTGCGGTCCCTGTGCCCCCTGCGATCCCTGCGGGGCCGGCAGGGCCCTGCGGGCCGGTCACGCCCTGCTTGCCGGCAGGCCCCATCGCCCCGGATGCTCCGGCCGCGCCCTGCACTCCCTGCGGGCCGCGAGCGCCGCGCAGGGTCTTGGCGAGCTGCGCCTGCGTCTTGCCCCCGAGCTTGAGCGCGTTGTCGGCGGTTCCCGCCGTGATCGCGTGACGCGCGAGCGGGACGATCCCGGCCGCCACCGCCCCGCCCCCGAGCGCCACGAACAGCGCGACCAGCGCCAGCACGAATGCCGGTCCACTCAATCTGAACTTCATCCCACGAGCTCCTCTCTGCGAAGGTTGGCGCCGTGAACGTATGGAGGCCCTCTAACAGCGCTCTAACCGCGAGGCCGCCATCGACCTCGTGAGCCACAGCGCGTTCTCGCACCTGCACCCGACCGGCTCGCACCCGGAGTCACAGCAGCGACTGGCCGTGCTGCAGCAGCACTTCGCGTTCGTCGAGTGCGCGCCGGCCTCCGTCGAGGACGTGCTCCGCTGCCACACACCGGAGCTCGTCGAGCAGGTGCGCACGACCGAAGGCTTGATCGACGGCGACACGGTCTGCACGCGGACGACGTTCGAGTCCGCGCTGCTCGCCGCAGGCGCGGCGATCGAGGCGACGCGACGAGGCGGCTTCGCCCTGGCGCGGCCGCCAGGTCACCACGCCGAGCGCGATCGTGCGATGGGCTTCTGCCTGTTCGACTCGATCGCGATCGCCGCACGTTGGGCGCAGGAGAACCTCGGGGTCGAGCGCATTGCGATCGTCGACTGGGACGTGCACCACGGGAACGGGACTCAGGACATCGTCGAGAACGACCCGTCGATCCTGTTCGTCTCGTTGCACCAGTGGCCGCTCTACCCGGGCACCGGTGGACCCGCCGACCAGCGCGAGTCGGTGATCAACATCCCGCTCCCCGCGGGAACTGCCGACGCGGACTACCTCGAGGCGTGGCGGGTCGTCGAGGACGCCGTCGGCCGTTTCTCGCCCGACCTGCTGCTCGTCTCGTGTGGCCTCGATGCGCACGTCGACGACCCGCTCGCCGACCTCGCGCTCTCGACGGACTGCTTCCGTGAGCTCGCGGCGCGTTCGCTGCAGCTCGCCCCACGCGTGGCCGCGGTCCTCGAGGGCGGCTACAACCTCCGCACGCTGCCGTCGCTGGTCGAGGCCGTGCTCGAGGGCTTCGAAGGCTGAGCAGGACGCGTCACGCGCGACGCGCAGCTGCGAGCGCGTCTACCGCCTCGCGACGCGACGAGACCCCGAGCTTGCCGAGCAGGCTCTTCACGTGTGACCGGACGGTGTGCTCGGAGATCTCGAGCTCACGTGCAATCTCATCCGTGGCCAGGTGCCGCTCGAGCAGTAGCAGCACCTCGGCCTCGCGCACCGACAGCACCGCGGCGATCGAGTCGGGCACCGTCGTCGGTGCCTCACCTTCACGGACCTGCTCGAACAGCCGCCGTGCGACCGCGCCGGAGAGCGGCACCTCGCCCTGTCCTACGCCGCGCAAGAACGACACGATGCGCTCGGGCGGTTCGCTCTTCAACAGGTACCCGGCCGCGCCGGCACGGATCGCCCCCATCAGGTTCTCCTCGTCCTCGGCGGCCGTGAGCACCACGACCGCGCACGCCGGGGCCGCTTCGCGCAGACGGGGCAGCGTCTGCAGTCCGTGCAGGCCGGGCATCGTCAGATCGAGCAAGGCGAGGTCCGGCTGCAGCTCGGCTGCCAGCCGGATCGCCTCCTCTCCGCTCGCGGCCTGACCGCACACCTCGAACCCACTGTGCGCGAGCAGCCCGGCGAGCGCATCGCGGGTCAGCGGATGGTCGTCGACGATGAGAATGCGCGCAGCGGTCATCGCTCGAGGCGATTCTGCCGATACCTGCCCCGGTGGACCACGACCGCTTCATCGGCCTGCTCTGGGGGCAGGTGATCCTGTTCGCGCTCTTCGGCGCCTCACTCGCGCTGTTTCTCGCCTACCCGGCGCTCCGGGTGCCTCTCCACGTGCCGGAACTGAAGGTGATGGTCGACACCGTGTTCGTGCTGACCGGTGCTCTCGTGGCGGTGCTCACCGCCACCCGGTTCTCGGTGGAGGGACGCCGCTTCGACTTCCTCATCTTCTCGGGGTTCTTCGTCACGTCGCTCTCCCTGCTCGCGTTCACCGTCACTCCGGCCGTCGGCGGATTCGCCGGCCGCTCGACGGAGCTGTGGGCCGGCGTCGTCGGCACGACGATCGGGTGGGCGCTCGTCGCAGCCGCGACCCTCGTTCGCGGTCACATCGCGCGCCGCGGCGACTTGATCGTCAGGGCGATGACCGCGGGGGCCGCGATTCTCGGCGTCGTCTGGGTCGCGTTCCACTTCCTGGTGCAGTCGATCCCGGCGCTTGCCGTCGGGGGCAACCAGGCGAGGCTCACCACGTTGACGTCCGCGCGCGCCGCGCTCGCGCTCGTCCTGCTCGTCGCCGTCGCGGGCTTCACCGTCCGCTTTCACCGAAGCGGCGACGATCTCGAGCATTGGCTGGCGCTCGGAGGAACACTGACGCTGTACGCCACGCTCGACTTCATGCTCGTGCCGGCTGCACGGGCGGGCTCGGTCACGCTCGGCGACTACATCCAGCTGCTCGCGTACGGCGTTCTGCTGCTCGGAGCATGGCGCGCGATCCGTGCCGCCGAATTCGGTCGTGCAGTCGCCGAGGAGCGCGCCCGGCTCGCGCGGGAGATCCACGACGGGCTTGCGCAGTACCTCTTCGCGGTCGCGACACACGCGACGATGCTCGAATCCGGAGCGGACCCTGCCACGACGGTCCCCCGCCTGAAGGAAGCAGCCCAGGCCGCTCAGCAAGAGGCGCGCTATGCGTTCCTCGCTCTGTCGTCGGCTGCGGGACGCTCACCGTTCGACGCCGCACTGCGACGGTACGTCGAGTTCCTGACGAGCGACGGTCAGTTGACGGTCGAGTTGCACATCGACCCCAAGATCGTCCTGCGGCCAGACGAGCAGATCGAGGTCTTCCGGATCGTTCAGGAAGGGCTCGCGAACGCTCGCAAGCACGCCGGCGCGAGCACGGCACTCGTCGAGATCGGCGCGCGCGCCGGCGCACGGTACGTCGCGGTCCGCGACAACGGGGACGGCTTCGAACCGAGCGAGGGCGGGGCCGGGCAGGGGCTGGCGAACATGCGCGAGCGCGCTGCGGCGATCGGCGGCAAGTTGTCGCTGCGCTCGGTGCCTCGAGGCGGGACGTCGGTCGAAGTCGTGCTGCGCGCGTGACCCACACTCGTTGCGACATTCTCTCCATGTGTCGAACGTCTCGATACGGCTGCTCGGCGGCTTCTCGGCGACCGTGGACGGCGACCCGGTCGGGCCGCGCGCCTGGCGACTGAAGAAGGCGCGCGAGCTCGTCAAGCTGCTCGCGCTCGCTCCCGGACACCGCCTCCACCGGGAGCAGGCGATGGACGCTCTCTGGCGGGACCACGGGCCGAGTGCCGCGGCGAACAATCTCTACCAGGCGGTGCACGCCGCCCGGCGCGTTCTCGGCCAGGAGGCGATCGCCGTGAACGACGAGGTCGTCTCGCTGTCCGACGGCGTCGAGGTCGACGTCGACCGCTTCGAGCAGGCGACCGCGACGGCCACGCGGGAGCGAACGGCGTCCGCGTTCCGCGCGGCACTCGCGCTCTATCCGGGCGCGCTACTGCCCGAGAACCGCTACGACGACTGGGCGGAGGACCGGCGCCACCATCTGGAGGAGCTGCACGAGTCGCTGTCGCGAGAGCTCGCCGGACTGCCGAGCGTGGCCGGGTCGGGCGGTCTGCCGGCCGACGCGAGCTCGTTCATCGGGCGCGGACACGAGCTCGGCGAGCTTCGCTCGGTGCTCGTCCGCACGCGGTTGCTGACACTCACCGGGACGGGCGGCGCCGGCAAGACGAGGCTCGCGCTCGAGCTCGCGCGAGGAGAGCAGGGCCGGTTCGCCGACGGCGCAGTGCTCGTCCCGCTCGCGACGCTGGCCGACCCGGCGACCGTCCCGGTCGCGGTCGCCGCAGCACTCGACATTCGCGCCCTCGCGGGACAGGCGCTCCGCGAGGCGATCGGCGAGTTCCTCGCGAGTCGCTCACTGTTGCTGGTGCTCGACAACTGCGAGCACCTGATCGGTGCGAGTGCGGAGCTGGTCGATGACGTGCTGCGCGGTGCGCCGGGCGTGACGGTCATTGCGACGAGCCGCGAGCCGCTCCGCATCCCCGGCGAGGTCGTGTTCCGCGTTCCGTCACTCGCGATCCCGGATCCGGAACAGGCGCTCGAGCCGGACGCGGCTTTGCGCTACGAGGCGGTCAAGCTCTTCGTCGATCGCGCCGAAGCTGCCGCGCCGGGTTTCAGGCTCGACCCGAAGAACGCCGCCGACGTCGCACGCATCTGTTTCCGCCTCGACGGCCTCCCACTCGCCCTAGAACTCGCGGCAGGTCGTCTCGGCGCGCTCAGCCCAGCGTCGATCGCCGAGCGACTGAACGACCGCTTTCGCCTCCTCCAGGCGGGGAGCCGGGCCGCCCCGACGCGGCAACAGACGCTGCTGGCGACCCTCCAGTGGAGTCACGATCTCCTCGAAGACGACGAACGCCTGCTGTTCCGCCGGCTTGCCGTGTTCTCCGGCGGGTTCGAGCTGGAGGCGGCCGAATCGGTGTGCACCGACGAGCTGCTCGAAGCGCCGGACGTCGCGAACCTGCTCGCACGGCTCGTCGAGAAGTCACTGGTCTCCGTCCGCGAAGTGGACGGAGAGTGGCGGTACAACCTGCTCGAGACCGTGAGGGCGTACGCACAAGAGCGACTCGCCGAAGCGGGCGAGACCGCGGCGCTTGCGCGACGGCACGCACGCTGGGCGACCGAGCTCGCCGAGCGAGAGGGCGGGTCGGCCAACCTCGACCGGGAGGCGGCGAACCTGCGCTCTGCGCTGTCCACGCTCCTTGCCGACGACCCTCCGCAAGCGCTCCGCCTGTGCGTCGCGACCTGGCCCTTCTGGTTGCGCCGCATCGACCTCGCGGAGGCACAGCGGCGCTTCGCGACCGCGCTCGCCGCCGCGCCCGAGCGCTCCCCCCTGCGCATCCAGGCGCTGATCGCCGCGGCAGCCTTCGACTTCCGCGCCGGCACGCTCGGAGGCGTCAGCGCGCGGGCCGAGGAGGCGTTGGCGATCGCGTCCGAGCTCGGCGACCGCCGATCCGAGTGGCGCGCGCTCCAGGTGCTCGGCGAGCACGCCATTGCTGTGGACGCCGGCACCGACGCCGAGGCCTGGCTGCTGCGCGGGCTGGAGCTCGCACGACACGAGGGCTTCGCCGGCGCCGAGGCGCTCTGCGTCTACACACTGGGCGTCGCGCGGTGGATCCTCGGCGACCTCGAAGGTGCCGACACGCTCCTCGCCGAGAGCCTCGAACGATTCCGCATGTTGGACGACCCCGGCGAGCCGATCACGTCGCCGCTCAACATCGGCGACATCCGTGGCGGCGCGGGCGACCCATCTGGTCTCCGCGTGTCCTTCGAGGAGACACTGCAGCCGTTCCTCGAGATCTCGTGCACGGCCGCGGCCGGCTACGTGCTCGCGAACCAGGCGAGCATCGCGCGCGTGCGCGGCGACCATGCACGGGCCAAAGCGCTGCTGGCCGAGTGCGCCGAGCACTTTGCCGCTCTCGACGACGAGCACGGTCAGGCGAGCGCTCTCGTCCGCCAGGCCTACCTCGAGCTCTCGGAAGGCGCCGTCGATGCGGCGCGCGTGCGCTTCGAGCGCGCCCTCGAGATCCGAACCTCGTTGAACGAACGCCGCGGAGTCGGTCTCGTTCTGTCGGGCCTCGGGCTGCTCGAGACGCTTGCCGGCGACTTCGAGTCGGCCGAGGCACGCCTCGCCGACGCCCGCGACCTGTTCCGACGGGCCGGCGACCGCTGGGGCCTCGCCAGCTCGCTCTGGCGGACCGCCGAGTTGTGGCGCGCCGAAGGGCGACTGGACGACGCGTGGTCGGCGCTCCAGGAGGCACGCGAGATCATCGAGACGACGAACCGCAGCCGCTGGCTCGGCCATGCAGATGCGGCGCTCGGCGAAGTCGCGTCGCTGCGCGGTGACCGGGAGCTCGCCGTCTCGCTGTTCGAATCAGCGCGGGCTCACTACGCGGCCTCGCACGACATCCAGGGGACGGCCGCGGTCGACGCACAGCTCGACGAGCTTGCCAAGGTGCCGCAAAGCTCGCGCAAAGATGCCCGCGATAGGACTCCGTCGACACGCTCGACGAAAGGACGGACGAAATGACGGAAACGCTTGCTCCCGTGCTCGGCGAGGCGACCGTGCAAGAGCTACGGGATGCCACGAGAGGCGAGATCCTAACCCCGGCCGACGACGGGTATGGAGAGGCGTGCCAGATCTGGAACGGGATGCACGACGGCCGGCGTCCGGCGTTGGTCGTCCGCTGCGCGGGCCCGGCGGACGTGATCGCGGCTGTCGGCTTCGCACGCAGCAACGACCTCGCGATCGCCGTTCGCGGCGGCGGTCACAGTATCGCGGGCTTCTCGACGTCTGACGGGGGCATCGTGATCGATCTCAGCCAGATGCGCAGCGTGCGCGTCGACCCTGAGGCCCGTCGGGCGCACGTGGGCGGCGGCGCGACCTGGGGCGACGTCGACCACGAGACGACGGTGCACGGCCTCGCGTCGACCGGCGGTCTCGTCTCGACCACGGGCGTCGCAGGTCTCACGCTCGGCGGCGGCATCGGCTGGCTGATGCGGCGCTACGGCCTCGCCTGCGACAACCTCGTCGGCGCCGACGTCGTCACGGCAGACGGTCAGCTCGTACGTGCGAGCACGGATGCGAATTCCGATCTCCTTCGCGGCCTCCGCGGCGGCGGCGGCAACTTCGGGATCGTCACGCAGCTCGAGTTCCAACTGCATCCGGTCGGCCCGATCGTCTACGCCGGACCGATCTTCTATCCCGCCGACGCTGCCAAGGCACTCCTCGAGCTGTACCGCGAGTGGGCGCCGTCGGCGCCGGACGATGTCACGACCCTGATCGACCTCACGACGGCGCCACCGCTGCCGGTGATTCCAGAGGCCTGGCACGGGAAGAAGGTTGCCGCGCTGATCGGGATGTCCGCCGGAGCGGTCGAGAACGGCGCCGACCTGATCGCACCGTTCCGCGACGTCGCGGAGCCGGTCGCCGATCTCTTCGGGCCGATGCCGTACACCGTGATGCAGTCGTTGATCGATCCGCTCTGGGCGAAGGGGATTCGCTCGTACTTCAAGGCGACGAACCTTGCCCGGCTCGACGACGCCCTGATCGCGTCACTCTGCGAGCTGCATCTCGCGGCTCCTGGGCCGCAGTGCGAGATCCACGTGCACCAGATGGGCGGCGCGATGAGTCGCGTCTCCGAAGACTCCTCGTCGTTCGGTGAGCGGTCGATGCCGTTCGTGCTGAACGCCGTGACCGGCTGGCACGACCCGGCCGAGGACAAGGCGCACACCGACTGGGCACGCAAGGTGATCGCGTCCGCGTCCGACGCCTCGACAGGCCGCGCGTACACGAACTTCCTCGGCGACCGGGATGCGGCGCGGTCGTCTTACGGGGACGAGACGTACGAGCGGCTGGCCGAGCTGAAGGCCGACTACGACCCGACGAACGTCTTCCGGCTCAACCAGAACATCGAGCCGGCGGCGTAGGCGAGACACACGTCGGTGCCCGGCACTCCGGTGTCGGGCACCGATGACTTCCCGGCGGCCGGGTCGTCTACCTGTCGACTGGAGTTCATCCATCGAGGAGGAGTAGATGCCCGGCCAGATCGTGCACCTGGAGATCCCGGCAGACGACACCGAGCAGAGCAAGGCGTTCTGGGGCTCGCTGTTCGGCTGGCAGTTCCAGGCCTTCCCCGGAGGCCCCGGCGAGTACCTCATGACGCAGATCAGCGAACAGACCGGCGGCGCGATCACGAACATGGAGCCGGGCAAGCGCGGTACACGCCCGTACTTCGACGTCGCCGAGATCAACGCCGGCGCGGCGCGAGTGAAAGAGCTCGGCGGCGACGCGGACGAGGCGATGCCGGTCCCGAACATGGGGTGGTTCGTGACCTGCCGCGATCCGCACGGGAACGAATTCGGCCTCTGGCAGACGGATGCGTCGGCCTCGATGTAGCGCGAGTCAGAGTCTCGCGTAGTGCGTGCGGACGTAGGGACGGCGGAAGCCGAGCCGCGCGAAGTGCGTGTAGGCGGGCGTGTCGAAGGCGCGCGACGGTGCCTCGATGTCGGCAAGGAAGCTCCCGACGCCGAGCGCTACGCCGTCGGCGACGATGAACTCGCAGAGCGCGGCATCGGGCTCGTAGTCGTCGGTCGTGACGCCGGGAACCGGACCGTCCATCCCGAGCCAGGCGGCACCGCCGGGCCCGATGTACATGCCGCGCGCGGCGACGATGCGGGCGTCCCGACGCGCGACGTACTGGTGCCAGCCCGGCCGGCCGATCAGCAGCGGGAGCCAGGGGCCGGCCTCGAGCCGGTAGACAGCCTGCAGGAAGGTCGACCATTCCTCGGCCGTCTCGCGCGTGACGCGCTCGACCGTCAGACCGTCTCGCAACGCTGCGCCGCCCCGGGCAAACGAGCTGCCGTCGCGGATGATCCGATCCTGCTGGTCAAACGGCTCGAGCCCTCGCTCTCCGAGCCACTCCTCGTAGCGCGCAGGACGGCAGTGCGGAAGCGACTGGAGCAGGAACTTGCCGATACCGGCCCGCTCGTATCCGTCGAGGATCCGGTCGATCGCCGCCTCGCTCGCCGGCTCGGTCACCCCGAGCCCGATCACACGGCTGAAGTACCGCCGCCCGGTCGCGCCCCAGCTGAGGACCAGCGCTCCGCCGACCGAGCGCGAGTCGATGCCGACTCCGTCCGCCCACCCTGCAGGGGCCGCCGCGTAGAGGTCGTCCCACGCGGACGCCTCCGCTGCCTCGATCGCAGCCGCGACCCGCCGGGTGACGGGACGCGTATCGATCCCGCTGACCGTCGTCGCCATCTTCAAAGTGCGTGTGCCGCCGACAGGTTGCGCGCCAGCACCTCGAGTGTCCTCCACGTGCGATGCGGTCTCCTTGGATGCCTTCGGCACGACGCGCTCCTCCCCGAGAACTAGACAGTGTGTCCAGACTTTGTGTCTCGAGACCATAGCCCCTTCCGGACCCCATGTCTAGACTCCGAGTCGATGCCGTCTCGCCCCTACCGCGCCCGTGCGACGTCTGACCGTCCGCAGGCCACCCGCGAGCGCATCAAGAAAGCCGTCCTGGAGCTGTTGGCCGAGGGCAGATTCCACGAGTCGACCGTGGAGGAGATCGCCCAGCGGGCGGGCGTGGCAAGGGCGACGCTCTACCAGCACTACCGTTCCCGACTCGAGCTCGTCGACGCGATCTGCGAGACCTTCGACGAGAACCCTGCACTCCGGGAACTGAGGACGATCGTCGAACGGTCCGACGCCGCCGCACTCGACGAGACGATCGCCAACAGCATCCGTTTCTGGTCATCCGAGGACCCGATCCTCGAGCAGCTCTACGGCGTTGCCGCCGTCGACCCGGCCGCGCAGGATCTCGTCGATCGCCAACGCAGGGACCGGCGCAGCGAGCTCGAACGGCTCGTGCGCAACCTCCACCGCGCCCATCTGTTCGCCGGCGGCGTCACTCAGCAGCGCGCACTCACGCTGCTCCTCGTCCTCACGAGCTACGACACGTTCCGCGAGCTCCGTCACGCAGGGCTCTCGGACCGCCAGGCGATCACGCTCATCCAGGAGACGGCCCGACGGCTGCTCCTGCAGCCGGACACTCGATAAGACAGCGGGCGGATTCGAACCGCCGCACCCGATCGTGCGAGAACCCCCGAGAGGAGTCGAACCTCTGCGCCCGGGTTCGAAGCCCGGAGCTCTTCCACTGAGCTACGGAGGCCTGTCGAAGTGCGGACGGAGGGGGTCGAACCCTCATGACCCCGCGGTCGCCGGCTTCTGAGGCCGGTGCGTCTGCCGGTTTCGCCACATCCGCGTCGGGTGGGACAACGAGCGGCGAGCCGCAGGCTCGTCGTGCAGAGCGTGCGGCTCGCCGCATCGTTCATGCGGCCGGCCGCGGACGCGACCGCTCGCGCCGTGCAGCCTCCAGGCGCGCCTGCCGGCGAGCCTCGAGCTGAACGACCTTTGCGGGACGCGGCAGCGGCGCGGGCTGTGCAGGAGCAACCTGCACGAGACGGAGATACATCTCCCGCTCCTCTCTGTCGTAGGGCGCTCGCGGCGCCCTCTGGTCAGAGAGCGCCGCGAGCGA
Source organism: uncultured Thermoleophilia bacterium (assembly GCA_963742605.1). GTDB lineage: Bacteria > Actinomycetota > Thermoleophilia > Gaiellales > Gaiellaceae > PALSA-600. The sequence continues at coordinate 25,925 of CAVUNA010000024.1, read as the reverse complement.
AGTCGGAGATGAGCTGCGGCGTCGCGGTGTCGAAGCCGACGACGTCGAGCATCCCCGGATCGGCCGGATCGGCGATCGAGAAGCCGTTCGAGACCATGCCGACCACAACCAGCCGCGCATCGATGCCCGAGGCGCCGCGGTAGTCGCGGAGTGCCTGTGTCGGATGAACGGCGCCGGCCCGGGTCTCTGAGTCGGTGTAGATCACGAACGTGTCGATCTCCCGCTTGCGCGCCTGCGCGTAGAGCATCGGCAGGGCGCAGTCGGTGCCGCCGAACGGCAGGCCAGACACCGCCTTCACGGCGTCGTCGAGCCGCTGTCGCGGCGAGATCGCGAGGGGTGTGAGGCCGTCAGCGCCCCAACCCCGCCGGCGCGTGCCCGACTTCCAACCGCCGCGGGCGGCATGGAAGCCGAGTACCTCGTACCGGTCCTCGGTCGCGGCCGTTACGAGGGCGAGCGCGGCCGAGGCGTCACGCGAGGTCAGGCCGGGAACGCCGGCCACGTGGCCGGCACCCATCGAGCCCGAGACGTCGAGTGCCAGCATCAGCCGCTTGCCGCTCGGCTCGACGTTCTCGAACGCCGTATAGAACGCGGCGTCGAGCGCGTCGACGACCTGTGCCACCGGCGTCCAGCTCTGCCGACCGCGAACGCCGTGAGCCGCCGCGTACGTGCGCAGCGCGGCCAGCAGCGCAATCGGGTGGACGCGGGCCTTGCGGATGCGCTCCCGGTCGCCGAGCTGTGCCAGCACCGTCGCAGTAGCGTCCGAGCCCGGCGCGAGCACACCGACGCGGGTCATCGTCGCGAGGTTGCGAACGAGCGCCGTCATCGGCATGTCCTCGAGCAGGGCCTCCCAGACCTCCGGCGAGGTCAGGTGCTCGCTCGGCAGCGCCTCGCGTGGCAGGCCGTCCGTCGAGCCTCCACGGACGATCCACTCGAACAGGCGGCGATGCTCGTCGCCGAGCTCGAGTGTCGGGTTGCCGGAGCTCACACGGCCGGCCGGGTGGGCGAGACGCAGCACGTCCCGGTGGGTGTTCGGGACCTGGGTCGAGCCGGGAATCGGTGCCGACTGCGGCGCACGCTGGTTGCTCAGGTGCTTCAGGTAGGACATCGGGACACCTCCTTTCGAGGATGTGAGGGTGAGTCGCGCGGGTCGCCCTGACCCGCGCGCGAAAAGCCACGGTCGTGGGTGTCGAGACGGACGTTTGCCTGAGCTACACCCGTCGCAAAAGGCGGCGAGGGCAGGAATCGAACCTGCGACTTCCCGGCTCTCACCGGGCGCTCTACCAGATAACCATCTCGTTCCGGCCCGTGGAGAACGTGTCGAGCATGGGTTGCTGCTCGGAACGACAGGCTCGCCAGGATTCGCACCCGGACCGGCGAGGTTGGAGCTCGCCGTGCTGCTGTTACACCACGAGCCTTTAAGGAGAGGAGCGGACGACCCGAATCGAACAGGCCCCTCCGGAGTGGCGCCCGACGCTCTTCCTGCCGAGCTACATCCGCGTTCGAAGGAGCCTCCGGCAGGAGTTGAACCCGCACCTCGGCCGTACAAAGGGCGCGTGCTTGCCGTTGACACCACGGAGGCCTCGAGTGGAGACGGTGGGACTCGAACCCACATCGACCTCGTTGCAAGCGAGGCGCTCGTCCGGATTGAGCTACGTCCCCGAGAGATGCGGACGGGTGGAGTCGAACCACCACAGCCCGAAGGCGTCGGCGTTACAGGCCGCGGAGCTCACCGGGTGCTCAGCGTCCGCAGGGAGAAGGGGCGGCCGGCCGGATTCGAACCGGGCACCGACGAGGATCACGGCCTCGGGTGCTGCCGTTACACCACGGCCACCATGACGGGGACGGCCGGACTCGAACCGGCGGCCGATCGCCTGACAAGCGAGCGCTCTCCCTCTGAGCTACGCCCCCAACGATCGCGCGGGTGGGATTCGAACCCACGGTCTCGAGCTCATGAGGCTCGCGAGGACAGCCGCTCCTCTACCGCGCAGCGATCTGGCCGGCAGGAGTCGAACCTGCGATCTCCGGCGCCCGAAGCCGGCGGGGTGGCCACGCTCCCCTACGACCAGATGGATCAGTACCCCCGGCGGGGCTCGAACCCGCAGCCTCCGGGTTGAGAGCCCGGCGTCTCGCTGAGCTACAGCCACGAGAATAGGCGGAGCTGGAGTCGAACCAGCAATCTCCTGTTTGTAAGACAGGCGCTCTCCCAGTTGAGCTATCCGCCCGCGACGAGCTCCGGGACAAGGGGTCGAACCTCGATCTCCACGTTCAGAGCGTGGTGTCCTGCCGGTTAGACGATCCCGGATCGGCCCCGCCCCTCCATCCACCTCCGGCCACGGCCGGGTGTCGATGCAGCGGCAGCCAGGACGCGCCGTCACGTCGGTCTCGAGCTCTGTCACGTCCGCGCCTTGGCGAACGATCTTGTCTATGCCACTCGCCCACCCTTCGACCCTGGATCGCCGGAGTCGCCGTTGCGCAAACTGCGATTCCGTCGTCCGACGTGGAGGGGTTCTGGAGCCCGGCGCTCTCGCGTCTCCGAGAAAATCGCAAGCTAAAGCAAAAGCTTTTTTCAGCTTCCGATTTTCCGTGTGGAAACACGGAAGGACCTTTCTCTCTCGGGCGGGGCCTCATTCTGGGTTTGTGCTTCTCAAGCTGGGCGTCCTCCTCTTCATTCGATGACGGTTCGTGTCCTGAAACGACGAAGGCGACCTCGTGGGTCGCCCTCGCTCAAGCTGCTATGCGCTTGCTTCCTAGCGCACGCACCTCGCTACGAGGGCCTCGACGGGGTCCGGCCGGCTGCCGTTGGTCGCGAGCAGATGCCCGCACGACAACCAGGCGGCCTGGGTCGTTTCGGCGAACGGTCCTGCGGAGATGGTCTTGGGCATGTATGTCACCATTGGTATCGGGGCGGAGGATAGACGAAGCCGCGGACATGCGCAAGGGTCCAGCAAAGAAAAGATTGTGCGCGTTTGGTGCTCGCCTGAATTATCCACGCAAAAGCTCCAAGAAAGGAGCGCTCGATGAAGATCACTCGGATCACGCCGAACCTCACGCAGCTCACGCGGCTGCACTTCGTCAACGCCTTCCTCGTCCGCGAAGACGACGGGTTCACGCTCGTCGACACGACGATGAGCAGGGCCGCCGACTCCTTGATCGCCGCAGCGCAGGACGCGGGCGGAACGATTCGCCGCGTCGCGCTGACTCACGGCCACGGCGATCACGTCGGTTCGCTCGACGCACTGAAGGAAACGCTCGGCAACTCGGTCGAGGTGCTCATGCCCGAGCTCGACGCGCGGATCCACGCCGGCGAGAAGGTCGTCGAGGGCAAGCTCCCCGGGAGCTGGCCGAAGCTCCGCACGAAGCCGGACGTCCTGCTCGCGGCCGGCGACCGCATCGGCAGCCTCGAGGTCGTCGCAAGTCCGGGCCACAGCCCGGGCCATGTCGCCTACCTCGATACGCGCGACCGGACGCTGCTCGCCGGCGATGTCTACACCACGTACGGGACCGCCGCCGTCTCCAACCACTTCTACCTGCGGTTCCCGTTCGCGGCGATGGCGACGTGGGACAAGGCGAAGGACCTCGAATCGGCCCGCGCGTTACGTGCGCTCGAACCGACCACGCTCGCCGTCGGACATGGGCCGGCCGTGCGCGACCCTGCTGGGGCAATGGACGGGGCGATCGCCCGCGCCCGATAGAAAAGCCCCACCAGAGCGGGGCTTTTCGTTAGCAGGCCTGTAAGCCGGATTCTTCGTCCCCAGCGCTCATCCCACCGGCAGATTCAGCTCAACCATGCGGTTCCGTCTCGACGGGCGATTCCGCCAAAGGCCGCGAAATGCTGTGGCGGTGATGCACTGGTGATGTACGGCGGTTGCTGTCGTTGCCAACAACGCCAACAGCCGGATTCAATCTGTTGCTGTCCCGTGCTTCGCCCAGCAGCTGCTCCAGCCGCTCGAAGCTTTCCGTCCATCCTGCTTCGTGGAGCGCGTAGCGTTCTTCTGTCGCGAACTCGCCGTGGGTGAGGCGAACCTCGGTCTCCTCACCTCGATCCTCGAGGGAGAGGGTTACCACCGTCTCTCGGTCGTCCGGATGGGGTGGATCCCATCGAAACGTGTACGAGAGACGGGCGGGCGGTTCGACTTCCCGGAGCTCGCCGGACAGGTGGAACAGATCGCCGTGTGGAGGCTGCATCGCGATTCGGTACCCACCGCCGACATGCGGATCGAACTTGACGCTCGGGGCAGTGAAGCCTCGGGGGCCCCACCACTTGCCAAGTTCCCCGGGGTCGGTCAGCGCTCTGTACACGGCCGCGCGCGGAGCGGACACTCTTCGCTCGAGCCGGAGGACGAGTCGTGTGATGGAACGCTTCATGTCGATCACCTCCGGTCGGTGTCGGGATCAGTGAAGGCTCGGCTCGCGACCCGCGGCGAGCTGTCCGAGGAACGTGTAGGCGCGGTTTGCGCCGAGCGGGTGCATGAAGGGCAGGGCGCGGACGTCGCGATAGGCGCGGGCGAGCGGGCTGCCGTTCAGGTAGCCGGCGCCACCGGAGAGTGCGAGCGCGTGGTCGACGATGCGGACCGCCGCCTCGCCGGTGAAGAGCTTGGCGCTCTGGGCCTCCGCGAACAGTCGCGTCAGCTCCTGGGCGCTGCCCCGCGAGCCCGGGTTGCGCTCGTGGTGCTCGTCGATCAGCGCCGCGGCGCGCGAGAAGACCGCGCGCCCGGCGGAGAGATCGACGAGGCTCTCCGCGGCGAGCATCTGCGCGTGCGGGTCGAGCTCGTCGCGACGCGCGAGTGCGGCGGCGACGCTCGCGTGCGCACTCTCTGCGATCCCGAGCGCGGCGGCTGCGTGGAAGAGCCCGGCAGCGAGATTTCTCTCCATGTACTCGACCGCGTCCCCGATGGGGAAACCGCCGCGGAGTCCCGACAGCGGCAACCGCACGTCCTCGAACGAGACCGAGTGGCTGCCGGAGGCGCGCATGCCGAGCGCATCCCAGTCGTCCTGGACGACGACTCCGGGGGTTCGGCGGGGGACCATCGCGTAGCCGTACCGCTCACGGCCGCCGTCGTCGGTGTAGGTCACGGCGGTGTAGAGGACGTCGGCCGCGGGCGCCATCGTGCAGAAGACCTTGTGCCCGGAGACGATCCACCCCGTCTCGGTGCGCTTGGCCGTGGTCGTCGGGTGGGTGAGGTCCTGCCTCGGCTCGCTGCCGGCCGAAGCGAACACGGTGCCCTGTCGCGCGATCTCCTCGAGCGTTTCACCGAACGCTCGAGCGCGTCGCTCGTCGCCCGCTGCCGTTGCGATCTGCCACCGGCGCGCGACGTTGAGAACGAAGACGAGATGCATGTTCACGCCCAGAGTCAGCGCCGCATCGCCGCGGGCGAGCCGGCTCGAGGCGACGAGCAGGTCGTGGACAGAGCTGACGCCGAGGCCGCCGAGCCGCTCGGCGATGGGCGCGGCGAAGTACCCGCTCTGCTTGACGGCGGCGAAGCTGTCGAAGGGGAAGCTCCCTTCGCGGTCGTGGTCGGCGGCCCGCGGACCGATCTCGTTCGCGAGTGCCTCGGCGAGCGCGACCAAGCGCGCGCCAAGGTCGGTTCTGGCCGTCAGCTCGAGAGACATGCGATCTTCCTTTCGGTCGGTGGGCGTTCCGCGGCACGGACGCCGAGCGTCCGGTAGGCGCGGCCGTGGTAGAGGAGCGGCGTCCGACTGCGTGACGCCTGTGCAGCGCGAACGCGGCCGAAGAGGATCGTGTGGTCGGCGACCTGAACGGCTTCGGAGAGCTCGCAGTCGAGGTGGGCGAGCGCGCCGGCGATGACCGGGCTGTCGCTGCTCGCGTCGTTTCGGTCGACGAACGGCTCGAGGAACTTGGCCGCGCCCGGCTCCGAGCCGAGGCGGGCGACGGCGAGCTGCTCCTCTGCCAGGATGCTGACGCCGAAGCTCCCCGTCGCAGTGATCGCGCGCGCGCTCATCGTCGCAAAGCCGAGCGAGACGAGGATCGTCGGCGGCTCGGCGGACACCGACGCGAAAGCGGTGACGGTCGTCCCCCACGGCCTGTCGCCGACCCGGCACGTGACGAGCCCGACGCCGGTCGCCAGCGTGCTCATGGCATCGACGAAGTCCGCGATCGGCGCGGGCTCTTGCATCGGATCGGTGATGAGGTTCAGGGCAGGTGGCATGGGTCTCTCCCTCTGCGGCGAGCGGTTGGCGGCCGCCTGTTCGGAGGCCGCCAACCGCTCTGCGGTCGTGGTCACGCAGTCGCCACGTCCACCGTGACGGGAACGCCGTTGGTGACCATGTCGAAGACGGCCGAGCGCTGCTGTGCGCGCGCGACGAGCTCGCGCAGCTTCTCCTCCGGCGCGTCGCCGGCGACGCGGAAGGAGACGCGGATCCGCTCGAAGCCGTTGCGGTACTCGTCCGAGAGGCCGAGCGCGCCCTGCACGTCCATGTCGCCTTCGAGCGTCGACTGCACCTCGGTCAGGTGGACGCCGCGGGCGGCGGCGACGTAGACGAGCGAGGTGGTCAGGCAGGCGGCGAGCGCGTGCAGCAGGTACTCGACCGGGTTCGGCCCGGTGTCCTTGCCCAGCAGGATTGCCGGCTCGCCGGCGTCGATCACGAACTCGGCGGCGCGGGAGGTGTCCTCCTGGTTCGCCGCGTAGAGGTCGCGGATCGTCGTGCGGTTGTGCGCGCCGTCGATCCAGCGGTTCCGCGCTCGAAACTGGAACTTCGCGAGCGTGGGGTCCGCCTTGATCGCGTCGAGTGTCCCGAACAGCGCCTCGGTATCGACGCCGTTGCGAACTGCCTCCGCAGTCGTGCTCATTCGATCTCCTCCTTCTCGTCGGTCTCGTCGTCCGGCTCGGTGCCGGTCGGTCGCGAAGGAGGACACACCCGCGCGGTTGGTGGCCGGTTGAGGCGGCGGTAAAGCCGCGGTAACAGCGGTCGCGCGTCGAACGCCGGCCCGCCGCGTCTGCCTTTACCACGGACCTGCCTCGGCCGCAACCGGCCGTTGACCGGCCGCCTGTCTCATCAGGCGACCAGGAGACGGAGGCGCGCGATGCCGGAGACAACCAGGAGCGACACCAGCGGCGGGTACCGGGCGGTAAGCGTCGCTCTCTTCCTGTGCCTGTTCGCGGCCCAGGCGGCGGTGATCGCGATGTCGCCGGTCCTGGCGGACGCGGCCGGCGACCTCCACGTGTCGACCGCGGCCGCCGGTCAGTTGCGGACGATCACCGGCCTGGCCGCCGGCGTCACGGCGCTGATGCTCCGCGCTCTCGCCGGACGAGTCGGCCTCGGCCGCCAGCTGCTGGCGGCGTCGGCGCTCCTCGCACTCGCCTCGATCGCGAGCGCGGCGGCTCCGACCTTCCCGCTTCTGGCCCTCGCCCAGCTGCCGGTCGGTGTCGCCGTCGCCGTGCTGACGACGGCGGGAACACTCGCGGCCGCGGAATGGGTCGCGCCCGACCTGCGGACGCGCACCCTGTCCTGGGCACTCGTCGGCCAGCCCGGAGCCTGGATCGTCGGCATGCCGCTCATCGGAGCTCTCGGCGAGCGCAGCTGGCGCTACGGGTGGCTGGCGGTGCCGCTTGCCGCGGCCGTGGCGGCGGCGCTCCTCGTCGGCTCGCGAGCAGGGCAGCCGCCCGCGCGCTCGCGACCCGCGCGCGCTCGCGCCGTCCTCGGCGACCACGCGCTCGCGCGCTGGCTGGCGGCCGAGCTGCTCGCGAACGCCGCCTGGGCGGCAACGCTCGTCTACGCCGGCGCGCTCTTCGCCGAGTCGTACGGGACCTCGACCACGCTGACCGGGTGTCTGCTCGCGGTCGCGGCGGTCGCCTACGTGGCCGGCAACCTGATCTGCCGTCGTCTCGCGCGTCGTGACCCACGGCCGGTTCTCGTCCTGCTCGCGGTCCTCCTTGCGGTCACCGATGGCCTCTTCGGCGCCGTGCGCCCGGGCATCGGGGCGAGCACGGCGCTCTTCGCGAGCGCGGCCTTCGTCGCCGGCGGCCGCACCCTCGTCGCGAGCGCGTTCGCACTTGCGACAGCGCCCGAGATCCGGCCGGCCGTGACCGGCCTCCGGGCCGCGACGATGCAGTTCGGCTACTTCGCCGGCTCGATCGCAGGCGGTGCGGCGCTCACCGTCGGCGGCTACGGCGCGTTCGGCGCCACCGTGAGCGCGCTCTTCCTCGCGGCCGCGGTAACGCTCGTCCGCCGTTGGGACCCGCGACGCACGTCGGTCGATTGCGAGTCCGCGCCTCCCCGCCCGCGTGCGCCGCTACCGGCTCTTTACCGGACGCGAGGCTGACCGGCAACCGGGACGCAGTCCCCACCAAACATCCAGCACGAAGGGACACGAGATGGACCATCACCCTCCTCATGCACACCCTCATCCGCCACGCGCACGTCGATTCACCCGAGAGCGCGCGGCGCAGAGAACACCTCCTCCGGCTGGAGCGGGAGACCCGCGAGGCGCGCAGGCGCCGCCGACGCGAGCGTGTCCGCCGGGTCGAGAACGTTCTGATCACGTTGCACCGAACGGTCAGCCACGCATCGCGGCGGATCGAAGCTCCCGATCTCCGCCGGGCGCCCCGATGAACGCGTGCTCGCCCGAACTCTGCGACCGGCGGACGATGGTAGCGTCAGACACCTCTCGAGATGAACTTTCGCCTGCTCGGTCCGCTAGAGGTTCTCCGTGACGATGTGCCGGTGCGAATCACGGCAGGGAAGCAGCGGGCGCTCCTTGCGATCCTGCTCCTGAACGCGAACCGCACGGTCTCGCGCGAACAGCTCATCGATTCGCTCTGGGGCGAGGACGTTCCGGAATCCGCCCAGAAGATGGTGCAGATCCAGGTTTCGCACCTGCGGAAGGCGTTAGCCGAGCCGCGACTGCACACACGCCAGCCCGGCTACGAGCTCGAGGTGGGCGAAGACGAACTCGACCTCGCCCGTTTCGAGCGCGCGCTCGCAGGTGGCCGCCGCGCGCTCGCGCAGGGCGATCCGGAGAACGCGACCGAGCGGCTGGGTGAGGCGCTCGCGCTCTGGCGCGGCCCCGCGCTGGCCGAATTCGCGGAGCCCTTCGCCAGGCACGAGGGCGCGCGGCTCGAGGAGCTTCGCCTGGCCGCGGTCGAATTGCGGATCGAGGCCGAGCTCGCGCTCGGGCATCAACGCGACGTCGTCGGCGGGCTCGAGACGCTGATCGCCCAGCAGCCGCTGCGGGAACGCCTCCGCTCCCAGCACATGCTCGCGCTCTACCGCTCGGGGCGGCACGCCGAGGCCCTCGCCAGCTACCAAGCGTTCCGGCGGACGCTCTCGGACGAGCTCGCCATCGAGCCGTCGGCTTCGCTGCGCAAGCTCGAGCGGCGAATGCTGCAGCAAGACCCATCTCTCGAGCTGCCGGCGCGCACGGATACGCCCACCGCTGCGCCCACGACGGACGCCGGAACCGTAAGCGCGGATGTCGCGGGCGAGGTCTCGTACGCGCGAAGCGGCGACATCAGGATTGCCTACCAGGTCGTCGGCGATGGGCCGGTCGACCTCGTACTCGTCCACGGCTGGGTCTGCACGTTCCAACCCGGGTGGGAATACCCGAAGCTCGCGGCGTTCTACCGGCGGCTCGCGTCGATCGGGCGGCTCATCCTCTTCGACAAGCGCGGCACCGGCCTCTCCGACAGGGTCTCACCCGAGCATCTCCCCGACCTGGAGACGCGCATGGACGACGTGCGTGCAGTTCTGGACTCCGTCGGCTCGGAGCGCGCAGTGCTGCTGGGCATCTCCGAAGGGGGACCGATGTCGACGCTCTTCGCCGCGACACACCCCGAGCGAACCGTCGCGCTCATCCTGATGGGCTCCTTCGCACGTGAGATGCGGGCGCCGGACTATCACTCCGGAGTAAGCGAGGAAGATCTCCGTCGGCGCCTCGCGCTTCTCGACGAAGACGACTGGGCGTCGGCGTCGAGCAAAGACTGGATCGGCCGAGTCGCCCCGGACATTCTGAGCAACGCGGCCGCGCTGCGGTGGTACACGTCATATGTGCGACGCGGCGCGAGCCCGGGTGCGGCCAAGGCCCTGCGCCTCATGAATGCCGAGATCGACGTCCGCGACCTGCTGCCGACGATCAGCGTCCCTACCCTCGTGCTCCACCGCGCAGACGAAAGCTGGCGCGATGGGTCTCGATTCATGGGCGAGCACATCCGGGGCGCGCGCGTCGTCGAGCTGCCAGGCAACGACCACCTCCCGTGGGAAGGCGACGCTGAATCGTCGCTTGACGAAGTCGAGCGGTTCCTGGCGGATGTTCAGGAAGAGGTGGAGCCAGACCGCGTGCTCGCAACCCTCGTGTTCACCGACATCGTCGGCTCCACTGCCAAGGCGGCGGAACTCGGCGACGACGCCTGGCAAGACCTGCTCGCCAAGCACCATCGCCTCGTCCGCTCCCAGCTCGCGCGCTTCCGCGGGCGCGAGGTCGAGATGGCCGGTGACGGCGTCTTCGCGATTTTCGACGGCCCGGCGCGCGCGATCCGGTGCGCCTCGGCGATCGCGGACGGGCTCGAGGCGCTTGGGCTCGCCGTGCGGGCAGGCGTGCACACGGGAGAGATCGAGCAGATGAACGGCGGCGTGCGCGGCATCGCAGTCCACATCGGCGCGCGAATCGCCGCGGCGGCCCGACCCGGCGAGGTGGTCGTGTCGAGCACGGTCAAGGACATCGTTGCCGGCTCGGGCATCACCTTCGAGGAGCGCGGCGAGCACGAGCTCGACGGAGTGCCCGGCACCTGGCGCCTCTTCACCGCCCGGATCTGACCGTGGCCTGAGTGATCGCTGCCGAGTTCGGCACCCATCCACTCCGGCCGTTCCTCGGTAAGCAAACGCCTTTCTGAGCTCTCCGTAGTGGAACGCGGGGCGGCCGCGTTTTCGGCTCAACAATGCGGTTCACGCCGACGAAGACGGCCGATTTCGACGCCCAAACCGAGGCCGTCGCCGAGCCACGTGATGCACGGGTGATGCCGCTTTCTTACAGTGGAATAGAAAAGCCCTGCAAATGCAGGGCTTTTCCTTAGCAGGCCATAAGCCGGATTCTGTCGAGGGTGACCATCCCTCTTGGCAGCTACCCGGGCCCTGGGCGGGCAGCCTCGTGACGGGCCCTGTTCGCCTTGCACCGGACGGGGTTTGGCAAGCCGCCGCGTCGCCGCGACGCTGGTGAGCTCTTACCCCACCGTTTCACCCTTACCACCGGCGTCTCCGGAGAGATCTGTCGCCGGAGGCGGTCTCCTCTCTGTTCCACTTTCCGTCGGCTTTCGCCGCCTGGCCTTGCGCCAGCGTCCTGCCCTGCGGTGTCCGGACTTTCCTCGACGCTCCCGCCGAAGCGAGGCGCCGCGGTCACCCGGCCTGCACGACCAAGTCTAGCTGGGGCTCGAACGCTTCCTCGTCGCCGGCCTGGCTCCCGCACTCGGGGCAGAACACGACGCCGGCCCGCGCGTGCATGACGAACTCGCCACACGTCAGGCACTCGAGCGACGCACCTCGAAGCAGCGCGACCAGCTGCTGGTCGAGCGTGCGCGCGAAGAACGTGACGTCGTCGGCCACCTAGAGCTCCCGGAAGACTCCCACGACGCGACCGAGGATCTGAACGTGGTCGGCGTAGATCGGCTCCATCGAGGCGTTCTCGGGCTGCAGGCGGATCTGCCGGCCCTCGCGATAGAACGTCTTCACGGTCGCCTCCTCCGCGCTCTCGTCGTCGCCGGCGAGCGCGACGACGATCTCGCCGTTTCGAGCGTCCTGAGCACGCTGCACGATCACGAGGTCACCGTCGAGGATGCCCGCGTCGAGCATCGACTCGCCCTTGACGCGCAGAAGGAAGTCGCCCTTCGTGGAAGCAGGCATCGGGACGTACTCCTCGATCGTCTGCTCGGCGAGCAGCGGACCGCCGGCGGCGATCTCACCGAGGAGCGGCAGACGCGCGACATCGCCGTCGTCGGCGACCGGCGCAGGCGCGGGCTCACGTCGCTCGCGACCGATCAGCTCGAGCGCCCGCGGTTTGGTCGGGTCGCGGCGCAGCAGCCCGGCACGTTCCAGGTTCGCGAGATGCGCGTGCACGGTCGAGGGAGAGGCCAGCCCGACCTGCTCGCCGATCTCGCGCACGGTCGGCGGATAGCCGTGCCGGTCGACGTACTCGACGAGGAAGTTCCAGATCTCCTGCTGACGGGCCGTGAGCACGGATTCTCGCCTCCGGGGTCGCTTACCGAACGTGTGTTCGACGGGAAGCGTAGAGATTCCTGCGGACGCCGTCAATCTTCCGTAAGGAGATTCGGTACCCGAGTACCCTGCCGCTGTGCTGAGACTGGCCGGCCTCGTGCTCCTGACCGCCTTCCTCGCCGCGCCGTCAGCACAGGCTGCGAAGACCCGGCTCCCCGGCTTCCACTCGCCGTCGGGGAACATCAAGTGCTTCTACGTGCCCGGGCAGACGAGCGTCGTTCGCTGCCAGATCCGCCGGGCGAGCTACGCGCGACGCCTGACCGCCTACTGCGGATCGCCGCCGATCGGCGTCGACTGGGCCGGGTTCGAGCTCACGCCGACCCGCAAGGGCGCCGTCACCTGCTCCGGCGGCGTCCTCTACTCGCCGGAACGACAGGTGCCGGTGTTCGTGAACCAGCCGTACGGCACGACGTGGCGACACGGGGCCTTCCGCTGCGCCTCCGAGCGCACAGGGGTCACGTGCCGGAACCGCACCGGTCACGGACTGTTCGTCTCGCGCGCAACCTGGCGCGCCTGGTAGCAGACGAAAGCCGCCCGCACGCGGACGGCTTCGATGCGCTGGAGAGGACTTGAACCTCCACGGCCTATGCGGCCACTAGGCCCTCAACCTAGCGCGTCTACCAATTCCGCCACCAGCGCCTGAAGGCGGCCGTAGTGTAGCCGCGCCGCTTCCCGCGCTCAGGCGACTACGCGATGGGAACGAGCTCTCGCTCGAGCGTGATCCGCTCCGGTTCGAGCCACACCGGCAGTGACAACGCCTGGCCGATCGACTCCTGCGGCTCGTCGACGAGGAAGCCCGGGCCGTCCGTCGCCACCTCGACCAGGATGCCGTCCGGCATCCGGAAGTAGACCGACTGGAAGTACTTCCGGTCCTGGATCGGCGTCGGTCGCAATCCGAGCTCGTCGAGACGCACGTGCCATGAACGCTCGGCCGCGTCGTCGACCGCGCGCCACGCGATGTGGTGCGTCGTTCCCGGCCCGATCAGCGCCGCCTCCTCCCCCGGTTCGGCGAACTGAAGCGGCGCATCCTCGTCGAACAGCCCGACGTAGAGATCGGGGTTGCCGATCGCGACGACGTCACGAAGCCGGGGGACGGTCCCGGGGTAGAGGCGTAGCTGCAGGCCGTCCGGGTCCTCGAGCTCGAGCTCTTCGTCGGCGACCGGCGTTTCGAGACCAATGGACTCGATGGTTCCGCGACCGAGGCGTCCGGGCTCGGCGCGCGGCCACTCGAAGAACGTGATCAGCGATCCCGGCGTGCCGAGGCCGTCACCGAAGTAGAGGTGGTAGCTGTGCGGGTCGTCGAAGTTGACCGTCTTCTTGACGAGCGTGAAGCCGAGACGGTCGCGATAGAAGTCGAGGGTCTGCTGCGCGTCGGAGCAGACACACGTGACGTGGTGCAGGCCCCGCAACTGCATCGACGATCAGTCTACGACGACGCTACTGGAGCAGGCGAAAGAGGATGATCGTGTTCGTGAAGAACAGCACGGCAACGACGACCGTCAAGCGCGTGAGGTTCCGCTCGACGATGTGCGTCCCGCCCTGCGAAATCGGCGTGAACCCCATTCCGCCCAGGCCCGCATCCCGGCCCGAATGCATCAGAATCAGCGCGACGAGCGCTGCCGACAGCAGCACGTGGATGACCGAGAAAACCGCAAGCATCGCCCCGGGAACTGTAGCGCCGGGCTAGCGTTCTCGCGATGGACGAGGCACAGGCGAGAGAGAAGATCCACGACCTGCTCTTGACCGGTGACAACCGGCTCAAGCAAGGGGTCTCGGTCGAGAAGATCCGGCAGAGCTACGAGCAGGCTCTGTCGATCGCGACCGAGCACGGCCTCGAGGACGGAGTCCGCCCGCTGGTGGAGGTCAGGCTGGCCGACCTCGAACGGCTCGCTCGAGAATCTCCTCCATCCGACGCGCCTGGAGCTTGACGTCGTGCTCGGCGGCCGCTTCCCGCGCCGCCTCGTTCGGCCGCGGCAGCGAAGCGGCGGTCGCGAGCGCCCGCGCGAGGGCCGGCACGTCGAGCGGGTCGACGAGCACGCCCGACTCCGCGTTGACGAACTCGGGTGGCCCTCCGAATCGCGTCGCGACGACCGAACGCCGGCACGCCATCGCCTCGAGCAGCGACTGACCGAACGGCTCGAGCAGGGCCGGGCCGCAGACGACGTCGGACGCAGACAGCCAGCCGGGCACCGAGTCGTGCGGCACGCGGCCGACGACCCTGATTCTGGAGCGACCCGCGAGCGAAGACCGCAGCGGCCCGTCGCCCACGAACGTCAGCGAGCCGCCGTCGAGGTGCGCAAACGCCTCCGCGAGCCGGACGACGTTCTTGCGGTCGGTCAGGGAGCCGACGTGGACGAAGGCCGGTGATTCGAGCTCGGCCGCGACAGGAGCATCGTCGAAGCGATCGAGGTCGACGCCCGAGTCGACGACCTGTGTCTTGCCGCGCGCGTCCGGAAGACGGTCGCAGAGCTCGCGCTCGAGGTAACGGGAGACGCACACCACTGCCGCAGCACGACGGACGACTCGTCGCGTCAGCGCAGCGACGCCGGGTATCGCGCCGATGTTGCGGACGTCACGACCGTGAGCGGTGACGACCAGGGGCGCGTCGAGCTCGGAGGCGAACAGCCCCGCCGGAACGAGAAAGTGCGCCCAGACGACATCGGGTGCGGGCCGAGCGGCACGCCGGACGTTCCGACGCAATTCGAGGAACCTCAGCTTCCCCCCGGCACGGCGGTCGAGCACCGCAAGGTCGACGTCGTGCCCGCGCCCGCGCAGCGCGTCCACGCCCTGGGCGACGAACGTCCCGAGATCGGGATCGTCCACACCCGGGTACATCTGCGACACGAGAAGGACACGCATCGGCGGGTCGTTGCTCAGCGCAGGACGCGCTCGCGGTCGTGCTCGCCCCATTCGTCGCGCAAGACGCCGCAGATCTCACCGACGGTGCATCGAGCGTGGAGCGCTTCCCGCATCGGCACGAGCAGGTTGGCGTCACCCCGGGCGGTCACCCGCACCGCGTCGAGCGCGGCGTCGGCGGCGGCGGCGTCGCGGTCGGCGCGCACGCGAACGGTCCGCTCGATCTGCCGCTGCTCGGCTGCCGGGTCGAGCCGGTGCAGCTCGATCTGCTCGCCGGCATCGCCGGCGAAGACGTTGACGCCGACGATCGGGCGCTCGCCCGACTCGACCTGCTGCTGCCAGCGGAACGCCGCCGACTCGATCTCGGCCTGGACGAGCCCCTGCTCGATCGCGGCGACCGCCCCACCGATCTCGTCGATCCGTTGGATCACCTCCCAGGCACCCGCTTCCAACTCGTCGGTCAGCGCCTCGACGTAGTAGGAGCCGCCGAGTGGGTCGACGGTTGCCGTCGTCCCGGCCTCCACCTGCAGGATCTGCTGCGTGCGCAGCGCGATCGTCGCCGCGCGCTCGGTCGGCAGCGCGAGCGCCTCGTCGAACGAGTTCGTGTGCAGCGACTGCGCCCCGCCGCAGATCGCCGAGAGGGCCTGCACGGCAACCCGTACGACGTTGTTCTCCGGCTGCTGTGCGGTCAGCGTCGACCCGCCGGTCTGAGCATGGAAGCGCAGCGCGAGCGCCTTCGGGTTCGTCGCACCGAAGCGCTCCCGCATGATCCGCGCCCACAAGCGTCGCGCCGCGCGGAACTTCGCCACCTCCTGGAAGAAGTCGTTGTGCGCGTTGAAGAAGAAGGACAGCCGCTCGCCGAAAGCGTCGGGCGAGAGACCGGCGGCGACCGCGGCATTGCAGTAGGCGATCCCGTTGGCGAGCGTGAACGCGAGCTCCTGCACCGCGGTCGAGCCCGCCTCCCGGATGTGGTACCCGGAGATCGAGATCGTGTTCCACCGTGGGATCCGCTCGGCGCAGTACGCGAACAGATCAGTCGTCAGCCGCATCGACGGACGCGGCGGAAAGATGTAGTTGCCGCGGGCGATGTACTCCTTGAGGATGTCGTTCTGCACGGTGCCGCGCAACGCATCGCCGCCGACACCCCGCTGCTCCGCAACCAACTCGTACAGAAGCAGCAGCAACGAGGCAGGCGCGTTGATCGTCATCGACGCCGACACCTCGTCGAGGGGAATGCCGTCGAGCAGGATCTCCATGTCGGCGATCGAGTCGATCGCAACCCCGGTGCGTCCCACCTCGCCCAGCGCGCGTGGGTCGTCCGAGTCGTAGCCGAGCTGCGTCGGCAGGTCGAACGCGACCGACAGCCCCGTCTGACCGCCCGCAAGCAGGTACCGGTAGCGCTCGTTCGACTCCTCCGCCGAGGCAAAGCCGGCGTACTGCCGGATCGTCCACGGGCGGCCCCGGTACATGTCCGCGTACGGACCACGTGTGAACGGGAACTCGCCGGGCGGCTCGAGCGGCGTCGCGGCATCGTCGGCCGTGTAGACCGGCTTCACCTCGATGCCGGACTCGGTCTCGCGGCGGTCGGTGGCGGCCATACGGTCACCTAGGCTACTGCTCGTGAAGGTCAAGGTCAGGCTCTTCGCAGGTCTCCGGGAGCGCGCCGGCTGGTCGGAGCGAGAGATCGACGCGGCGACCGTCGCCGCGGTGTGGCCGGCGCTCGGTCTCGGGGACGAGCCAGAAGGGCTTCTCTACGCGGTCAACAAGGAATACGCGAAGCGCGACCGCGCGCTCGTCGACGGCGACGAGGTCGCGCTGATCCCGCCGGTCTCGGGCGGAGCGTTCCTGCTCTCCGACGAGCCGCTGTCGATCGAGCGCGTCGTCGACGAGGTGCGCGACGAGGAAGCCGGTGCAATCGCGACGTTTGCCGGCACGACGCGTATCAGCTCACGCGGGCGGCGGGTCACCCGGCTCGAGTACGAGGCGTACGAGGGAATGGCGGAGAACGTCATGCGGGGGATCGCCCAGGACATCCAGAAGCGCTACAACGTGTCCAACGTGGCGATCCACCACCGCATCGGGACGGTCGGCATCGGCGAGACCTCCGTCGTGATCGCGGTCTCGGCGCCGCACCGTGCCGACGCACTCGCCGCCTGTCGCGACGCGATCGACGCCTTGAAGGAGCAGGTGCCGCTCTGGAAGAAAGAGGTCTACGAGGGCGGCGAGGAATGGATCGGACGGGGGTCATGAGCCGTAGGCTCGACGGAGGCTCACAAGAGCGGAGGCACCGGCTTCGCCGGTGCCGGGAGCGGGCATGAGCTCATGAGCGTTCCTGACGGTGTTCGCGACTACGACCCGATCCAGCCACGCGGCACCGACTGGCGTGGGATTGGACGGCGGATCTTCGGCCCGCTGCTGGCCGCGATCGTCGCGCTGGCGAAGTTCTCGTTCATCCTCCTGAAGTTCGCAAGCATCTTCATCGCCGTCGGCGGCTACGCACTGATCTGGGGTTGGACGTTCGGGGCCGGGTTCGTCTTCCTGATCCTCCTCCACGAGTTGGGCCACTTCGCAGAGGCGAAGCGAGAAGGGCTGAATCCGAAGCTGCCGGTCTTCATTCCGTTCCTCGGCGCGTACGTCAAGTACACGCGCGGGAACCCGTGGCAGACCGCGCGCATCGCGATTGCCGGGCCGATCGTCGGCGGCGTCGCGAGCCTTGCCTTCCTGCTCGTCGGGATCGCGGATGGCTCCGACCTGCTCAAGGCGCTCGCGTATTTCGGCTTCTTCCTCAACCTGATCAACCTGGCGCCGGTCGGCATCCTCGACGGCGGCGCCGTCTGGCGCTCGGCGAAGCTGCTCCGCGCCGGCGGCGGGCAGAAGAAGGCGACGTTCATCTACGTGCTCTACGGACTGACCGCGCTCGCGCTCGTGATCGGCATGGTCGTCTCGCACGTCCCGCAGCACCGCCTTTAGTGCCTCGTCGGATGGACGACCGGCAGATCCTCGACCGCCCCGACGCGGCGGAGATCGACGCCTCGGTCGAGAAGATCGCGGCCGAGTTCGAAGCCGGGTTCGAACAGGTTGCCCGCATCGACCGCCCGGCCGTGGCGCTCTTCGGCTCGGCGCGGGCGGCGGCGGGCAGCGGGCCGTACGAGGCGGCACGCGCCGTCGGCCGCTTGTTCGGAGAGGCCGGCTGGGCGGTGATCACCGGCGGCGGCCCGGGAGTGATGGAGGGGGGCAACCGTGGCGCCAGGGAGGGCGGCGGCCTCTCCGTCGGCTTCAACATCAGGCTCCCCCACGAGCAGGGCGGCAACCCCTACTGCGACATCACGCACACGTTCGACCACTTCTATGCGCGCAAGGTCTGCTTCGTCCGCCCGTCAGAGGGGTTCGTGATCTTCCCGGGCGGCTTCGGCACGCTCGACGAGCTCTTCGAGTCGCTGACGCTGATCCAGACGCGGACGATCCTGTACTTCCCGGTCGTCCTGTTCGACTCCGACTACTGGGGCGAGATGGTCCAATGGATCCGGGGTGAACTGCTCGCCGACGGGATGATCTCCGCGCCGGACATCGAGTTGCTGCACCTGACCGACGACCCGGAGGCCGCCGTGCGCCACGTGCTCGAGTGTCACGAGCTCAGGCGCGCCGCGACCGACGCGGGGCACTAGATCGAGGACGGGATCACGAAGTAGGGCCCGGGCGGCGTTCGTCCCGGCCCATACACCGCCGTCGAGCTGTCCGGGATGTAGTGCGACTTGAAGACGTCGTGTCGCAGGAGCCTGCCGCTGCGCGCATACACCTCCCGCGTGACCGTGACGTCGAACCCCAGCTCGCCGGTGCCCGGCACCACTCTGACGGAGCCGCGCGGCGCGGTCGGATCGACGGCGTAGGAGAGCGTCGGCCGGGTCCAGTTGACCTGCGGGCCGGTCTGCGACACGACCCGGCGACCGGACGGCGTGCCGTAGAAGGTGAACGTCAGCGTCTGGTCGGTGTACGACGCCTTGATCAGCAGACCGTGCTTCAGGTCGTTTCGGAACACGAGATCCGGCCCGCCCCAGGACACCGTTGCGTCCCGGCCGAGTGGGTAGTGGGAGAGATAGAGGTTGTGGTTCGTGCGCGCGAGAATCGGCAGGCCGAGCTCGAAGGCGTCGTTGAACAGCGTCGTGGCGGTCTGGCAGACGCCGCCGCCGATCGACGGAAGCACCAGCGAGCCGATGATCTCCTGCCCCTCGAGAAAACCGCGTTCCGCCGTTCGAGGGCCGACGACCTGGTTGTAGGAGAACGTCTCCCCGGGCCGGATCACGGTCCCGTCGATCAGATCCGCCATCAGGTGGACGTTGTGGATCCGGTTCGAGGACGAGGAGCCCATCTGGGTCGTGAACGACACCAGCCTGGTGGTGATCGCGAGCGACCGGGCGCGCGCGGTGGTGAGATCGGGGGCTCTGGCACCGAGCTCGACCCGGGCGACGTGGTCTGCGTGCGCCGCGGTCGTGACGGCGACCGCGACCTGCGTGGGATCGACGTCGCGTCCGGCTCGCGACGGGACGACGTGCACGGCGTCCCCGTCAACGGCGAACTGTGCGTTCCGCGCATGCACGAACCAGCGGCCGAGCCGCGGACGCACGGCGCGAGCGAGCGCGTCGCCGTCGAAGCGGACGACGAACCGGTGGTCGTGGGGAACGACACGCAACGAGCGGGCGAGCTGCAACGTCGTCAACGATCCGAGCCGCGCGCCGTGATAGTCGACGACGATCGGATACGCGAGCAGTGTCCTGGCAGTCGAAGCGGCGCTGCGCGCAGCCGGATCGCGGCGGACGGGATGCACGATCGCAAACGGCGCCTCGAAGGAGGTCGCTCCGGCGGCGAGCCTGCGAAGCAGCGCGCCACGGTCGAGCTCGAGCCCGGCCGTTGCAGGTGTCATCACCACCGTCGTTCCGTGGATCGTGACCGTCGCCGACACCGGTTCGCGGCCTGCGCGCGCGATCTCGTCGAGCACGTTTCCGGCACCGCCCGCGCTCAAGAGCACCGGCGCGACATCCACCCGCCGTGGGACGGCAAGACCCACGACGGAGCCTCCGTCGAGTGCCCGCGCTGCTGTCTTCCGCGCGTCGAGTGAGACCAGCCAGCTGCGCGGAACGTGGTAGGCGTGGCCGGCGGCGCGAATCGTGACCTGTGTCGAGCCCCAGCGACGGACGACGTCTTCGATCTCCGTTCCGGTGCGGCCTCCGACATCCACGTCGAGCACGTGCACGCCGGGCCCTGCCTCGCCGCGGTACTCGAATGCCCGCACGGCGAGGACGGCGCACGCGGCGACGAGGACCGCCACGAGCGCACCGACCCAGACGACCCATCTCACTCCGACAGTGAAGCAATGGGAGCGGCCGAGTCGTCTACCCTCAAGAGCAGATGGAGCTGCGAGACCTGCCGTCGGTCGACGAACTGGCGCGAGCGGTCGACGACCCGCTCGCCGTCGAGGTCGCGCGCGACGTCCTCGCCCGAGCACGGGACGAGATCAGGGCCGGCCTCGAGCCCGGCGACCTGCCGTCCCGCCTGCGCGACGAGCTGGCGCAGGCCCGCCGACCGTCGCTGCGGCGCGTGCTCAATGCGACCGGCGTGCTCGTGCACACCAACCTCGGTCGCGCACCGCTCCCGGACGGTGCGCTCGAGCACGTGTCTGTGGCCGGGCGCGGGTACTCCAATCTCGAGCTCGACCTTGCCACCGGCGCGCGCGGGTCGCGTCAGGATCATGTCGCCGCGTTGCTGCAGCGCCTGACCGGCGCCGAAGCGGCGCTCGTCGTGAACAACAACGCCGCGGCGCTACTGCTCGCCGTCGCCGCACTCGCCGAAGGTCGCGAGGTGCTTGCATCGCGGGGTGAGCTGATCGAGATCGGAGACGGCTTCCGCATCCCGGAGGTGCTCGAGCGCTCGGGTGCCCGACTCGTCGAGGTGGGTACGACGAACCGCACGCGGGCCGGCGACTACGAGCGCGCGCTGCGTGAGGAGACCGCGCTCCTATTGCGCGTGCACCAGTCGAACTTTCGGCTCGTCGGGTTCACCGAACGCCCGACGCTGCGCGAACTGGCCGACGTCGCGCACGCGCATGGCTTGCCGCTCCTCGACGACCTCGGCTCCGGGGCGCTCGTCGATCTCGGCGACGAGCCGACAGCCCGTGCCGCGCTGGAACAAGGAGCGGATCTCGTCTGCTTCAGCGGCGACAAGTTGCTCGGCGGTCCACAGGCGGGCATCGTCCTCGGTCGTGCCGAGCTCGTCGAGCGGCTGCGCCGCCACCCGTTGCATCGAGCGCTGCGGATCGACAAGCTCAGCCTCGCAGCGCTCGAGGGCACGCTGCTGCTCTATCTCGAGCCGGGGCGTGCCCAGCGCGAGGTACCGGTGCTGCGACTGCTGCACGAGAGCCCGGGCTCGGTCCGTGCACGGGCCGAGCGGCTCGCGTCGGCGCTCGGAGGCGAGGTGGAGGAGACGGTCGCGCGGGTCGGCGGGGGCGCGCTGCCGCTGGCCGAGCTCCCGTCGTTCGCGTGTGCGCTCGAGGAATCGCTCGCCGCACCGCTTCGGCTTGGCGATCCGCCGGTCGTGGGGATCATTCGCGACGGGCGGCTGCTACTCGACTGCCGGACGCTCGGCGACGACGAGCTCGAACCTGTGATCTCCGCAGTGCGCGCCAGCCGCGCGTGAGCTCGAAGGCGCCCGAGGCAGCGATCTGGGATGCGCTCCGCGGCGCCGTCGTGACGCGAACCGTCGCGGTCGTCGCCGACCTGCGCGTCGCCGATGCGCTCGGTGACTCGGAGCTCCACGCCGACGAACTGGCGCGCCGGGTGGGCGCCGATCCGGAGACCCTCTACCGCCTGCTCCGGGCACTGGCGAGCGACGGCATCTTCATCGAGCGGGGGCCGCGAGTCTTCGCCAACACGCCGTCCTCCGACGTGCTTCGCGGCGACGGATGGCGCGATTTCGCGCATCTCTTCGGCGGGGTCTGGCAGGCGGCGATCGCAGCGCTCGACGCATCGGGGCGCTCGACGTTCGAGCAGCTGCACGGCAGCGGGTTCTGGTCGTGGCTCGCCGCCCACCCCGAGGAACGCGCGGCCTTCGACCGGGCGATGGAACAAGGGTGGGAGTCGAGGCTCGAGCGACTCGACTCCGTGGGCTGGCGCGGCGACGAGACGATCGTCGACGTCGGCGGCGGCAACGGCTCTCTGCTGTTGGCGCTGCTCGACCGACATACGGCGCTGCGCGGGATCGTCTTCGACCTGCCCGAGACGGTGCGCGACGAATCCTCGTTCGGCGAGCGCTGTCGCTTCGAGGCGGGCGACTTCTTCGAGCGCGTGCCCGCGGGTGACGCGTACGTGCTGTCGACGATCCTCCATGACTGGGACGACGACTCGGCCGGACGGATCCTGCGCGCGATCCGTGCGTCGGCCGCGCCGAGAACGCCCCTCGTCCTGCTCGAGGGAACGATCGAGCCCGGCAACGAGCCCGACGGAGCGAAGTGGCTCGACGTGCTGATGCTCGCGCTGTTCGCGGGACGCGAGCGTGACGAAGCGCAGTGGCGGTCGCTCCTCGACGCGAACGGCTTCGAGGTCGAACGGCTCGGCGGCGGCGTGATCGAGGCGCGATGCCGCTGACGGTCGGGACGGCCGGGCACATCGACCACGGCAAGACCTGGCTCGTCCGAGCACTCACCGGGAAGGACACCGATCGGCTGCCCGAGGAGCAGGCGCGCGGGATCTCGATCGATCTTGGCTACGCGCCGCTCGAGTTGCCGGACGGCCGACGGCTGTCGCTCGTCGACGTGCCGGGCCACGAGCGCTTCGTCCGCGCGATGGTCGCGGGGGCCTCGGGAATCGATCTCTTCCTGCTCGTGATCGATGCACGCGAGGGTGCACGACCACAGACGCACGAGCACCTCGCGGTGCTCCGGCTCCTGGGTGTCGAGCGCGGGGTGGTCGCGATCACGAAGATCGACGCGGTCGATGCCGAGACCGTCGAGCTCGCGGTCCTCGAGGCACGCGAGCTCGTCCCCGGCGCCGATGTCGTGCCGGTGTCGGCGAAGACGGGCGAGGGCCTCGACGAACTGCGGGCCGCTCTCGCGCGCGTGCCCGTGGAGGAGCGCGACGCATCGTCGTCGACGAGGCTCTGGGTCGACCGTGCCTTCTCGCTCGCAGGTGCCGGCACGATCGCAACCGGGACGCTCTGGTCCGGGACGATCGCCCCCGGCGACCTGCTCCGCGTGGAACCGCGCGGACGCACCGCGCGGGTTCGAACGGTGCACGTTCACGATGCGCAGGTCGACGAGGCGGCGGCCGGACAGCGCGTCGCATTGAATCTGCCGTCGCTGCAGCGCGGCGATCTCGCGCGCGGCGACGCGATCGTCGCGCCGAATGCGTTCCCCGTCTCCTACCGGCTCGACGTACGGCTCGACGAGCTGGAGCAGGTGCCGGCGGCTGTCACCGTCCACATCGGCACGAAGGCAACACCGGCACGCGTTGCTCGATCCGGGCCTTACGCGCAGCTCCGTCTGTCCGACCCCGTCGCCGCCGCACGCGGGGACCGCGTGATCCTGAGGACGGGCACGACCGTCGCGGGCGGTGTCGTCCTCGATCCGGCACCTCCGCGGCGCCTCGAACGCGACCGCCTCGAGGCGCTCGAGCGCGGCGATCCGATCGAGATCGTCCGCTCGCTTGTCGACGCGCCCGTGACAGGCCTTGCACTGCAGGCACGCGGAGTGCTGACGCCTCACGAGCTGGCGCAGGGCCTCGCGATCGTCCCGTCCGCCGGCGACTACTACTTCTCCGAGGCGTGGATCGACGGGCTTCGGCGGGAGGTTCGGATCCGCCTCGCCGATCGTGCGACGACGCATCCACTCGATCCCGGCATCCCCCTGGCGGAACTGCTCCCCGCCGAGCCGTGGGCGCCCTACGTCCTGAACCTGCTCGAGATCGAACGACGCGGCGCGAAGGCGTTCCTGCCGGGCGCGGCGGCCAGACTCGGCGCGCGCGCGGACGCCGCCGCGGAGCTCGAAGCGATGCTTGCCGAGGACGAGGTGGTCCGGGTCGACGACCGCGAGCTCGCCTCCTTCCTCGAGCAAGAGGGGCGTCTCCGCCGGGTGGGCGATGGACTGGCCGTTTCGACGGCGCTGTACGACCGGGGTCGCGAGCTCCTCCCCGAGCTCGACGAGATCACCCTGCCCGGCTTCCGCGATGCGCTCGGCGTCGGCCGTCGAACGGCGCAGCTCCTGCTGGAGCGATACGACGCGGACGGCCTGACGCGGCGTCGCGGGGATGTGCGCGTGCTCCGGCGTGCGAAGAATCAGTGATACTTCGGGCATGGGACTCAAGAGCTTCTTCAGCAGGTGGTCGAAGGACAGCGACAGCGAGGCAATCGAGAAGGCCGAGGAGGAGTCGCGCATGACTTCGTACGAGCGTGACCTCGACCAGTCCGAGGGCTTCGCCGGGCGCGAGACCGACTCGTACATCTCGAACTCGTGGGCCGGCTCGGAGGCAATTCGCTCCACCGACGAGTTCGACCACGACCGCATCTGACCATCCCGGCCAGCGAATTCCAGGGACGCCGCGAGCGCCTGCTACGGCATGCGGCGGAGAACGGGCTCTCGGGCGTCGTGCTCTTCGACCAGCACTACGTCCGCTACTTGGCGAACTTCGGTTTCCTCGCAACCGAACGCCCGGTCGCTTTCGTCGCGAGCGCCTCGGGGGAGCTGGCCGTGTTCGTTCCCGAGTTCGAGGTCGAGCGCGTCCGCGCCGAGACGGACTACGAACGCGTCGAGTCGTATCCGGAGTACCCCGGGGTCGAGCACCCGATGTTCATCCTCGCGCGACTGCTGGGGGACATGGGGATCCGCGGCGCGATCGGCGCCGACAGCGACGGCTACCCCGGCATCCTCGGCTACCAGGGGCCGCCGCTGAGCGAAGCCGCCGGGCAGGCCGTCGTGTCGCTCACGACGACGATCGAGCACATGCTCGCGCGGAAGAGCGACGAGGAGGTCGAGCTGATCCGTCAGAGCGCCCGCTGGTGCGAGCACGCGCACCGGCTGTTGCAGGAGTACACGCGCCCGGGCACCACCGAGGCGGAGGTGAGCCTTCGGATCGCCCACGAGGCGACACTCGCGATGATCGACGCGCTCGGCCCGTCCTTCGGCGGCCAGCTCGCATCGTCCGACGGCGTCTCCGCCGGGTACCGCGGTCAGATCGGGAAGCGCAGTGCGTGGGCGCACGCGATTGCGCACAACATCGAATTTGCGAAGGGTGACGTGCTCGTCAGCGAGACGAGCGCACCCGTGTGGGGCTACAACGCCGAGCTCGAACGTGCGATGGTGATCGGCGAGCCGACGAGCGAGATGCGGCGTCTCTTCGACCACACCGTCGCGGCGCAACGGGTCGCGTTCGACGCGCTCCGGCCCGGCGTCACCTGCGCCGACGTCGACCGCGCGGTGCTCGCGTACTTCGAGGCGAACGACCTGATGCCGTACTGGCGCCAACACGTCGGCCACGCGATCGGTCTTCGTGACCACGAAGCGCCGTTCCTGGACGTCGGCGACGAGACGGTCGTCGAGCCGGGGATGGTGTTCACGATCGAGCCCGGCCTCTACGACGAGGAGATCGGAGGCTTCCGTCACTCGGACACGGTCGTCGTCACGCCCGACGGCATCGAGATCCTCACCGACTACCCGCGCGACATCGAGAGCCTCACCCTGCCGGCCGCCTGACGCTGCTTGAATGCCGTGCTGGAGCGGCATGGGGCCGGTGCCCCAGCCGGTCTTCAAAACCGGTGAGGCGTGCGTAACCCCACGCTGGCCTGGTTCGACTCCAGGGTCGCTCCGT
>CAVUNA010000023.1:0-4868 GCA_963742605.1 uncultured Thermoleophilia bacterium | reverse complement strand
CGGCCTGGACGCGATTGTCGAGTGCTCGGCGGAGCCGTGGTCGTCGAGGCGTCGGGTGTCCCCGGACCATGCGCGGACACGAACCTGTCCGGCGCAAATCACCGCCTCGAGCTGGCACGCCGGGAGAAGGCGCAGTGGTCTTCCTGTCGACGTAGCCGTGTCTATCCCGTCGCCCCGCTCGCGTCGGTGAGGACGGCGAAGAGGCCGATGCGCTCGCGCTCGCCGAGGAACAGGAGCTTCCGGGTGTCGAGCTGCGCAGGGATCTCGGAGGTCTTCCCGCTGACCGGCGCGCGGACGCTCGACGGCGCGACGGAACCGCTGGCGGAGAGCGCTGGTCGAGGGAGTACGCGGCTGCGACGGGCTCGCCACGGTCGTCGACCGCTGTGGGAGTGATCGCCGGGCCCGCAGATGGGGAAGGTCGACCAGGGTGTGTTCGCGCGCAACCTGGATGGCTGCCCACACTCTCGGTCGAAAGCCTGGCGCTACCTCGGTTTCAACGGGTCGGGGCAAGCAGGTCCGCGACGTCCTCCACGTCGCCCGACTTGGCCGATCTCGTCGACGATCGGGTTCGCCGCCCCGGACGTACCGGCCGGGGACCGCGAACGTGGGGGGTGGCGCTGATCGCGCGCTGCCGCTGTGGGAGACGTACCGCAGCTCCTGCCGCGAGATCACGGGGCGCTCCGTTCCGGTCGAGCCCTCACGAGCACCAGCGGCCGGTGACCTCCCGATCGATGTGAGCGACCGCTGCCGGTTGGCCGCCTACACCGGTCGGCGCCCCCGGTGAGCAGCCGGATGCCGTCCGACCTTCACTCCTGGCTCGACCGACCATCACCACGACCTGCGGACGGTGTTCGCGTGAAGCTCTCCGTCGTCGTTCCCGCGCACAACGAGGAGGGCTCGGTCGCCGCGACGGTCACCGGCGTCGTCGCCGCGCTTTCGCGCGCGCGCATCGAGTACGAGGTGATCGTCGTCGACGACGGCTCGATCGACGGGACCGTCGCCGCCGTCGAGCCGATCGCGCGGCCGATCCTCGGGTTCGCTGCGTGCGTTCGCACCGTCCGCGTGGGTTCGGTCACGCCGTTCGCGCAGGGCTCGATCTCTTCGACCGGCGACGCCGTTGCGATCGTGATGGCAGACGGCTCGGATGATCCGGATGATCTCGTCCGGTATCACGCGCTCCTCGAGGAGGGCTACGACTGCGCGTTCGGCTCTCGATTCATGCGTGGCTCGACCGTCGCCGGGTATCCGTGGCTCAAGCTCGTCATCAACCGCGTCGTCAACCTTGGAATCCGCGTGCTGTTCCGCACTGGTTACAACGACACGACCAACGCCTTCAAGGCCTACCGGCGTGAGGTGATCGAGACCGTCGCACCTCTCGTCTCGAACCACTTCAATCTGACGGTCGAGATTCCACTCAAGGCTTCGGTGCGTGGCCACAGCTTCGGCGTCATCCCGATCAGCTGGCGAAACCGTTCGACCGGGCGCTCCAAGCTGTCCCTGAGGGAGATGGGGAGTCGCTACCTGTTCATCGTGCTCTACGTCTTCCTCGAGGCGCACCTGAGCTGCGGGGACTATCGCCGCAACGGTGCCAGCGCAGCCTGGCGTCGAACCGCGCGCTGCACGGCGCACGGTACAGCGTCCCGGTCGAGCCACCCTCCGAGCGGATCGCGGTTCGGTGACCGGCGCGGGGTTAGTCCTCGCTCCGGCGAACGCGAGCCGGTCGCTGTACGCGCGGGCGCGTGTGGAGCTTGCATTCGTTCTCCTGGGCATGGTGGGCGTCGGTGCGATGCTCGCGCGTCAGTTTCGCGCTCCCGGTTCGGAGATGGACGAGGGCGCGGTGCTCGCCTACAGCGGACGTGTGCTGCACGGCGCCATTCCCTGGCGCGACTTTCAGACGTTCTACGGGCCGGGGAACATCTGGTTGGTCGCCGCCGTCTCGAAGACCTTCGGCCTGAGTGTCGCTGCCGAGCGAGCGGTCGGGCTCGGCTACAGGCTCGCGATCATGCTCGCGCTGTTCCTTCTGGCGCGGCGCTTCGGAAGCCTTTCCGGCTTCCTCGCGCTCGCGGTCTGCGCGTTCCTGCTCTCCGGGCAGGGGGTTGCAGCCCTGGCGCTCTGGGGCTCGCTCGCGTTCGGGCTCGCCGGGCTGACGACCCTGGCGTACGCGGCCGACCTCTCCTCGGGACGCTCTCGTGGTCGGCTCGCCGTCGCGGCCGGCGTGCTGCTCGCCTGCGGATTGCTCGTTCGGTTCGACCTGGTGCTCGCAGTCGTCCTGCCGGCGGTGGTCCTGTTGCCCTTGTTCTCGGCGCGCGAGCGTCTCCGCGCGATCGGCGGCTTCGCGGTTGTCGCGGCGGCCTACATCCCGCTGGCGGCGTTGGTTGGCGTGAGCGGGCTCGAACGACTGGTGCGCCAGCTGTTTGCGACCGAGCCCGGCCGGCGCCTTCCCTTCCCGACGCCCCGCGGCTACCCGGGGATGATCCTCACCCCCGGGATCATCGCGACGATCCTCCTCGTTGCCGTCGGTGCCGTGCTGGTGCGGAGTCGGCGCGGCGATCTCGATGGGCGGATCCTGCTTGCCGCCGGTCTCTTCTCGGCCGCTCTCCTGCCGACCACGCTCTCCCGTGCCGACGACATGCACATTGTCCCCGGGAGCATTGTTTCGCTCGCCCTGCTGCCTGCGCTCGTGATGACACTCGTGCGACGGCTGAAGGCGACCCCGCCGTCGGGGATCGTCGGGCTCTCCGGGTACGTCTCGGCGTTCGCGTTGTCTGCAGCATGCGTGGCCGTCTTCTTCGGCGCCGGAACCGGCGCGCTTCGCGCAGCGGTCGTGCCTCAGCCGCTCCACGCCTATTCGATCACCGTCGGCCGTCGGTCGTTCTCGGTCGCCGATCCCTTCGAAGCCCGAGACGTGCAGGCGATCGTCGGCGCGGCTGACCGGCTGGCGAAGCCGGGTGAGTCGCTCTTCGTCGGTCCCGCCGACCTCCGACGCACCAACTACAACGACACGTACGTCTACTACTTGCTGCCGCAGCTCAAACCCGCCTCGTTCTACATGGAGATGAACCCTCAGACGGCGAACCGGCCCGGCTCGGGCCTTGCTCGCGACCTGCGCAAAGCCGACTGGCTGATCCTCAGCCGTCGGTACGACGGCTGGTCCGAGCCGAACAGTTCGTCCAAGCGAGGCTCGTCACTGCCGAACCGCGTCGTCTCGCAGCAATTCTGCCGCGTCGCGGCCCACGGCTCCTACGCTCTGTTCCGGCGATGCAGGTAGCCCCGCTCGACGCCATTTACGGCCGCCGCTTCGGTGACGCCGACGAGACGGCGAAGCGGGCCGTCTGGGAGGAGATCGTCAAGTACCTTCAGCGATTCATCGATCCGGACTCGGTCGTCCTCGATCTCGCGTGTGACCGTGGTCACTTCATCCGCGCCGTACGCGCGCGCGAGAAGTGGGCGACCGATGCGCGCGACGTCACGACACACCTCGACGACGACGTCAACTTCGTCCAGGCTGACGGCCTGGCGCTCGCCGCCGCGTTGCCGAACAGCCACTTCGACACCGTCTTCATGAGCAACTATCTCGAGCACCTGTCGTCCGGCGGCGCGGTCATCGAGCAGCTCCGGGTCGCTCGTGAGGTGCTCCGACCCGGCGGTCGGGCAATCGTCCTGCAACCGAACGTTCGGCTGTCGGCGGCGCTACTGGGACTTCATCGACCATACGGTTGCGCTTACGGAGCGCAGCCTCGCCGAGGCCGCAGAGCTCGCCGGCCTGTGCGTCGAGCGCACGATCACGCGCTTCCTGCCCTACACGACCAAGAGCCGGCTACCGAAAGCCGGTACCTGGTTCGCGCGTACCTTGCCTTCCCGCCCGTGTGGGCGCTGCTCGGCAAGCAGACATTGCTGATCGCTCAGCGGTAGGTCTACGCCGCTCTTCGCGTGCGTCGCCGCGAACCGCGAGAACAGGTCGTCCAGGCCGATCTGGAGCTGCCACTCGGGGTGGTCGGAGCGGAATCGGGTCAGGTCCGTGATGTAGCAGATGTGGTCTCCGCGCCGGGGCTCGTCGACGTACTCCCAGTCCAACGAGCGGCTGTACAGCTCCTCGAAGCGCGCGATTGCCTCGAGCATCGAGACGCTGTTTTCGCGACCGCCGCCGAGGTTGTAGACCGCGCCGCTCGCGGCCGTTCGACGAACGCCATGATCGCAGTGCAGACGTCATGCGCGTGGATGTTGTCGCGGACCTGCTTGCCCTTGTACCCGTACACGCGTGTACGTGGCCCTTCCGGACGGCACTTCAGCGAGGTAGGCGAGAAACCCGTGCAGCTCGGCGCCCGAGTGGTTGGGGCCGGTGAGGCACCCGCCGCGCAGGCAGACGGTCGGCATTCCGAAATAGCGGCCGTACTCCTGCACCAGCAGGTCGGCCGACGCCTTCGACGCGCCGAAGAGCGAGTGGATCGTGGCGTCGATGCGCATACTCTCGTCGATGCCGCTTCGGAGCGAAGGTCGGCGTAGTCGAATCGCGTCTCGAGCTCGACCAGCGGGAGCTCGTTCGGGGCGTCGCCGTAGACCTTGTTGGTCGACATGAAGACGAACGGTGCGTCGGGGCGCGCTCGCGTGCCGCTTCGAGCAGGTTGAGAGTCCCGACCGCGTTCACCTCGAAGTCCTCGAACGGGCGACGAGCGCGCGAGATCGTGCGAGGGCTGGCGCGCGCAGTGGACGACCAGGTCCGACGCGATCGGCGGACGAGCTCGCGCAGACGCTCTCGGTCGCGAATATCGACCGCGTGGTGCGTGAAGCGGCGGGTAGCGGTCCAGTCGCTCGAGGTTCCATGACGTGTCCCCGTCCACGCCGAAGAAGTCGCGGCGCATGTTGTTGTC
>CAVUNA010000022.1:0-48582 GCA_963742605.1 uncultured Thermoleophilia bacterium | reverse complement strand
TACGGTCGGGACGCTCGGCGATCGGGAACAGGCGCTGCCATCCGAATGCCCGCAGGACGAAGCTCGCGAGATACGCGCCCGCGGCGGCGAGGACGACACTGCGGGCGGGCGCCGTCGAGCGGCCAGCTCGCCGTCGACAATCGCCGTGCAACGAGGACGCATGCCACCACTGCAAGTGCGCTGAAACAAGCTCCGCCGACGCGAACCAGTCGACGACTTGTCAGCTGAGTGTTCACCGCCACGGTCATGCGCGCGGCAGGACGAAGAAGGCCACCGCTCCGTACTGGCACGCGACCGCGATGACGACGAGCGCGTGGAAGATCTCGTGGTAGCCGAACGTCTTCGGGAACGGATCCGGACGCTCGAGCGCGTAGACGACGGCTCCGATCGTGTAGGCAACTCCGCCGGCGGCGAGAAGCATGGTGCCGGCGGCCCCGATCTTCGCTGCGATCTGCGGAATCACCAGCAGGGCGATCGAGCCGAGCCCGAGGCACGTCGCCGCTGCGACCCACGGCGGCGGGTTGCGCCAGATCACCTTCGCCGTGACTGCTGCAGCGCCGCCTGTACAGACCAGCGCGAGCACCGGGATTCCCCAGGCTGTTCGCAGGACGAGCAGCGCAAATGGCGCGTACGTCCCGGCGATCAGCCCGTAGATCGTCGCGTGGTCGACCACTGCCATTCGGTTCTTCGCGACGGGACTCCACGAAACGCGGTGGAAGAGGCTACTCGTCCCGAACATCGCTACGACGCTGAGCGCGAACAGGACCGCAGCCACGCGTGCGATCGGCGTCGATGCCTCTAGCGTCAGCATGAAGCCGACCGGGAGCGCCGCGTAGAACGCCAGCATGTGCGACTGGCCACGGTAGCGCGGGGTCGCGTTTGCCACGACCGCGCCGCCGGAATGGGCGACAGGCGCGAAGGCGTGCAACTCATCCATGTCCGCTGCCGCCTCCTTCGGTCAAAGCTCTCGTCGCCGACCGAGGGGTTGCGGTCGGACAAGAAATGCTCCGACCCGCTTTGCTGAGGGCGGATAATTCGCGAGACGCGCGCCTTGTGCCTCGCGTGTAAAAGTGCAGCGCCGGTGTTTGAGACGCTCCGACCGAACGGTAGCACCGAGTCGAGCGCTTCGAGCGAAAGGCGAAGAACCGTCAGGCTGCTAGTCTGGTCGCGGTAGCGGCGTAAGCACCACCGCCGCGAGGCGTTGTCGGGTCTCACGAATCGTGGCTCGACGGAATTTCCTCCCACAGAGCACGCGGGTTGGAGTGAGTCCGGCCGATCCCGCTTGGATCGGCGACCCGTCTCACCTGGAGGAGGACATGTCCGAAGCATCACTGTTGCCGCTTCTGCCGAGTCCACGCCAAGCTGTCCCCTGGGACTTCGACGGCAGCGAGGCGGTCGAGATCGTCACACCGGACGCGTACTGCGCGGGCCTGCTCGTCGAGCAGGCGATGCCACCTTTCCCGGCGGAAATCCTTGCCGGTACCGGCTGGATCGTCCGGTTCGAGGCGCCGCCGAGCGGCGGGGAGTGGATCGTCGATCTTCTCAGCCTGGTCGAATGCTGGTTGCGATCGGTGCCACTTCCCTGCGCCAGGGCATCGCGTGGAGGTCGCACCTTCCTGATTCGCGACCCGACGACCGGTTTCCATTGACGTCCGGCGAGGTCCACGTTGCAACGCCCAATGCGCCTCGGCAGAGTGGGATCGCCGGCGCGGGTGAGCCGCGCGCGCAGCGTCGGGTCAGAGGCCGCCGGCGGGCCCGCCTCTACCTCGTCTCGGTCCTGCTGGTCGCGCTGGCAGGGCTCATGGTCGTTCTCGGGTCGGCCAACACGCGTGAGGTGACGCTCAGCTGGGCGGTCGGATCGACCGACGTCTCACTCGCGTGGGTCGTCCTCGCCGCCGCGATCGGCGGATGGGTGCTCGGAGTGACCACCGCCGTCGTTCTGCGCTATCGAACACGGCGGCGCGCGTGAGTCGGTCCCGGTGCTGCACGGTTACGTGTAGAGTGAGGTCAGCGCGTTGGCTCTAGCTGTTGAAGCCGCCGAGGCTCTTTGCACGTTCCTCTCCGACTGTGACCCTGGCCTGACCGCCGCAGTGCGCCCATTCGAGCGCTCTGCCCTGTAGGAGAACTGAAGGAGCATCACATGTATGCAACCATTCGTCGTTACGAAGGTGTCGACATGGGCCGGAAGAACGAGGTCGTCGGCAAGGTCAAGGAGACGCTCGTGCCGCAGCTTCGCAAGCTGCCCGGTTTCGGCGGCTACTTCCTGATCGAGGACGGCAACGGCGTTCTTAGCTCGCTCGGTCTTTTCGAGACCTCCGAGCAGGCTGACGAGTCGACCAAGCTCGTCTCGAAGTGGATCACCGACGAGAACTTCGCCACGGCGATTCCCAACGCTCCGAAGATCACGAGCGGCAAGGTCGTTGCGCAGAGCGACGGCATGGTCGCCGTCCACTAGCTCGAGCGGACTTCGCCCCACGAGGGGCCCAGTAAGGCTGGGGCCCCTCGCATGGCGCGTTGACGCTGTGTGGAGAGGAGCTGGCGGACATGGAACGGCATCCGGACACGAACTCATTCGATCTCTTTCTGGCTCAGGTCGGTCAGGTTGCGCTGTTGAGCGCGCCCGAGGAGATCCAACTGGCGAAACGGATCGAGCGTGGCGACGACAGCGCGAAGCAGGCGCTGGTGCTGGCAAATCTGCGACTGGTCATCTCGATCGCGAAGCGCTACCGACATCACGGTGTCCCGTTTGTCGATCTGATCCAGGAGGGGACGATCGGGCTGGCCCGGGCGGCCGAGAAGTTCGATTGGCGGAAGGGCTACAAGTTCTCGACCTACGCAACGTGGTGGATTCGCCAGTCGGTTTCCCGTGCGATCGCAAACAACTCGCGCACGATCCGCCTTCCCGTTGACATCGATGCGAAGGTCCGCGCCGTTCGGCAAGCCGAGTTCGGCATTGGCGATCAGGGCCGGCAGGCCACGAGCGCGGAAATCGCAGCGCTTGTCGGGTTCACGCTCGATGAGGTCGAAGTACTTCGATGTTTGCCGCCAGAGCCGATCTCACTCGCGACACCGATAGGTGACGACGGCGCGACCGAGTTCGGCGATCTACTCCAAGACCGCACCTCGGTCCCGCCCGAGGATTCAGTTCATGCCGAGCTTCAAAGCGCGCTCCTCTCGAGGTGTCTTGCGAAACTCCCGGACCGCAGCCGGCGTGTGCTCGAGATGCGGTTCGGTCTGAACGGCAACGAGGCCTGCAGCCTGAAGCAGGTCGGCCTCGTTCTCGGCCTGACGGCCGAGGGCGCCCGGCAGGTCGAGGCTGCCGGGTTGAGGGCACTCCGCAATCTCGGCGAGAGCCGCCATCTCCGCGAGTTCGCCCACGACCAATCGTCTGAAAGCTAGACGGCTGCGTGCTGCGCGCTGATACGGTGCAGGAACGGCACTTTGCTGAGCGTACGGCGTATTCGCAAGCGTAGACCGGGACGCAGCTTTCGTTCCTCTCTCGTTTACGACGCGGATCCACTCGCCGGCGAGGGCCGACCCAAAAGGGGAGGCCATCATGGCCGCACCGATTCTCTCCAGCTCCAACGGCGTCGAGCGCGCAGCCGATCTGCCGCTGTCCGTCGGTCAGCGCAAGGAACTCTTGACCTCGACGCTCGAGAAGAAGGTCGAGCAGGGGTACCAGATCGAATCCCAAACCGATACCGCGGCGACCGTGTTCACCAAGGGCCACCGCCGCTGGTTCGGGTTGATCGCCGGCGGTGCCGATACGCGCCAAACTCTGTCGATCGACGACGAAGGTCGGATCACGACGCGGCCTGCGTAGTCCGCGCATCGGCGAGTCGTTCAACCGCCGCGGTCGCGGCGTCTGCGCTGCGGTAGTCGCGCATCGTCTCGGCGAGGTGCTCGGTCCGGCTGCGGACTGTCGGGTCGGCCAGCACTTCGTCGACCGTCGCGCGCAGCTCGAGCGGCGAGGCGTCCGGTGACAGTGAGCGACCGAGACCGAGCTCGACCACACGGCGCGCATTCGCCGGCTGATCGCGGCCGAGCGGGAGACAGATCACGGGTACGCCGGCGGCGAAAGCCGCGAGCAGCGTCCCTGCGCCGGCGTGTGTGAGCACGATCGCGGCGCCGGGCAGGACGGCAGCGTGTGGGACATACCCGCGCACCTCCACGCCGTCGGGGGCGGTGACCTGGTCCGGCGGCAGGTCGTTGCCGGTGCAGATCAGGATCCTCAGCTGCACCGGGTCGAGCGCGGCCGCGATCCGGTCGAGAACGGCCTCCTGTGCCATGTACGACGTTCCGAGCGTGACGACCACGAGCGGTCGTGGGTCATCGGCCTCCCACGGCGAGCTCCAGCCCGCATCGGGCGGGTCGTCGTTGAGCGGGCCAACATGGACGACGTTGGCCGGCGGCGCCGGCCAGTCGTCGAACTCGCGTGGGACGACGACGATGCCCGCTCCCGCACGGCGGACGAGCGCCACCGTCACGGAGTCGGGGCCTGTCGGCAGCGATTCGAGGCCGAGCTCGACTCGCGACGCATTGACGGGCTCATACCAGCGTTGCCTCGCCACGTCGTCGTCGCCGGCGCCTCCATGGAAACCGTAGATCGTGTGGACGAGTAGCGCGGTTGGGGCCTTGGCCAACTCGGCAGCCGCCACGACCGAGCGCAGGAGATAGTCGACGACGACCACGTCCGCCGGCTCCCGCGCGAGCTCCGCGGTGAATGCGTCTGCGAGCTCACGGCCGAACCACAACCGCCGCAGGGCGTCCCACTGATCCTCGGCGCGGCGTCCCTGATCCAGCTCCAGCTCGGGCGGCGACGGGCAGTGGAGACAGCCGGCGCCTGCGATCCGAGCGGAAAGCCCGGCAGGTCCGAAGATCCGAACACGGTGGCCGCGCTGCGCGAGCGCGCGACCGACACCGATCGCAACCTGCGTCGCGCCGCCCGCCTGCCAAGTCGCGATCAGCAGCTCCACGAGTTCGCCAAACGTAGCCCTTACCGCGACCGGCAGGGCCCAGCCGTCGTTCGTGTTACGGCTTTCGCGCGATGACTGCTAGGGTGAATTGTTAGCGGCGTCGTAAACAGCGGCGCTGACGCGTAGTCGTCAGCCTCAAGTGTCGCAGGCTGGCAGATTCTCCCCCCACTGACGTCGCGGGTCGGAGCCGGATGACGGCTGACCTCGCCAGTGAGGTCGGCGCTATGCCTTGACCGCCGGGAGGGAGACAGTCTTTGATGGAAGCCGAAGAACAACCCAAGATCGAGACGGTGGGGACGACGAGCGCACAACCGTTGGGCGAAAGCGACGCGGGGACCGAACCGAATGCCGCTCACCTTGACTTCGGGGAGTGGCACGGCAAGAGCTTGATCGACATCGACGGGATGAAGATCGGCAAGCTTCAAGGCGTCTACTTCGACGTCGAAACCGATCGAGCGCAGTTCGCCACGGTCAAGGAGGGCGGTTTGCTGGTCAGGCGTCATCTGACCTTCGTTCCGCTGACCGACGTGACGATCGGTCCGGACAGTCTCCAGGTGACCGTCTCCAAAGCCCAAGTCAAAGAGGCACCCAGCATTGAGCTCGAAGACGATGAGCTGTCCCAGTCGGACGAATCAACCCTGTACCACCACTACCAGCTGAACTACACGCCATCGACAACGCCGAGTGGTCGCCGACTCGCCCGCCGCTGAAGTGGAAGGCGCTGTCGCATACGGCTCCCTGGATGGGGATCCGGTGGATCTCTTTCTCGCGCAGATCGGCAGGGTGGCGTTGTTGACCGCGCCCGAGGAGATCCGACTCGCCAAGCGGATCGAGCGGGGCGACGGTCTTGCCAAGCAGGAGCTCGTGGTCGCAAACCTGCGCCTCGTGGTCTCGATTGCCAAGCGATACCGGTACCAGGGCGTCCCGTTCCTGGATCTGATCCAGGAGGGAACGATCGGGCTCACCAGGGCCGCCGAGAAGTTCGATTGGCGCAAGGGCCACAAGTTCTCGACCTACGCGACATGGTGGATCCGCCAGTCCGTCTCGCGCGCGATCGCAAACAGCTCGCGCACGATCCGACTTCCCGTCCACGTCGATGGGATGCTCCGCGCCGTTCAGCGGACCGAACGAGACCTTCGGCACCAGCGCCAGCCGACGACGAGCGCCGATATCGCCGTCGAGGTCGGCTTCACGGTCGACGAGGTCGAGTTGCTGCGGCGTCTACCGCCGGAGCCGATCTCACTCGCGACACCCGTAGGCGACGACGGCGCGACGGAGTTCGGCGACCTGCTCCACGACCGCACCTCGGCCCCTCCCGAGGAGTCAGCCCACGCTTCGCTTCAGAGCGCCCTGCTGTCCAGGTGCCTTGCGACCCTTCCCGATCGCAGCCGGCGCGTCCTCGAGATGCGGTTTGGGTTGAACGGAGCACCGGCCCACAGCTTGAAGGAGACCGGGCTCGTGCTCGGCCTGACCGCCGAGCGCACCCGCCAGATCGAAGCCGCTGGACTACGGATGCTCCGCGCCCTCGGCGAGAGCCAGTACCTGCGCGAACCGGCGACGAACAGCCAGGACGAGAGACGGGAGTTCTGATGAAGGCGAAGCTGTTGCGCGACACGGGCGACATCATCGAAGGGACGGAGGTCGAGATCGTTTCGAGCGCTGGGACGAACGATGCGCGATCCGACAACGGTGTGCGAGGACGGGGCACCAACGTCGCGCCGGTCTACGAGGTGATCGACGTTGAAGGACACGCCGAGCAGGTCGACACGCGAGACCTCGAACTGCAGCTGTAGCGGGATCTACGGACGTGCCGTCAATGCGTCATCAGCTTCTCAGATCGGCGAGCCGCGGAACGATCTCCGCGACCTTTCCTGCGACGAACCGGGCGGGCTCGTCGGTGAGCAGTGAGACCTGGACGTGTTGCATGCCGAGCGCCGCCAGCGGGGCCAT
This sequence comes from uncultured Thermoleophilia bacterium, assembly GCA_963742605.1. Classification (GTDB taxonomy): domain Bacteria; phylum Actinomycetota; class Thermoleophilia; order Gaiellales; family Gaiellaceae; genus PALSA-600. The sequence goes on along the minus strand of CAVUNA010000022.1, from coordinate 41,656 downwards.
CGACGCCACGAAAGCGTCGACGTCGGTGTCGGGGCCGATGCGCGCGATCGTCGTGTTCTTGATCTCGGAGCGGTCACGGCCGACGTCCTCGCAGTGCCGTGCAAGCACGTCGAGCTTGTGTTGCACCTGCTCCGGTGACGGTGAGAACAGGTTGTTCATGTCCGCATAGCGGGCGACGAGGCGGAGCAGCTTGCGCTCGCCGCCGCCGCCGATCAGGATCGGAGGTCGCGGACGCTGAACCGGCGGCGGGACGTTCAACGTCTCGTCGAGCTGGTAGTGAGCACCGTTGTACGGACCGTTGTCGTGGCTCCACATCTGCAAGCAGATCTGCAGCGTCTCCTCGAGTCGCTCGAGTCGCTCGGCGATCGGATAGAACGGCACACCGAGCCCGACGTGCTCACGCTCGTACCATGCTGCACCGAGGCCGAGCATCGCCCGGCCGCCCGAGAGGACGTCGAGCGTCGTCACGATCTTCGCCAGCAGCCCCGGATAGCGGTAGCTGACACCCGTCACGAGCAGACCGAGCGTCATCGTCTCGGTCCGCCCGGCCACATAGCCGAGCGTGGTGTATCCCTCGAGCATCGGATCCTCGGCGCGCGTGAACGCCTCCATCTGGAAGTAGTGATCCATACAGGTGAACATCGTGCAGCCCGCCGTCTCGGCTGCCTCCGCCGTGTCCCGCACATGGGCGCGCAACGCCTCCGGTCCACCCGACAGGGTGAAGTTCATGAAATGGATGCCGACGTCCATCGCGTCACCATAGCCGCGACCTCCGGCATCTAGCCCAGCCTCGCCCACGTGGCCTCGTCAACCTGGGTCGGGCCCCTTGCGGAGGCCCGACCCAGCCGATCGTCTACGGGTAGTTCGCGACGCCGACTGCTTGGTCGGCGTTCGCAGCGGTCGACGATCCACCAACCCCGTTGATCACGGACAGGATGCCGCCGCTTCCCTCGGTAGCGTTCAGGAAGACGGTGAGGATGTCGTGGAACTGAACGCCCGGCGTGGTGGGCGCCTGGAACGCCTGCGTCGCGAAGATCGGGATGCCCTGGTTGAAGAACGAGTAGCTCCCCATGCCGTAGCCCTGGAAGCTTCTGACATTCGGCGACACGAGGAACGCGGCATAGCCGTCGGTAGTCGGGCTCGACATCCACGCCGACTGCGACGGCGGGTCGTACGGCATCTCGTTCTGGAAGAAGACGTCCTCGCCGTTCTGCCCGTTCCAGATCACCTCGAACTTCTGGTAATGCTCGGCAAACAACCCGTACGCGGACACGTTGTCTCCGTTGACGACGACGCCCGTGTCGGCCTTGTTGCTGTTCCAGCCGACGCCGGCGCCGTGGTCGGCGCGCCACGCCCAGATGTCGTCGAGAATCGCGTTATCCGTGTTCACGACGAGGCTGGTGGTTGCCTGTCCCGGCTGCGCTCCGCCGATCCGGAAGAAGACATCCGAGAGCAGTGTCGGCGACTGGTCGCGCGTCGGGATGGCTTTGCCGCCGCCGACCCGCACGAGCACCGGCGAGTTGACCGGCCCGGCGTCGACGATCAGGCCGGACACCTCGATCCCCGGCGAGCTGGTGGTCTCGAGGGCGGCGTTCCCGTTCGTCGGGATCAGCGTCGCGAAGCCGAGACCGAGCACGACGGTGTGCGCGTAGATCACCTCGATCGGACTGGAGAGCTTGTACACGCCCGGTGTCAAGATGAGGTTCTTCCCGAGCGCAAGCGCGAGGTTGATCGCCGCCACGGGTGTCGCGGGATTCGCGACGAAGAAGCGGCCGATCGGGATCGACGTTCCCGCCTCGCTACCTGCCGCATAGTTCGGACCGACCGAATCGCGTTGCACGGCAGGGACGAACACGCTGTATCTCCCGGCCTGATCGACGGTCAGGAACGGCGGCTCTTGCGAGACCGGAGTCGTCGCGACCGTCGTGTACTGGTTCGTGCCCGGGCCGAAGCTCGTCTCCGGCGCTCCGTTGTCGCCCAGGAAAACCTGGTTCCAGACGCCGTTCGACCACGAGCCGATGCTGCTGTTGCGGGTGAAGAACTGCTGCTGCCCGAAGCTGCCGACCAGCCCGTTGAACTCGTCGTTGGCGAAGAAGCCGCCGCTGACAAAGCCACGGTTGCAGTAGTCCTGCAGGATCAGCGCTCCGTTGACGATGACGCTTCGCATGGGCGCGGCCTGCGAGACGCCCCAGAGGTCGTTCGAGTTGTTGCACCCAGCGTCCTCACCGGTCGCAGGCGCATACGCCGGAGGCGTACTCGGTAGATGGACGTTCAAAGTGAGGTTCGAGAGCGAGCGCCAGAAGTTGTTCAACCCATCGCATGCGCCCGAGCCGTCACACTGGTTGAACACATCGACGGCGCCGTTGATGATGACGTCGTTGGGTGTTCCGCCGAGACCGGCTACCTCCGTGTAGTAGCCGAGTTGGAAGACCAGCGGACTCGCGGCCGAGCCGTACGTGCCCGGCTGGAAGAAGACGGCGTAACGCTGCGAGCCAAACTGGTTCGGCACCTGCTGCGTCGAGATCGCGTCCAGCGTCGCCTGAATCGTCACCTGCGGCATGGACGGGTCGAACACAACGACGTTCGGCCCGAAGCTCGGCGGTGCAGCAGTCGACGCGCGACCGGCTCCGATCAGCGCGGCGATCGCGGCGACGACAAGCAGACCTCCGGCGAGCCGGAAGTGCCCGGTGGTTCCTCTCATGACGTTTCCCCCTTCGAATCGTCTGCGGCGAGCAACGACGATAACGCACCCCAGCCGGGAACAGCCCCGATGCCGGCGCGTCAGCCGAGCAGTCGGCTCAGGGCGCGTAGCGGAAGATCGCTGCGACCGAGCCTTCGCCGGGGATGTCGTCACGACGGACGGCGAGCACCCTGCCGCCGTTCAGCCAGACGCGTCGCGCGATTTCGTCGACGACGCCGTAGTTGACTGCGTCGTCTGCGTCATCGGTGGTGACGGCACCCGTCTCCTCGTCAATGCTGCCGGGGACGACCTCGTCGATGTCGACAAGCACTGTGTCGACCAGACCGTGGGTCGCTGCGCGCGCCACGTCGGTGATGTCGGCCGAGGCACGTCGTTGAGCCGATCGGAGCGCATACAGCTCCTGGATCTTGCGCAACTCGGCGGCGTACAGGTCATCGAGCACCTGCCGGGTGCGCTCCGCGAGGTCGGCGTCGGACATGCTCTCGGGACTGCCCTGAATGCTCGCCGACACGAGGTTGGGGAAGCTGTTCACCGATCGGTAGATCGAGTCGATCGGTTCGGTTGCGGCGAGAATCAACGGCAGGTCGAGCCCGTTGAGCAGCGGACGGAGAGCCTGGTCGATCTGGCGTGCGTACTGGCGCATGCGAGTCTTCTGGCCTTCCGAGCCCTGGACCCTGCCGCTGGGCGCCCGGTCTCGAATCGAGGACTTCCCGACCGCGCTCGCGACGTCAGTTGGCAAGTCGGTGAGTTCGACCTCCATCGGCTCGAGGTCGGACGTGATCTCGAGCAGGCGGACACTTTGCTGGGCGAGCGCGAGCACGAACGCGGTGTTCGGGAAGGTGACCGCGCGCAGCAGCGGCTTGAGGTGGAATCGGTCCGACACCTCGACCAGGTTGACGAGGTGGTTCGCCAACCGGAACGTCGTGACCGTGGTCGGCGTGAGGAACACTGCCAGGCTGCGCGCCTGGTAGCGCCAGAACTCGTCGTCGTCGATGAGATCGCCGATCTCCTCGTCGATAGCCGCGACGTCGTCTCCGGCTGTGCCCGCGCGCTCGAGTTGCCTGGAGGCTTCGCCGGCGAGATTCTTCAACTCGATCCGCTCTGCCTCGCCGCGCGACAACGGGTTCGTCGCCAGGTAGATCGAAACACTGGACAGCTCGCGAGCCGCGAGAAGGCGTTCGATCTGGGCGTGCGTAGGGACGTCGGTGTGGAGGATCATCCGGGCTCCCGTCGATCGGTAGCACTCGGAACCTACCTGTCGCGAACCGGAGACTTGTGTTCGCTACGGCACGTGCACCAACAGCCCTGCGTCCGGGTGCCTTCGTAGGGTGGGCTGGCCATGGGCATGAGAGACACGCTCATCGTCGAGACCGAGGCGGCGTTCACGATCCTGGGCCTGTTGTTGGTGTTCTTGCCGATGTTCCTGACGGTGCTCACCCGAACTGAAGGAACCGCCAATCTGCGAGGCCCTCACGCCGTGGTGGTCGCCCTTGCCTGGGCTGTTCCGCTACTGATCGTGATGGCGGGCACGGACGCGACGCTCGGGTTGTTCGCTCTCTGGGGGCACACGTCGGACGCAAAGCCCACCGCGCTGCTCTTGGTCGTGCTGACCTGGCTGGTTGCACTGCTCGCGGTGGTCGCGGTCAAGCTGCGCGCCGCCTGAGTCCGCGGTTACGCTGGCCGCTTGAGGACGGTGGCTGAGCGGCGAGCCGGGGGTCTCGCCGCGAGGGGGCGATTCGACCGAGGCGACCTCGCGACGTGGGAGCGGTCGGCGGCGGCCGACCCACTGGCGACGCTTGCGAACCAGAATGGCATCCGCCTCGCCGATCTTGTCCCGATCCGCTACGGCCGGATGGCGGCGTCCCCGTGGAGCTTTTACCGCGGGGCTGCGGCGGTGATGGCGTCAGACCTCGCTTCCCGTCCGAATACGGGTCTGACCGTGCAACTGTGTGGCGACGCTCACCTTTTGAACTTCGGACTGTGGGCCACTCCCGAGCGGCAACTGTCGTTCGATCTTCGCGACTTCGACGAGACGCTGCCCGGTCCGTTCGAATGGGACGTCTCACGCCTTGTGGCCAGCGTCGTCGTGCTGGCCCGCGAAAGCGGGTTGAAAGAGAGCGTCGCCGACCAGGCGGTCGCGGGCTGTCTGTCTGGCTACCGTCAACGCATCGCCGAATATGCGCGGTCGAAGCAGCTTCAGATCTGGTACGACCTCGTCACCGTCGACCAGTTGATTGCCTTCTTCAAACCGGAGGAGCAGGAGCAGGTCTGGGCGCACGTCAACAGGAAGGCCAGGCGGCGCACAAGCGCCGGGGCCGCGCGAAAGCTCACCGAGAAAGTTGGAGAGCAGCTGCGGATCACCGAGGATCCGCCTCTGCGGGTTCGCCTGTTGGGTGACGAGCTCGCACTTGAGGACGCGGTCTTCGCCGCATATCGAAGCTCGCTCCCGGAATACCGTCGTCATCTGCTCGACCGCTTCTCGATCGTCGATGCGGCGCAGCAGGTGGTCGGCGTCGGCAGCGTCGGGATGCGTGTGTTCCTGGTGCTCCTCACCGGGAGGGACGGGGACGATCCCCTGTTTCTGCAGATCAAGCAGGCCGGCCCCTCGGTGTACGAGGCGTATTGCGGCGAGAGCCGCCATGCGAATCACGGCGAGCGGGTGGTGGTCGGCAAGCGTCTGATCCAGAGCGCAACAGACATCTTCGTCGGGTTCACGTCGGTCGGCCCCGACGATTTCTACGTCCGGCAATTCCGTGACATGAAGGTGATACCGCGCGCCGACCTGGTCGCACCGCGTCTCGCGGAGTTCGCGACCGCCTCCGGGCAGGTGCTTGCTCGGGCCCACGCCCGCACCGGCGACCCGATCGCGATCGACGCCTACATCGGCAAGGGCCGCCGATTCGACGAAGCGCTGCGTGAGTTTGCCGCCGCTTACGCCGACCAGACCGCGCGTGACCATCAGCAGCTGAAAGACGCGGTCACAAGCGGAGCGATCGAGAGCACCGACGCATAGCGACGTTGGCAACTTTCGAGCTCCTGATACCTTGACCGAGCGGTCGCCTTCTCGGCGGCCGGGAGATTCAGCTTCTCGTTCCTCCTCTGTGTAGGCGTTTCGAGGCTCTCGCATCTCGAAACAGCGGTCCACCAGGAAAGGAACACATGCTTCAGTCTTTCGGCGCTCTCGGAGTGAGCGCGCCTGTTGTCGAGGCGCTCACGCGCCTCGGTATGCGGTCACCGTTCGCCATTCAGACGCTCGTTCTGCCCGACGCACTTGCCGGCGTGGATGTCATTGCGGCATCGCCTACGGGCTCCGGCAAGACGCTTGCCTTCGGCATCCCCATGGTCGAGCGGACCGCCGGCGGCACCGGGCGCCCCGGGGCGCTCGTGCTGGTCCCCACCCGCGAGCTCGCGTCGCAGATCGCCGCTGACCTGCGGCCGCTCGCGGCGTCGCGCAACCTGCGGATCGCGGCGGTCTACGGCGGCGCATCTCTCGCCGGGCAGGTAAAACGGGCACGGGGCGCCGAGCTCCTGATCGCCACGCCTGGTCGGCTCAACGACCTCATCGAGCGTCGTCTCGTCTCGCTCGGTTCGGTCCGCGTGCTCGTCCTCGACGAAGCCGATCGCATGCTCGACATGGGCTTCCGCCCGCAGGTCGACCGCATCGTCAGGCAGATCCCTGAGGCCCGGCAGACGCTGTTCTTTTCGGCCACGCTCGCCGGACCGGTGGCCGCCATGGCCCGGACCTACACCGTCAATGCATCCCTGTTCAGTACCGACGCACAGATCCAGGTGACGGCGGCTGACGTCGGTCACGAGTTCATCTCGGTGACCGCCGACGACAAGCTCGAGCGGCTCGCCGAACAACTAGGGCAGGAGCGAGGGCTCGCGCTCGTTTTCGTCCGTACCAAACATGGGGCGGACAAGCTCGCCCGCAAACTGGCGCGCGAGCACGATCTGCGCGCAGCAGTCATGCACGGGAACATGTCGCAGAACGCTCGCGAACGCTCGCTGTCGCAGTTTGCGTCGGGCCGCGTCTCGACTCTCATCGCAACCGACGTCGCGGCGCGCGGCCTTGACGTCGATGACATCACGCACGTGATCAACTTCGACCCGCCGTCGACCGCCGACGACTACGTCCACCGGGTCGGAAGAACGGGCCGCGCAGGCCGGGCCGGCACCGGTGTCACGCTGGTCCTGCCGGAGCAGCGCCTCGACGTCAGCCGCTTGGTCGGCACGCTCGGGCACTCCGCCGAATTTGCCGCATCTGGCATTGCCGTTCCCAGCCCCACCACGAAGGGGCTGAGGAGCAGGCGAGGAGGGTCACCCCGGAGCGCAACCCGCAGACCGCAGCCGAAGAGCAAGAGCAGTCGTTGACGTTGGCTCTTCAAGCTGCGAAAGGCCGGGCCGCTGAGGGCAGCTAGCGAGGTAGTGCCTGTTTGGTGAGGACGTTGCCGTTGGCGTCGAGTGTTTCGAGGTATGCAGCGTTGTCCGGTTGCGGGGTTTCTGTGTTGTCGGAGGCGAAGAGGTTGTTGACAACCGGTGTGGAGTCGAGGACGTTGCCCGCGGCATCGAGGAAGGCGACTGTTGCGACGCCGTCGGCTGCGACGCCGAGCAGGGTGTGCGGGAAGGTCAACGCTTTGACGTCGTCAGAGGGGAAGTTGTCGGCGTTCAGGTCGCAGAGGACCCCCTTGCCGGGTGTCGTGGTGACGTGCTCGGCGGCGAGGCAGAAGTCTCCGCTTGTGTTCCGTGCGGCGTAGAAAGCGATCCCGTTCAGCGTGCCGAGAGACTGCATCGTCGCACCGACATTCATCTGCTGAAGCGCCTCGTCGAGTCGCGAGTCGCCCGGCAGAACAGAGCCCGTTGGGACCGAGGCTCCCTGGTTGGAGATGCCGAGCAGGTTGCCCAGTTCGCCCGCGAAGGCGACGGCTGGCACGGCAACGGCCACGGCCAGCGCGACGACAAGCGCGGCTCGACGCGCAGGCAATGGCTCGGGTGCCGGCAGCGGTGTCCCGGTCGGAACGGGATTGGCCGCCGCGAGGCGGGCGATCGGGTCGTTTCTCATCTCATCGCTCCTTGGTGGACGGGCCGAAACGATGCGGCGTCTTCGAGCAGCGCAGCCAATCGGGCTCTGGCACGGTGGTAACGCACGCGGGCGGCGACCTGGGAGCAGCCGAGGACGGTTGCAGCCTCACCGAGCGAGAGCCCTTCCCAGGCAACAAGCCGTAAGACCTCCCGATCACGTTCGCCGAGCTGGGCGAACGCGGCCGCCAGCGCGGAGTCGCCTAGCGGCTCTGGATCCCGAGCAACCGCCGTCTCGACGGGCGCGATGCGTGCGCGCCGGCGCCGTTCGTTCGCAAGCGTCTTCCGCGCCACCCCATACAACCAGGGAAGCGGCGAGTGCGGAACGTCCTCGATCCGACGCAAGCAGACAACGAACACATCTGCGACGACATCATCGACGACCTCCGCGGACGCCCGCCGCCGCACGTACGACTCGACCGCGCCACGATGAGCTGCATAGATCTCCTCGAACCGCTGCATCTCACTGCACCTATGTCACAACCACGCCGAGCGTTACACCGCAACCGGTGCGCCGGTACCGCTAACCGACGCCCGACGTCCGCGTCATGAGACAGCCAAGCGGGCTCGTGCCGCTGACACGTCCAGAGCCTTGAGGCCACGCTCGAGCTCCTCTCGCGTGGGCCAGGCGAACCCGAGGCGGAAGAGGCGCCGGTCCTGATCGAACCAGTGCCCCGGCCCGACATACGTTCCGTGCTCCTCGAGCAGTATCCGATAAAAGCCGTCGATGTCGACATCGATCTCGGAGGCGGTCGAGATCGATGACCGCCACCGGCGTCTCGACCTCGCCGAGCGAACGGCCGACCTGGCGGCCGAGCAGCTCGAGCGTCCGGTCGGCTCCTGGGCGGATCGCGGCGGCGCTCACGGACCCGAACGCTAGCCGAGGATCAGACGGCGGGCGCCGTCGAAGCTCGCGGCGTACTCGCCGGCGAGCCGTGCGACCGAGACGCGCGAGCCGGAGTGCGGGGCGTGGATGAACCGGCCGGAGCCGATGTAGAGCCCAACGTGACCGATGCCGTCGAAGAAGACGAGGTCGCCGGGCCGCAGCGCCCACCTGCTGACCGCGCGGCCACGGTCGAACTGCGCGAACGTGTAGTGCGGCAGCGAGACCCCGAAGTGGGCGAATACGTATCGCGTGAACCCACTGCAGTCGAAGCCGCTCGCCGGGCTCATGCCGCCCCACGTGTAGCGGACACCCACGAACCTGCGCGCGTAGCGGACGACGCTCGCACGCTCGTCGGCGGCGCGCGCGAGTGCGCGCACGACGCGCGATTGGTGTCGGACGCGGTGGGCTGTGAGACGAACGCGGCGCAACGCGTGATGCATGTGCGTGCGCTTGACATCGACGCGATCGCGCTTCGGAGTGTGCGGCTGATGATGGGCGGCCGCGGCCAACGGGACGCGCGCGATCACACAGACGAGCAACACGAGCAGCAGCAGATGGTGTGTGCGACGTAACAGAGAGAAGCTCCTTCGAGCTCAGCGGCGCGCACGAGAGCGATGCGCCGCGACGGTCGTTGGCTTCGCCCCATTTCAGCAGCGCTCCGGCGGCTTCGTCTCCCCCAGATGGGTCACTTGCCGCCGACAGCGGCGGCCGGCTCGACAGCCCGCAATCTCCGCAAGGCGCGAGAGCAGCTTTCTCGATTGACCGAACGCCGCGACGAGCGTAGCGTCGGGCTGTGACGACGCTGCCTTCCGCGCTCCTCGAAGCCGCGCTCTTCCCGGAGCTCGATCTCCCCGACCCGCCGGAGGGCTACCCGTTTCAGATCCGCAAGGGCGACGGCTATCAGGTCGGATTCACCAGCGGCAACTCCTACGCGATGGTCTTCGTACGCCGGCTTCCCGAAGAAGCGCTCGCGGAACGCGTCGCAGAGGTGCGCACGTTGCTCACCGGCGAAGGCTTCGAGCGGGCGGCCTGGCTCGTCAACGAGGCTGCCGAGCCGGCCGGCATCGCCGCAAGCCTCGAGGAGCTCGGACTCGTTCCGTGGGAGCGCGACGCAGAGGGCTTCGAGCGCCGTTTCCGGTGCATGGCACTCACCGCCGAGCCGGCAGCGCCGCCGGAGGGCATCGTCGCCCGCCCGGTCGCGACGTTCGAGGAGTTCGTCGCCGCTGCTGGAGTCGCCCACGACGCGTTCGACATGGCGGAGCACGATCGGAAGGTGTTCGAGGAGCGGCAAGGCGAGTTCTGGGCATGGCAGCAGCGCTACCCCGACCATGCGACGTTCGCAGCCTTCCTGGACGCCGAGATCATCGGCAGCGCGAGCATCATCTTCGGTGCGACCGCCGGATTCATGATCGGCGGCTCGGTTCGTGCCGACCGACGTGGGCGAGGAGCGTACCGGGCGCTCGTCCGCGCGCGCTGGGACGCTGCTGTCGAGCGCGGCACCCCGGCATTGACCGTTGGCGCCGGCGCGATGTCCGGTCCGGTGCTCGAGCGGCTCGGCTTCGTCACCGTTGGCTGGGGCGACGTCCTCTCGGATCGGTTCTAGCGTCAGACCGGCGCCAGCGGTGCGACCAACCGCCTGCAGGCTGCCAGCCTTGACAGCGTAGAGGGGCGTATTTCAGGCGTGCTTCTGCGCCGCGCCGGCAGCCGACGCAGCCGCGACCGTCCACAGTGCGACAGCCGAGTGCCGCCCGCGCACTTCGACTTCCCCGACCGGACGGAGATCTTCCGGTGGAGCAAGGAGTGCCGCACGCGTCGACTCGGAGAGGAGAATCGGTCCGCCGAGCGTCTTGGTCAGGCCCTCGATGCGCGACGCGGTGTTGACGGTGTCGCCGTGCACGGTGTATTCGAGCCGTCGCAACGAGCCGACGTTTCCGGACATGAACGGTCCGCTGTTGAGCCCGACTCCCATGCGTACCTCACCGCCCAGCCCGTTCGAGCGCAGCCACTCGTTGAAGCGCGGGAGACGCACCTCGACCATGTCCCGAGCGGTTGCGAGAGCGCGGTCGGCGTGGTCTTCGATCTCGATCGGCGCGCCGAACGCCGCGAGGAACCCATCGCCGCGATACGCTACGAGCGTTCCGCCGTGCTCGAGGATCGCATCGCTCGTCTCGTCGAAGTAGCGATTCAGAGCATCGATCACGAGCTCGGGCGACCGGTTCTCGGAGAAGGTCGTGAAACCCCGGAGGTCGGTGAACATCACCGTCCCGACGGTGCGGACCCCGCCGAGTCGCAGGTCGTCGTCCGTCCGCACCAACACGTCCTCGACGACGTGCTCGGGAAGGAACCGACAGAAGATGTCGTGAACCCGTGCCTGCTCGAGGTCGCGGAGGCGCTTCTTGCTGAGGCCGGCGTTGATCCGTGCGCGGAGGATGACCGGGTTGAACGGCTTGGGGAGGTAGTCGTCGGCTCCGCTCTCGATACAGCGGACGACGCTGTCGGTCTCGTCGACGGCGGAGATCATGATCACCGGCACGTGACTCGCGTCGGGCGTCACCTTGAGGCGCTCGAGGACGGAGATACCGTCGAGGCCCGGCATGACGATATCGAGGAGCACGATGTCGATGTCTCCCTCGGCGAACAGCTCGAGCGCCTCCAAGCCGTCTGCCGCGGCCCGCACCGCATGCGGGTCTCGGAGGTCGACCGGCACCGTGCGTTCGAGGACGTTCGGCGAGTGTCGCTGTCGGCGGGGGAGGTACTGGTCGAGGCCGGATCGCCGCCGGCATTCGTCTACATCGCGATCGGGGGCAGTCTGCGAATCGAGCAGCTCGGCGGCTACCGGGACCTCGTGGTGCCTCCGTGGATTCCGATCGGCGTTACGGGCGTCGTGCGCCGAGCCGAACGGAACAGCACCGTGGTCGCCGCCGAGCCGGGTGAGGTGCTGATGATCCCCGGAGAGCTCTTCGCCCGCGAATGGTTTCGACCCTACGGACGGGACGAGTTCGCGGACGTCCTCATGGAGATCGCCCACCAGACGGAGGCCGAACCGAGACCGGCAAGCGTCTGATTCGGTTCGTCGTCGGCAGGACCTATGCAGGGACTCTGCGGCCCGCTGCCACCCTCGGGTCGTTCTCTATCGAAGCGGCCGGCCTGCGTCAGCGGGCGCCGACGGGTCGGGTGGCCGAACGTCCACCGAGCAGTGTGACTACATTGCCGGAGTGCCGCCCGCCCTCGCTGTTCGGGGTCTCGCGAAGCGCTACGGCTCCGTCCACGCGCTGAGGGGCGTCGATCTGGAGGTGGGCGAGGGAGAGCTCTTCGGCCTGCTCGGCCCGAATGGTGCGGGCAAATCGACCCTCGTGAAGATCGCAGTCGGTCTCGTTCGCCCGAGCGCGGGGGAGGCGCGCGTCGCCGGTGCGCGCGCAGGGTCACGCGAGGCGCGATCGCACCTTGGCTACCTCGCGGAGATGTTCCGTTTCCCGGGCTGGACCACTGCCGATGAGGTGCTTGGACTGCACCAGCGGCTCGCTGGCTCGCGCGGCGGTGCTGCCGAGCGGAAGCGGCTGCTCGAGCTGGTCGCGCTCGCCGACGCGGCGGACAGGCGGGTCGAAGGCATGTCGAAGGGAATGCAGCAGCGCCTCGGTGTCGCGCAGTCGTTGGTGGGTGAGCCACGGCTTCTCATGCTCGACGAGCCGACGTCCGCACTCGACCCTGTCGGCCGTCGCACGGTGCGGCTTCTGCTCGAGGGGGTTCGCGAACGCGGCGTTTCCGTTCTCCTGAACTCGCATCTCCTGTCGGAGGTCGAGCTCGTCTGCGACCGCGTCGCGATCCTGCTCGGCGGCCGGTTCGTCGCTGCCGGAACGCCGCACGAGCTCTCACGGGCACGCGGCGTCGAGCTCGAGACTGACGAGGGGACGCGAAGAATCGACGGCGCAACGCGCGAGGATGCGCCACGGCTCGTCGCCGACGCCGTCGCTGCCGGCCGGAAGGTGTACGGCGTGCGCATCCTCACGTCAACCCTCGAAGACGTCTATCTCGAAGCCGTCGGAGGAGAGACCTCATGAAACCGGTTTGGACGATCGTCGGCTACGGCTTCCGCGAAGCCGTCCGGCGAAAGATGTTCGCGGTCGTGGTCGTCCTGACGGTCGGGTTCCTCATCCTCTTCTGGCTTGCGAACCACTACGTCTTCCGAGACCTCGAGTCGATCACGGTGCCGTCCGACGTCAGCGTCGATACGCGAACGTTCGCGGCTACGTTTCTCGTCGGTCTCGCAATGTTCGCGACGCTCTTCCTCGGCGTCGTGCTCGCCGTCTTCCTCACGCTCGGTGCGGTTACGGGAGACGCGGAGCGCGGCCTGCTCCAACCACTCGTCGCCCGGCCGATCGGGCGCTCCGCGTTGCTCATCGCGCGGTTCGTCGGGGCCGGTGTCGTCTGCACCGCCTACGTGCTCGCCGTCTACTTCGCCAGCGTGCTGATTACCGGGTTAACCGGTCATTGGTATCCGCACCATTTCGTCTGGCCCGGGCTCGAGCTTGCCGGCGGCGTCCTCGTGGTCATCGCGCTCTCGCTCCTCGGCTCCGTCGTCCTCTCGTCAACAGCCAACGGCATCGCGGTGTTCATGCTCTTCGGCGCCGGCCTCGTCGCCGGGCTCCTCGGAACGATCGGGCACGCCCTCAACTCGCATACGATCAAACACGCATCCACGATCGCATCCTGGGCGCTGCCGTTCGAAGCGCTCTACCAGGATGGACTGCGGATGATCACCGAGAACGCAACGGGCCTCACCGGCTTTCTCCTCCAGCTCGGGCCGTTCGGCGGCGCATACGTGCATGGCTGGCCGATCCGAATCTGGGCGGTCGTGTACACGCTCGGAGTCGGCGCGCTCGCACTTGCCAGCTTCGCGCGCAAGGACTTGTAGCCGATTAAGCTTTGCTCGCGGCGGGTAGTTGCACCGTGACGCGGAGCCCGCCGGCGGCCCGGGCGGTGAGGGTGAGGGTTCCGTCGTGTGCCTGGGTGATGCTCTTGGCGATTGCCAGGCCGAGGCCGACACCTCGGTGGTCGGTGCGTATGCGTTCGGTGCCGCGAAGAAACGGCTCGGCAAGCCTGGCAACTACCTGCGGCGTGAGCTTCTCGCCCGTGTTCTCGACGGTGAGCGCCACACCCTTGGGCTGAACGCTGGTCGTGACCCACACGGTTCCGTGTTCGGGCAGATTGTGCACGATCGCGTTGTGCACGAGGTTCGTGCTCAACTGCAGCAGGAGCGCGTGCGAGCCGACCGTGGGGGTCGTGTCGCCGGACGTCTCGATGGTGCGGCCGCGTCGTTCTGCGAGAGGGAGGAGCGTTTCAGTGGCTTCTTCCGCGATGAGGGACAGGTCGACGTGTTCTCGGGTGAAGGACCGTTGGTCGGCACGGCTGAGCAGGAGCAATGCTTCGGTGAGGTCGATCGCTCGGGTGTTGACGGCGTGGAGTCGGTCGACGAGCTCGCCTGTGTTGCGGCTGGGATCGTTGCGCGCGACGTCGAGAAGTGTCTGCGTGATCGCCAGCGGCGTGCGCAGCTCGTGAGACGCGTTGGCTGCGAATCGCTGCTGTTCGGCGACGTGCGCCTCGAGGCGGGCGAGCATCGTGTCGAAGGCGTCGGCGAGCTCGCGGAACTCGTCTTTGCGGCCTTCCAAATGGACTCGGTGTGAGAGTGATCCATTCGCGGCCGTTCGTGTGGCGTCGGTGATGCGCGTCAGGGGAGCGAGCATGCGGCCGGCGAGGAGCCACCCTCCGACGAGACCGAATACCAGCAGGAACGCCATCACGATGACCGCGGTCGGAGCGAAATCGCGAACGAGGTCGGCGTGGCTGCGCACCATGAAGATCACACCGGGGTGCACACCACGCGAAAGGGACACGTATCCGACGGCAAGCAGCAGGGCGCCTGCGAGCATGAGGAAGCCCGCGTAGCTGAGGGTGAGTTTGAGGCGAACGCTCAGACCAGGGGCTCTATCCACGCTTCTCCCTCACGTTGCGTTCGTCTGCGTGTCGATGCGGTAGCCGACGCCGGGCACGGTGGCGATGATCCAGGGTTTGCCGAGCCGTTTGCGCAGGGCCGAGACCGTGATGCGCACGGCGTTGGTGAACGGGTCGGCGTTTTCGTCCCACGCTCGCGCCAGGATGTCCTCTGCGCTGACGACGCCGCCTTCGGCGGCGACGAGGACTTCGAGCACGGCGAACTGCTTTCTCGTCAGCGCGACGTACCGGCCGTCGCGGTAGACCTCGCGCCGGAACGGATCCAGCCGCAGATCTGCGATCTCTCGCACCGGCGGCCTGTTGTGGGCCCGCCTGCGGTCGAGCGCTCGGAGACGGAGCACGAGCTCTCGCAGCTCGAACGGCTTGGTGAGGTAGTCGTCGGCGCCGAGCTCGAACCCGGTGGCCTTGTCGTCGAGACGGTCGGCGGCGGTGAGCATCAGGATCGGCATGCCGCTGCCGGAAGCGACGATGCGTTTGGCGACGTCGTCGCCGGTAGGTCCGGGAACGTCTCGGTCGAGGACGGCGATGTCGTAGTCGGTGACGCTCAGCAGCTCCAGAGCGGCGTCGCCGTCAGCTGCGATGTCTGCGGCGATCGCTTCCAGGCGAAGGCCATCGCGGATGGCTTCCGCCATGTAGGGCTCGTCCTCCACGAGCAACACGCGCATCCTCCGATGCTACGAGCTGGCGCATATCGTCGGCATATCGAAAGCCGCATACGGGCTGGCAACACCATGCTGCCCAGACTGGAGGCATGACCTACGGCGAGCCAGCACGAACAACAACGCGTCGGATTCGGATTCGCAGGATCCGTGTCGCCGGCCTGGTAGTCGTGATCGCGGCGGTCGCCGCACTCGGGTACCAGTTGCTGGCGTCCTCGTCGTCGACGGCCGCGTCACCCATCGACGTCCTTCGCGGCGAGCATCGTGGTGCGCTTGGCGAAGCGGCGCCCAGGACGGTGTGGCCGGCGTCCGGCCAAGCCGCGTTCGTTCTGACGGGACAGTCGCAGGTCCAAGCCGGCCCGAACCAGCATGCGGCTGCAATCGCCAGCGTCGCGAAGGTGATGACGGCCTATCTCGTGCTCCGTGACCACCCGCTACGGCTCGGCCAGGACGGCCCGACGATCACGCTCACCGACGGCGATGTCGCCGACACGGACCGCCGGCGCCGACAGGAGGAGTCGGTCGTGTCCATCGTCGCCGGAGAACAATTGTCCGAACGGCAGGCGCTACAGGCACTGCTGCTGCCGTCGGCGAACAACATCGCTGTGGTTCTGGCTCGATGGGACGCCGGCTCGGCGGATCGGTTCGTTGCGCGGATGAATGCCACTGCACGCTCGCTGGGCATGACCCACACCCGCTACACCGACCCGAGCGGCTACGACGACGCAACCGTGTCGACTGCCGCCGACCAGGTGCGCATTGTCGATCGGGCCATGCGTCTGCCGGTGTTCGCGAACATCGTCGCCACACCGAGCGTGACGCTGCCGGTTGCCGGCACCGTGCACAACACCGACACCTTGCTCGGGCAAGACGGGTTTGTCGGCGTCAAGACCGGCTCGGACGACGCGGCCGGCGGCTGCTTCGCCTTCCGAGCCATCCGCTGGATCGACGGCAAGCGGGCGACGATCACCGGGGTGGTGTTGGGCCAGCCCGGCCACGACCAGATCGCGGCGGGTCTCGCGGCCGCCGCTGCCATCGTCGACCGCATCGCCGGTCGTTCACGACGCGAGGTACGGGCTCTGCCGGACCTACGGCAACGAACCCTGGCGCCAGGAACTGCGCCGCGTAGTCATCGACCCCCGAAGTAGGGGGCCAAGGGCCTCCCCGACGACTGGGGCATTGCCGGGGTACGCTTCACCGTCGCCAGTGGATCGGCCGGGGGTTGCGTCCTTCGATCGGTTGAACGTTGGTTCACCGGCGCCGCAGAATGCCTGCCCGGCCGGGCCTGTCTGACGATTCGGAGACGAACCAAGTGTCGGTTGTTCTGAGTGAGGGATTGACGAAGCGGTTCGGCAAGCTGACGGCTGTCGACGATCTGTCGTTCGCGCTCGAGGCAGGGACGATCACGGGCTTCCTCGGCCCGAACGGGGCCGGGAAGACGACCACGCTTCGGATGCTCCTCGGGCTGGCGGCGCCAACCAGCGGGAGGGCGTTGATCTTCGACCAGCCCTACGCGCGGCTGACCGGTGCGGCACGCCGTGTCGGCGCCGTGCTGGAGGCGACCGATTTCCATCCTGGTCGCACGGGCCGCGATCACCTGCGCACACTTAGTCGAGCCGTCGAGCTGCCCGATTCTCGTGTCGACGAGGTCCTCCGTCTGGTCGAGCTCACCGCTGCCGCGAGGCGCCGCGTCAAGGGTTACTCGCTCGGTATGCGTCAGCGGCTCGGCCTTGCATCGGCGCTCCTCGGCGATCCGGAGTTGCTGGTGCTCGACGAGCCGGCGAACGGGCTCGACCCGGAGGGTGTGCGTTGGCTCCGCGACTTCCTGCGCACCTTCGCGTCCGAGGGGCGGACCGTGCTCGTCTCGAGCCACGTGTTGGCCGAGGTCGCGCAGACCGTCGATCAGGTGCTTATCGTCAACCGCGGCCGGCTGGTGGTCGAGACGTCGCTCGAGCACTTGACGGCGCGCGTCGGCGGCTCTGTGCGGGTCCGCAGCCCGGAGTTGCCACGGCTTGCCGAGGCGCTCCGTCGCGAGAAGATCGAGACGACGCTGAGCAACGACCACGCGCTGCTCGTCCGCGGGACGACAAGCGAACGGGTCGGAGACGTCGCCTTCGCCGCCGGCGTCCCAGTTCATGAGCTCGTCGCGGAAGGCTCCTCGCTCGAAGAGGTCTTCCTCGAGCTGACCTCGGAGACAGCGCCCTGATCGCGCAGACCAAGGCCGAGCTGATGAAGCTCCGCTCCACTCGGACGACCGTGGGTCTCGTGCTGGGAATGCTCGCGCTGATCGTCCTCTTCGGGCTTCTGGCCGGGCTGTTGACGCACGCCGACAACCTGACCACACCCGAGGATCAGCGTGGTCTGCTTGGCGTCGGAAGCCTCGCCGGCGTCTTTTCCGCCCTTGCAGGCGTCCTCCTCGTCACCGGCGAATACCGCTTCGGCACGATCCGGCCGACGTTCCTGTTCACTCCGCGACGGTCGCGCGTGATTGGCGCAAAGCTCGTCGCGAGCGTGCTTGCCGGACTCGCCTTCGGCGTCACCGGCGAGGCGCTCGGGTTCGCAATCGGCTACGTGTGCCTCCACGCTCGCGGCATCCCGCTCGCGCTCCACGGCGGCTCGTTGACGCTCCTTCTGCTCGGAACCGTCGCCGCCGTCGCTCTCTGGGGTGCGATCGGCGTTGGTGTCGCCTCGATCGTCCGCAACCAGATCGGCACGATCGTTGGCCTGCTCGCCTGGGGCTTCATCGTCGAGAACCTGCTCTTCGCATTCGTCCCGTCCGTCGGGCGCCTGACGCCCGGCGAGGCCGAAAGCGCACTCTCCGGACTGACAACCAATCACCTCCTCTCCGCGGCAGCTGGCGGCGCCGTACTCGTCGCGTGGGTCGCAGTGCTCGCCCTCGCGGGTCTCGCGCTCACTGCCCGCCGCGACGTCACCTAGTCGGTCCGATCCAGCCTCCGGCAACCGATTCGCGACCTTTCAAGCGCCCGCTCTTGGCTGCCGATGCCGTTCCCGCGCGGGCCTACAAGCGGCCGGCGGCGACCTTACCGAGCGTCTTCTCGGCCTTGAGCGGGTTGCTTACGCCGGTCGCGAGCAAGGTCAACTCGATGCCGTGTTTCCAGACCAGCAGCGTCGAACCGGCGCCGGCCGAGTACGCGTCGCTGCCGATGCCCGTGACGTAAACGACAGGGCCGGGATTCTTCTTCGCGCTCTTGTCGAAGTCCGAGCGACTCAGCTGTCGTTCGAGGACAGTCAGCGACCGGGTGCCCTTCGCGTACCGGCACGATTGATAGAGGCCGAGCGTCTGGAGCTTGCCAGCGGCGAACGTGGTGCCTAGCGCATTCTTCGCGTCGTTCGCGGTCACGAGCTTGCATGGGCTCTTGGTACCGGCCGAGGCAGAGCCCATCCCAACAACGACGACAGCAGCGGCGACAGTGACGACAACGACAAGTCTGCGGATCGGTCGCTCCTTCCGATCGACGAATCTTTGGGGGCGCGAGCCTATCAGTCGACCAGCGCACGTCGATCCCGCGTTAGTCGGATCCGCCACCGTTCGGCAGTTGGCTCGACAAGAACTGCGTTAGCGCAAATCCCCCACTTGCATAAGTTGTCTGCTGTACGTCTGAGTCCGAGGTGTCCGGCTGGTGCCGATTCTGAGGTGCCTGTTGTACGCCTGCGTACGTCTGAGTACCGCTGCGTCCGGCTGCTCGCGGTAGACGGCTGGTAGACCCGCAACAATCGACCTTCGGCTTCCGGTCTCGACGGCTGCGCGGGACGGTAGCGCTCCGATAGCCCCTCGGTAGCGGTCGGCTCGACGATCGAGCGGTCAGTCGAAGAGGAGGGAGCGATGCACCGTCTGTCCCTCGCGGCCGCCGCCGCGGCGGTGTCGGAGCCGAAGGCGATCTGCGTCGGCAAGAGCCCGAAACGAACGAGAGGAGTCGGCATGAAACGCATCACCCTGATCGCGTTCGCTCTCGCGATCGTCGCAGCCGGTGCAGGAGCCGTTGCACGGCCGGCGGCCGCCGGCAGTGACCTGTGTGTCGCACACCATCCGGGGTGCTTCCAGACGCTGCAGGCGGCAGTCAGCGCCGCCCACGACGGAGACACCATTCACATCGACCGGGGAACCTACGCAGGCGGCGTGACCGTAGGCGTCAGCGTCGCGATCGTCGGCGCGGGTGCGAGCCAGACGACGATCAGCGGCGGTGGCCCGGTCCTGACGCTCGGCGTGTACCAGGCTGCCACCGAGCCGACGATCTCGGTGAGCGGCGTGACGATCACGGGCGGGGACAACACGACGCAGCCCGACTCCACGGTCACGTTCGGCGGCGGCGTCTGGATCCCGCAGTCGCAGGTCCAGTCGACCGGGGCGACCGTCTCGATCAGCGACTCGGTGATCACGGGCAACACCGTGACCCCGAGCCAGACGCTCTCGGGCGGGTTCTGCGGCAGCCCGAACCCGTGCGCGTTCGGTGACGGCGGCGGTATCGACAACGCAGGCGTCCTGACACTCACGAACACCGTCGTCTCCAACAATCAGGCCGGTACTCCCGGTGGGGTCGGCTCGGGCCTCGCCGACGGCGGCATCCACAACCGGTTCATCGGGACGCTCGTCATGCGTCACTGCCTGGTCACGGGCAACCGCGCGATCGCAGGCCCGCCGAACGGCAACGGATCGAGTGACGGCGGGATCGGAGACGACGGCCCGATGACGATCCAGGACAGCGTCGTCAGCAACAACACCGTTACCGTCCAGAATGGCGGCTCCTCGGACGAAGGCGCCTTCGCAGGCGGCATCGGGATCTCCGGCTTCGCGAGCGCGTCCGTGACGATCAGCAACACGACGATCGGCAACAACCGCGTTTCCGACACGAACGCGAGCGGCGACGCGTTCACCTTCGCGGGGGGCATCTTCCTCGACGTCGGAGCGTCGCTCGTCCTCGACACCGCCGCGGTCAACTCGAACAGCGTGACGTCGACGGGAAGCGGTGCCGCATTCACCGACGGCGGCGGCATGGAGCTCGACGGCACCGCGACGGTCACGAAAACGGTGATCGCCGGCAACAGCATCGTCGCGACCGCGCAGTCGGGCCCGACGTTCGCACAGGGCGGAGGTGTCGCGAACACCGGCACGGCGACGTTCCGCAGCGTGCTCGTGCTCGGCAATACCGTCTCCGCGCAGGGGCCTGAGGGCGTCGCGCAGGGCGGCGGCATCTGGAACGCGCGGTTCGACGACAGCGCTCCGCTGCCCTCGCTGACGCTGATCGACACGATCGTGATCTCGAACAGCGTCACGGCGAGCAGCGGCACGACGCCGCAAGGAGGCGGCGTCTTCAGCATCGCGCCGGTCTCCCGCACGGGCACCCTGATCGCGGGCAATCGCCCCGATCAGTGCAGCGGCTGCTGACGCGATCGCTCTTCTTGCCGGGCCGCAGTTCCGTTTGCGGCCCGGCAAGAAGCGGATCGACTGCGGAGACCTATCGGCGCTGAGGTGGCGCTTGCAGGAGATCGCGCCTAGTGCCCCCGGCAAGAATCGAACTTGCGCGCGCGGTTTTAGGAAGCCGGTCGCCTCAGTGCGCTCCTGTACGTCTCAGTCCGTCGAGTCCGGTTGGTCCCGGTCTCGAGGTGCACGTTGTACGCCGAGTACGTCTGAGTACCGCTGCGTCCGGCTGGTCCTGTAGTAGCGGTCGCGCAGCTCGCATGCTGGGCCCTGATCTGCGTTAGTCGATTGGGATAGGACGCGATCAGGCTGTCAGCTCGAGCAAGGTAGGTCGCATTTCACCCGCGCGAGTGATCAGGTCCCTGGACGAACTCCCCGACATTCGGTTTGCCGCAACGACTAGCCGCAGCCGTCCCGCCCTGGGGCGGTGTCGTTCATTTCAGAGAGAGGTGCCGCGTGTACGACTCTTCCCATTCCGGGATCGGTGCTCTTGTGCTCACGCTGGTAGCGATTGTCAAGGGTGGTATCGGCTACCTGGTCAGTGTGCTTGCACCCACGCATCCGCATTCCTGACGAGTGGCTCGCATCTCTGCTCTGATCCCGGCGCACAACGAGTCCGCCGTTCTCAGAGAGTGCCTGGACGCCGTCAAGGCCCAGACACTCCATGTGGACGAGATCGTCGTCGTCGCCGACTCGTGTACCGACGACACGGCTGATGTCGCGCGGTCGTACGGCGCCGTCGTCGTCGAGACGCAGCAGGGAGCAAAGGCGGCGTCACAGGATGTCGGCCTCCCGTACGTCACCGGCGACGTCCTGATCTGTATCGACGCCGATACGGTGATCGACGTCGACGTGGTGGAGAAGTTCGTGGCCGAGCTTGAGGCCGGCGCCGACGCGACTTGCGCGAACATGCTCCCGATGCCGCAGCAGCGCGGCTTCTGGGTGGCCAATCGGCGCTTCGCCTATGCGCTCGGGCGCTTCTGGTGGCGCTGGTGCCAGGCAGAGGTCGGCCGGTTGATGGTGCTGTCAGGCTGTGCGTACGGTCTGCGCACCGAGACGGTGCGCTCGATCGGCGGTTTCCCGGGCAAGCTCATCACCTGCGACATGGACCTGACGTGGAGTCTGTACGGGGCCGGTTACAAGACGACCTTCTGCCACCGAGCCCTCGCCTATACCTACGACCCGGAGACGTTCGCGGTCTACACCAAGCAGATGCGACGGTGGGCGTCCGGCTTCTTCCAGAACTTCCAATCACACAAACGCGAGGTGTTCACTTCGCCGTCGGCGATGCTGGTGGTCGGGTCGATGCTGTTCGATCTCCTCTCACTCCCGATCACGTACGTGTTCGCGATCCTGCGGGTGATCCGTGACCCCGCGAATCTCAGCTGGATGGTCCCGGGCTTGCTGATCGCTCTCGCGCTCCACTGGGTCATCTCGATGGTGATCGTCACCCGAACACTTCCCTGGAAGCAGGCTCTCGTCGGATTCCCCTGCTACTGGTCTGCGAATTGGTGGAACAAGAGCATCTACCTTTGGACACTGATCAGAGAGTGGATTCTCGGCCGTCACTACATGTCGTGGACCGGGCGACAAGGGCGAGCGACGGAGATCGCACCAATGACCCGCAGAAGGAAGCTCGGCCTCCTGCTGGTTGCGACGGCAGCGGCGAGCTGGCTCGCCGCCCAGAGCGAATCGCTGCGAGCGCCGCTGTCGGCCTGCGCAGTGGTCGGTGCGCTGTCGCTGCTGCTTGTCCTCCGGGGCTCGAACCGCACGTTTGCTGACTCGGTGCACGCAGACGACCAAGCGGGCGGGCGAACCGGGTTAGGCGAGATACACGGGGCGCCATGTTCAGGCACTCGCAGTACGCCATCATCGGCTGGCGCGCTGGTAGACGGCTTCTAGACGGAGCGCGTCGAGGCGCCTGCCCGTCGAGGCTCGAGAATGCCGCGAACCCGCTTCCCGAGCGGTCTTGCGGATAGTGCTCCCAGCCGGCCATAACCCGAACCACGACGCGCTCGTGTCGGGAGAGCGGGTCGAGTTGAGCAGGGCGCTGCGGCGCGACTCGTCGCCGCACTGAACCTCTGCGGGTTTCGCGTCGCGGCGCAGTCGGTGTTTACTCGGTGGACCCCTGCTTACATCAGCTTTGGGACTGTTGCCGTCGTCTGTGAGGGGTTGCGGATCCGCCTGTTTTCGCTGTTCTTGAGCGCACTGGCGAACGGAAGCGTGGGTGGCGGGAAGGCGAGGCTGAGGGAGAGCCCTCCTTGGGGGAGGGGTTGGGCGCTGATGGTGGCGCCGTGGGCGGTGGCGATCGCGTGGACGATGGAGAGGCCGAGGCCGTGCCCGTTCTTGTGCTGTACGCGCCGGGGATCGAGGCGCTGGAAGGGTTGGAAGAGACGCTCGATTTCGCGGGGCGGGATGACCGGCCCGCTGTTGCTGACGGTGAGGACGGCTCTCCCGTGGGCGGTGTCGGTAGAGATCTGAACGTGGCCGTTGGCGGTGTTGTGGGCGATGGCGTTGTCGACGAGGTTGGCGATGAGGCGTTCGATGAGTCTGGGGTCGCCGTCAAGTGGCGCGGGGTGGAGGGCGGTCTCGATGTGCAATCCGAGGCGGTCGAGGCCGGGGCGGGCTAGGACGGACCGGCTGATGTCTGCGAGGTCGGTTCGCTCCTGCTGGTCGAGTCCGCTTTCGCTGCTGGCGAGGGTGAGCAGGGCGTCGATGAGCATTTCTTGTTCGCGGTTGGAGGCGAGCAGTTCCTGGCCGGTCGATCGCCACTCGTCCGGCGTGGAGGGGCCGCCGAGTGCGACTTGTACGAGGGTGCGCTCTCGGGTGAGGGGGGTGCGGAGTTCGTGTGAGGCGTTGGCGACGAAGCGTCGTTGTGCCTCGAAGGCGGCCTCGAGACGTGCGAAGAGGCTGTCGAGGGTGTCGCCGAGTTCTTTGAGTTCGTCATCTGGGCCGTCGAGGCCGAGGCGTTCGTGCAGGCTGGTGGAGGAGATCCTGCGGGCGGCGCGTGTGATCGTCCGGATCGGGCGGAGCATCCTGCCGGCGAGGAGCCAGCCGGCGAGGACGGCGAGGACGGCGACCGCTGCGAGTGCGATTCCCGAGTCGACCAGAAGCTGGTGTGAGTCGGACGCGCGCTGCGCGGCTTGCACCGAGCCTGCCTGTTCTACCTGGTGCACGGCCTGCGCGACTTGATGGGCGGCCTGTGCCAGTCGATGTTGGTCCTCGGTCAGCTGACGTTCGTCCCGGACCAGGAGCGGGAGAGCGGAAGAGATCCGTGGCGTTGCGCTACTCGCGGCCAGAGGTAAGTGCTTGATCTGGTTCTGGTCCTGCGTGACCTGATGCTGGGCCTGTGCCAGCAGGTACAGAGCGCCTGGCAGCTGAGGCTTCGAGGGGAGGGGCTGGATGGCGGGCGTGTGCGGGATCTTGGGGAGCTGTGGCGTCGATAACGCGGTCGCTCGTTCGAAGAGGACGTAGGTGCTGGCGACTAAGGCGATGCCGGAGAGAAGAAAGAGGCCGCCGTAGAGGACGGTGAGCCGGAGCCGGGCGGTGCGGCGCGGCAGGCGCAGCCAGGAGCGTGGTGTGAGCCGGGAATCGGACGGTGGCATCATCGTCCTCCGATGCGGTAGCCGCTTTCGCGGACGGTTTCGATCAGCGGTGGGTCGCCGAGCTTGGCCCGCAGCCGGCTGATGGTCGTCTTGACGGTGGCGGTGAAGGGGTCGAGGTCGTCGTCCCATACCCGTTTGATCAGCTCCTCGGCAGAGACCGGGTTGCCTTCGGCGGCGAGCAAGCACTCCAGGACAGCGAGTTCGTTGCGGCTGAGCTCCAGCCGCAGGCCTGCGCGAAAGGCGACGCGCCCGACGGGATCGAGGCTCAGATCTCCGTAGGCCAGCTCGGCCGCCGGTGTGGCCGGACGGCGGGCGATCGCTCGGATGCGCGCGATCAACTCGGCGAACTCGAACGGCTTCGGCAGGTAATCGTCCGCGCCCAACCCGAGCCCCTCGACCCGATCTTTGACGGAGCTGGCGGCGGTGAGCATCAGCACGCGGCTCGACGATCTATCTGCGACCAAGGCGCGGCAGATCTCGTCGCCGTGGGTGCCGGGCAGGTCGCGGTCGAGCACGACCACGTCGTAGTCGGTGATCGCCAGACGGCTGCGGGCGTCGTTGCCGTCGAGGGCGACGTCGACGGCCATCCCTTCCCGCCGCAGACCGACCGCCACCGCCTTGGCGAGCACCTCGTCGTCTTCGGCTATGAGCACTCTCACGTTGGAACCATGATTGCCAAAGCTTGCGCTGCGCGGACCGACACGGCTTTGTGCGCGCTTCTTGCCCGGCTGCTCACGATGGCAGGTCGCAGGTGACAGCCAGGTAACAAGTCTCGTCACGGGGCTGTGACCCGCCGTTTCCTACGCTGCTTTCGGATGCCGCTTCGACGAGACATAACATGACAGCGGCGTACCGGAGATTCGGCGGACTTGCGATCCTCGCGACAGTGATAGGGCTCGCCGCATGCGGCAGCAGCTCGAAGTCTCCGTCGGTCGCGAACATCGCAACGAACACCACGACGGCTCCCACGGGCGCGAGCGCCAGCAACCGGAGCTCCACGACGGCGACGGGAAAGGACGCGACAGGCTTCCTGGTCGAGTGGGCTGCCTGCATGCGCAGCCACGGCGATCCCAATCAGACCGACCCGACCGTCGACAACCACTACGGGATCAACATCACGATCCCGCTCTCAGCGCCGGCCACCCTGTCCAACGAAGTCCACGGAGGCACCGCCCCCTGTAACCAGTACCTCGCCGCCGCGAGCAATGCGCTGAAGGCCGAACACCCGGCCCCGCCCCCGCCTTCGAACAATGCGGCCGGGGTGAAGTACGCCGCCTGCATGCGTGCCCACGGGGTTCCCAGCTACCCGGACCCGACAGGGACCAGAACGAACCTGAGGGGCATCGACATGAGCAGCCCGTTCTTCATCAGGGCGAACAAGCTGTGCGGCAGGCAGATCGGGGCACCGGCGTGGTGGATCAACGGCTGGGGCCCGCCGGGAAACATCTCCGTGACGAGCATCCCTCCCGGCGGTCTGCCGAGTGGTCCGAATCGCTCGCGCACCGGCGGCGGAACCACGACCGCGCCGGCCACGGTCGCCGGCGCATGAGGTCGAGCTCGGGGTCCTCATGCGGCTGCTAACGACAACGGTGGTTGCGTTCGCCGGGCTCGCCTCTCTCGTGCTACTCGCGTCGGCCTGTGGCGGCTCGGCAAGTCCGAGAGTGGCGGCGATCGGCACGACAACCACCTCGAGCAAACCGGGTCAGCGCGGGGCGGTAGGCAGTGGCTCGCCAGCCATCGCTAGCGGCGGAACATCCGGTAGCGCAGGCACGCCGTCCGGGAACGCGGCCGGCCGGGCATCGTTCGCGCTTGTGCGCGGCAGTGTTGGGGAGATGACGAAGTTCGCCGCCTGCGTCCGCTCGCACGGCGAGCCGGGCTTTCCCGATCCGAACCCGCAGGGGCAGTTCTCGATGTCCGCGGTCACGGCCAGCGGCATCGATCCTCGCTCGCCGCAGCTCGGGCGGGCAGTGCAGGCTTGCCAGAAGGATCTGCCGACGAGCGCGCCCGCTGCTCCGAGCTCGGCAGCACAGGCGCAGGCGCGCCAACAGGGACTCGCGCTCGCGGCCTGCATGCGCTCACACGGCGTGCCCAACTTCCGCGACCCCAGCGCCAACGGCAACATCAGCGTCGGGGGCAGCGGGATCGATCCGCAGTCGCCGCAGTATCAGACGGCGATGAGGGCCTGCCGGCAGTACCTAGGCAAGAGTTCCAAACTTGGGGTGGGTGCAGGTCGATGAGCGCCCGTGCGTCCATCGACCAGTTAGGAGCGGGCTCGTTGGCCGTGTCCTGCTTCAGTCGCCAAAAGCCCAGCACTGACGCGCAGCGCGACCTCTCGTTCACCCGTGCCTCAGTCTCGCGGGATCACGACGATTCCCTGAGCAGGGGAATGTCCGAAAGCGGCCGCGAAAGGTCCTTACCTATGTAGGGACCCTGCGCCCTCCGCCGCACGTCCCATCGCGCAGGAAGTCGTCGACGCCGGGCTCGACACTCGGTTGCCAATCGGACTGTCATCGTTGCTGGCAGCGGGTGTCAGCATGGTTGCCAGTAGCAGGGTGTTGTGCGCGTGCCCGCGTTCCCGCTTAGTGGTGCGGGTTTGCGGGGCGCTCCCGTTTCCTTCGTCTTCGACTGCGGATTCCTGACCACCCTCTCTCAACGTCGAAAGAACGCGAGGGTGGTCAGGAACCACGGGAGCGCTGAGTTCTCTGGGTTGAGCGGGAACGCGGGCACGCGATCGGAGCGGTCGGACCGGTGCTAGTGCAGAGGCGAGAGCAGAGCCTGTGGGGAGAACGACGGATGCGGATCTGCCGGGCCTGGTGAGGACAACAAGGCGGCGACCGGCAGTCTCGACAGTGAGGCCGTCGTGGGGCATCTCTTGCCTGAGGGGGGTTTCGTCACTGCCGGTACACGGACGAAGCCGGTTGAGGCTTTCTTCGACTTTCTACTGACCCTTCCGGAAACGGTCCTCGACCGCCGGTTCCGCGTCGAGCCCGGTGTTCGCGCCGCGAGTGCAGTGGTGGCAGTGGATGGCGAGTTGGTGGGCAGTGGTGCCCGCGATCATCGGTGTGCTGTTCGTTCGTCCGCGTTCGGGTGGCGGGGTGGGCGTGCGGCTGAAGTGTGCGGGCTGCGCGGCGGCCGTCAAGCCGCCTGCGGCGGCTCTGCGCTCGCTGCGCTCGTGACTGCCGCGGCTCCGCCCGCGTCAGCCGCCTGACGCCCGCCCCGCCACCGAGTCCCAACAAAATGGGGAGGTTCGACTGTGACGCATATGTTCGACCGTTCGAGTGTTCCGGGTGGGCGCGTCTGAGCGGGCGTCGGGGACCCGCTCGCCGCGATGACGGCCATGGTCACAACCGGACGCGTC
Organism: uncultured Thermoleophilia bacterium; assembly: GCA_963742605.1. Taxonomy (GTDB): domain Bacteria; phylum Actinomycetota; class Thermoleophilia; order Gaiellales; family Gaiellaceae; genus PALSA-600. The sequence continues at coordinate 13,922 of CAVUNA010000022.1, read as the reverse complement.
TTCGCCGCGTCGCGCCGCCTCCGCGTCGGCGTCCGCCGCTTGCTGCCGGTGGGGATGGTCGGTTGCGTGTTCGGCCGCCGCAGTTCGTCGCCCGTTCGGATGCGCAGCGGGCAGAGGTGGTCCGTTCGTTGCGTGTGCTCTACTGCGACTTCATCGCCGGCGGCGGGCTGGAGGAGCTTCGCCGTCGCCGCGATCGGGGAGGAGACCGTTAGGTGAGGATCGCGACCTACACCCGCATCTCGACCGACGAGGCCCACCAGCCCTACTCGCTCGAAGCCCAAGCAACACGGCTCGCCGCCTACGTGGACAGCCAGGAGGGCTGGCGGATCACGCGCCGCTTCACCGACCAGGCGTCCGGGGCCAGCCTCGAACGCCCCGGCCTCGAGCGGGCGCTGAAAGAAGCGGAGACGAAGCGGTTCGACCTGCTGCTCGTCTATCGCGTCGACCGGCTCTCGCGTTCGGTGCGCGGGCTCGCGCACGTGCTCGAGCAGCTCGACCAGGCGGGCGTGCTCTTCCGCTCGGCGACGGAGCCGTTCGACACCTCGAGTTCGGCGGGCCGAATGATGGTGCAGATGCTCGGCGTGTTCGCCGAGTTCGAACGGGCGACGATCGTCGAGCGGGTGATCGCCGGCATGGAACGCAAGGCCGCCCGCGGCGAGTGGAACGGCGGCTCCGTGCCCTTCGGCTACCGGCTCGACCCGGAGCGGTGCTACCTCGAACCCGAGCCGGCCGAAGCCGCCGTGGTAGAGGAGATCTTCGAGCGGTACGTCGAGCGGCTGCACGGCACGCAGACGATCGCTCGCTGGCTCAGCGGGCGCGGCTACCGGACGAAGCAGGGCAAGCCGTTCAACCCGCAAGCCGTGCTGACGATCTTGCGCAACCGCGCCTACGTCGGCCAGATCAGCTTCCGTGGAGAGCATCACGCCGCACCGCACACGCCGCTGATCGACGCCGCGCTGTTCGAGCGCGCGCAGGCGATCCTTAAAGAGCGCGGCGAGGACCACTCGCTGCGACGCTCGAACCAGTCCGACTACCTGCTCACGGGGCTCGTGAAGTGCGTCCGTTGCGGCAAGCGCTACCTCGGCGCGGCCGCGAACGGCAACGGCGGCCGCTACCGCTACTACGTCTGCTTCTCACGGCAACGGTGCGGCCGCGCGACCTGTGACGCCGACAGCCTCGCAGCCGACGAACTCGAGACGGCGATCCTCAACCAGCTCCAAGACATGCTTGCGCGCGAGGACGACGTGCGCGAGGCGATCACCGCCGCGTTCGCCGATCTCAACAACCAGCAGCCGAAACGCGACGCCGAACTCGCCCGCCTCGCTGCGGAGATCCGCAAGGTCGACGAATCACTCGATCGCTACTTCCGCGCCTTCGAGAACGGCACGATGCCCGAGCAGGCGTGCGCGCCGCGGATTGCCGACCTCACCAGGCGACTCTCAGAACTCCAGATCCGTCGGGACGAACTCGCCGCCGACGCCGACGACACCCCCGAGCCGCTCAACGACGACGACCTACATGCCCTCCAAGCACACGTCGCCCAAGTGATCGCCGACGGCGACCCTGCCGCGCGCAAAGCACTGCTCCAAGCCCTCGTCGACGAGATCCGCGTCGCCAGCCGCGACGAGATCTATCCCTTCTTCACATTGCCGACGGTTCGACCACCGTACGGATCAGTGCCCCCGGCAAGAATCGAACTTGCGCACGCCGTTTAGGAAACGCCGTTCATGCGGCGTAGTACCAGCGCAGAAGCAGCGAGGGGTCTGGCAGCCTCCGGTCGCGGGTTGTCTGAAGTGACAACAGCTCGATGTGTCCTCTGCCGGATCGAAATTGAGTTCGAGGGGTTGCCGTGAGGGTTGCTAGGCGGGTTCTGTTAGATCCCGGGTGGTTAGCCGGCTGGGGCTGTTCGAGCGGGTTCGTTTCAGAAACCGGAGGATGAGCCGCGCAATTCTTCGAGTAGGCCGGACAGTGGCCCTTTGGCGATGCCTACGCTCCTCATAGGTCGACCCGACCCTCCCCCGTCGACCCTGCTCAGGGTTGGAAGCACCCGCAAACCAGACACCGGCGGCGTAGCGTCGTAAGCCCTAGTTACGCAGCAGTCAAGTGCTTTCGGGGATTGGTGGGCACTCCTGCTGGAAAATCCCCGAAGTGTCACAGCCCCGCTGGTTACACAGCGGTAAGTCAACTCCGGTGACATCGTGGACGCCTCGACCCAGACCGTGACGTCGCAGCGTGAAGCCGCGATAGTTGGACGTGATGGCTGGGCAGCCGACAGGGACGGTGACGATGTTGTTCACGGACATCGAGGGGTCGACGCGGCTGTTGGAGCGGCTCGGGCCTGAGCGCTACCGGGAGGCGCTCGACCTGCACCGGCGACTTCTTCGAGAGGCGTTTGAGCGGCATTGCGGCTACGAGGTCGACTACGAGGGTGATGCGTTCTTCGTGACGTTTGTGAGCGCACAGGAGGCGGTCGCGGCGGCGTCTGAGGGCCAGCAGGCGCTTGCACGGGCTGAATGGCCGGAGGGGGGCGAGGTTCGGGTGCGGATGGCGGTGCACACGGGTGAGCCGGTGGCTGCGCCGCCGAAGTACGTGGGCCTGGATGTTCACCGGGCGGCGCGGTTGATGGCGGCCGGGCACGGTGGGCAGGTGCTGCTGTCTCAGACGACGGCCGCCCTCGTCGGCGCCGATGTGCGCGACCTCGGTTTGCACCGGCTGAAGGACCTGAGCGCGCCGGAGCGGATCTTTCAGCTCGGGACCGACGGGTTCCCGCCGCTGAAGACGCTGCACGAGACGAACTTGCCGGTGCCGACGACGCCGTTCCTGGGGCGTGAGCGGGAGGTCGATGAGCTGGCGGTGCTGCTGCGGCGGCCTGAGGTCCGGCTGGTGACGCTGACCGGCCCGGGCGGGAGCGGCAAGACCCGGCTCGCGCTACAGGCGGCCGCGGAGGCCGCGGACGACTACGACCGGGGGGTCTGGTGGGTGCCGCTCGCCTCGCTCGCCGATCCCACGCTGGTCGAGGCCTCTGCTAGCCAGACGCTGGGTTCCACGGACACATTGTCGGCGACAGTGGGCGACAAGCGGCTCCTGCTCGTGCTCGACAACTTCGAGCATCTGCTCGATGCGGCCGCTGGTGTCGCCGAAACGCTCGGCTTCTGTCCGCGGTTGACTGTGCTCGCCACGAGCCGCGAGCCACTGCATGTCGATGGCGAGTGGGAGGTCGCCGTCGATCCGTTGCGCGAGCAGGAAGCGGTGGAGTTGTTCCGGCAGCGGGCTGCCGCCGTGCGCTCCGACTTCTTCGCCAACGGCGAGGTGGCCGAGATCTGCCGGCGTCTCGACTGCCTGCCGCTCGCGATCGAGCTGGCCGCCGCGCGTGTGAAGGTGCTCTCGCTGCCGGCGCTGCTGGAACGGCTCGAGCAGCGGCTGCCTTTGCTCGCCGGCGGGTCGCGCTCCGCCCCGGAACGGCAGCGCACGCTGCGCGCGACAATCTCCTGGAGCCATGATCTGCTCACCGCCGACGAGCAGACGCTGTTCGCGCGCCTCGCTGTCTTCGCCGGCGGGTGCATGCTCGAGGCCGCGGAGGAAATCTGTGGCGCCGATGTCGACGCGATCGGGTCGCTCGTCGACAAGAGCCTCCTCCGCCGAACCGGCGAACGGTACTGGATGCTCGAGACGATCCGGGAATTCGCAGCCGAGCAGCTCGAGGAGCTCCCGGACGCCAACATCGTGCGCGACGCCCACGCGGCCTGTTACGTGGCCCTCGGCGAGCGTGCAGTCCCGGCGTGGCACACGCCGAAGGCTCGTAAGTGGCTCGACCGGCTCGCAGCCGAGCACGCGAACCTCCGGGCCTCGTTCGAACATCTCGTCTCCAAAGGGGACGGCGACGCCGCGCTACGGCTCGTGGGGTCGGTCTGGGGGTACTGGGCGGCTCGCGGGCACTGGACGGAGGCTAGGCAGTTGCTAACGGACGCCCTTACGCACGGCAACCACGCCGCGCCGGAGCGCGTCACAGGAGCATTGTGGGGCGCGGCGGTTCTCGCCGTGTGGCAAGGCGACTACGACGAAGGCGAAAGGTGTGCTGAGCGCATGCTCGGGCTCGCTCGCGCGTCCGGGCTGAAACTTCACGAGGCCATTGCGATTCACACGCTCGGCATGGCGGCGCACGGTCGCGATGAGCTGGACCGCGCGCGCCTCCTCTACGAGCAGTCGCTGAACCTGGCCCGAGCAATCGATGATCCCTGGTTCCTGTCGGTCGCGACCAATAACCTTGGCACCCTGCACGCTGAGGAAGGCGACTTCGAACGCGCCGCCGAGCTGTTCACAGAAAGCCTGGAGATCGGAGAGGCACTCGGCGACCTGGAGCGGCGCGCGCGCCAGCTGAACAATCTCGGCTCGCTGAGATACAAGCTTGGTGAAAGGGCCAACGCGCTTGATCTCTACCGTCGCGGGTTGGCTGCCGCAGTCGAGATCGGGGTAGTCGACCTCCAGTGTCAGGCGCTCTTCGGGATCGCGATCTGCGAGGCAGAGACCGGGAGCGCGGCGGTCGCAGCGCGCCTGCTCGGCCGCAGCGACGCGCTCATGACGAACCTCGGCGCCTTCCTCGAACCCGACGAGCGACGGGAACGTGCACGAACACTGGAGCTGCTTCTTGCAGCTCTGGGCCCTGTTCGCCTCCAGGACGAGCTCGCCACAGGAGCTGCACTTACACCCGAGGAGACGATCGACCTCGCACTCGGCAGAGGCCAACCAGCAGTTCCTGACTGACGTGGCCTGGCGCAGGCGCCGCTGTCCAGGTTGCATGGAGAGCTGCTAAGCGGTCGTTCTGGTCCGGATCGGCGCGCTGACCGCCCGGAACCAGGGCGGCCGGGCGTATCAAGCTGATGAGCTCGGAACGGTGACCCGGGCCCGGTCGATGACTCGGTATACGCCTGCTGACATGTCTCCGTCGGGGTGAACCACCCGGAGTTTCAGTCTTCCGTGATGGTTCACTCGGATGGTGAAGCGGTACTGGTTATCCGCGGTTCGGATCACTTCGTAGACAGCTCGTCCGGGACCTGTGCCAGCCGTGCGAAGCCTCCACCGTCGGTGCGGCCGTACTCTGCGGCCGCCACCGCTGCCGCGGCGATCGCTCCGGCAGACGCGCCACCGATGCTCTTGAACCGGTAGCGCTTCGCGAGCTCAACGACCGCGCCCGGATACACCACGCCGCTCGTGACCGGGATCATCGCCAGCGTGGGCAACCGCGTGAGGTCCTGAGGAGCTACAACGACCCTGTGGCGAATCATCAGATGGTCGGGCGGGCGGTGTCCTCGAAGTGCCGCCGTTATGGAGTCGCGGACCCAACGAGTCTCCGATGGTGGGCGCCGGGGCTGGTGGCTCCGGCGCCCGTTTGTGTTCAGCTCAGCCGGAGGTGACGCGGAAGGAGACGAGGCGGCGGCTGGAGATGCCGCCGAGGAGGTCCTCTCCGGGCTTGCGGGCACGGACGAACATCACGAGTAGCTGTTGCTTGTTGCTGACCGGGTAGCCGGCGAGTGCCGTGAACTGCAGGGTCGCCCAGCCGTCGGAGCCGGTTGCCTGCTCGTTCGGGATCGCGAACTGGCCGTACGGCACGGCCGTCACGTAAACGAGTGCGCCTTCGACCGAGCCGCTACAGGCCGAAACGTGGAAGCGGGCGGTCAAGGAGCGGGTGCTATAGGCGATCGTGCTCGGACTGACCTGCGTTTGGTCGATCGTCAGACGTGCCGGCGACGAGACGCTCGCCACGGGAATCGTCCCGCCCGTCTGGGCGCAGCCGTTCGAAACGGGCGGCGCCGTGGCAGCAGCGATCACGGCAGTCGGCACGGAAGATGCAGAGGCGCTGCCATCCGCGTTTTTCGCCTGCACCTTGAACCGGATCGTGTTCCCGACATCAACACCCTTGAGCAGGTAGCCGTTTCTGTTGTGGGCACCGCTGATGTCCGCGCAACTACCCCCGTTTTTGTCGCAGCGCACCCAGAAGTCGTTGTAGTCCGTTGGGCTGCCAGTCCAGGTACCCCTGTGGCCGACGAGCGTCTGACCAGACTGGGGCGTACCGGTGATCGTCGGTGGCGACGTGTTCGTCGGCGCCGCCGAGACGGCCGCCGACCCTGCGCCCGCGCCGAGGCTGACAACGAGCGCGAGCATCCCGCCGCCACCAACGACCGCCACAAAGAGCATCCAGCGTTTCTTGACCGGACGAAACATATTTTTCCCTTCGCTCGAGTTGGCTCTAGTCATCGCCGCCCGAGGTCTAGGTCGGCGAGAAGCCGTACCACCCAGTCGCTGAGGATGGAGCGTCGCGGGACCGATCACTGTGGCACCCGCTGAAAATCCCTGCGAAGCCGATCGTTTACGGCCTCACGAAAAGAGCCTAGCGGCCCGAAGCCGACTCGAACGAGGGATTCGTGGGCCTGGTTGCGCGTGGCCGGACCAAACGTCAGGGCGCGCATCCGAGCCGTGGTTCCGGTCGAGATTGTCGAGGAGTTCGTCGACCGTCCGGTCTACGGGTTCCTCGAGGTCGAATGGCTGGAGTCCGGCACGTAGCCCGCCGACGATTTACGGCGAGACATGATGGAACAGCAGGATCGCCAGGGCGAGTATCACGACCAGACCGAAGACCAAATGCAGGTCTTTCTTTGTCTGCATCGTCCGTGGATTCGGTAGTTCAGCCCGATCGGTTTGCTAGCGCGGGCGCCATCCCTACGTTGCCACTCGCCGCCGGCCGCGCCCGAACTCAGTAAGTCGGCTAGGGCTCGGGCGTGTCGACGCTGCCCCAGCAACCGCCGGTCACGCGAAGTCGGCTAGGTGACGCGGAGCGAGTCGAGGGCGTTGAGTAGCCTCGGGAGCTGCCGGCTGTCGTTTACGCCGACCCAGATGAAGACGTAGAACGCACGCCCGTTCTCGCGAAAAACACGTTCTGCCCAGCGGTCACCGTCGAAACTCTCAATGCCTCCCAAGCGCGAGACCGTGAACCTCTTTCGCCGACGCGGAAACTGCTTGAGGTCAATGGCAGACACGGAGGTCTGTTCCATCACGATTGCGAGCGCTTGACTAGCTCGCGGACTGGCGACTTGGGCGAGGCGCCGAGGCATTGCTCCCGAGTAGACGACGAATCGTTGCGCGGGCTGCGTGATCGTCGTCAGGCTGCGTGTCGTCACGTGCCACCCGGCCGGATAGCTGATCGTCAGGCCAGCCTTGCCGTCGTGCCACGCACCGGCGGCGCGAGCCACACCACCGCCTGCCGAAGCCGCTAACGCAAGCGAGCTTGCTAGCAGGAGAAGCAACGAACCAAACCCCAGCGTCCAGCGAGCCATCCCGATCAGGGACTACGCCCAGTGCAGCTTCCGAGGTCCTCGCCGGGCGTCGATGATCTCGCCGGATGACCTTCGCGAGCACCGGCGCGCGGGGGCTGACTGTCGTCGGATGCTGCGGCGAGATGGCACGGCACTCTGAGATAGTCCCGTCGGCCGACAAGTCGACGCGAGGGAGCGGCAGTGGGTGTGCACAGGATTTCCGCAGTTGTCTGCTCGGGTGATCTCACCCGTAGCCAGCAGTTCTACGAGCAGGTGGTAGGACTGACCTTGTCCGTCGAGACGATCCCCAATCATCTTCTCTTCGAGTGCGGGGACGGGACTCTCCTCGTGTACGGACGCCCCGCGCCGAACACGGCCGATCACACACAGGTGCGCTTGTGGAGCGATGACGTTGAGCGCGACGTACGCGAGTTCGAGAGTCGCGGCGCGATCTTCGAGGACTACGACTTCCCGACGCTGAAGACGGTCAACCACGTTGCGGTGACGCCGGGCATCGGCAAGTCAGCCTGGTTCAAAGATCCGGACGAAAACACACTGGCACTGTTCCAGCCCGAATAGCCGAACCGCCACAGCAGCCCTAGCGATCGCGCAAAGGTTCGCCCCGCTCGGCGCCCCCGATACGACAAGTACTACGGGGGTCTGCCGCTACTCGACGAGCTCGAGGTGCCGGACCGGCACCATCCCGACCTGCGCGCACAGCTCATCAACGACGGCCTTCATCTCCAGCACCTGTTCGGTGAGCAGGTCGACTACCTCACACATTCGCTCTTGCCGTTCCAGCATCCTGGCGACCATTTCGTCGGTGAGCAGTTCGTTGTCCATCAGCGCCTCCTTTGGGGGGTCGCGCCTTGAACGCTACGCACTAGTGGTCGACACTGACCTGACACGTTTGGGTTAGATACCTTCGGGCGTCAAGGTGGCGAGGCCGGGTCGACCACGCCGGCCGCGATCGGGCGATCCGACGCAGTGCCACTCGCTGCGTTCACCGCACGCCCGGGTTACTTGTTCACCGGCGGCGCGACCACCGATCGCGCGAGTTCGCGGTACGACCCCGACAGTCGCTGATCCAACGCCAGCTCCAGTGGTTCACGAAGGGGGCATAACCGGCGATCCGAATGTCGGCTTCGTGTGCCCGGCCCACCGTTCAACCTAGGCCGCGAGCGCGTCCGCGACGAGTCGCTTCTTCGGCCATGGCTCGAAGCGTCCCCACGCGAAGGCGCTCTAGCAACAACTCCGAGGCTGATTGCTGGCGATCGGCTAGGCTCGGAGACTCCGGCCCCCAGACCGAAGGAGGCCGCAGTGTCTTTCAAGTTCCGCATGTACGCCGTCGACGGCGACGACCTGGGTGACTACGAATCCGTCGTCCCGGACTGCAACCCAGGCGACACCCTCTACATCGACGGGCGACCCAAGTATCGGATCAGCGCCGTGATTCCGGTGAACAGCCTCGACAACGACGTATACGCCGCGATCTGGGAGGTCGAGCCGCTGATCCCAACGTCGCAACGCGAATCTGCTTCTGCCTAGTCGACGTGGTGCTCCGATTTCGCGAGCTCGCTAACTACCTCTGTCAACTCACGCACTGCGTCCTCGAGGGCCTCGGTGCGTGCTGCGAGCGAGTCGAGAGCTGCCCGCGTTCCTGTCGTCGACAGGATCGGCGCCCGGTCGTGATCCAGGAGCCCGTGAACCCGTTCGGAGAGGGTCTCGTTGAGGCTTTCCACAATCCCACCTCCTGTGGCTGCTTGAGATCATAAGCCTGGGCGCCGTTCGGCCCATCCGGGTTTTCGCGGATTGGACGAGCCACCGACACCGCGCCCAGGTTGCGAACCCATTGGTCTACGCGGGGCCGATCGTCGCCGACACACACGTCGGTTCGGAGGTGTGAAAGCGACGACGGACGGACATAGGGGTCGCCATGCGGCCTCCCCTTTCGGGCCGTCCTTGCAATTGGGAGTTGTCCAGAGCGAAACCGCCTTCCTGCAGTCGGCGGTTCGCTCGTTTCAGGCAGCCAACCCCGTCGAACGCCCGGCCGGAGCGAAATGCCGGGACGCGCCCTACTGCTTCGTGGCGAACGCGACCTCTTCCACGAAGTGAAGCTCCATCGAGGCCGTATCGACACCAGCCTTGACGATCTCCTCGACGAGTTCAGGATGCGCGAATACCGCCTCAGCGATCTCGCGCGACTCGAATGTCTCCGCAAGGATCACGAGGTTCGGGTCATCGAGACCGCGCCAGATTCGGTAACTGCGTACGTCGCTTGCTAGTGGTCCGGAGTCGATTCGGTCGTAGGCCGCCTTCCAGTCGTCGTAGTCGGCGACCCTGTGATTTACCAGCACGGTGATCATCACGCCTCCAGTCTGGTGCGATATGCCAGGCAGAGTTGCTGATGATCGCACGGGTGGCGCCGAACGCCGTGCGGGACAGGGCGGGCGATCCGAATGCCGGCTTCGTCACCACTCGGAATGCAAACACGAGAAACGCGCCGAGCCCGCCCAGAACCATGATGCCCGCGCCGAACGCCTCGACGACCTTGACTACCTCCGAGATCACGTGCTCGTAGCTGCCCATACGTGCTTACCGTACTGTGACTCCTGAGGGCAGGAGGATGCATTCGATATCTGCTTTCGGTGGGCTCAGTTCTTGGTCACAGCCGCAAACAGCACGAACGGTGGGCACGGGCGTCCCGTGATCGACCTCGCGAACTACGTGACCGTTCGGGCCGATCGTGTCCCGTCCGGCCACGACCACTGCTCGCGCTGCGATCCCGACTTCTCGTCGGGGATGGTCGTCCGCTAGCGAGTTCCTCTCGCTAGGTGACATCCCGAACCCTCCGTTCGGACGGCACGTCGACGAGTCAACGCCGCCGTAGACGTCGGCGCGAACGTCGTCAGGAAGCGCGTCGGCCATGAACTGGAGCCAAATCGTCCTCTCCCGCCGCCCGATCGCACAACCACAGGTGGCGCGCGGTGCGGATGGAGAGGAGCGCCGAAGGTTGTCCTTTGCAGGCTGTTTGTGGGATGCCCCCGGCAAGAATCGAACTTGCGCACGCGGTTTAGGAAACGCCGTTCATGCGGCGTAGTAGCAGCGCAGTAGCAGCGGGGGTCTGGCGGCCCCCCGGGGTCGTCGGCCCAACTCAACGGGCTCCTCGTCGACGGCTAATCGCTGCGCTCGCCGAACACTTCCCAGGTCGCTGAGCGGCCCGCGCGGCCTGCGCGCGTGTTCGCGGAAGTGTCACCCGCGCTATGGCGGGACTGGGGCCAAGCTTTGCGCGATTGCTAGCGCTGCTGTGGCGGTTGGTCGCTATTCGCGCTGGAACAGTGCCAGCGTGTTCCCGTCCGGATCTTTGCACGCCGCTCACAGTGACGATCCAAGCCGCAGTGACAACCTGGACGCACGTTCGATTCCAGGGTTTCCCACGGATGCTCTGATCGCGCGGTTCACATTGCCGACAGGTATTCCGTTCGACGCGCCTATGCGTCGAAAACACGACCTCGTAGCTTCAACGTGAAGAGCTACTCGAACGGCTCGTCGAAAGTGCAGCGCCTTTGTCGGTGACGAGGCGTTGATCGTGTCCGGGAGCGCACTGATACCTCACCCGCGTGGGCGGAGAAACACTCGACTTCCTTTGACCCGGCGAAGCGCCGCACAGATCGCGTCGATCAGCGGCGGTGACGGAAGCGATCGACGGAGCTACTGAGAATCGGAAGTCGCAAGCGCGGGGGCCGCCGACGCTCTCTTGCGCCAGTGTTGCGTAATGACGCCCGAGGACCAACCATCGTTGGCACGATCTGACGATGCAGCAGGCAAATAAAGAACTTGTCCACGCGTACACCAGGGACGTGTTCGACAAGGGGGACGTCGCTGCCGTCGATCGCTACCTGGCGCCGGACTTCTTCAATCACGTCACCGGTCGGTCAGGAACCGAGGACTTCAGGGATCTTGCCGCTGAACTCAGTGCTGCGCCCGACGCGTCGAACGTCATCGAGTTCATGGTCGCCGAAGGCGACCTCGTTGTTGCCTTCATGACCATCACCAGGACTGTTCGTTCCACCACGACCATCCTGGGCTATGCCGTCGAGGGGCAAGGTCAGTCGTACACCGTTCATCACGTCCACATCTACCGGATAGCAGACGGGAAGATCAGGGAGCACTGGGCTCTGCGCGACGACATCAGCATGCTCCGACAGCTTGGCGTGCTCCAGCCCCCGGCCTAGGAACACCGAAACGGAGGAGATCGCGGCGCTCGTCTCGACATCCGCCGCTCCACCAGACTCTCAGAATCGGTGACATAGTGTTTCTTGGCTTGGATCCAGCCGGTGCACTGATCGGACCGGGTCCTCGAGATCCGTTGGCAGTTCGTAGTGGGAGCTGGTGGAAGTAGATGGCGGTCCACGAGGGTGAGATAGCGGCTAGTGCGGAACGCCTTCGGGCGTCGCCGCCGATCTTTCCTTCGGCGAGACTCGATCGGCTTACGCGTGCGCATCCGGCGACTCCGGCGGTTGTCTTTGTACCGGTGATCGTGATCCTCGCGGTGTTGTCGATTCGAGGCATGGGGGTCACAGAGACGGTCGTGGCGGCGGCCGGCGGTTATGTGTTTTGGACGCTTTGTGAGTACTGGGGACACCGGGCCGTTTTTCATTTCGAGCCCGAGAGTGGTGTCGGCGCTCGTGTTCATTGGATGATTCACGGTGTGCATCACGATCATCCGAACGATCCGCGGCGTCTCGTTCTGCCTCCCGCCTTCTCGGTCCCGTTGGCCGGGTTGTTTCTTGGGTTGTTCGTGGTGTCGCTTGGGTTGCCGTTTGGCTGGGGTGTGTGTTGCGGTTTCTTTGCCGGTTACGTGGTGTATGACACGGTGCATTTCGCTCTGCATCACGCCCGCCCGAAAGGCAAGGTCGGGCGTCGGTTGCGCGAGTTGCACATGCGCCATCATTTCGAGGACGATGAGCGGGGTTTTGGTGTCAGTGCGCCGTGGTGGGATGTCGTTTTCGGAACCGTGCCTCGACGCAAGGGTGAGGCTTCGGTTGATCCCACCAAGCTCGCTTGAGTCGTTGCGAGTTGGCGTGAGACACCGCCCGCAAAGGTGCGGTGGCGCCCGAGGTTCATTTCCCTCACGCTCGCCAATTCGCTTGGTTTCAAGCGGTAGGGAAACTCGCCAAGCCCCAGCACGCGTTTTGTGCCGCGGGTTCTGATCCTGACGGCGAGTGTGGGCGAGGGTCATGACCTTCCCGCACGCACGCTCGCTGCTCAACTTCGCAGCGAGCAGCCCGATGTCGAGGTCGTGACCGCGGACGGGCTTGCTCCAATGGGTCGACTGATCACGTGGATCAGCGCTGACACGGGTCGACTTGTCTTCTTTCGTTTCCAGTGGCTTTGGGACGTCGGTTTCTGGTTCTTCGCCGTGTGCCGCCCGACCCGGGCGTTCACCCAGGCGTTGCTCGGGACGCTTGGCGGGGGAGGGCTGATGCGGCTGATCGAGCGGGTCGACCCCGACGTGATCGTGTCGACGTATCCGAACACGACGGAGGTTCTGGGGCGGCTGCGGCGATCCCGGCGGATCCCTGTGCCGGTGTGCTCGGCCATCACGGATCTATCGGCGCTGCACTACTGGGCGAGCCCGGGCATCGACGTCCATCTCGTTGCCTATCCACAGTCGGTGGACGAGGTTCGGAAGATCGCCGGCCAGGCGACGCGCGTCTTCGCTGTGCAGGGGCTGACAGCGCCGGAGTTCCTCACGCCGCGCGCGCAGATCGATGCGCGCCGTGAGCTCAACCTCCCAGCGGGGAAGGTGGTTCTCGTTTCTGGCGGTGGCTGGGGTGTGGGCGACTTGGGAAGGGCTGTCCAGACGGCCCTCGCCCAGAGCGCGGTCACCTGCGTGGTCTGTTTGTGCGGACGAAACGTCGGCTTGGAGGCAAGGTTGAGCCGTTGCTTTTCTTGGAGTGCCCGGGTACGGGTGGTCGCCTTCACCGACCAAATGTCAGAGTGGATGGCAGCCGCAGACGTCCTCGTCCATTCGACGGGTGGGCTGACGGTGCTAGAGGCTGTCATGTGCGGACTGCCGGCCATCTCATACGGTTGGGGCCGCGGGCACATTCGCCCCAACAACGCCGCCTTCACGCGTTTCGCGCTCGCGGAGGTAGTACTGAACCCAGAAGGACTGAGCGCGGCCATGCACAGAGCGCTGGCCCGCGAACGCGCCCCAGTGGAGGAGTTCCGTACGCTTCCGTCCGCTGCGTCGATCGTGCTCGCCGCGGCACAAGCCGGCGGCAGTTCCGCAGGTGCGCAGACTCGAGCTGCCGGCGGCAGCCGAGGTTCGACTGCTGGATAGTCCACCGCTGGAACCGCCCCGCTTCGGTCGACGCCGTACGCCCCCTCCCTCGGCATCAAGCTAGTTGAGCGGAGGGGGAGGAATTTCTACCGAACGCTGGCAGATCGAGGACAGTGCACTAGAGCCAAATTCGATCTTGCGTTAGGCCGGATCAGTCACGTCTGGCAGTTTGCCTCGACACGAAGGCCGATACGTCGAGTCCGCCAGTTGCAGGCTTTTTGAGGCATGCCCCCGGCAAGAATCGAACTTGCGCACGCGGTTTAGGA
>CAVUNA010000021.1:0-28802 GCA_963742605.1 uncultured Thermoleophilia bacterium | reverse complement strand
CTCAGGGTTGGAAGCACCCGCAAACCAGACACCGGCGGCGTAGCGTCGTAAGCCCTAGTTACGCAGCAGTCAAGTGCTTTCGGGGATTGGTGGGCACTCCTGCTGGAACGTCCCGAAGTGTCACAGCCCCGCTGGTTACACAGCGGTAAGTCAACTCCGGTGACATCGTGGACGCCTCGACCCAGACCGTGACGTCGCAGCGTGAAGCCGCGATAGTTGGACGTGATGGCTGGGCAGCCGACAGGGACGGTGACGATGTTGTTCACGGACATCGAGGGGTCGACGCGGCTGTTGGAGCGGCTCGGGCCTGAGCGCTACCGGGAGGCGCTCGACCTGCACCGGCGACTTCTTCGAGAGGCGTTTGAGCGGCATTGCGGCTACGAGGTCGACTACGAGGGTGATGCATTCTCGTAGACATTCTGTGAGCGCACAGGAGGCGGTCGCGGCGGCGTCTGAGGGCCAGCAGGCGCTTGCACGGGCTGAATGGCCGGAGGGGGGCGAGGTTCGGGTGCGGATGGGGTTGCACACGGGTGAGCCGATGGCGGGTGATAAATAGAGGGTTACGTCGGGCTCGATGTGCATCGGGCAGCACGAATCGCGGCGGCGGGGCATGGTGGCCAGGTGTTGCTGTCCCAGGCGACGGCGGATCTCGCCGGCGTCGAGGTGCGCGACCTCGGCCTGCATCGGCTGAAGGATCTGACTGCTGCGGAACGACTGTTCCAGCTCGGGATCGATGCGTTTCCGCCGCTGAAGACGTTGCACGAGACGAACCTGCCCGTCCCCGCTACACCATTTGTTGGGCGGGACCGTGAGCTCGACGAGATCGCGGCTCTTCTCCGGCGGCCGGACGTCCGGCTTGTGACGTTGACGGGGCCGGGAGGGAGCGGCAAGACGAGGCTCGCGCTTCAGGCTGCGGGCGCGACGGCGGACGTCCACGAGCACGGCGTCTGGTGGGTGCCACCCTCGCTCGACGATTCCACTCGTGGAGGCGGCCGCCGCTCCAGGCCATCGGCGCCAAGGACACGCTCGCTGCGGCGATCGGCGACAAACGTTTGCTGCTTCTCCTGGACGACTTCGAGCATCTGCTCGAAGCAGCTCCGTTGTGGCGGAGGCGATCGGCGCATGCGCGCGGCTGACGGTGCTCGTGACGAGTCGCGAACCGCTGCACGTCGACGGGGAGTGGGAGGTCGCGGTCGATCCGCTGCGAGAACACGACGCGGTCGAGCTGTTCGTGCAGCGAGCACTGGCGGTGAGCTCAGATTTCGCAGCGAACGGCGAGGTCAGCGAGATCTGCCCAGACGTCTTGATTGTCTGCCGCTGGCGATCGAGCTCGCCGCGGCACGAGTGAAGGCGCTCTCTCCCTCGGCCCTGTTGGAACGGCTGGAGCAGCGGCTGCCGCTGCTCGCCGCTGGCTCGCGCTCGGCGCCCGAGCGTCAGCGCACGCTACGGGCGACGATCTGGAGCCACGAGCTGCTGACCCCCGGCAGAGCAGGCGCTGTTCGCTCGGTTGGCCGTCTTCGCCGGCGGCTGCACCCTGGAGTCGGCCGAGGAGGTCTGCGGCGCGGAGCTTGACGCGATCGCTTCGCTGGTTGACAAGAGCCTGCTTCGTCGCACGGGCGATCGCTACTGGATGCTGGAGACGATTCGCGAGTTCGCCGCCGAACGTCTTGACGAATCCGCGGACTCAAAGATCTGTGCGCGACCATCACGCGGCCTGGTACACCGCACTGGGCGAGCGAGCAGCTCCGGAGCTCCACGCGTCGAAGGCGCGCGAGTGGCTCGATCGCCTCGAAGTAGAGCATGCGAACTTGCGCGCGGCAGTCGAGCACCTCGTCGCGTCGAAACAGGGCAGTGCCCGCGCTGAGACTCGTCGGGTCGATCTGGCACTACTGGGCCGTTCGCGGGCAGTGGACGGAAGGCCGACGATTGCTCGCAGAGACCCTCGCGGTCGGTGGGGAGGGGGATCCCCAGTGGCTGGTCGAAGCGCTCTGGGGGTCAGCGATCTTCGCGATCTGGCAGGGCGAGCCGGACGAGGGCGAAAAGTATGCGATGCGCATGCTCGAGCTCTCCCGCCCGATCGGGCTGCAGCGTGGAGAAGCGATCGGGCTGCACGTCCTCGCGATCGCGGCCCACGAGCGCGGCGACCTCGACAAAGCGCGCCCGCTCTACGAAGAGTCGCTCCGACTCGCCCGCACGGTGCACGATGACTGGTTCCTCGCCGTCACCACAAACAACCTCGGCACCCTCTACAGCTCCGAAGGCGACTTCGCCAGTCCGCAGAGATGTTCGAAGAAAGCCTGGCGATCGGCGAAGCGCTGGGCGACCTGGAACGTCGCGCCCGGGAGCTCAACAACCTCGGATCCGTGAAATACCAGCTCGGCGACAAGGTTCATGCGCTCCAGCTCTACCGTCGCGCGGTTGCGACCGCGGTCGACGTCGGTGCAATCATCACCCAGATTCAGGCCTTCTCCGGGATCGCGACATGCGAAGCCGAGGCCGGCAACGTCGTCGTCGCAGCACGCCTGCTCGGCCGACGCGACGCGCTCATGACGAACCTCGGCGCCTTCCTCGAACCCGACGAGCGACGGGAACGTGCACGAACACTGGAGCTGCTTCTTGCAGCTCTGGGCCCTGTTCGCCTCCGGGACGAGCTCGCCACAGGAGCTGCACTTACACCCGAGGAGACGATCGACCTCGCACTCGGCAGAGGCCAACCAGCAGTTCCTGACTGACGTGGCCTGGCGCAGGCGCCGCTGTCCAGGTTGCATGGAGAGCTGCTAAGCGGTCGTTCTGGTCCGGATCGGCGCGCTGACCGCCCGGAACCAGGGCGGCCGGGCGTATCAAGCTGATGTACAGCTCGGAACGGTGACCCGGGCCCGGTCGATGACTCGGTATACGCCTGCTGACATGTCTCCGTCGGGGTGAACCACCCGGAGTTTCAGTCTTCCGTGATGGTTCACTCGGATGGTGAAGCGGTACTGGTTATCCGCGAGTCGGATCACTTCGTAGACAGCTCGTCCGGGACCTGTGCCAGCCGTGCGAAGCCTCCACCGTCGGTGCGGCCGTACTCTGCGGCCGCCACCGCTGCCGCGGCGATCGCTCCGGCAGACGCGCCACCGATGCTCTTGAACCGGTAGCGCTTCGCGAGCTCAACGACCGCGCCCGGATACACCACGCCGCTCGTGACCGGGATCATCGCCAGCGTGGGCAACCGCGTGAGGTCCTGAGGAGCTACAACGACCCTGTGGCGAATCATCAGATGGTCGGGCGGGCGGTGTCCTCGAAGTGCCGCCGTTATGGAGTCGCGGACCCAACGAGTCTCCGATGGTGGGCGCCGGAGCCTGTGGCTCCGGCGCCCAGTTGTGGTCGTCAGCTCAGCCGTTGGTGACGCGGAAGGAGACGAGCCGGCGGCTGGAGATGCCGCCGAGGGGGTCTTCCCCGGACTTGCGGGCACGGACGAACATCACGAGCAGCTGCTGTTTCTGGCTGACCGGGAAACCCGAGAGTGCGGTGAATTGCAGGGTCGCCCAGCCGTCCGAGCCGGTCGACTGCTCGTTGGCGCCGCCGAACATGCCGTAGGGGACGGCCGTCACGTAGACGAGCGCGCCCTCCACGTTGCCCTTGCAGGCGCTGACGTGGAAGCGGGCCGTCAGGGAGCGGGTGCTGAAGCCGATCGTGCTCGGGCTGACCTGGGTCTGGTCGAACTCAGACGTGCGGGCGGGGCGATGCCCGCGATCGGCACGGTCCCCCCGGTCTTCGTGCAGCCGTTCGTGACGGGCGGCGGCGGTGTCGTGGCCGCCGTGACCACAGCCGTCGGCACCGACGAGGCGGACGTGCTTCCGTCCGCGTTCTTCGCCTGCACCTTGAACCGGATCGTGTTGCCGACATCGACGCCCTTGAGCACATAGCCGTTACGGTTGGTGGCGCCGCCGATGTTGGCGCAGCTCCCACCGTCCTTGTCGCAGCGCACCCAGTAGTCGTTGTAGTCGGTCGGGCTGCCACTCCAGGTGCCCCGGTGGCCGACGAGCGTCTGGCCCTCCTGAGCCGTGCCCGTGACCGTCGGCGGCGACGTGTTCTCCGGCGCCGCCTTGATCGATGTTGTGCCTGCGCCGGCGCCGAGGCTGACTGCAAGCGCGAGCATCCCGCCGCCACCAACGACCGCCACAAAGAGCATCCAGCGTTTCTTGACCGGACGAAACATATTTTTCCCTTCGCTCGAGTTGGCTCTAGTCATCGCCGCCCGAGGTCTAGGTCGGCGAGAAGCCGTACCACCCAGTCGCTGAGGATGGAGCGTCGCGGGACCGATCACTGTGGCACCCGCTGAAAATCCCTGCGAAGCCGATCGTTTACGGCCTCACGAAAAGAGCCTAGCGGCCCGAAGCCGACTCGAACGAGGGATTCGTGGGCCTGGTTGCGCGTCGCCGGACCAAACGTCAGGGCGCGCATCCAAGCCGTGGTTCCGGTCGAGATTGTCGAGGAGTTCGTCGACCGTCCGGTCTACGGGTTGCGCGGGCTGCGTGATCGTCGTCAGGCTGCGTGTCGTCACGTGCCACCCGGCCGGATAGCTGATCGTCAGGCCAGCCTTGCCGTCGTGCCACGCACCGGCGGCGCGAGCCACACCACCGCCTGCCGAAGCCGCTAACGCAAGCGAGCTTGCTAGCAGGAGAAGCAACGAACCAAACCCCAGCGTCCAGCGAGCCATCCCGATCAGGGACTACGCCCAGTGCAGCTTCCGAGGTCCTCGCCGGGCGTCGATGATCTCGCCGGATGACCTTCGCGAGCACCGGCGCGCGGGGGCTGACTGTCGTCGGATGCTGCGGCGAGATGGCACGGCACTCTGAGATAGTCCCGTCGGCCGACAAGTCGACGCGAGGGAGCGGCAGTGGGTGTGCACAGGATTTCCGCAGTTGTCTGCTCGGGTGATCTCACCCGTAGCCAGCAGTTCTACGAGCAGGTGGTAGGACTGACCTTGTCCGTCGAGACGATCCCCAATCATCTTCTCTTCGAGTGCGGGGACGGGACTCTCCTCGTGTACGGACGCCCCGCGCCGAACACGGCCGATCACACACAGGTGCGCTTGTGGAGCGATGACGTTGAGCGCGACGTACGCGAGTTCGAGAGTCGCGGCGCGATCTTCGAGGACTACGACTTCCCGACGCTGAAGACGGTCAACCACGTTGCGGTGACGCCGGGCATCGGCAAGTCAGCCTGGTTCAAAGATCCGGACGAAAACACACTGGCACTGTTCCAGCCCGAATAGCCGAACCGCCACAGCAGCCCTAGCGATCGCGCAAAGGTTCGCCCCGCTCGGCGCCCCCGATACGACAAGTACTACGGGGGTCTGCCGCTACTCGACGAGCTCGAGGTGCCGGACCGGCACCATCCCGACCTGCGCGCACAGCTCATCAACGACGGCCTTCATCTCCAGCACCTGTTCGGTGAGCAGGTCGACTACCTCACACATTCGCTCTTGCCGTTCCAGCATCCTGGCGACCATTTCGTCGGTGAGCAGTTCGTTGTCCATCAGCGCCTCCTTTGGGGGGTCGCGCCTTGAACGCTACGCACTAGTGGTCGACACTGACCTGACACGTTTGGGTTAGATACCTTCGGGCGTCAAGGTGGCGAGGCCGGGTCGACGACGCCGGCCGCGATCGGGCGATCCGACGCAGTGCCACTCGCTGCGTTCACCGCACGCCCGGGTTACTTGTTCACCGGCGGCGCGACCACCGATCGCGCGAGTTCGCGGTACGACCCCGACAGTCGCTGATCCAACGCCAGCTCCAGTGGTTCACGAAGGGGGCATAACCGGCGATCCGAATGTCGGCTTCGTGTGCCCGGCCCACCGTTCAACCTAGGCCGCGAGCGCGTCCGCGACGAGTCGCTTCTTCGGCCATGGCTCGAAGCGTCCCCACGCGAAGGCGCTCTAGCAACAACTCCGAGGCTGATTGCTGGCGATCGGCTAGGCTCGGAGACTCCGGCCCCCAGACCGAAGGAGGCCGCAGTGTCTTTCAAGTTCCGCATGTACGCCGTCGACGGCGACGACCTGGGTGACTACGAATCCGTCGTCCCGGACTGCAACCCAGGCGACACCCTCTACATCGACGGGCGACCCAAGTATCGGATCAGCGCCGTGATTCCGGTGAACAGCCTCGACAACGACGTATACGCCGCGATCTGGGAGGTCGAGCCGCTGATCCCAACGTCGCAACGCGAATCTGCTTCTGCCTAGTCGACGTGGTGCTCCGATTTCGCGAGCTCGCTAACTACCTCTGTCAACTCACGCACTGCGTCCTCGAGGGCCTCGGTGCGTGCTGCGAGCGAGTCGAGAGCTGCCCGCGTTCCTGTCGTCGACAGGATCGGCGCCCGGTCGTGATCCAGGAGCCCGTGAACCCGTTCGGAGAGGGTCTCGTTGAGGCTTTCCACAATCCCACCTCCTGTGGCTGCTTGAGATCATAAGCCTGGGCGCCGTTCGGCCCATCCGGGTTTTCGCGGATGGACGAGCCACCGACACCGCGCCCAGGTTGCGAACCCATTGGTCTACGCGGGGCCGATCGTCGCCGACACACACGTCGGTTCGGAGGTGTGAAAGCGACGACGGACGGACATAGGGGTCGCCATGCGGCCTCCCCTTTCGGGCCGTCCTTGCAATTGGGAGTTGTCCAGAGCGAAACCGCCTTCCTGCAGTCGGCGGTTCGCTCGTTTCAGGCAGCCAACCCCGTCGAACGCCCGGCCGGAGCGAAATGCCGGGACGCGCCCTACTGCTTCGTGGCGAACGCGACCTCTTCCACGAAGTGAAGCTCCATCGAGGCCGTATCGACACCAGCCTTGACGATCTCCTCGACGAGTTCAGGATGCGCGAATACCGCCTCAGCGATCTCGCGCGACTCGAATGTCTCCGCAAGGATCACGAGGTTCGGGTCATCGAGACCGCGCCAGATTCGGTAACTGCGTACGTCGCTTGCTAGTGGTCCGGAGTCGATTCGGTCGTAGGCCGCCTTCCAGTCGTCGTAGTCGGCGACCCTGTGATTTACCAGCACGGTGATCATCACGCCTCCAGTCTGGTGCGATATGCCAGGCAGAGTTGCTGATGATCGCACGGGTGGCGCCGAACGCCGTGCGGGACAGGGCGGGCGATCCGAATGCCGGCTTCGTCACCACTCGGAATGCAAACACGAGAAACGCGCCGAGCCCGCCCAGAACCATGATGCCCGCGCCGAACGCCTCGACGACCTTGACTACCTCCGAGATCACGTGCTCGTAGCTGCCCATACGTGCTTACCGTACTGTGACTCCTGAGGGCAGGAGGATGCATTCGATATCTGCTTTCGGTGGGCTCAGTTCTTGGTCACAGCCGCAAACAGCACGAACGGTGGGCACGGGCGTCCCGTGATCGACCTCGCGAACTACGTGACCGTTCGGGCCGATCGTGTCCCGTCCGGCCACGACCACTGCTCGCGCTGCGATCCCGACTTCTCGTCGGGGATGGTCGTCCGCTAGCGAGTTCCTCTCGCTAGGTGACATCCCGAACCCTCCGTTCGGACGGCACGTCGACGAGTCAACGCCGCCGTAGACGTCGGCGCGAACGTCGTCAGGAAGCGCGTCGGCCATGAACTGGAGCCAAATCGTCCTCTCCCGCCGCCCGATCGCACAACCACAGGTGGCGCGCGGTGCGGATGGAGAGGAGCGCCGAAGGTTGTCCTTTGCAGGCTGTTTGTGGGATGCCCCCGGCAAGAATCGAACTTGCGCACGCGGTTTAGGAAACGCCGTTCATGCGGCGTAGTAGCAGCGCAGTAGCAGCGGGGGTCTGGCGGCCCCCCGGGGTCGTCGGCCCAACTCAACGGGCTCCTCGTCGACGGCTAATCGCTGCGCTCGCCGAACACTTCCCAGGTCGCTGAGCGGCCCGCGCGGCCTGCGCGCGTGTTCGCGGAAGTGTCACCCGCGCTATGGCGGGACTGGGGCCAAGCTTTGCGCGATTGCTAGCGCTGCTGTGGCGGTTGGTCGCTATTCGCGCTGGAACAGTGCCAGCGTGTTCCCGTCCGGATCTTTGCACGCCGCTCACAGTGACGATCCAAGCCGCAGTGACAACCTGGACGCACGTTCGATTCCAGGGTTTCCCACGGATGCTCTGATCGCGCGGTTCACATTGCCGACAGGTATTCCGTTCGACGCGCTTATGCGTCGAAAACACGACCTCGTAGCTTCAACGTGAAGAGCTACTCGAACGGCTCGTCGAAAGTGCAGCGCCTTTGTCGGTGACGAGGCGTTGATCGTGTCCGGGAGCGCACTGATACCTCACCCGCGTGGGCGGAGAAACACTCGACTTCCTTTGACCCGGCGAAGCGCCGCACAGATCGCGTCGATCAGCGGCGGTGACGGAAGCGATCGACGGAGCTACTGAGAATCGGAAGTCGCAAGCGCGGGGGCCGCCGACGCTCTCTTGCGCCAGTGTTGCGTAATGACGCCCGAGGACCAACCATCGTTGGCACGATCTGACGATGCAGCAGGCAAATAAAGAACTTGTCCACGCGTACACCAGGGACGTGTTCGACAAGGGGGACGTCGCTGCCGTCGATCGCTACCTGGCGCCGGACTTCTTCAATCACGTCACCGGTCGGTCAGGAACCGAGGACTTCAGGGATCTTGCCGCTGAACTCAGTGCTGCGCCCGACGCGTCGAACGTCATCGAGTTCATGGTCGCCGAAGGCGACCTCGTTGTTGCCTTCATGACCATCACCAGGACTGTTCGTTCCACCACGACCATCCTGGGCTATGCCGTCGAGGGGCAAGGTCAGTCGTACACCGTTCATCACGTCCACATCTACCGGATAGCAGACGGGAAGATCAGGGAGCACTGGGCTCTGCGCGACGACATCAGCATGCTCCGACAGCTTGGCGTGCTCCAGCCCCCGGCCTAGGAACACCGAAACGGAGGAGATCGCGGCGCTCGTCTCGACATCCGCCGCTCCACCAGACTCTCAGAATCGGTGACATAGTGTTTCTTGGCTTGGATCCAGCCGGTGCGCTGATCGGACCGGGTCCTCGAGATCCGTTGGCAGTTCGTAGTGGGAGCTGGTGGAAGTAGATGGCGGTCCACGAGGGTGAGATAGCGGCTAGTGCGGAACGCCTTCGGGCGTCGCCGCCGATCTTTCCTTCGGCGAGACTCGATCGGCTTACGCGTGCGCATCCGGCGACTCCGGCGGTTGTCTTTGTACCGGTGATCGTGATCCTCGCGGTGTTGTCGATTCGAGGCATGGGGGTCACAGAGACGGTCGTGGCGGCGGCCGGCGGTTATGTGTTTTGGACGCTTTGTGAGTACTGGGGACACCGGGCCGTTTTTCATTTCGAGCCCGAGAGTGGTGTCGGCGCTCGTGTTCATTGGATGATTCACGGTGTGCATCACGATCATCCGAACGATCCGCGGCGTCTCGTTCTGCCTCCCGCCTTCTCGGTCCCGTTGGCCGGGTTGTTTCTTGGGTTGTTCGTGGTGTCGCTTGGGTTGCCGTTTGGCTGGGGTGTGTGTTGCGGTTTCTTTGCCGGTTACGTGGTGTATGACACGGTGCATTTCGCTCTGCATCACGCCCGCCCGAAAGGCAAGGTCGGGCGTCGGTTGCGCGAGTTGCACATGCGCCATCATTTCGAGGACGATGAGCGGGGTTTTGGTGTCAGTGCGCCGTGGTGGGATGTCGTTTTCGGAACCGTGCCTCGACGCAAGGGTGAGGCTTCGGTTGATCCCACCAAGCTCGCTTGAGTCGTTGCGAGTTGGCGTGAGACACCGCCCGCAAAGGTGCGGTGGCGCCCGAGGTTCATTTCCCTCACGCTCGCCAATTCGCTTGGTTTCAAGCGGTAGGGAAACTCGCCAAGCCCCAGCACGCGTTTTGTGCCGCGGGTTCTGATCCTGACGGCGAGTGTGGGCGAGGGTCATGACCTTCCCGCACGCACGCTCGCTGCTCAACTTCGCAGCGAGCAGCCCGATGTCGAGGTCGTGACCGCGGACGGGCTTGCTCCAATGGGTCGACTGATCACGTGGATCAGCGCTGACACGGGTCGACTTGTCTTCTTTCGTTTCCAGTGGCTTTGGGACGTCGGTTTCTGGTTCTTCGCCGTGTGCCGCCCGACCCGGGCGTTCACCCAGGCGTTGCTCGGGACGCTTGGCGGGGGAGGGCTGATGCGGCTGATCGAGCGGGTCGACCCCGACGTGATCGTGTCGACGTATCCGAACACGACGGAGGTTCTGGGGCGGCTGCGGCGATCCCGGCGGATCCCTGTGCCGGTGTGTTCGGCCATCACGGATCTATCGGCGCTGCACTACTGGGCGAGCCCGGGCATCGACGTCCATCTCGTTGCCTATCCACAGTCGGTGGACGAGGTTCGGAAGATCGCCGGCCAGGCGACGCGCGTCTTCGCTGTGCAGGGGCTGACAGCGCCGGAGTTCCTCACGCCGCGCGCGCAGATCGATGCGCGCCGTGAGCTCAACCTCCCAGCGGGGAAGGTGGTTCTCGTTTCTGGCGGTGGCTGGGGTGTGGGCGACTTGGGAAGGGCTGTCCAGACGGCCCTCGCCCAGAGCGCGGTCACCTGCGTGGTCTGTTTGTGCGGACGAAACGTCGGCTTGGAGGCAAGGTTGAGCCGTCGCTTTTCTTGGAGTGCCCGGGTACGGGTGGTCGCCTTCACCGACCAAATGTCAGAGTGGATGGCAGCCGCAGACGTCCTCGTCCATTCGACGGGTGGGCTGACGGTGCTAGAGGCTGTCATGTGCGGACTGCCGGCCATCTCATACGGTTGGGGCCGCGGGCACATTCGCCCCAACAACGCCGCCTTCACGCGTTTCGCGCTCGCGGAGGTAGTACTGAACCCAGAAGGACTGAGCGCGGCCATGCACAGAGCGCTGGCCCGCGAACGCGCCCCAGTGGAGGAGTTCCGTACGCTTCCGTCCGCTGCGTCGATCGTGCTCGCCGCGGCACAAGCCGGCGGCAGTTCCGCAGGTGCGCAGACTCGAGCTGCCGGCGGCAGCCGAGGTTCGACTGCTGGATAGTCCACCGCTGGAACCGCCCCGCTTCGGTCGACGCCGTACGCCCCCTCCCTCGGCATCAAGCTCGTTGAGCGGAGGGGGAGGAATTTCTACCGAACGCTGGCAGATCGAGGACAGTGCACTAGAGCCAAATTCGATCTTGCGTTAGGCCGGATCAGTCACGTCTGGCAGTTGCCTCGACACGAAGGCCGATACGTCGAGTCCGCCAGTTGCAGGCTTTTTGAGGCATGCCCCCGGCAAGAATCGAACTTGCGCACGCGGTTTAGGAAGCTACGTCCACGTCGCGGGAAGTCCCCGCTCTTTGAGTGGTTGTGGACGTTCTAGGTAACTGGTGCGCCAGTGGCTGCGCCAGTCGAGAACCCGAGTTCTGCCGCATCGGCCCGGGTTCTCCGCAACCTGCCCTGCCCGCGTGCGGGAGACCATCGCCGAACAGACGGGCCTCTGTCAGCGAAGCGAGAAGTCTCCTGCAAGAAAGGAAAGGGTCGTTTACGAGGGACAGTCAAGCCGGAGCTCCGCGCGAAGCAGCGCGCTGGCAACGTCTGGAAGTACTGGCACCAGGTCCTCTCGGAGATCGTGAATCGGGGGACGGTCGACGTCTGCATCGTCGTCTGCGACGGACTCAAAGGGCTGCTCGACGCGATCGGCGACGTCTGGCCGCAAGCGATCGTGCAGACCTGCGTGCTGCACCTGATCCGAAACAGCTACTCGCGGGGTAGAGAGACCGCGGGGCCGAGCACAGCGGCTCACGCCGGGTAGAGGCTCGCCCGCTCAGGGGAAATCCCTGAACGCTCGCGCGGGCCGCAGAGCCGTCTAAAACCCCAGCTTCGCTCCACCATGGCGGCCACGGTTAGCAGCGCGAGAACCTTCTTGACGTGTGGCCAACCGTCTGTGTTATTCTATTATCTAGATGGCTAGTTATTTAGGGTCGTTGCGGTGATCGAGTTTCACTTGGACGGGAAGTCTGGGGTGCCGGCGTATCTGCAGCTGGTGCAGCAGGTGCGGCAGGCGATCCGGCTGGGGATCTTGCGGCCGGGCGATCAGCTGCCGACAGTGAAGGAAGTCGTCACGCACCTCACGATCAACCCGAACACGGTCTTGCATGCCTACCGACAGCTCGATCTCGAGGGCTTGATCGAGGGCCGGCGCGGCGTCGGCACCTTCGTATCCGCAAATCCCGTTGCGCCGCCGCCGGGCGACCTCAAAGGGCTTCGCTCAGGGATTGAGCGCTGGGTGAGCCGCGCACGCGCCGCCGGCCTAGACGACGAGGGGATCGCGGCACTGATGGCTGAAGCGGTACGTCCGTCGGCGGTTTCGAGGGTGGCGTGAACGACTCCGTCGCGATTCGCACGTTCGGGCTGGGCAAGCGGTATGGCTCGCGCT
This sequence comes from uncultured Thermoleophilia bacterium, assembly GCA_963742605.1. Classification (GTDB taxonomy): domain Bacteria; phylum Actinomycetota; class Thermoleophilia; order Gaiellales; family Gaiellaceae; genus PALSA-600. The sequence goes on along the minus strand of CAVUNA010000021.1, from coordinate 16,396 downwards.
GGGCGCTTCGAGAGTGCACGCTGGAGATCCCGTCGGGTTCGGTGACCGCGCTTGTGGGGCCGAACGGCGCCGGTAAGACGACGCTCCTGCACATGGTGATCGGACTCGTCGAGCCGACGAGCGGCGTCGTCGAGGTGTTCGGGCAGTCCCCGCGGCGTGATGCGAAGGAGGTACTGCCGCGGCTCGGCTTCGTCGCGCAGGACCACCCACTGCACCGAAACCTGACGATCGCCGAGACACTCAGGTACGGGCGCAACCTCAACCCGAGCTGGAACCAGCAGCTGGCCGCTTCGCGAGTCGAGCGTCTGGGCCTGTCGACGAAGCAGAAGGTCGGTCGGCTCTCCGGCGGCCAGCAGGCACAAGTCGCGCTGACCCTGGCGCTCGCCAAGCAGCCACGGCTGTTGCTGCTCGACGAGCCGGTGGCTTCGCTCGATCCGCTCGCGCGCCGCGAGTTCCTGAACGCGGTGATGGAGGCGGTCGTCGACGACGGGATCACGGTCGTTCTCTCCTCGCACATCGTCGCCGAGCTCGAGCGCGTCTGCGATCACCTGGTCACGCTCGCCCAGGGCGCCACGCAGCTGAACGGATCGATCTCGGAGATCGTCGCGAGCCACCGGCTGCTGACCGGCCCACGCAGCGACGCAACTAGCGTTACGCGCGTGCATGACGTCGTCCGCGAAACCCACACCGAGCGGCAGACGACGCTGCTCGTGCGCGCCAACGGGCACGTCTACGACAGCTGCTGGGAACAGCACGAGGTCGACCTCGAGGAGATCGTGCTCGCCTACCTCGGCTACCAGCCCGGCAACGGCGCATCCACAACGACGCCGCTCGAGACGGTGCAGTCGTGACCTGGGTCAGCTGGCGCCTGCAGCGAACCGAGACGCTGATCGCCGTCGGCATCCTCGCCCTGCTGGCCGTACTCCTGGTCCCGACCGGAATCCAGATGGCGAACGCCTACCACCAGGACGGACTCGCCGCCTGCCTCTCGGTCAATCCCAGCCCGCTCTGCGCGCAGAAGCTCGGCGACTTCCAGCAGCGCTTCCAGTCGCTCACGACGCTCGCGAACTGGTTCACGCTCATCCCCGGCCTGATCGGCGTCCTGCTCGCCGCACCGTTCATCTTCGACCTCGAGCACGGCACCTATCGGCTCGCCTGGACGCAAAGCATCACCCGCGGCCGTTGGCTGCTCGGCAAGCTCGGCGTGGCGGTCGTCGCCGCGGCCCTCGCCGCATGCGGACTGATCCTGCTCTTCACCTGGTGGCGCGCTCCGAACGTCCACATCAACGGACGCCTCGACACCGGCAACTACGACACCACCGGCACCGTCGTCATCGGCTACACCCTGTTCGCGCTCGCCCTCGCGCTGGCCCTCGGAGCGGTCTGGCGACGTGCGGCCGCCTCTCTTACCGTCGCCTTCGTCGGCTACTTCGCCATGCGCATCTTCGTCGACTACTCGCTACGTGATCACCTCGTCGCACCGCTGAAGGCGACCTACAAAGGCGCCCAGCAGCCGAGCTTCCTCTACAACGCCCATGTCCTGAGCGTCGACGCCACCATCCACGGAAAGCAGATCCTCAGCGGCGGCGGTGGCGGATTCCTCGGCGGCCATGTGCAGGTCGCGGCGCCCGGAATCAGCAACGCCATCTTCCACGTCGTCTACCAACCAGAGAGCCACTTCTGGCCGCTCCAACTCAGCGAAACCGGCGTCTTCGTCGGCCTCGCCGCCGTCCTGATCCTCTTCGCGGCCTGGTGGACACGCAAGCGCACCTCCTGATCACGGCGGCGGGTCAGTTACCGACTCCGCCGGTCGTGGCGTCAAGTTGTGCGCCAGGCGCGAGCGGTGCGCGCGTGACAACTTCTTGTTTCGGTGAGCGAGCGAGCGACCGAGCCCAGCGCGCCGCGTCGAGGACGAGCCCGAGAACTGCGAGTGCGAGTGCCGCGAGGACCAGCGCTGACAGGATGAGCCGAAGTTTCATGCCCGTATCACGCTGCCGCCTGCGCGGGGGCCCGGTAGTCGACGAGATAGGTGGGGCTCATGCCGAGCGCGCGGCACTCAACCAGGTCTGCTCGTCGAGGTGGTCGGACTAAAGTGGCGGTGTACGTAACCACTAACCGAGCCAAGTTCTCCTGCGGCGACTCGATCCGTTCGTGGCCCAGACGCCGGCGAGGGGTGAAGAGGGGGCGACGCCGGAATGCGCCCAACTGCAGGCTGTTTGAAGATGCCCCCGGCAAGAATCGAACTTGCGCACGCGGTTTAGGAAACCGCTGCTCTATCCACTGAGCTACGGGGGCGAGCGAAGTCGCCGTTCGGCGCCGCGAGTCTAGCCACCCTCGTCGACGCATCATTGTCGCCCGCCAGAACCTGTTCGGTTGAGTGTTTGCGTCCTCGGTTAAGGCTCCGCTGGCCATCCGGTTAAGGGCCGGCGGCGGCATCGTGTCGACGGTTTCGCCGCGATTGCAGCGATCGTGCGGTTGCTGCTGCGGCTGCCGCGGCCGATCGGCTCGGCCTGCCGGGGATCGGCACGGTAGTCGCGCACCGAATGACAGACAAGGCTGCGATGCGCCAACAGCTCGCGCGGCACGAGGTCCCTCAGCCGTCGTTCGCCGTCGTGCGCACGCCGGAGGAGGCGATCCGTGCGCTGGGGGAGATCGGAGTTCCTGCGGTCCTGAAGCCGGTGGATTCGGGCGGCCAACGCGGTGTCCCGTGCTCACCGACCCACCTCCCGTTGGCTGACAAGCCGTCGAGTATCCAGAACGAGCGCCCTCGTTATAAGGTGTCACCCGTGTCGACCAGCTAGCGTCTGGGCGATGACGAGTGGCTTTCTTCAGGGCCGGCTCGAAGATCCCTCGAGTGCTCCGGCGGAAGGCGAGCGGTTCACGGTGCTCGCGGAGCGTCCAGGCCTGAAGGTCGAGCAGATTCTCAGCGGGAGACTGGCCGCGCCGGCCTCGTTCGACCAGGCGCACGACGAGTGGGTGATGGTTGTCGAAGGCGGTGCGAGGCTGCTCGTGGACGGGCTCGAGCTCGAGCTCGAGCCGGGAGGCTGGCTTTTGCTTCCTGCAGGCTGCCCCCACACCGTGCTCGAGACTCGGCCGGGGACCAGCTGGCTCGCGGTCCACGTCGGAAACGACTGAGCTCGCGATCGATGCCACTCTCCGAGGGCTGGAAGGAGGCTCCGAAGCTGGCGCTCACGCGCCTCGGTGCGTACTGCAGCCAACCGCTGATCTACAACCTCAACGGCGCGTTCAACTACCTCCACATCGGCTGGTGGTTGCGTGCGAACGGATTCGACGTCCCGCTGCGGGTGCGTTCGCGGTACCAGCTGTTCGACCTCGTGGCAGCCGAGGGTCGGCGATCGCGATGTCCTCTACATGGAGTTCGGTGTCCATGCCGGCGTCTCGATTCGTTACTGGTCGCAGTTGCTGACGAGCCCGGCGGCGAAGCTGCACGGGTTCGACAGCTTCGTCGGCTTGCCGCACGACTGGACGCTCGAGGGTCATCCCCGCGGCTTCTTCTCCACGGAGGGGGTTGTTCCGGTCGTCGACGACCCGCGCATCACATTCTTCCCAGGCTGGTTCGAGGACACCGTTCCCGCCTACGAGTGGCCGGCGCACGACGTGCTCGTGGTCATGCTCGACGCCGATCTCTACTCGTCAACCACGACGGTGCTCGGTGCCGTCCGCGACCACCTGGTCCCGGGGTCGTTCCTCTACTTCGACCAGTTGCATCATCGCGCGGACGAGCTGCGCGCGTTCGCCGAGCTCATCGACGAGCATCCGGATCTGCGCTTCCGTGTCGTCGGCGCGACACGCGAGCTGTCGAGCGTCCTCTTCCAACGAATTCACTGACGTTCTGCGCTACCGGGTCGAGCTCGCGATCTTCGTCGGCGGAGTCGTCGGGGCACTCGCCCGCGCTGGCCTCGACCGCTGGTTCGTCTTCGACGGGCACGGATGGCCATGGGCGACCTTCGTCGCGAACGTCGCGGGCACGGGTGCGCTCGGATACTTCGCGACGCGCCTGCAGGAGCGCCTTCCGCCGTCGACGTTTCGCAGGCCGCTCCTCGGCACCGGCCTCTGCGGATCGCTGACCACGTTCTCGACCTTTCAGATCGAGGTCATCACTCTCGCGCACCATGGTCACGTTGTCCTTGCGTGCGCCTATCTGCTCGCGACCGTCATCGTCGGGCTGGCAATCGTCCAGGCTGCGACTGCGCTGACGAGGCGGGCGAGGGTGCGATGACCGTGCTCGTTTGGATTTGCGTCGGAGCGCTCGGCGGATGCGGCGCGATCCTGCGGTTTCGCCTCGACGGCTTCGTGCAGCTGCGCTTCGCAGGCTCGTTGCCGCTCGGGACGATGGTGGTGAACGTGATCGGCTCGTTCGGCCTCGGGGTGCTGACCGGCGGTGGGGTCACCGGTGACGCGCTGCTGCTCGGAGGGACAGCGGTGCTTGGCTCGTTCACGACGTTCTCCACCTGGATGTTCGAGACCCAACGGCTCGCCGAGGATCACGACGACGGCGTTGCGACGTTGAACATCGGGCTGTCGCTCGCTGCCGGGCTCGTCGCCGCGGCGGCCGGCTGGGCAATCGGAACCCTTCTGTGAACGCGGACTGCCTGAAACTGACCGTCTACTTCGGCGAGTCCGATCGTGTCGACGGTCGACTGCTGTCGGACGAGCTCGTCGATCTGTTCGAGCGGAGCGAGGTGCGAGTCGCTGTCTTGCTGCGTGCGGTCGAGGGGTTCGGTATCAAGCACCGGCTCCGCACCGACCGCTTCCTCACTCTCTCCGAGGACCTGCCGCTCGTCGCGGTGGCCGTCGACGAGCGCGCCCGCATCGAGCTGCTGTTGCCGCGGGTCTCGGAGCTCGTCACTGGTGGGTTGATCACCCTCGAGCGAGCCAGGCTCCTGCACGCCGAGCCTGGCCCGATCAACCTGCCGGACGAGCTGGCCGAGGCCACCAAGCTCACCGCCTACCTGGGCCGCAACGAGCGAGTCGACGGGCATCCCGCGTATCTGGCGGTGGTCGAGCGTTTTCGGCGCTGCGGCCTCGCCGGAGCGACGGTGCTCCTCGGGGTCGACGGAATGATCCATCACCGCCGACAGCGCGGACGGTTCTTCTCCCGCAACGCGGATGTGCCGATGATGGTCATCGGTGTCGGTCGCGGCGACGCGGTGCGCGAGGCACTCGAAGGCTTCTCCGATCTACTCGCAGACTCGACCGCGACGCTCGAGCGTCTACGCGTCTGCAAGCGTGACGGCGTTCTTCTCGCCGAGCCACGTCATCTGCCCGAGCGGGACGATGCCGGGCTCGGCGTCTGGCAGAAGCTGATGGTGTACGTGAGCGAGCAGGCGCGCCACGCGGGCCATCCACTCTACGCCCAGCTCATCCGGCAGTTGCGCGCGCTCGATGCCGGCGGCGCGACTGCCGTTCGTGGGATCTGGGGCTTCTCGGGCGACCGACCACCGCACGGGGATCGCCTGTTCGCGATCCACCGGGACGTGCCGGTCGTGACGACCGTCATCGACACTCCCGACCAGATCCAGCGCTGGTTCGCGGTGATCGACGAGCTCACGAACGACGCAGGGCTCGTCACCAGCGAGATGGTCCCAGCGTCGCTCGCCGTCGCACCGGAGGCGCGCATCGGCGGTCTTCGGGTCGGCCGGCTCCGCTTCTGACACCCGCCCGGCTAAGCTGAGACAACTACACGCGGGGTGAGGCCCCCGCCTAACCGCGGCCCGCGCCGCCGATGGCCTCTACCAACTCGAAGTTCGTCTTCCAGGAGGTAGAGCACGGTGAGCGACGTTGCGATAGCGGCACTTCTTGCAGGCACGGTTCTCGTCGCGTCGATGGTCAGCATCGAGATCGGGATCTCGGTCGCGCTGATCGAACTGTTCGCCGGCATCGTCGTCGGCAACGCCTTCAACCTCACGGTCCCGTCCTGGCTCAGCTTCCTCGGTTCGTTCGCCGGGATCGTGCTCACCTTCCAGGCGGGCGCCGAGGTAGATGTCCCACAGTTCAAGCGCGAGTGGAAGGCGTCGCTGTCGATCGGGCTCGTCTCGTTCGTCGCGCCGTTCCTCGTCGTCGGCCTGATCGCGTACTACGGGCTCGGATGGGATCGCCGCCAGGCCGAGATCGCCGGTCTCGCCCTGTCGACCACGAGCCTCGCGGTCGTCTACGCGGTGCTCGTGGAGACCGGGCTCAACCGCGAGCTCGTCGGCAAGCGACTGATGTCGGCGACCTTCGTCACCGACATCGCGACGGTCACTGGGCTGACGCTTCTGTTCATCACGCCGACGATCTGGATCGTGCCGTTCGTGCTCGCGTCCGTCACGCTCATCGTTGGGCTGCCGAAGATCTCGCCCTGGTTCTTCGGCAGATACGGGAACCGGGTGATCGAGCCTGAGATCAAGCTCGTCTTCGCGGCACTCTTCCTGCTGATGTGGCTCGGGACCCGCGCGAACTCGCAGGCTGCGCTGCCGGCGTTCATCCTTGGGCTGGTCATGAGCGGGTTCTACGCGTCGCATCGCGTCGAGCAGGAGCGTCTGCGCGTCGTTGCCTTCGCATTCCTGACGCCGTTCTTCTTCCTCAAGGGCGGCATGAATGTCTCGACGAGCGCGCTCTGGGCGAATCTTGGCGTTCTCCTTGTGCTCTTCGTCGGGAAGATGGTTCCCAAGTTCGCCGGTGTGTATCCACTTGCGCGCCGCTACACGGCGCCGCACGCGATGTTCACGACGCTGCTGATGTCCACCGGCCTCACGTTCGGGACGATCACGTCGCTGTATGGGCTGACTGCCGGGATCATCGACCGCACGCAGTTCTCACTCCTCATCGGTGTCGTCGTGCTCTCGGCGATCATTCCGACCGCGATCGCGCAACGCCTCTTCCACCCGCAGGTCCCGGCAGCGACACCGGGACGTGCGCTACGCCGCGACGCGGGTCTCGCCGGCGACGACCACGCGCAGGATCTCGAGGCGATCGTCGAGCACGACGAGGTCGGCGGCCGAGCCGATCGACAGCCTGCCGACCGATGACGCCCCGATCACCGAGGCCGGTGTCTCGGTGGCAGCGCGCACGGCCTCCTCGAACGACGCGCCCAGCGCGTGCAGCGCCCGCACCGCCTCGATCATGGTCAGGACGCTTCCGGCAAGCACGCCGTCCGGGCCGCGGACGGCCCCGTCGTGCACCTGGACGTCGACTGAGCCGAAGCTGGAGTAGGAACCGTCTGCGCGCCCTGCCGCGGTGATCGCATCGGTGACGAGCGCGACTCGCTCCCGCGCCGCCCGCCAGATCACCGAGGCGGTCTCGGGCGCCAGATGGATCCCGTCGAGGATGACGCAGACGATCACGTCATCGCGGGCGAGCGCTGCGCCGACGATGCCCGGATCGCGGTGGCGGAAGGGCCGCATCGCATTGAAGAGGTGGGTGACGCTGTGCACGCCGCGGTCGAACGCCGCATTCGCCTGCTCGGCGGTCGCGTCACTGTGGCCGAGCGAGACGGCAACGCCGCGCGCGAGCAGACGGTCGATCACCTTGCCGGCGCCCGGAAGCTCGGGGGCGAGCGTCATCAGCCGCACGGGCCCCGCGTCGAGCAGGCGATCGAGCAGCGCCACGTCGGGGTCGCGACGCGCCTCCGCGATATGGGTGCCGAGCCTGCTCGGCGAGAGAAACGGCCCTTCGAGGTGCATGCCGAGGATGCGCGGCCGCTCGCGCTCGCGCGGAACCTCGCGCATCGCTGCGATCACCGACTCTTCGGGGCTCGTGATCAGGGTCGGCAGATAGGCGGTGACGCCCGTCTCGAGCAGCGCCGCGCCGGCGCGCCGGTATCCGTCGGCGTCGGCGTCGAGGAAGTCGACGCCGCCGAACCCGTTCACCTGCAGGTCGACGAATCCCGGCACGGCGATGCCGCGGCCGTTCGGTGACGAGAGGCCGGTCGCCGTCAGACGTCCGTCGTCGACCTCGACGTCCCCTGGCACGAGTACGCCGTCGACGAGGCAGGCCTCGACTCCGAGCCTCACGGTTCTCTCCGCCTGCCGTGCATCTGGACAGTGTAGGAGTGGTTCGGTGGTTTGGTCAATACCAGTTTGCGAAATTGGTGTATTTCGGGGTTGTCTGCAGCTGCTTTGGTCTATACCATCGAGCCACATGGCCGGGATCAGGCTCGAACAGGTGACCAAGTCATTCGGCTCCGTGAAGGCGGTCGACGGGGTGACGCTCGAGATCGCGGACGCCGAGTTCCTCGTTCTCGTCGGCCCGTCCGGCTGCGGCAAGTCGACGCTCCTGCGCATGATCGCCGGCCTCGAAGAGGTCACCGACGGAGCGATCTGGATCGGCGACCGCGACGTCACCGACCTCGCGCCACGCAGCCGGGACGTCGCGATGGTCTTCCAGACGTACGCGCTGTACCCGCACATGACCGTACGCCAGAACCTCGGCTACGGGCTGAAGGCGCGCCGCACGCCGAAGCCCGAGATCGCGCGCCGGGTGACGGATGTCGCAGAGCTGCTCGGGCTCACCGATCTGCTCGACCGGCGCCCCGCCCAGCTGTCGGGCGGCCAGCGACAGCGCGTCGCCATGGGACGAGCGATCGCGCGTGAGCCTCGGGCCTTTCTGCTCGACGAGCCGCTGTCCAACCTCGATGCGAAGCTTCGGGTCGGCATGCGGGCCTCACTGGCACAGCTCCATCAGCGGCTGGCCGTCACCACCGTCTACGTGACGCATGACCAGACCGAGGCGATGACGCTGGGCCAGCGCGTCGCTGTGATGCGGGACGGCCACATCCTCCAGATCGACAGCCCGCACGAGCTCTATACGCGGCCGCGCAGCCTCTTCGTCGCGGCGTTCATAGGATCGCCGGCGATGAACCTCGTCGACGCGACGATCGACGGTGACGACGTGACCTTCGGGCAGTTCCACCTGACCCTGCCACCGGGTCTTCGCCCGGCGACCTCCGGCGACCGGGTCGTGCTGGGGATCCGGCCCGAGAACTTCGAGGACGCCGCCTTCGCCCCGGGCTCACCGACGATCGAGGTCGGGGTTGAGGTGGTCGAGGATCTCGGCTCGGACGCGCACGTGTTCTTCCACGTCGACGCGCCGCCGATCACGGCCGAGATCCTCGAAGCGGCCGCGGATACCAGCCTTCTGACCGTCGACCGGGCGCTGTTCGCGGCGCGGGTCGACCCGCGGTCGCAGGCGCGCCCCGGGCGGAGGCTCTCGCTCGCGCTCGACCCGTCGCGCTGCCTCTTCTTCGACCCGGAGAGCGGGGAGCGCCTCGCCGTCGCCGCCACCGCCGAGCTCCAGACCGCCCGTTGACGAAACAGCGGGAGACGAGGGAGCGCGTCCTCGAGCTCATCGAGCCGCTCGGTGTCGGCGATGCGATCCCCTCGGAGCGGCAGCTCGGCATCGATCTCGGCGTCTCGCGCCTGACCGTCCGGGCCGCGCTCGACGAGCTCGTCCGCGAGGGCTACCTCGTGCGGCGGCGCGGCGCCGGGACGTTTGTCGCCGAGCCGAAGGTCGTGAAGGGCATCGATGTCAGCTCGTTCAGCGACGACATGCGGCGGCGCGGGCTCGTGCCGGCGAGCAGGACGCTCGATCTGCGTGCCGTGCCGGCCGGCGCTCGTCTCGGCCGGATGCTCCACGTGTCGCCGGCGGAACCAGTGCTCTCGATCAAGCGGCTTCGGCTTGCCGACGGCGAGCCGATGGCGATCGAGTTGCTGAACGTCCGGGCCTCCGCTTGTCCCCGGGCTCACCGGCGAAGACCTCGAACAGGAGCTCCTTCTACGACCTGCTCGCGTCGCGCTACCAGGTCGAGATCGTCGCCGGCACCCAGACCGTCGAACCGACCGTGACGAACGACGAGGAGTCGGCGGCGCTCGGCGTCCCCCTGCACTCTCCCGCGCTGCTCTTCGAGCGCGTCACGCGGACGATCGCCGGCGACGTCGTCGAGTTCACGACCTCGACGTACCGTGGGGATCGCTACCGGCTCGTCACCGAGCTCGGGATCGGCGGCCGTCCGGCCCAGCCGCTCGAGCTCGCGCAGGTCACGCTTCCCTGACCGGCAGCCGACCGTACCAATTCTGAATTGGTATTGACATATTGGGCGCATTTGTGACAGGATCCGCCGAAGTGACAACTGGTCTATACCAACCGCGCGGCGCCGAGACCCCCCGCAACCCCACCCCCAGGTACCGGGTGCGAGGAGAGCGACAGGGCCGCCTGACTCTGGAGGGTATCCAGATGAAGAGACGCAGCATCGTCGCTCTCGGTCTGGTCGCCGTCCTCGCCGTCGCGGTCGCCGCGACGACGTCGGCCGCGACGAAGAAGACGGCGGCGAACAGCATCACCGTGTGGCTGCAGATCGACGCACAGAGCGGCTGGCCGGATGTGGTCGCGGCCGCCAACCAGCAGTTCCAGGCCGCCCACCCCGGGACGTCACCGTCAACGTTCAGTACCAGAGCTGGACCGACCACCTGCAGAAGTTCGACGCCACCCTCGCGGGCGGCGGCGGGCCGGACGTGATCGAGATGGGCAACACCGAGATGACGAAGTACATGGCGGCGGGCGCCTTTGCTCCGCTCGACAAGACGCAGTTCGACAACTCCTCGAACTGGCTCCCGGGTCTCGCCGCATCCGGCAAGTACGGCGGCAAGACGTACGGTGTCCCGTACTACGCGGGCTCCCGCGTCGTCACCTATCGCAAGGACCTGTTCAAGCAGGCCGGCATCACCAAGCTGCCGACCTCGACCGCCGAGTACGCGGCCGACGCGAAGAAGCTGCTCGCGAAGAACCCGCAGAAGGGCTTCTCGCCGGTCTACATCGCCGGCACGACTGGTACGTCGGGATGGCTTCGTCTTCGACTACGGTGGCGGGATCGCGAGTCAGGTCAGCGGTACGTGGAAGAGCCTGCTCAGCTCGCCGAAGTCACTCGCCGGCCTCACGGCGTTCAAGAACTTCTACCTCGCGACCTCGCGGGTGTCGAAGACGAACGACGCGACCAAGCCGAACCCCTACGACGTCTACGCACAGGGGTTGGCGGCGTCGATGGTCGGCCCGAGCTGGTACACCTGCTGCGTCGGCAAGAAGTACACGGCGTCGACGGGTCAGTTCGTGATGCCGGGCCACGTCAAGGGCCAGACGATGCCGGGCTTCCTCGGCGGCTCCGACCTCGCCGTACCGGTGACGAGCTCCAACAGGCGCTCGCCGCCGAGTGGATAAAGGACTTCACGAGCACCAGCTCGGAGAAGGCACTCCAGGCGAAGGGCAACATCCCCAACGCGACCAACCTGCTCGGGAACAGCGTCAACGAGCGCGCAGCTGCCCGCAGCTGGTTCGTCCCGACGGCGAAGCACTGGGTCGACGTCGAGAACGGCAACATCCTCAAGCAACATGTTGGGCCAGATCCTCACCGGCAACCTGACCGTCAAGCAGGCGGCCGTGTCGGCCGGCGCCAACATCGCATCGGTGCTGAATCAGCCGTAGCGCGAGTGCCGGACACGGAGCACTACCGCCGCCGCCGCCGAGACCACGTTCCACCGGTCTCGGCGGCGGCGGCACTCTGGGAACGGCGGCGCGGCTCTCCGTTCCCTACCTGCTGATCCGTCCCGGTCATCGTCGTCATCGCGCTCGTCCTCGGCTATCCGCTCTACTGGCTGGTCAAGCTGTCGACCGAGCGGTACGGCCTGTTCGAGCTGATCCGGCACCACGGCGACGTCGGTCGGTCTCGCCAACTACCGTTCCGTCCTCCACGACCAGGTGTTCTGGCACACCCTGGTGCGCACCGTGATCTTCACTGCCGTGAACGTCGGGCTGACGATGGTGCTCGGCTTGCTGATCGCGCTGCTGCTCGTGCGCGTCAGCACCGTCGTCAAGATCGTCCTGAGCCGGGGCTCGTCCTCGTGTGGTCGATGCCGGTCGTCGTCGCCGTGCAGGTCTTCTACTGGATGACGAACTTCCAGAACGGGTGTCGTCAACTACGTCCTGACACAACTCCACCTCGGCGACTTCTACCCAGCACGACTGGTACGCGACGACGTTCTCGCAGTTGAGCCTCGTCACGCTGCTGATCGTCTGGGGTGCACTGCCATTCGTCGCGATACGCTGTTCGCAGGCCTGGCGCAGGTACCGCATGACCTAGTCGAGGCTGCCGAGGTCGACGGCGCACGGCCGTGGGACGTCTTCCGCGACATCACGTTCCCAGTGATCCGGCCGATCGTCCTCATCCTCACGAGCCTCTCGATCATCTGCGACTTCGGCGTGTTCCGTCAGCCGTACCTGCTGATCGAACAGTCGAAGATCACGACCGGCAACTACCTGATCGAGCATCTATTTGTTCGAGGAGGGCTACTTCAAGGCCGACTTTGGCCGCCGCGCCGCGATCTCGATCCTGATGCTCCTGATCGTGGCCTGCTCAGCGTCTTCTACGTTCGGAGAATGGTGCGGATCGGAACGGCGCGATCGAGCGGCACCGGCCATCGCCGCGCCCGCCAGGCGGGCTGGACACGCGTCGGCCTGGCGGTGTTCGTCGTGATGGTCTTTCCCGTCTGGATCGATCTCGACGGCTTCAAGCCCCAGGTCCAAATCGACAGCCTGACCCCGACCTGGTTTTCGCTCATCCCACGCTGCAGCACTTTCGCGACGCCCTCGACCGCGCCGTCTTTCTGGCAGGACGTGTTGAAGCGCCTCGATCGTCGTTTCGGTGACGGTCGCGATCTCGATCACGATCGCGCTTCGCGGCGGCGATCGGCGGCTTGCGCGTTACCGCTTCAGCGGCCGGGAAGTGTTCCGTCGTCCTCGTGATCGGAATCTACAGATGCTGCCGGCGGTGCGCCTGGATCATCCCGCTCTACGCGTGCCTCGCCCGCTACCACCAGGTGAACGCGTTCTCCGGTCTGGATCGTCGACCTACATGACGTTCGTGCTGCGTTCTGCGTCTGGAATGGCGCGGCTTTCTGATCGGATCCCCAAGGATCTCAAGGAGGGGCGGCGATGGTCGAACAGATCCACACGCCTCGGCGTCTTCATGAAGATCCTGCTGCCGCTGATGGGCCGGGCGTCGCCACGTCGGTATTCGCATTCATTACGACCTCGAACCAGTACATCTTCGCCAGGGTGCTGCTGAACGACCAGTCGAAGCAGACGATCACGGTCTGGTTGTCGTACTCCTTGGCACGCGCCGAGCACCGACTGGGGAGCGCTTCGATGGCGGCGTCGACGTTGACGGCGATCCCTGTTGTCCTCTTCTTCCTCGCCGTCCAAAGGCGGGTTGCCTTCGGGCTGACAGCGGAGCCGTACGGGGATGAGCGCCGCGCTCGAACGCCTGCGGCGACCTGTCTGCCGCCGAGCTCCCGGGCGTCGACGTTCCTACGTACCGCCGCTTCCTCGAGCGCGGCGGCGCGAGCGTCCTGTTCTTCGCCTACAACGTGCCGACCCCCGTGACCTGGCGGCGCTCAGTGACGCACTCGCGTCGAGCGCGAGGACGTGCTGCTCGCGATCGACGAGGAGGGGGGAGACGTGACGCGCCTGCGAGTGGCGCGAGGGCGGCTCGTACTCCCTCGGCCGCGGGTCGGGGCCTGGGGGACGTGGCGCTCACCGAGGAGGTCGCCGCTGCGATCGGCGCCGACCTCGCCGGCGCCGGCGTCAACTGGAACTCGCCCCGGTCGCCGACGTGAACGTGCCGGCGAACCCGGTGATCGCGTCGTCCGTGCTTCGGCGACGACGCAGCCGCGGTGGCCCCGCACGTGGCGGCCTTCGTCCGCGGCCTGCAGCGCTCGCGGGTCGACGCTGTGCGCAAGCATTTCCCGGGTCACGGTTCGACCGAGCTCGATTCGCACCTTGAGCTGCCCGTCGTGACCGGTGATCTCGCAGCTGCGCTCGAGCCGTTCCGCGCGGCGATCGCTGCGGGCGTCGAGACGATCATGACGGCGCACGTCGTCGTGCCGGAGCTCGGAGACGAGCCGGCAACCCTGAACCGGCGGGTCGTGAGCGGCCTGCTGCGTGAGGAGCTCGGCTTCGACGGCGTCGTCGTCGCGGATGCGCTCGAGATGCGTGCCGTCAGCGCGACGGTCGGCGTCGAGGCTGCCGCCGTCCGCGCGCTTTGCGCCGGGGGTCGATCTGCTCTGTGTCGGTCATGATCTCGACGAGTTCGACGTCGCGCGGATCGAGGCTGCGCTCGTCTCGGCGGTCGCTGACGGTGAGCTCGAGGAGGCGCGCCTCGCCGAGGCGGCGGCCCGCGTCCGCGCTTTGGCCGCGTGGGCGCATGCCGAGCCTGCGATCGTGGACGGCGCGGTCGGGGACGCCGCGGCTCGGCGTGCGCTTCGGGTCTCGGGAGACGCGATGCTCGACCCGGACGCCACGATCGTCGAGCTCCGACCGCGCGCGAACATCGCAGCGGGCGAGCACGAGCACCATCGTCCCCGGCGCGCAGGTGGTGCGCGAGGGTGAGCCGGTCCCGGCCGCCGACGCGTACGTCGTCCGCGATGCGCACCGCCACGCCTGGATGCGCGAGGCATCCGACCGCACGGGCGCCGTCGTGATCGAGGTCGGGCTGCCGGTCTGGCGGCCCGAGCATGCGCGCGGTTATGTCGCGACGTACGGAGCCGGTCGTGCGTCGCTCGCCGCAGCAGCCGACATCCTGCACCCGCCGGTACGGATACTCAGCTCGTTCCTCGAACGCGAGCTCGCCGAACAGCCCGAGGCGCTCGCGCGCCTCTTCGATCGGCAGCGCGACGAAGCGACCAGAATTGCCGCGCTGCTCACCCGGGAGGACGTGCAGTACATCCTGATCGCCTCACGCGGCAGCTCGTCGAACGTCGCCCGCTATGCGCAGTACCTGCTCGGGCGCGCGCACCAGGTCCGGTTCTCGTCCGCGACACCGTCGCTCTACACGCTCTACGGCCAGCCGCCGCGACTGGACGGCGCGCTCGTCGTCGGAATCTCGCAGTCGGGCGAGTCCCCGGACGTGAACGCGGTGATCGCGGAGGCTCGCGCGCAGGGGCGACCGACGGTCGCGCTCACGAACGTTCCGTCGTCGCCGCTCGGCTCGTCGGTCGACGCGGTGCTGGCGCTCGAGGCCGGGGTCGAGCAGTCGGTCGCTGCGACGAAAGACGTACGTCAACTCGCTCGGCGCGATCGCGCTCCTGTTCGCGACGTCGACCGGTGACGAGGAGGCGCTCGCCGAGCTCGAACGCATCCCTGCCCAGCTCGCACGGCAGCTCGAACGCTCGCGTGGGCGGCCGACCAGATCGACCGGCTCGGCGCCGTCGACGGTGGGACGGTGATCGCACGGGGCGTCGGTCACCCACCGTCCTTCGAGATCGCGCTCAAGATCAGGGAGCTGTCCGGCCTGCTGTTCGAGGCGTAAACGGCGGCCGACCTGATGCACGGCCCGGTCGCCGCGATCGCGCCCGGCTGGCCGGTGATCGCGGAGGTCGGGCCCGGCACTCTGGAGCATGGAGGAGGCGATCCGCGAGGTCGCAGCCCGTGGCGCGCGGCTGATCGTGATCGCCGACGACGAGCGCGTGCTTGGTTGCGGCGAGGTTCGACGCCTCCCGCTCGAGCCCGGTGTGCCCGAGTGGCTCAGCCCGCTTCTTGCGGTCGTGCCGGGCCAGCTCGTCGCGCTCCGCCTCGCCCAGCTGCGGGGCATCGACGTCGACCGGCCACTCGGTCTCTCGAAGATCACGCTCACCCGCTAGAGGGACGCACTTCCCGGCCCGGACGCCGATCATCAGCCCGTGCGGCTCCTCCTCGCCCTGCTTGCGCTGATCCCACTGTCGCTGGTCGCGACCGCGTGCACGGGCGCGGACGCACAGAAGGCGGAGGATCTGCTCGCACAGTCCGCGCGTCGCGGCCCAGTCGGTGAGCTCCGAAGGCTTCACGATGAAGGTGAACATGGACGCGGCCGGCAAGAGCGTCGAGGTCGACGCGCAGGGCGGGATGATCCTGAAGGGTGCCGCAGGCAGGCGACTTCTTCGCGCGACGATGACGACGGCGCTCCCGGGCGTCCCGGCGCAGGACGTCGTGATGGTGAAGCGTGGAGCGTCGCTGCAGATGCGGGTCAACGGCGTCAGCCGCACCCTGACGGTGCCGGCAAGCACCAAGCCGTCGACAACGGCGGGCTTCGACCTCAACGCGATCACGCCGTACGTGAAGGACGTCTCGGTCTCGACGCTCGACGTCAACGGACGAACCGAGGACGAGGTCACAGGCACGCTCGACGGCGATGCGCTGCTGACGAACCTCCCGGGGATCTCGAAAAGGGTTGCTCGCGAACGTCGGCGCCGCTCGGTGACATCAAGGTTCAGCTGTTCATCCCGCGAGACAGCCACCTCGTCGAGACGGCATTGCTCGGCATGACGATGCACGTCGCGAACCAGAGCATGCACATGAGCATGTCGTACGCCGT
>CAVUNA010000020.1:0-48045 GCA_963742605.1 uncultured Thermoleophilia bacterium | reverse complement strand
CACCCGATCAGCGGAACGTCCCCGGAGCGCGTCCGGATCTCCCGCAACAACACCGGCAGGTCGTGCGCCTGCGAGCAGAAGATCGACGAGCAGCTTCGCGTCGTCGCCGAGCAAGGCGTCACCGGCCGCGCTCGCTCCCACCCCTTCTCCAAGGCCCTCGACCGACCCGACACCGAACCAGCGAGCAGCCTGCACCGAAACCTCCACCGTCTCGACGCCGGCGACGCTACCGGACGGGAGCAACAACCCGCCAAGCCTCCTGCTCGATCAGATAATCGAGGCGAATGACGACATCCGCGACGACCCGGGTGGTTCTTGCAGACGACGACGTCCTGCTTCGCGAGGGCCTGGCCAGCCTGCTTGAACGCTCGTCGTTCGACGTGGTCGGCCAGGCGGAGGACGCCCTCGGACTGCTGGAGCTCGTCGACGAGCAGCAGCCGGATCTCGCGATCGTCGACATCCGCATGCCCCCGACGCACACGACAGAAGGGCTTGACGCCGCGCGCAAGATCCACGAGCAGCACCCAAACACGGCGATCGTCGTTTTTCCGCGCACGCCGAAATCGAGCACGCCATGGATCTGCTCACGAGCGGCGAGCGCAGCGGCGACCTGTTGAAAAGCCGCGTCACCGACGTCGACGATCTCCTCGAGACACTCGGGCGCATCGTCCGCGGCGGCTCGGTGGTCGATCCGGCGCTCGTGCAGGAACTGGTCGCCGCGCGGCGCGTCGAGGACCCGCTGGATGTGCTGAGCCCACGCGAACGCGAAGTGCTGACGCTGATGGCCGAAGGGCGATCGAACGCCGGCATCGCCCGACAGCTCCTGGGTGACGGAAGGCACGGTCGAGAAGCACGTGCACAGCATCCTCGGAAAGCTCCGCCTGCCCGAGAGCACCGACGACCACCGCAGAGTCCTCGCCGTGCTCACATACCTCGAGACCCGCTGACGAGTTGCTCCACCGCTGCTGCGGATAGCTCCGATTTCGGCACGAAGCCCGCCGCCGGCGTCTCCGCGATCAGATCTCCGAAGTCCGCCTCCGCCCGCGTCGAGATCAAGATCACCGTGCCCTCGAAGCCCGACTGCAGCCAAACGACGCGCGAGGTCGAGTCCGCTCTCCGATCCGAGCGAGACGTCGACGAGCGCCACGTCGGGTCGGAGGGCATCAACCCGCCGCAAGGCTTCCGCGGTCGACGATGCGACACCCACCACCTCCAGGCCCTGGCGCTCGAGCAACGACGTCGCCGCGTCCAAGAACGACGCGCTGTCGTCGATGATCAGACAGCGAAGCATCAACCCAGCGTCGCAGCCGTCTGCAATTACCGCATTGCAGCTACCCGGAATACGAGACTTCGGCTAGCCGTCGGGCAAAAGCACTGCTGGCCCTGATGCCGGACGCGGCCCCTTGTGGGATCGTCCTGCTATCCCAACAGCTCGGTTGCCGGAGGCACACGACATGGACACGACTGCGATCCTTGACTTCGATTTCGATCTCGGCGAGCGAACTGTCGAGGAGGTGCTCGTCCAGGCGTGGCGCGAGGAGCAGCTCGTGGGCCTTGGTCTACCGGCCGTGCTGGCTGAGGCCTTTGCCGACCGGCTCGACTGGCACGAGCTCGCTGCGCTCGTCGGGCGCGGCTGCCCCGTGATGATCGCGTTCGAGATCGTCCCGCTGAGCTGGCCTGCATCCGCCGCCTCGAGAGGATCTCTGCGTGGCGACCCGCTCGAAGTGTGTCGATCTGCGAATCCGCGTTGCGACGACTCGCCGAACCGACACGCAAGCGCCCGAGCTCGCCCATCCTCTTCGGCTCCATCGCGCCCATCAGGCGGAAGCGGCGAGCTCGGCACGAAGCTCCCCGGGAAGGTCTTCCCCGAGCGCCCCCAGAGCGCAGGGCCTGCAGCCGCGCCGCGGCGGCCGCCTCCCCAAACGCCGCCGAGTCGAGTCCAGGGACGCGGCCGAAAACGCGGAGATCGATCGCGCTCAGCTTCCGAGCTTCCACCGGGCCAGTGAAGGTGCACGCGGCCTCCACGACGATCTCGCGCGCAGGAGACCCCGGCCAGGGCAAGTGCCTCCGAGAGGGCGGAGGCAACGAAGAGAGCGTGCGTGATGGCGAGCAGCTCACCCGGCGTCGCTTCATTCGGGAACGGATCACCTTCGGGAAGCGACACAGGCAGCGCGTGGAACACGCCGCTTTCGGCCTCGATGCGCGCCCTCCCCGCTGGAGGGCGCGTCAGCCAAGAGACCGTCCCCCGGCGGACAACCTTGGCGTCGCGCGGTGATGTCTGGTCGTTCAAAGGCGACAGCTTCCCTTCGTAATCGCGTCTAGGAAGGCGAGGCCAGTCTGCAGGCTCGACGGCACCCGTGCAAGTCGTCCGCCGAACTCCGAGAATTCACGTCGACAACACAGCTGATCTTGGCGACAACGAAGGGCGTCGATTGTTAGCAAAGCATTGCCTGCTACCAGGTAGTGGAATGCTCACGCTCGCCTGAAGGTCAGCTGGGTGCCTCCGTCGCTGACCTGAGTGGTGCGCTGCGCGATCCTGACGATCGTGAGCAACGGGCAGCAGCGGTCGCAGCCGCACGATGATCTGTGGGAGCACGTGAGGGAGCGGCTAATCGACGAGGGGTTGCCGCCACAGCGGGCGGAGGATCTTGCCACGGCACTACTGGACCCCGACTCGCGGCCGGACGCCCTCGCAGCACTCAACGATCGGCTCGACCGCCTGACCGACGTGATCCAGCGACTCGACGCGCAGGTCGGTCGCCTTTCCGCATCGACAGAGCGAGCGGATGATCGGCCGCGAACCCCGAGCGGCAGGACGAGAAAGCGGCCCCGGCCGTGACACAACCAGAGGCTCCGAGCCAAGGGGAGCACGAGCATCACGTCCCACACCCGATTCGATCGGCCGAGCACGAGGTCGAGCACCTGCGCGAGGTCGCCGACGAAGGCGAGAGCGCCGCCACCCCGGCAATCCTCACGGGCGGCTTGCTCGCGGTGCTGATCGCCATCGTCGCAATCCTGATCGGGGTCGCTTCGCTCGCTGCGTACCTCGCTACTCGTGGTGGAGGCTCCTCCAAGCCAGCGCCGACGGCGACTCAGTGGTCGTTGCCGAACGGCGATCTTCTGAACACCCGGGATACCCAGCGGACGCAGATCTCCGCAGCCAACGTGTCGAAGCTCGGCGTTGCGTGGACGATGCCGTTGACTGCGAGCAGCATCTACGGCACGTTCGCTGCGAATCCGGTGACCGACGCGAACGATGTCGTCTATCTTCAGGATCTCGAATCGAACGTCACCGCCGTCGACCTGAGGACGGGCCGCGTCCTCTGGCGCCACAACTACAACTCGCAGGACATCGGTCCGAACGGAGTCACCGTCGTCGGCGACAGGGTGTATGGCGCGACGGCCAAGTTCGCGTTCGCCCTCGACCCGAGGACGGGCAGGGAGCTGTGGCGGAACGCGACGCTCGTTCCCAAGGCGCTGCAGAAGGGCGGCGGCGAGTTGGCGAGCGGATTCGGGATCGACATCCAGCCGCAGGTCGCGAACGGGGTGGTCTACCTCTCCTCGGCGGCGCTACTGGACGGCGGCGTGGTCTACGCGCTCAACGCGAAGACCGGCAAGATGCTCTGGACGTTCGACACCGTGATCGACCCGGTCGGGAAGAAGTTCATCGGCGGCGGCGCCTGGAATCCGCCCGCGATCGGGCCCGACGGAACCGTCTACATCGGCACGGGGAATATGTACCAACCGTACTCGGTCGCCGTCTCCCAGCCGGGGAAGCGGCTCTACACCGACAGCACGCTCGCGCTCGACGGCAAGACAGGAAAGCTGAAGTGGTACTTCCAGGGCGTCCAGGACGACTTCCACGACTGGGACATGCAGCTCTCGCCGATCTACGCGAAGGTAGGCGGCCGCGCACTGGTCCTCGACGCAGGGAAAATGGGCTATGTCTATGCGCTGGACGCGACGAGCGGCAAGCTCGTCTGGAAGACGAAGGTCGGCGTCCACAACGGCCGCGACCAGGACGGGACGCTCGCCCTAGAGCACAAGCTTCCGAAGCCGACCTATCCGCTGACTGTCGAGCCCGGGATCGTCGGCGGCGTCGAGACGAACATGGCCGTCGCCGACGGCGTCGTCTACGTCCCCGTCGCCAACCTCGCGTCGAAGTGGAAGACCCCGAACACCGGCCTCGGAGCCGCGAACTTCGGTCAGGGCACCGGCGAGATGCTGGCGCTCGACCTCGCCACAGGGAAGATCCTCTGGGATACGACGCTGCCGCAGATGGCAGACGGCGACGCCACCGTCGTCAACGACCTCGTCTTCACCACGACTTTCGACGGCCGGCTGATCGCATTCGACCGCAAGACCGGTTCGATCGTTTGGAACAAGAAGCTGCCTGCGTTCACCAACGCGCCCATTGCGGTCGTCGGCAACTCGCTCATCACGGCGGCGAGCTTCCCCGGCGGCAAGGGCCAGACGACCGAGGTCATCGCGTTCCGACTCGGCGCGCACGGTTCGCTCGTGCCGAAGCAGGCGCAGGCTCCGTCCGCCTCCGGCGGCGCGGCGAACGGCTCCACCCTCTTCACGCAGAACTGCGCCTCCTGCCACACGCTGGCCGCAGCCCACGCGACCGGCACGGTCGGCCCGAACCTCGACCAGCTCAAGCCACCGAAGGCGCTCGTGGTCAAACAGGTAACGAACGGCGGCGGCGGCATGCCAGCCTTCGGCGGACGCCTCAGCAACGCACAGATTGCCGCTGTCGCGAGCTACGTCGCGAGCAACGCCGGCCGCAAGTAGCGCCGGCGCACTCCCGTGAGGATCGCGCCGCTGCGATCTAGCTAGGCTAGTTGCCAGCCGTCCGCCGGCGTTCCGAGCAGGAACGGGACGAGGGCCTCGATGTATTGGTCGAATGCTTCGACCTGCGGAAGGTGACCGGCATCAGCGATCTCGACGAGCAGGGATCGCGGGATCGCAGCGGCCGCTTTGCGGCCGAGCACGGGATAGTCGCCGAGCGTCGCGGCGACGCTCTTCGGAGCCCACGTCTTGCCGAACGCGGTCCTGTCGCGCTGCCCGATGATCAGGAGCGTCTCCGACGCGATCAGTGGGAACTCGTAGAGAACCGGCTGCGTGAAGATCATGTCCGAGGTCAGCGCGTTGTTCCACGCGACGGTCGGGTACTCGGGGTCCTTCGTCCAGCCCGCGAGCGTGCCGACGAGCGAGTCGTACTCCGGTTTCCACTTACCGCCGAAGTAGCTCGCGCTCTCGTACTCGCGAATGCTCTCGGGCGTCTGCTGGAGCTCGCCGGCGAAGAACTGATCGACGCTCAGGTAGGGCACGACCGTCTTCCAGTCCTCGAGCCCGATCGGATTGACGAGCACGAGCCGGTCGGTGCGGTCGGCGAACATCAGCGCGAACCGCGCGGCAAGCATTCCACCCATCGAATGCCCGACGACGTGCACACGCCCCACGCCGACGTGATCGAGCAGACCATTGGTGTTCTCCGCGAGAGCCTGGAACGTGAACTGGTAGGCGCGTGGCTTCGATGACTTGCCGAACCCGATCTGGTCGGGCGCGACCACGCGAAAACCTTGCCCGGCGAGGCTGCTGATCGTGGGCTCCCAGTAGGCACCGGAGAAGTTCTTGCCGTGCAGCAAGACGACCGTGTGTCCGTTGAAGCGCTCGGGCTCCGCGACCATGTACGCCATGCGGAGCGCCTGGCCCTGGCTCTCAAGCTCGTAGAACTGCACCGCTCGCGGATAGGCGAGTTCGGTCAGCTCCGGATCGAAGACGCGTGGCTGCTCTGTCACGTGACGGAGACTTGCCGCGACGCGTGCGTTGCGCGTCGGCGGATCCGCGGAGTGTCTGCGCGGTTCACGCACCGAATCCGCAGGGTTGCTGCTCTCGGTAGACGTTTTGACCGGCCCCCTGGGTTTGGTCCATTTCTATTGAGGGTCCGGACCGACGCACACTGAGTGAGCGTTGTCGACTTGGTCGACGCGCGTGCCGGCCGGACTGGTCCGGTTCGTGTGTGGGGAGTCGCTCTCACTTCGGTCCCTCGTATGCAGCGGCGAACGCTGCCGGTGAGTCGAATAAACTGCTTTCAGACCGAAGACATCGCACTGGAGCCAAATTCGATACCGCGTTAGCCAGGTCCTCCACAGTTCGGCAGATGGCTCGATGAGAAGAGAATGAGCGCGAATCCCCCACTCGCAGGCTGTTTGGGGATGCCCCCGGCAAGAATCGAACTTGCGCACGCGGTTTAGGAAACGCCCTGCTGCAGCGCAGAAGCAGCGCATTGGCAGCGTAGGCTATTGGGGGGCATTTTGGGTGGGCGCAGCACCTGATGCTTGCGTGCGCAAGTTTTTGGAGTCTCTCTATTAGGGCCGTCCTTGCGGCTGCCGCCGATCCTTAGTTTTGCGCTGGCGAGTTGCCAAGCTCGCCTCATTCACGACGCCTGGGAGCGGAGAGGCAGCAGGCCCGCTCCCGGACGCTCCCCTTGGAAGAATCGCTCGATCGAGGGATGGGAGCCGCGGAAGCCGCCGCCGAATCCGGAGAGACGGTGACTGGCCTTCGGCAGGCGAAGGGCATCGCGGGAGTCATGCTCCTGATGGCGTCGGCACTCAGCTTGGCCGCGCCGGCTGCAACCGCTGAAAGGCATGTCGCGCACTCGAGGCCATCTCCCGCGGCTCTGTTCGCAGTTCTCGCTCAGCAGTCCTCGTGGCTGAACGGCGCACCACGACCATTTCGGTTCTTCGGATCGGTCGCAAGTCGCGGCAACACTTCCGGGCTCGAGGGACGTGTGAGCGTTGTCTTCAAGGGGCCCTATGAGGCACAGGAGTTCGACGTCCTCGTCATGCAGTCGAAGGCCGCTGCCGACACCACCACTCGTCAGATCGTGGAAGCTCTCAAGGGTCACAGTTCCATAAGCGAGATCAAGGGCTCGCCCTCGGTGCAGATCTGGCGCTGGTCCGCCGTCGAAAGCGGCGTGTCGTCAGCGTGTCGCGCGCCAAGGCTCCGTTGCCATGAGAGCGCGGAGCTAATCCAGGATGACAACGTGATCGTGGTCGCCGCGGTCGGCTCAAGACGGTCACACGACACCTCTCGAGCCAACATGTTGAGGCTCGCAACTTTCGCTCATAAACGAGTCCGCACAATCGAGAGAGACTCGACTCCGGGCTCAGCGACTATCTAATCGCGGATCCGTGAGATTCGACAACGCGCCACTTCACGACTGACCTTCTCCTCGACCCCGCTCGACCGTGAGGGGCACCGCGCCGGGACACGGAACTGCTTGCGATATGCGCACTCGAACGTCCGCGTACTTCTGATCAAACTCGAGCGGCAGACACCCTAGGGTCTCTTTCGTTGACGCGTTCTGGACCAGCCACCGCGTCAGAACGTCGCGGTCCGAGACATTCTCTCGCGCAGATTGTCCGGGTTTCCACCCAACTGAGTAGTGAAAGTGCTTACAACCTGAGTCGGCACAAAGCTTTAGATTGATGGGCACCTGAGTGTCGTTCGTAAAGGCCACGCCGAAAAACTGTGACGTCGGATCAATCGAGTCGCAACCGCAAAGCACAAATCCAAACGCGAGCACGATGACCAGTGCCAGGTGACGACGGCGAATCACCACTGAAAGTCGATGCCACCTTGCATCTTGATTCCCGGCAGGTAGACCTCGGGGCCTCTCAAGGCTGGCGGGACGTACGAATGGATCGGGTTGATCGCTCCCTCGCCTCCTTCGTCGCTCACCGATTCACCCTTTGCTAGATCGATTAGAGCGTCGGTTGCGAGTCCTTGAGCCTCGGGGATCACAAGCGGAGCGGCGATGACATGCGATACGGTCGAGCCGACCGGTCCCCCTCGGGCACCTACCCAGTTGATTCCTTTGGCAGCATAGTAGGCGCCGTAGTAATTGGCGTACGGCACAACGGCCGCGATGTCCACCGTGACGTTGATGACCGTGTTGCAACCCCAGACCAGCGAACACGCGACGTTGCTTGTGGTCTGCGATCCCAGTCCGGGCGCTGCGTGTCGTCTGCGACGACCCAGTCGGCGACAACTTGTGGTTCGAGTCGGGCTGTCGGCCTGACCTCGCCGTTCAGGCGCCGTCGCCATCGTGCCGTTGCAGCGTTCGACGGACGTGTTTTGCTGCCGGCTTCCCTTCTCGACGAACGCTGTCTTCACCCCTTGGTCGGCGAGCCAGTCGTCGAGTGAGGGGGACGGTGTCGCGGTGTTGTCGGAGTGCAGCCCTTCGGTTGCCGTCCTTGTCGTACGTCCGCTCGAGCTCGGCGAGCTCGTCACGGGCGCCGGGTCGATGCGCGAGTGGGCTGAGCAGCTCGTCGCGCGTGCCCGTGAGGACGGGGTCGCGTTGACCGGTGAGGGTGGGCTGCTGACGGATCTGATGCGGCATGTGCTGCAGACCGGGCTCGAGGTCGAGATGGCCGAGCATCTCGGCTATGAGCGCGGTGAGGCGCCGCCTGGTGGTGTCGGCAACGCCCGCAATGGCGGCTACGACAAGACGGTGGCGACGGAGATCGGCGAGGTCGAGTTGCGGATCCCGCGCGACCGGCGGGGCACGTTCGAGCCGGTCACCGTGCCGAAGTACCAGCGGCGCTTGGACGGGCTGGCCGGCAACGTGATCTCGCTGTACGCGAAGGGGCTGACGACCGGCGACATCCAGCAGCATCTGCTCGAGATCTACGGGACCGAGGTGTCGCGGGAGACGATCTCGAAGATCACCGACCAGATCGTCGAGGAGATGATCGCCTGGCAGAGCCGGCCGCTCGACTCGCTGTACGCGGTGCTGCTGATCGACTGCCTGGTGATCAAAGTCAGAGGCTCGCAGGTCGCCAACCGGCCCGTCTATGTCGCGATCGGCGTCAACCTCGACGGCGAGCGTGACGTGCTCGGCCTCTGGCTCGGCCCGGTCGGCGGCGAAGGCGCGAAGCAGTGGGCGACGATGCTGACCGAGCTGCGAAACCGTGGCCTGCAGGACGCACTGATCGTCTGCTGCGACGGCCTGAAAGGGCTGCCGGAATCGATCCGGCTCACCTGGCCCGAAGCGACCGTGCAGACCTGCGTCGTGCACATGGTCCGAAACAGCCTCCGCTACGCCTCCCGGAAACACTGGTCAAAGATCACGGCCGCGATGCGTGAGATCTACACCGCACCGACCGTCGAGGCCGCCGAGGCGCGCTTCGCGGAGTTCGCCGACGAGTGGGAGCAGACCTATCCTGCGATGATCCAGGCGTGGCGCTCGGTCTGGAACGAGTTCGTCCCGTTCCTCGAGTTCCCCGTCGAGCTGCGCAAGATCGTCTACACGACGAACGCGATCGAATCGTTGAACGCACGCTTCCGCCGCGCCGTCCGCCACCGCGGCCACTTCCCCAACGAACAATCCGCCTTGAAGGTGCTCTACCTCGTCGCGACGCAGCGGCGCAAGAACCGGCAGGACATGACCGGCAAGATCAACGGCTGGAAGACCATCCTGAACACCCTGACCGTCCACTACGGCGACCGCTTCTACGCCGTCGATCCAGCCGAGGGTGGATCGCTCAACAACTACGACTACGTCGGCCAAGACCCCATCAACGGATATGACTTGAACGGACTTATGGAAGCCGATGAGGGCGTCGGCGCGGCTGGCGGTTTCTCTCTCCCCGCGGAAGAAGGCGCCCCGGTGCCCGGCGGGGATTTTGGCAACGGACCTGGTCTGGACGAGATTCTCGCTAACCCGCATGTGCTTGAGGGCAGGGGGCCGAATTCTCTTGGCCAGGCAATCGAGGACGCCGCGGGAAAAGGGTGGATCATTGACTTCGGGTCGTCGCAGTCATCGACTGCCGGACGGATTCGAATCTATAATCCAAAGGGGAGTGAGTTGATTGTCTATCACCCTGGAGGAACGCGGTATGACGAAGAGCATTTCGGCGGTGACCCGTATTTCAAGGTCTCTCACCGCATCAGCCCTGGGGTATTCAAGACGGTGCCCATTCGAGCGTATGTTACTCGGTGAGTAGGGCTTGTGTCCAATGCATTCATCATCGTTCCGGGAAAACGATTAGGGCCGTTTCTCATCGGCGAGAATATCTCTACTTACTCCCTTGCTTTGCAGAAGCGTTTCTTAGATCACCTTCCATCCACTTCTTGGATCAAGGTAGCTGGCCTCTACCATTTAGAATACGAAATAGACAATCTTTCAGTTATCGTCGATGTTAGACGCGGTGTGATCAGCCGTATAAATACCGGTCGCGGCATCAATGCCAACTACCGCGGTGTAGGCGTAGGAATGTCTCTCACTCAAGCCCTCGAGGTCAATGAGCACGTTTGGTTCGACGGTTCCAGGGAGGTTGTCGCACTTGACGACGAACCCGGAATCGAATTTGCGATCTCGATTGACGACCCTTCCGAGCAAGAACTTCTCCGAGCAGTGGTGGTGCAGATCAGCGTCCTAGAGCTCGGACGGTCTGACGAGTGACCCGGACGAGCACCACTAGCCCAAGGGTGAGGTGTCGCAGCGCGGGTATGGAGCCGAGCCGTGCCAGCGGTAATCAGGTCCTGAAGCGGTTCGGCGAAAGCTGTTTCTCAGACTGCTAGCCGGACTCTTGCGGCTGGCGGCGCTCGTGTCGATTTAGGTTATCGCGGGCGCAGAGAGATTGGGAGGGTGCGAGCTCTTCCACTGACCACCATTCCCTAGAGAGGTTCGATTCCTACCCGGCCCATTGAGGGCCTAGCGGCGACCGAGCATCCGCATGGTTGAGCCAGGTTACTCGCGTCACTCGTATCACCCAAGGCACGCTGTGAAGGACCGAAACCGAGCCTGTTCACGAGGGTCTGGACGAACCCTGGCCCTCGCCATTCAATCTCAGCGACCGATCGTCGTCGTCCACTCCCCGCCGGAGTAGCGGACGACCGGACGCGTCAGTGACTGAACAAAGACCTTCCTTGACCCGTAGAACCACGTTGCGATCGGCGTCTGCGACGGGCCATTCGGTGAACCGCGCCAGCACGCGAAGTTCGGTGTCCGGCTCGTGGACAGACATGACATGTCGTAGCCCTTGACGATCACGGGTTGGTCTGGCTTCAAGATGTAGAAGGTTGCGCCGTGAGCCTGCTGAAAGCCAGCGACCACAACGACTGCTCCGACGACGCCGAACAAGACGCGCAATCCCATCACTGATCCTCCGTGGTCCATGGTTGTCGGGCATTGACTTGCGGGCATAGCGGACGCTCGCGGCGGCGAGCGTGATCTTGATGAGGCAAAGCGGCGTAAGGTCGCAGTATGCGCATCGTCTTCTTGCTCGGATCAGGAGTGTCAATCTCGGCCGGGATGCCACGTGTCGATGACATCACGAGGCAAGTCCTTGCCGCCGATTGCGTGATTGAGGGCAGTGATTCACGCTTCCGGATCCTGAATGAGCAAATGTTCCGCCGCCAAGAGATGTTCCGCGGCAAGACAGATGAGGTAGCGGCCTTCGCCCGCGAACTCAAGCAACTATGTGACGCATATTGGCCGTCCCAAAAAGAACATCCCCGTCAAACCAACTACGAGGACATTGCATACATCGCGCAGCAGATTCATGACGGCCTTACGTCCGAGTATGAGAATCCGGCGCTGCTTCCGCTGAACGAGAGGTACAGCCACGCTGCCGGTCGTTCTCAAAGCGAACTCCAGTCCCTCGCTGGGCTAACCGCGGGCTACATCAAAGACATGGTCTGCTCGACTCTGGGTCGCCCAGTCGGTCCGGTCGACCACTTGATCGCAATCGCGGAGGCGTTCAAGGACCACTCAGTCGAGGAGGCTCACGTCGCCACGCTCAACCACGATCTCGTGCTTGAGCGACTCTTCCGGGAGACCGGCACTCAGTACTCGGACGGCTTTGCACGCGAATTTGGGACCATGCAGATCTGGAACAACACATTCGAGGTAGGAAACAGGAAGCTGCTGAAGCTCCACGGCTCAATCGATTGGTGGCTGTACCGGTTCGAGCTTGACGGCTTTCTAGGGCAGATCACAGCGCGTCCGAGTGACGGTGATGCGCAGCACGCGCGCGGGCCAGCCGGCGAAGACCTTGGGTTCACGCTGGATGCCCGCCCGCTTATCCTGGCAGGGACGTTCAACAAGATCCTGGCCTACCCGACTGGGATCTTTGCGGACCAACACTTCCGGTTCCACGAAGCTTTGCGCGATGCCGATGCGCTAGTAGCGATCGGCTACGGATTCCGTGACAAGGCGATTAACACTCGGATCGTCGCCTGGGCTGAGCGGCCTGGCCACCGGCGGATGGTTGTTGTTCATCGGGATCCCGACGGCTTCGCCTCCACCGCCCGCGGCGCGATTCGGAGTAAGTGGGATGAATGGCAAGGGCGCGGACTGCTCGCGTTCGTCCCCGAGCACCTGGGCCCGACGACCCGATGGGAGACGATCGCGGGGCGGCTCCGGTAACCGACGTCGCGTGCGACCTCCCCAACACCTGTTTCGCAAGCGCGGCTGAGGCTCGGTTGGCCTTTCGTCCACTTCGCGCGGCAAACTCAACGGTATGGACGCCACGTGGGCAGCGCTGGTCGGGGCCGGCGCGGCGATCCTCGGCTCGGTGATCGGAACAACTGGGGTACTCGTCGGCGAGCGACTTCGGTATCGGCGAGAGGACCGGGACGAACACGTCGCGCGGCTAATCGAGTTCAGTACTGCAGCCCAGGTCTGGGGAACGCTCGTCGTGGGGTACCCCGCCAAGTCAAAGTCGCGAAGCCCACTCGCGATCGCGGCGCACAACTTTGATCTGCGGCTCACGCAACGAGTCTGGCTTCAGCAGTTCTTCCACGCCAATGAGCTTCTTTGGCGAGCTGCTACCGCCGCCATCGCCGGATCGACGGAGACTGAACGCAGGGCTGTCACCGACGTCCTCGAGGCCGCAAGCGAGTTCGAGGTCGGCGGTGAGATCCCGGACCAGTGGTCGAGAGCCGTCACCCACATTGCGTACTTGGCGGGCGAGGCGAAGTACGGACACCGCGAATAGCTACGGCGGAACCCGGACATTGGGGAGGCTTCCTAGGAGGCGTGGTTGCTTCGCCGCCGCTCGTGCGGAGTTTGCACCGCAGAGAGTTTGGTGAAGGCGGGGAGATGTTTTCACGAGGTCGGGCGAAGCTAAACCTGCTCCAGCCCGCACTTACGATGCACCGGAGATGAGCACCCACGGACTCGACCCAGACCGGGAGGAAGTCGAGGCAATGCCGCTCGACCAAGTCGCGTCGGAGATGGAGAACCTCCTGCTGAGCCACGCGACCGGGGGCCATGAGCCTGAATCGCGCTTCCAGGCACTTCGGACTCGGCTACTGGCCGATGTCCCCGGTGACGTCATTCCGGACTTCGTCAGGACGTGTCGGACTCTGAGCCAGTTCTGGGCCTACGTCAAGAAGTGGGGAACTTACGCCGAGCGCAGGAGCGTGATCTGGGATGGGATGGGGCCGCTGATCGACCGGGTGCAGAAGGGAACTGCGCCCGCCGACGAGGCGATCGTCGAAGCGCTGGGCGCGCTCGACGCAGACCACGTGAATCTCGCCTGGCGTAAGGCGCTCGATCGACGCGCAAGCGATCCAGAAGGAGCGATCACCGCAGCGAGAACGCTCCTTGAGAGCGTCTGCAAGCTGATCCTCGATGATTACAACATTCTCTACAGCGACGACGATCTTCCGAAGCTGTACAAGAAGGTCGCCGACGCGATGCAGCTCTCGCCTAGTGAGTACACGGAGCAGGCGTTCAAGCAAATCCTCAGCGGCTGCTACTCGGTTGTGAACGGCCTTGCAACTCTGCGAAACAAGTTGAGCGACTCGCACGGTCAGGGAGGCAACCCGGTACGGCCCGCACCGCGACATGCCGATCTTGCGGTGAATCTCGCCGGCGCGATGGCAACGTTCCTGGTCGAGACATGGCAGGCACGACGCGACGAGGCGAGCTCCTAGTCGGGCACCAACTGCGCCCATCCCAAGAACGGCTCTGGTTGGGAGAGCGCAAGCTCGTACCTGTGCGGCTGGCGGAGCAAAGAGCGTTCCGCGAAGACAATTAGGCTGCCTTCGGGATGAAGATAGGGTCAGAGGTGCTTCGAGCTGAGGCTGGCGCACTTGTTCCGATGTCGGCTGGGCTGGTGGCCCGCCCGGCGCGACTATGCACGTTCGTTGAGATCCAAGAGGGCGTCAATTGGGCGCTCAGTGTTGAGCACGCCGTCGCCTGTCAGTCGCGTTACTGGGGTGGCAACAGCAACATGGTCGTCCCGATGTTCGCGGGGCTTGCGACAAGCGAACTGTTCTGGCGCTTGTTGATGACCTATGACCCCGATCTAGTCGGTATTCACACGCCATCGACGCGAGATGCTGGAGAGATCGTGCCGGAGCAGCAAGCGGAGGTGGTCGCAACTATCAGGGCTGGCTGGGAGCAGAACGGAGTCGCAAACGTTGACGAGTTGATCGAGCGTGACGTCCAGACGTCAGCGTTTTGGGAAACGGAGATCCCTGACGATCTTCTCGCACAGATCACGAAGTGGGTGTCGCCGCTCCATCACGACGGCCAGCCGCGCTTGGTGGTCGTGAACGGTCAACCGGAAGCTCCGCATGAACTGACCGACGCGATTGACTCGGTCGCTGAGGAGGCATCGTTTGTCAGTCGACGAGTGTCAGGCGACCCATTCGGTCAGCTTGCACTAACCAGCGAGCTCGGTCGTTTCACCGACGGTGCAGTCGTCAGCCTGCGAGCACGAGGCGTTCACGTTGAGCAGGTTGTCATCGATAATCCCGCCGAGCTCGCCCGCCGAGTGGGGGCGGGTGACGGCTCTACGGTCCCGTGGCACCTGACGGCCTGGAACAACAGCCTGGCTTTCAGGGTCGGGAGACGGTTCTTCGACGAGCCAACAGTCGTAGTAGGTGATCACCCGGAGGATTGGCTTCTCTACTACGGGCTGCGCGTGCTCCGGCCAAACGTCTTCTGGATACCCGAGTCGAAGCTCGAGGTTGACTCGTACCTCTCTGCGTTTCGCGGTGCTATCAGCAGGGCAAGTCGGAGTACGGCACCCGAGAGCGTTCCGGTGATCAGCGCCGCGAGCGATGAGGCGTCACGGCGACTTGTTGACGACCATGCGGCGAGCTTTGCGACGGATGGAGTTCAGCTTGTCCTGGCCGATTGGCGGGAGCGCGTTCCTCGCGGGGCCTTCTGGCCAGTGGATCCAAGATCGTTTCGAAACGCCTCGCTACTGGTTGTGGACGGCCAGACAGACGAGTTGCCAACGCCGATGCCGGTCTCGATCGAGCCGAGCGACAGAACGTCAAACGGCTGGATGGTCGACGTTGACGTGCGCGACTGGAGCACGTTTCGTCATCCTTGGCTTGCGCCCGGTGTCTTGCCAGGCGGCTTCGAAAGCACGTTCGATCAGCGGATCGGGCGAGGCGGAGCGAGCTACTTCGGGTTGGCCGGCTTCATTCAGTCCGGGCTCGGGATCGAGAACGCGTTATCGCGAAGACGTCTCGCACCAACAAACGTTCTAGACGCTCTTCAGCGGGTGCTGGCACGAGACGGCTGGTCTGTTGCTCTCTCGGATAAGGGCGCGTATACAAATCGCACCTCGCAACTATTCGGTGGCGTGGAGAAGGCGGTCGATGCTCTGCGGAATCCGGCGGTTCGCGCTCTTCTGGACGCGTACCTGGTCGGCGCAAACGAAGCAAGCGCCGGAGGTTGTTTCCTCAAAGACACTCGCCGCAGATACCTAAGCCTCAGCGAGGCTGCTGCGGTAGTTGCCGCGGCTGCACCAGCAGGAGCTGAAGCTGACGCTGGTCAAATCGTGAACCAACTCAACGATCTCGGTGTTCTTTCGCGCGGACATGCGTTGAAGTGCGTTGAATGTCGCGCAACTTCTTTCTATGTGCTGACCGAGCGGCAGACTTTCACCTGTCGACGGTGTCGTCGAGAGCAGAGGGCCACGATTTCATCGTGGCTCGTTGGCGACGAGCCGGCGTTTCGCTACGAGCTCCATGAGTCCGTCTTTCAGTTCTTGAGCCATCACTGTGACCTCCCGTTGCTTGCTGCTTTCACGTATTTCGCGATCGAGCTAGCGGCGGACGATCAGCGCGCACTCGACTTGGGATTCGAGATTGAGGTGTTCTCGCCGGATGGAGAAAAGAGCGAGCACGATGTCGTTGCCGTGTGGGGTAGCGACCTTTGGCTCGGTGAGGCGACGATGAAGGATGCGCTGGAGGAGTCGGGGGATCGCGATCTTGCGCGGATTGAGCGATTGAAGTCGGTTGCCGATCTGCTCGCAGTGCGGGGCGTGCTCTTTGCGTCTGCAGCGGAGTTCAGGGCCTCGACACGGGGTCGGATTGCATGGACGTTCTCGGCTTGGCCAAGATCCGAGGTCGTCGTGCGAGAGCAGATCCAGCTCAGAGCCTAGGCACGCTGGGTGCCGCGCGATGGCGTGCGACTCCTGTGGAGGCCGTTGTCGGCAACCGCTCGTGAAGAACCGCCGCACTTCCGGCCATGTTCTACGCTCGGACGGTTGGGAGAGCCAGAACTCAGCCACGAGCGCAAACGGTGGCGACAACCGCTTGCTGGCTTTGGGATTTAGGCACTAGGTGGCGAGGAGCCAGCGTCGCGGGCGTGTTTCAGAGGTGTCTGCGGATTCGGGGTCGGGTTTCCAGGGTGGTTGGCCGCGTGGTGGGATGAGTGCGGAGGGTGCGAGTGCGCTGAGGGTGACGAGGCCGCAGACGATGCAGAGGGCGACTGGTCCGAGTGGTCCGATCAGGAACCCGGCGATAAGCATGGCGAGGCTCATTGCTCCGATGGTGACGCCGCTTGAGGCGGCGAATACGCGTGCGCGTACGGGGTCGAGTGTGTGTCGTTGGGTGATCAGTGTTCCGGCGAGGAGGGCTGCGGAGTCGCCGATGCCGGCGATTGAGAACAGGATCACGACAGATGCGGTGCTTGGGATGATGCCGCAGGCGACGATCGCGAGTCCGGCGACGAGCCAGCCGAAGAACAGCAGTTGTTTTTCTCGGTGTTGGCCTTCGGCTCTGCGTCCGATCCGGGCGCCCAAGAGGTTGCCGATTCCGTAGCCGGCGGTGGCGATGCCGAAGCCGAGGGCGCCGGAGCCGAGCGTTGCGAAGAGGGGGAACTCGCCGACGTTGATCATCCCGTAGCCGACGAGGGCGGCTCCGCTGGCGGCGAGCACGAGCCGAAGTGCGTCGCTCTTCGCAATGACCCTTACGCCCGCCCAGATCCCGGCGTGTCCGGGGTCGGCGCTCGGGGCTGCCTTGTAGCGGCCGCGGATCGAGGCGACCAAGGCAGCCGAGATAACGAACGACAGCGAGTTGACGAGGAACGCCGTTGTGCCGCCGACCGCGGCCACGAGGACGCCGCCAAGGGCGCCTCCGAGGATGGTGCCGATGGCGACGCCGGATGCGCGCGTGGCCGTCGCCCGTGTCCGTTCCGCTTCGGGGACGAGCATCAGCAGGAACGCCGAGGCCGCCGATCCGAACGGCGACTCGACAATCGCCGCCACCCCAGACAAGACGACGAGCAGAAGCGGTGTGTGGATGAAGGCGATCACGACGAAGACAGCTGCGGCCGTGAGGTCAGAGCTGATCATCACGCGACGTCGGTCGAATCGATCTCCGAGCGCCCCCGCCCATGGTGCAGCGACAACCCAAGCGACGAACTGCGTGAAGACCGCCGCAGCAACCCAGGCGCCGGAACCGCCGCTTCGGCTGTAGACCACCGCAACCAGCGCGATCGTCGCCACACGCGCTCCGGTCATCGAGATCATCCGTGACACCGTGAAGCTGGCGACGTCGCGACGGAACGGCTCTCGAGCCCGGGCTCGAGTTGCAGACCAACGCCCGAGCACCATCAACGTCGACTATACGCCCTTCCTTCGCTCAGATCTGACTCAGCGGGGCAGAGGAGGGGGAAGGGGAAGCTCTCTGTCCCGTGCGGGGTTAGGCTCGACGCATGGATGACCATCTCACTGCGGTCTCCCGGGTTTATGGACCAGAGACCTGGGACCTCTACGACATCCTTGATCAGACTCTCAACCCGCGCGGACCCGATTCGCTGCTCTCACTCGCGATCGACCGAACTGACGTCGAGTCGGTGATTCTTGACGTCGGCTGCCGGGACGCTTCGCATCTGATTGAGCTGGTGAAGGCGACCGGCGCCCGCGGGATCGGGATCGACCCCGTACCTCGACTCGTCGAACAGGCACGCGCAGCGGTCGCCAAACGGAACCTGGCCGCCCGGATCGAGGTCGTCGAGGCGCAGATGATGAGCATCCCGTTCCCCGACTCCTCGTTCGACGTCGTTTGGTGCCGAGATGTGCTCGAACTCGTTGCGAACCTTCGGGCCGGGCTTGACGAGGTGGCTCGGGTGCTTCGTGTCGATGGCGAGGTGATCGTCTTCACCGTCGTCGCGACGGATCGACTCGAGCCAGCCGATGCGGCGATGCTTGCTCAGAACCTCACTGTCGTCCCCGAGAACCTGGTCGAGGCGCGAATCGAGGCATTGTTCGCGCAGGCCGGCTTGACGATCGTCGCCAAAGACGAAATCGGAACTGAGTGGCGGGAATACGCCGAGGAACGGACAAAGCCGGTCTCGCGCGACCTTCTCCGGCTTGCTCGGCTCCGTCGCGGTCAGGACGAGATCCGTCAGCGCGCCGGACAGGACATCTACGCGCACATCGAAGCGAACCTCCACTGGTCGGTCTTCCAATTCCTCGGGAAGCTGCTCCCGGTCGTCTACCAGCTTCGCAAGACCACCTAGCCAATGCCGCGCGACGCGGTGAATGCCGGACGAAGAGACCGCGCCTGAACCGTGAACGAAGGAAAAGGCTCTAGCGACCGCCAGTTGAGAGCATGTCTGTGTGTCGGGCCAGAGGATGCACGAGGACGAGCTCGAGATCGATGAGAGCCTGGTCCGGGGGTTGCTGGCCGAGCAGTTTCCAGAGTGGTCGGCTCTCCCGCTTCGGCGGGTCGAGCCTGCGGGAACCGTGAACGCGATCTTCCGGCTCGGCGACAAGCTGTCGGTGCGCCTGGCACGACTTGACGGGTCGGCAGAGCCGGGCGGGAAAGAGATCGAGTGGCTGCCGCGGCTGGCGCCGCTGCTGCCGGTCGAGATCCCGGTTCCAGTCGCACAGGGACGACCCGGCCAGGGCTATCCGTGGTTCTGGGAGATCTACGGCTGGGTCGAAGGCGAAACCGTTCCTGTCGAGCAGATCGACGCGATCGACGCCGCCCGAGACCTCGCCGCACTCCTCTTGGCGCTCCAGCAGGTCAGTCCGGCGGACGCCCCGCCAGGTCGCGGGATCCCGCTGGCCGAACGTGACAAGGGGATTCGCTACTGGCTGGCGAGATACGACGGCGACCCGATCGTGACCGTGGAGTGGGAGCGTGCGCTCGCGGCAGCGGCGTGGGACGGCCCGCCGGTCTGGCATCACGGCGACCTGGACGCCCGCAACTGGCTGATCCGCGACGGCCGAATCAGCGGCGTGATCGACTGGGGCTCAATGGGTGTCGGCGACCCCGCCGTCGACGTGATGGTCGCCTGGAAACTCCACTCGGCGGAAGCGCGCAATGCGTTCCGCGAAGCGTTGCCGACCGACGAGGCAACCTGGGAACGCGCACGAGGCTGGGCCCTCTCACAAGCCGTCGCCATCCTCGCCTACTACACACCCACCAACAACCCAACCCTCTACCGCGAAGCCCAGAACTGGCTCGACCTCGCCCTCGAAGGAGACTGACGTCTGGATAGAAGTCCTCGCCCGCTTGATTCGCTCGCGCCACGGTTCGCTGGGTCCCGCTGACCAACCCGCGCGGTGACGGACGTCGAGACGAGTAGGCCAGAGGACTCCCATCTCACTTGCTTTATATGTAAACTGAGACAGTGGAGGTTGTGAACGCGATACTCCGAAACGACATCGGATCATTGGACTTCGTGCCGGCCCAGACCGGTGCGTTGATTACAATGCCGACGAATCAGGCGCCGCCTTGGGTGCGCGCGCGGGAAGGCGGCGTGGTCGGTTTCGTGCCTCGGCGCACTCCAGAGCCGTTTCAGTTCATAGCCAGCAATCGGCTCGCGGTCACAGTCAACTCGGAGCGGGCAGGTGCGTGCACTCGGAGCTCGCCGTGGCGGTCGTGCGTCGTTCGCACGGTCACTGAAAGTTCGGTGACCGCGGCTTCGGCTGGACTAACTAGCGGCCAGCTCTCGCGGCTGATCTCAATCACTCAGGACTGGTCGAGACAAGCCGAGACTGTAAGCGCGGCCGGGAATTGGCACACCGTTGAAAGCGGCGCCGTCATCTTGAACAGCGCGCCGCGCTCGGCCTTCGACCTCGCGTACACGTCGTTCGTAGCTGCCGGTTCGCATCGACTGGCGCCCCGCGGCAGGACCCGGAACCACGCATGGTGGGAGACTTGGCGCCAGCGGGTCCTCGGCGCTCTTCGTTGCGGCACAACGAGTCCCGCCGCGATCATCGCGGCGCTCAGACTCCAGCTCGCTGAGCGTCGCGCAAACCGGGTCTGGACTTCGGCGTCGCAGCCGAAGCGTCTTATCTCCGAGCTGGTACGGCTCGCTCACTTCATCGCACCGAATGCCCCTCCGGTTCGCCTTTCTCAGGTGTCTGTTTGAGGTGAGCCGCATCACTTAAGTCCAACCACTGGCTTGCCTTGTCTCTAGCCCTTCGAGATGGAGGTGAGCCGTGGTACGGCTTATCCACGAGACCGAGTACCGAAGTTATTACGCGATCACTGAACAAGCCGACAGGTTCATCCGGGAGCTCGAAGAGCGCGATTGGCTCGACTTCGTCCGACGAGCCGCGGTCCTCGACCTCTCGCTCGCGACGGGCCGGCCGCCGGCCGGCGCCGCTGAGCGTGTCGAAGGCTCCTCTACCGGGCTCTGGGAGCTCAGAGTCACGCCGAACTCGCGCCGCGGGCCGAAAGTCCGATTCCTCTACGTCTGCGTCGGCAAGGACATCTTCGTCGTCCGTTGTGTCCGCAAGCGCGAACCGTCGCTCCGCCGCCATGAGATCAACCTCGCAGACAGAGACGCAAAGGGCTGGAAAGACAGCCAGCAAGACGACCAGCAACCCTGACCTGCGTAAGGAGTTCGAACGCGAGCTCCTGTACGAGGAAACGATCGAGACGATCGCTGCGCTTGTCAAGTCACTCGGTGTCAGCCAGAAGGAACTTGCGGGACGCCTCGGCCTCAGCCAAGCGCGTGTGAGCAGACTGCTCAACGGCCGCGACAACACCACGCTGAGAACAGTCGCGGATGTCGGCTTCGCGCTCGGCACACGATTCGTGCTTGTTCCGATCCCGTTCGCTGACCGCGCAGAAACGCCGGCGGCGACCGATCCGGAGCCGCCGAAGTGGATCGACAAGCAACGGCGTGAACTCTTGAAGCGAACTCGGGCGGACGCCCCATCGCGCCGAGCTCGCGGCGGCTAACTCGGGTCCGTGCCTCGCGAACGCAGGCTGGTCGTGTCGGCGTCGTTGGGGATTCCCTCGTTTGAGCGATAGGCAGCGGGCGTTGCGAGGAATAGGTTGCTGCGCGATCACTGGCTGACTTTGTTCGCAGGCTGTCGGCCCGCATCACATCCATAGCTGATCGCTCTCTTGGAGGAGGCTGCCATGCCGCGCGTCGGCCTGCCGTTCCATCGATTCTGTGTTTCGATGAGTCGGCCGAGAGCGTTCTCTCTCGGAGTGATCGGTTTGCTGGTTGCGTTGGTGGTGGCGGCGCCGGGTTTGGCTCGCGTTCGAGGTGCTGAGGGTCAGCGCGTGCCCTCGCCCCGTTCGTTTTCGTCGCGGTCTTCGTCGCCGCGGGGCAGCGCCGAGCAGTCGGTGGCGAGTGACGTCGCTGGATTTGCGCCGGTGAATCCGCTTCTGATGTTGGGGGTGCATCCGGATGGCCCGCCGCCTCCGTGTATTCAGGGACAGATCACCTACAACGGTGTGCCGCCGGTGATCAACAGCGGCGCTTCGTCGGTCAATGCCGGGACTGCGCTGGCGGTGACGTCATATGGCAGCTGGACAGTCTGCGGTGAGTCGATTACGTCGTACATGTACCAGTGGGTTCGAGGCGCATCGGTCGTTGCGTCCGGAAACTCGGGGACGATCCCGAACTACACGACCGGTTCTGCTGATATCGGCCAACACGACTACGTGAACGTGCAGCCCTGTGACGCGGACGGCTGTTACGGCTCCTACGTCGCCTCGAACCAGGTATTGGTCAACGACAATCCGCCGGTCACGCCTTCGCAAGACGTCGCACCAGCCACGAACACGATCGTGGACGGGAAGGCTGGGATGGCGATAACGATGAAGTACAGCGACCCCGACGGCGACAACGGCTCAATCTCCTACACGCTGTACACCTCATCAGGGACGGTCGTGTCGGGGTGGCCGAAACCGGGATCGACGGTTGTCAGCGGGGCCGACTCGACGCTGTTTACCCCGTCGGATCTTCCAGACGACACCTATCACTGGACGGCGGTCGCCACGGATGTTCGCGGTGCGTCGAGTGGCACGTCGGCGACGCAGTACTTCACGGTCAACCACGACCCAAACCAGCCGACCGGGACGCTTCCGTCAGGTGGAGCGACGATCCCGACTACCGGCGTGACGCTGACCGGATCCGGCACCGATCCGGAAAGCGACCCGATCAGCTACCAGTTCTCGATCTGGTCCGGATCGGGATGTACCGGAACGAACACCTATACGTCGTCCTGGCTGATGAGCACGACCACGGCGACCGTTCCGACCAACACCTTGCAGGACGGGCACACCTACTACTGGTGCGTGCAGACTCGCGACGACGTAACCCGCTCAGTCGGGGACGGCAAATCGGCAATGAGTAGTGCCGTGCAGTTGAATGTGTCAGCACCGAAGACCGGCTCGGAGCCCTATTGGCCGATGTGGAGCGGAGACGGCGTCCAGGTCAACGAGGGCACCGGCAACCTCGTACTGCCGATCCCCGGGCCGTCATTCCCAACCGCCGCCGGCACGCTCGGCGCCTCCTTTGTCTACAACCTTCTCGATAAGCGGTCGAGTGTGTTTCCGTCGAGTCTCGGCGCCTGGACGTTTGCCGACGATTCGGGTGCGCCGGCGGAGCTGATCGACCACAGCGTCCCTACCACGAACACCTATGACTCGGTCGAGCGGGTCGAGGCCGACGGCAGCTCCGAGCTGTACGGCCACATCGTCAACTCAAACACCTACCAGTCACCACCCGGCGACCTCTCCGTCCTGACGCGAACCGGGACCGGCGCGTCGAGCTACGACTACCTGCTGACCGATCCAAACGGTTCCACCTACGAGTACAACTCGGTCAACACCACCAGCGGGACGGCGACGCTCGAACAGGCCGAGGTCGTCACAGCCAACGGCCAGGCCAAGTTCAGCTACGTCTTTGTCAGCGGCAAGGTGCAACAGATCACCGCGCAAGGGAAAGACAGCGGCGGCACCTGGCAAACGCTCGGCACCCTGAGCTTCAACTGGTCGTGTGCAGGCGCCCTGCTGTGCATCACCGGCCCCGACGGACAGCAGTGGTCATACATCGGCGCAAGCGGGTCGAGCGGCAACCTGGCCACCGTCAACAACCAAACCCACAACGTTCTCCAGCTCGGCTACAACAGCATCACCAACCAGATCACATCGATCCAGGACGCCGACGACCTCGATCCCGCCGACTCCGGCAGCGGCTACCTGACCGGCCACGCGATCGCGATCACCTACGACGGAACCACCGGCCAGGTCACCTCAATCAGTGACGGCGTCCGCAACCGTTACTACACCCCGACAACGATCACCCGCACCTGGAGGTTCAAGTACTACACAACAACAACCTGCAACGGCATCGCGTTACATACACCGCAGGCGAGCCACACCTTCCCACAACCGACACCAACGGCGGGCTGCACCGAAATCACAACCCCTGACCAGTCCGCCCAATCGTCACCGGCAGTTGCGCGCGTCTACTACGACAGTCTCGACCATCCATTGGAAGTCGATAGCCCCCTGCAGACCGCGCCCGGCAACCACAACTACACCCTCTATGCCTACGACCCCAACAACAACCTGATCTGGACCGAAGACGGACTCGGAAACCCCACCACCAACACCTACGACAGCTTCACTCAAGCGCTGACCACGACCACAGCCCCTGACCCGGACGGCACCGGTGGCCCCCTGACCGCGCCGGTCACCAGCTACCGCTACGACGAGTCAAACGTCGGTACCTCCACGACCGCCGGCACTGCTCTACAGGGTCTGCAGGCCGCCTACTACTCAGGCGCCACGCTGACGGGGTACCCGGCAGCGACCCAGAACGACCCGAACATCGACTCAACCGCGAACTGGGGCGGGGCTGGACCGCCGGCGCTCGGCGGACAGTCGACGAACTTCTCCGTCCGCTGGACCGGCGCCATCAACCTCTCCGCCGGCACCTACGTCTTCGCCACCACCGCCGACGGCGGCAGCCTAGTCACCATCGACGGCGCACAGGTCGTCTACAAGTGGGGCAGCCAAACGACAGGAAGCCCCGTCTGCTCACCGCCCATCACTTTCCTGACCTCCGGGTTGCATCAACTGGTTGTCGAGTACTTCGAGACCACCGGTAGCCCGTCGATCAAGCTGCAACTCGGAAGCAGCTGCGCCTCCCTATCGACCGTCGCGTCCAACAGCCTGTTCCCGGAGTGGCTCAACCAGACCTCGGTCGTCACACCTGCCAACAGCAGCGGCGGCAGCGCCCGCATCGCGTTCAGCCATTACGCCGCCCCAGCAATCCACGAGCCCGACTACACACTCACGGCACTGGCTGACGGGACCAAGCTGGTCACCAGCTTCAGCTACGACAGCTACGGCCGAATGCTCACCAAAACCCTGCCGAAGGGCAACGTCGGCCGCATTGACGCAAGCGGCAACCTCACCGGCAGCGCGGACAGCACTTACTCCACGAGCTACAGCTACTACACCGCCGGGCAGACCGCCGCCCCACCCGCAACCTGCGGCGGGACCGCAGTCAACCAGCTCGGCCTGCTCGCAAGCGACACACCACACGGCCTCACCGGCACCACGTTCGTCTACGACAAAGCCGGTCGCGTGCTCGCGATCAGCAAAGCCGTCGGCAGCGTCTGCAACACCTACGACAACGAAGGCAACCTGACCGCCGACAAGGCACCCGGGGAAAGCAGCGCCAGCAGCTACACCTACGACCCCGACGGACAGCTGATGACCGCCACAAACGCCGCCGGCACCGTCAGCTACCACCGCAACGAAGCCGGCCATCTGATCGACAGCACCGACAGCTACGGCGCCGAACAAGAGAACATCGTCGACGCAGGACGGCAACGCTCCTCACCCGCCGCATCGCCACCACCGCCCTTTCCACCGGGCCGGTGTACAGCAGCAACTACGGCTACGACGCGGCTGACGAACTCAGCACGCTGACCGATCCCGCGGGGCACGCCTGGTCGTTCTTCTACGACGCGAATGGCCGACTCGAAAGCCACCACCTATCCGAACAGCACGTTCAGCTGGAACGACTACCTCAACACCGGCTGGCTGCAAGACACCTACAACCGACACGGCACCTTCAGCACCCTGCCTTCGTCGCCACCGGCCGACGCGAACGCGCTCGCCGACTTCGCCTACGGCTACCAGCCTGACGGCCAGATCGCCAGCGAAACCCGCAGCGGCCAAGGGATCGGCACGCCCGAAACCACCAACTACAGCTACGACAACCTCGGCCGCCTCGTCACCGCCAGCGGCTACCTCCAGCGGCTGTACTGCTACGACCTCGACTCAAACCGCACCGCCCTCTACAACAACGCGACCGCCACCTGCGGCCAAGGCACACCAGACGCCAGCTACACCTACGCCACGAGCGCCCTCGACGAGCTGGCGAGCGTCACCAAAAACGGTGTCCAAACCAACAACAGCTACACCGCCGACGGCCAGCTCAACGGCCGCGGCAGCGACAGCCTCAACTGGGACGGACGCGGCCGCATCACCGGCGGAAGCCTCACCCCCGCCAACCTCAACGTCCAATACCAATCGACGGCGCAAACACCGGAAACCCGATCCCGGCGCCCTTCGGCAGCCAGCTCAACACCACCACGCTCACCGACGGCTGGCACACCGTTCAGGCGCTCGCGACAAACCAGGCCGGCAAGACCGCAGCAGCACCATCCCGTGTCGTCAAGGTGCAAAACGGCAGCGGCAGCAGCGGGATCGCGCTCCGCCACACGCTCGGCAGCAGCCTCGACAAGCAGCTCCGCCAACCACATCACACTGACAATCACCAACGCCGCCCCAACAGGCGACACGGTCGTTGTCGCAGCCGGCCAGGCCGGAAGTACGCTCTCAACTGTCAGCGACAGCCGCGGCAACAGCTACACCGTCGACCGCACCACCGTCAGCAACAACAGCGCCGCGGTCGCGGTCGCCAGCACACGAC
Source organism: uncultured Thermoleophilia bacterium (assembly GCA_963742605.1). GTDB lineage: Bacteria > Actinomycetota > Thermoleophilia > Gaiellales > Gaiellaceae > PALSA-600. The sequence continues at coordinate 21,566 of CAVUNA010000020.1, read as the reverse complement.
TCACAACCGCCCTGCAGTCCGGCGACACGATCACCGCCACCTTCGCCGCCACATCCAGCGCCACCCGCGGCATCGTCGCCGCCGACTTCAGCGGCCTCGGCACCGTCAGTCCCTGGGTCGACGCAACCGCCTCCGGCACCGGCACCGGACTAGCCCCATCCGCAGGACCCTCCGGCACAAGCCAAGCCGCCCCCGAACTCGTGATCGGCGCCTTCTCCGACGCCACCATGCCCTTCGGCGTCGGCGCCACCTTCACCCCAACCAGCCCCTACACAAGCGCCGGCGATGCCGGCACCGCCGGCTCCGCCATGCGGCTGCACCTCACCTACAACATCGCCACCGCGACCGGCACCTTCACCGCCGCCGGCACCCTCAACAGCCGACAAGCCCAATACTGGTCAGCCACCCTCGCCAGCTACAAACCCCCAGCCGGAGACACAACACCACCAACCACACCCGGCAGCCCCGCCGGAACCACCACCCCCGGAACCGTCAACCTCACCTGGACCGCATCAACCGACGCCTCAGGGATCGCCTACTACCACGTCTACCGCTCAACGAGCTCCGGATTCACCCCCGGGGCGGGTAACGAAGTCGGACAGACCACCCAACTCAGCTACACCGACAACGGCGACGGCACCACCAACGGACTCCCCAGCAACACCTACTACTACAAACTCATCGCCCAAGACACCGCCGGAAACCTCTCGACTCCGTCAACTCAAGTAACGGCCGCGGTCACCGCCGACCCCACCCTCCCAAAATCTGCGATCACCGCGCCCGCAAGCGGTACACAGGTCAGTGGCACCATCAACCTCACCGCGACCGCTGGGGACAGCGCCCAGGCAATCGGCTACAGCTACAACGCCGCCGGCACCCTCATCGGCCGCACCGACAACGGCAGCACCACCCACTACCTACTTGCCGGCCTGATCGAAACCAACACCGCCGGCACGATCACCAACTACGACACCGCCGGAGCCGGCAGCGACCTTGCCCACTACAACCAAGCCCCCACCACCGGAACCAACCCCAGCTACCTCTACTACAACGGCCACGGCGACCTCGCCGCAGACGCCGACAGCACCGGAACCCGTACCAACAGCTACCACTACGACCCCTACGGCAACCTCGCCACAACACCTACCGCCTCCAACACCCTCGAGCGCTACACAGCAGCCTGGAACAAGAAACTCGACCCGATCCCCGACCTCATCCTCATGGGCGCACGCCCCTACGACCCCAACCTCGGCCGCTTCCTCGCCATAGACCCAATCGACGGCGGATCACTCAACAACTACGACTACGTAGGTCAGGACCCGCTGAACCATTACGACCTCAGCGGCGAGATCCCGATCAACGAAGGTTGGAGCAGTGGAGGCTTGATCAGCGTGTCCACCACATCGACGGTTCCATCTGCTGCCAATTCCGGATGCTGGTCCCCGGGTTGCTTCAACGCGAGCGGCGCACAGAACGTCACAGTCGGTTGGGCAGCTCATCCAGACTGCGCGTTCTGCAAGCGCTTTGCGCACGATGCCGGTCGGGTTGGACTGGATATCGGTCTCGGTACAGCCACCGGGGCGGCTGTAGGGTGTGGTCTTGGTGCTGTCTCATTCGCCGCGGAAGGCCCGACAGGCTGGGTTGTGGGGTGCGTGCTTGTCCTCGCGCCGGGAGCGGTGCTCGGACTCGAAGAAGGGACATGCCACGCGCTTGAGGACGTCTACGAGCGCGAGGTCCATCAGAGCCGGAACATCTCCCACGATCGGTTCACATGTGCCGGCCCTTAAAACGGCAGCGCCATACGTCCCCGAGACAAGCTAAAGGAACTGGAACGGACAGAAGCTCAAACGAAACGAAGGGACAACACGTCGAGTGGGCAGCGATACGGAAAGCGGATACTGGGACGAGCCGGGGAGAACCGAAGTGATCCCTCAGGTTGAGCTGACTAATTCTGGTCGGCAGGGTTACGGTCTGCCCACGCGCAACTTGTCTCGGTGAATGAGCCCATCGAACAGATGCCGCGCTCAGACATCCGTCTTGGGCCCTGCCTCACGAGGGATCGTGTTACGCCACATAACCGACCCAGACACGTCGTACCCGACGGACTTCGAGTAGGCGGTGCGTTCGTTACTTCGCTTTCCTTGGTCGCTGTCGTCATCGCTGTGTTCATCGGGACACCCGCCGCGGTTGCGCAGACGTCAGCGCGGAACTACAGATGCGTTCAGCTGATCACGGCTGGAACCCTTAAGTCAGTCACCGGCCGCAAATACGCACCTTCGCCGACGAACTCGAAGCAGCATGGGGACAGCATCACCTGCGTATTCATACCGCTTCCGCGGTACCCGTTACCTCCGGCGATGCGACACGACGAGCTTGCCTTGACGGTGAGCGCTCGCCCGGCTGACATCGCGCGGGTGCGCAAGACATACCGGGGTCGGCTTCATTCATTGAACGGGCTTGGCTCAAGCGCGATAGAGACGGTTTCTACGACGGGAATGCAACAAATCATCGCTCTCGGGCCTGGGTTCGTGCTCAGTCTTCGCGTTTACGGTCCGATGGGCTTCCCGAGAGAAGAGCAGATCGGGCGTAAGACCTACGCAGCAGCGGCCCGCTAGAAGCCGTGAGTCCATGGACTACGGCAACGTCGCGGTTGACGGCCCGGCGTAGCCCGGCTACGGCGTCTGCGCGCGAAAGGTTCGCCGGCTAGGTCCGCATCCGGGTGTAGCCCGATCAGGTCAAGCGATACGGGTAAGGCCCCAAGCGACGAGAAGGACGAGTCCCACGCTCCCAAGAGCCACGTCGTGGCGATCGACCCACCTCGAACGCCGTCCCCACCGCATCGTTACGACCGGTGGCCGCCCTGACCTCGAAGGACGCATTCGAGGCCAAGGGCGGACTCCGCTGGCAATCCCGATGGCAAGGCAGTAGAAACCGGCGATCGCGCCTATTACGGAAGAAGCAGCTCTCAATGTGGTCAGGATACGCTCTCAGAAGGCGCACATTTGAGCCATGCGGTCAAGGAGCGAGGCTTGTATCGCGAGCGATCTGTCCGATCAGCGCAAGCCGGGTTCGAACCTCGCGTTGGGATCAACAAGTGACGGGATGCGCCGCCCCGAGGGACGCCAGGACAGAGTCCGCCCTCAGCTCCCGTCTCGGCCACTCATCGGACGTCCGCGGACGGGGTCTTTGAGCCGTTGCTGTCCGATCGTCCGAGTACTTTCGGCGGCGGCGCCGCGGTAGTGGTGGGCGGAGCGACCCTCGACGCGCGGCGCGTCTACCACACCACAAGAAGGAACGGCACATGGCCGACACAAGCATCCCCTCCGTCACCGCATACGGGAACCTGACGAAGGCGCTAGAGCGGATTAAGACCGCCTCGACCCCGCCGAGGTTCACGCAGGACTTCCTTTCGACGAAGCTCAACCTCAAGGGCGGCAGCGCGCGGCCCGTCATTCCGTTCCTCAAGCGGACGGGGTTCCTCGAAGGTAACGGCGCGCCGACCGAGCTTTACCGCCGTTTCCGCGGCACGGAGGCGCAGTCGGGAGCCGCGGCAGCGGAAGCGCTTCGCATCGGATACGCCCCGCTTTACGAGGTCAACGAGTACGTGCATGACGTCAACGACGCGGATCTCAAGGGGATCATCGTGCAGGTCACCGGCGCCGAACCGGCTTCGTCCACGGTCGGCGGGATCGTCGGATCGTTTAAGGCGCTCCGCGCGTTCGCGAACTTCGATGCCGTACCGGCCGCTGAGGCTGCTGAGGAGCAACCGAATGACGACACCACGACCCTTGTCGCGACGGGCGGCGACGCGCCGAACAGCGGGAGCGGAGCGCTCGGCAGCATCAAACTCGGCTACACGATTAATTTGAATCTCCCGGCAACGAGTGACATTGCAGTGTTCGATGCGATCTTCAAGAGCCTGCGCGCGAACCTTCTGTCATGACGTCGCTCAACGACGGCTTGAAGCTGTTCGCAATCACGAGCCAGCTGATCGAGCATGACCTCGATCGCGTCGAGCGCGAGCAGGGGATCGATTTGCAACGCGACCACAAGAGGACGGTCGAGGTCGATCAGTCCTACTACCCCCAGATCGAGACGGAGATCCGTGCGGAGGCAGCAGCGATGGCACCGCACTACGAGGTTTTCTACTCCCTCGAGACGACGATCCGCAGGTTCATCCGCGACTCACTCGCGGATGTCGACGACGGATCGGACTGGTGGCAGAACCACGTCCCGCAAGCAGTGAGACAGAACGCGGAGAAGTCGCAAAAGAGGGAGCGTGACGCGGGCATCACGCCCCGCTCATCGGAGCCGATCGACTTCACGACGTTCGGCGAGCTGAGTGAGATCATCAAGACGAACTGGGACGTCTTCGAGCCAACGTTTCAGAGCATCGGCGCCGTCGAGCGCGTCATGGGGAACCTGAACACGCTGCGCGGCCCAATCGCACACTGTGCACCGCTCGCGGAGGATGAGGTCGTGCGCTTGAGGCTCAGCGTGCGCGACTGGTTCCGGTTGATGCAGTAGCGGCATACGCGGCAGACAGATCCACGGCTCTCCTCGACAGCCCGCGCTTGATACGCCAGGTCTGATCGGCAATTCGTAGAGCAAGAGCTCAGCCAACAATTTCGGGCGGTGGAGGCAGTCGGTGCCCGAGCGATGCCGGCAACGGTCCCGGTGTAGTTCATGGTGGTGAGAGCGGTGTGTGCGGTCTGATCTGCCAGCCGCGCCGTACGAGCCGCGCCCGGCCGACATGGACGCCGACGACGTACACGGCGATGTGGCGGTCGACGTGGGGCGGCGTGTAGATGCTCACGGCCAGTCTCTGGGCGCCCATCGGTGGCGCCACCTACCATCGGTCAAGAGCTTTCGTTCGACCAAGGAGGCGTCCCAGCGCCGGGGTTCGGGTGTTATCGCCCGTTCGAGTCGGGAGACCGTGCCTCACAAATCACGGGGTTGTCTTCGGCGTCGCTTCCCGGCTCGACGCTCCGCGCTAGCCAGTTCTGTCTGGAGCAGCGGTGCGAGTAACCGCTTGCAGGCTGTCAGCCTTGGACTAGAGCCACGTCGCAGTCTCCCGCCCCCGATCTCGCAACGATCGGGTGGCGTGCAGTGCGGATCGACAGAGCGGCGAAGACCCCTCCTTGCAGGCCGTTTTATGGATGCCCCCGGCAAGAATCGAACTTGCGCACGCGGTTTAGGAAACCGCTGCTCTATCCACTGAGCTACGGGGGCGAGCGAAGTCGCCGTTCGGCGCCGCGAGTCTAGCCACCCTCGTCGACGCATCATTGTCGCCCGCCGGAGCCTGTTCGGTTGAGTGTTTGCGTCCTCGGTTAAGGCTCCGCTGGCCATCCGGTTAAGGGCCGGCGGCGGCATCGTGTCGACGGTTTCGCCGCGATCTGCAGCGATCGTGCTGCTGCGGCTGTCGCGGCCGATCGGCTCGGCCTGCCGGGGATCGGCACGGTAGTCGCGCACCGAATGACAGACAAGGCTGCGATGCGCCAACAGCTCGCGCGGCACGAGGTCCCTCAGCCGTCGTTCGCCGTCGTGCGCACGCCGGAGGAGGCGATCCGTGCGCTGGGGGAGATCGGAGTTCCTGCGGTCCTGAAGCCGGTGGATTCGGGCGGCCAACGCGGTGTCCCGTGCTCACCGACCCACCTCCCGTTGGCTGACAAGCCGTCGAGTATCCAGAACGAGCGCCCTCGTTACAAGGTGTCACCCGTGTCGACCAGCTAGCGTCTGGGCGATGACGAGTGGCTTTCTTCAGGGCCGGCTCGAAGATCCCTCGAGTGCTCCGCCGGAAGGCGAGCGGTTCACGGTGCTCGCGGAGCGTCCAGGCCTGAAGGTCGAGCAGATTCTCAGCGGGAGACTGGCCGCGCCGGCCTCGTTCGACCAGGCGCACGACGAGTGGGTGATGGTTGTCGAAGGCGGTGCGAGGCTGCTCGTGGACGGGCTCGAGCTCGAGCTCGAGCCGGGAGGCTGGCTCCTGCTTCCCGCAGGCTGCCCCCACACCGTGCTCGAGACTCGGCCGGGGACCAGCTGGCTCGCGGTCCACGTCGGAAACGACTGAGCTCGCGATCGATGCCACTCTCCGAGGGCTGGAAGGAGGCTCCGAAGCTGGCGCTCACGCGCCTCGGTGCGTACTGCAGCCAACCGCTGATCTACAACCTCAACGGCGCGTTCAACTACCTCCACATCGGCTGGTGGTTGCGTGCGAACGGATTCGACGTCCCGCTGCGGGTGCGTTCGCGGTACCAGCTGTTCGACCTCGTGGCAGCCGAGGTGGTCGGCGATCGCGATGTCCTCTACATGGAGTTCGGTGTCCATGCCGGCGTCTCGATTCGCTACTGGTCGCAGTTGCTGACGAGCCCGGCGGCGAAGCTGCACGGGTTCGACAGCTTCGTCGGCTTGCCGCACGACTGGACGCTCGAGGGTCATCCCCGCGGCTACTTCTCCACGGAGGGGGTTGTTCCGGTCGTCGACGACCCGCGCATCACATTCTTCCCAGGCTGGTTCGAGGACACCGTGCCCGCCTACGAGTGGCCGGAGCACGACGTGCTCGTGGTCATGCTCGACGCCGATCTCTACTCCTCAACCGCGACCGTGCTCGCTGCTGTCCGCGACCACCTGGTGCCCGGATCGTTCCTCTACTTCGACCAGTTGCATCATCGAGCCGACGAGCTGCGCGCGTTCGCCGAGCTGATCGACGAGCATCCGGATCTGTGCTTCCGTGTCGTCGGCGCGACACGCGAGCTGTCGACCGTCCTCTTCCAACGAATTAACTGACGTTCTGCGCTACCAGGTCGAGCTCGCGATCTTCGTCGGCGGAGTCGTCGGAGCACTCGCACGCGCTGGCCTCGACCGCTGGTTCGTCTTCGACGGGCACGGATGGCCATGGGCGACCTTCGTCGCGAACGTCGCGGGCACGGGTGCGCTCGGATACTTCGCGACGCGCCTGCAGGAGCGCCTTCCGCCGTCGACGTTTCGCAGGCCGCTCCTCGGCACCGGCCTCTGCGGATCGCTGACCACGTTCTCGACCTTTCAGATCGAGGTCATCACTCTCGCGCACCATGGTCACGTTGTCCTTGCGTGCGCCTATCTGCTCGCGACCGTCATCGTCGGGCTGGCAATCGTCCAGGCTGCGACTGCGCTGACGAGGCGGGCGAGGGTGCGATGACCGTGCTCGTTTGGATTTGCGTCGGAGCGCTCGGCGGATGCGGCGCGATCCTCCGGTTTCGCCTCGACGGCTTCGTGCAGCTGCGCTTCGCAGGCTCGTTGCCGCTCGGGACGATGGTGGTGAACGTGATCGGCTCGTTCGGCCTCGGGGTGCTGACCGGCGGTGGGGTCACCGGTGACGCGCTGCTGCTCGGAGGGACAGCGGTGCTTGGCTCGTTCACGACGTTCTCCACCTGGATGTTCGAGACCCAACGGCTCGCCGAGGATCACGACGACGGCGTTGCGACGTTGAACATCGGGCTGTCGCTCGCTGCCGGGCTCGTCGCCGCGGCGGCCGGCTGGGCAATCGGAACCCTTCTGTGAACGCGGACTGCCTGAAACTGACCGTCTACTTCGGCGAGTCCGATCGTGTCGACGGTCGACTGCTGTCGGACGAGCTCGTCGATCTGTTCGAGCGGAGCGAGGTGCGAGTCGCTGTCTTGCTGCGTGCGGTCGAGGGGTTCGGTATCAAGCACCGGCTCCGCACCGACCGCTTCCTCACTCTCTCCGAGGACCTGCCGCTCGTCGCGGTGGCCGTCGACGAGCGCGCCCGCATCGAGCTGCTGTTGCCGCGGGTCTCGGAGCTCGTCACTGGTGGGTTGATCACCCTCGAGCGAGCCAGGCTCCTGCACGCCGAGCCTGGCCCGATCAACCTGCCGGACGAGCTGGCCGAGGCCACCAAGCTCACCGCCTACCTGGGCCGCAACGAGCGAGTCGACGGGCATCCCGCGTATCTGGCGGTGGTCGAGCGTTTTCGGCGCTGCGGCCTCGCCGGAGCGACGGTGCTCCTCGGGGTCGACGGAATGATCCATCACCGCCGACAGCGCGGACGGTTCTTCTCCCGCAACGCGGATGTGCCGATGATGGTCATCGGTGTCGGTCGCGGCGACGCGGTGCGCGAGGCACTCGAAGGCTTCTCCGATCTACTCGCAGACTCGACCGCGACGCTCGAGCGTCTACGCGTCTGCAAGCGTGACGGCGTTCTTCTCGCCGAGCCACGTCATCTGCCCGAGCGGGACGATGCCGGGCTCGGCGTCTGGCAGAAGCTGATGGTGTACGTGAGCGAGCAGGCGCGCCACGCGGGCCATCCACTCTACGCCCAGCTCATCCGGCAGTTGCGCGCGCTCGATGCCGGCGGCGCGACTGCCGTTCGTGGGATCTGGGGCTTCTCGGGCGACCGACCACCGCACGGGGATCGCCTGTTCGCGATCCACCGGGACGTGCCGGTCGTGACGACCGTCATCGACACTCCCGACCAGATCCAGCGCTGGTTCGCGGTGATCGACGAGCTCACGAACGACGCAGGGCTCGTCACGAGCGAGATGGTCCCAGCGTCGCTCGCCGTCGCACCGGAGGCGCGCATCGGCGGTCTTCGGGTCGGTCGGCTCCGCTTCTGACACCCGCCCGGCTAAGCTGAGACAACTACACGCGGGGTGAGGCCCCCGCCTAACCGCGGCCCGCGCCGCCGATGGCCTCTACCAACTCGAAGTTCGTCTTCCAGGAGGTAGAGCACGGTGAGCGACGTTGCGATAGCGGCACTTCTTGCAGGCACGGTTCTCGTCGCGTCGATGGTCAGCATCGAGATCGGGATCTCGGTCGCGCTGATCGAACTGTTCGCCGGCATCGTCGTCGGCAACGCCTTCAACCTCACGGTCCCGTCCTGGCTCAGCTTCCTCGGTTCGTTCGCCGGGATCGTGCTCACCTTCCAGGCGGGCGCCGAGGTAGATGTCCCACAGTTCAAGCGCGAGTGGAAGGCGTCGCTGTCGATCGGGCTCGTCTCGTTCGTCGCGCCGTTCCTCGTCGTCGGCCTGATCGCCTACTACGGGCTCGGATGGGATCGCCGCCAGGCCGAGATCGCCGGTCTCGCCCTGTCGACCACGAGCCTCGCGGTCGTCTACGCGGTGCTCGTGGAGACCGGGCTCAACCGCGAGCTCGTCGGCAAGCGACTGATGTCGGCGACCTTCGTCACCGACATCGCGACGGTCACTGGGCTGACGCTTCTGTTCATCACGCCAACGATCTGGATCGTGCCTTTCGTGCTCGCGTCCGTCACGCTCATCGTTGGGCTGCCGAAGATCTCGCCCTGGTTCTTCGGCAGATACGGGAACCGGGTGATCGAGCCTGAGATCAAGCTCGTCTTCGCGGCACTCTTCCTGCTGATGTGGCTCGGGACCCGCGCGAACTCGCAGGCTGCGCTGCCGGCGTTCATCCTTGGGCTGGTCATGAGCGGGTTCTACGCGTCGCATCGCGTCGAGCAGGAGCGTCTGCGCGTCGTTGCCTTCGCATTCCTGACGCCGTTCTTCTTCCTCAAGGGCGGCATGAATGTCTCGACGAGCGCGCTCTGGGCGAATCTTGGCGTTCTCCTTGTGCTCTTCGTCGGGAAGATGGTTCCCAAGTTCGCCGGTGTGTACCCGCTCGCTCGGCGCTACACCGCCCCACACGCGATGTTCACGACGCTGCTGATGTCCACCGGCCTCACGTTCGGGACGATCACGTCGCTGTATGGGCTGACTGCCGGGATCATCGACCGCACGCAGTTCTCACTCCTCATCGGTGTCGTCGTACTCTCGGCGATCATTCCGACCGCGATCGCGCAACGCGTCTTCCACCCGCAGGTCCCGGCAGCGACACCGGGACGTGCGCTACGCCGCGACGCGGGTCTCGCCGGCGACGACCACGCGCAGGATCTCGAGGCGATCGTCGAGCACGACGAGGTCGGCCGCAGAGCCGATCGAGAGCCGGCCGACCGATGAGGCCCCGATCACCGAGGCCGGTGTCTCGGTGGCAGCGCGCACGGCCTCCTCGAACGACGCGCCCAGCGCGTGCAACGCCCGCACCGCCTCGATCATGGTCAGGACGCTTCCGGCGAGCACGCCGTCCGGGCCGCGGACGGCCCCGTCGTGCACCTGGACGTCGACTGAGCCGAAGCTGGAGTAGGAACCGTCTGCGCGCCCTGCCGCGGTGATCGCATCGGTGACGAGCGCGACTCGCTCCCGCGCCGCCCGCCAGATCACCGAGGCGGTCTCGGGCGCCAGATGGATCCCGTCGAGGATGACGCAGACGATCACGTCATCGCGGGCGAGCGCTGCGCCGACGATGCCCGGGTCACGGTGGCGGAAGGGCCGCATTGCGTTGAAGAGGTGGGTGACGCTGTGCACGCCGCGGTCGAACGCGGCATTCGCCTGCTCGGCGGTCGCGTCGCTGTGGCCGAGCGAGACGGCGACGCCGCGCGCGAGCAGACGGTCGATCACCTTGCCGGCGCCCGGAAGCTCGGGGGCCAGCGTCATCAGCCGCACGGGCCCCGCGTCGAGCAGGCGATCGAGGAGCGCCACGTCGGGGTCGCGACGCGCCTCCGCGATATGGGTGCCGAGCCTGCTCGGCGAGAGAAACGGCCCTTCGAGGTGCATGCCGAGGATGCGCGGCCGCTCGCGCTCGCGCGGAACCTCGCGCATCGCTGCGATCACCGACTCCTCGGGGCTCGTGATCAGGGTCGGCAGATAGGCGGTGACGCCGGTCTCGAGCAGCGCCGCGCCGGCGCGCCGGTAACCCTCGGCGTCGGCATCGAGGAAGTCGACGCCGCCGAAGCCATTCACCTGCAGGTCGACGAATCCCGGTACGGCGATGCCGCGGCCGTTCGGTGACGAGACGCCGGTCGCCGTCAGACGTCCGTCGTCGACCTCGACGTCCCCCGGCACGAGTGCGCCGTCGACGAGGCAGGCCTCGACTCCGAGCCTCACGGTTCTCTCCGCCTGCCGTGCATCTGGACAGTGTAGGAGTGGTCCGGTGGTTTGGTCAATACCAGTTCGCCGAAATTGGTGTATTTCGGGGTTGTCTGCAGCTGCTTTGGTCTATACCATCGAGCCACTATGGCCGGGATCAGGCTCGAACAGGTGACCAAGTCATTCGGCTCCGTGAAGGCGGTCGACGGGGTGACGCTCGAGATCGCGGACGCCGAGTTCCTCGTTCTCGTCGGCCCGTCCGGCTGCGGCAAGTCGACGCTCCTGCGCATGATCGCCGGCCTCGAAGAGGTCACCGACGGAGCGATCTGGATCGGCGACCGCGACGTCACCGACCTCGCGCCACGCAGCCGGGACGTCGCGATGGTCTTCCAGACGTACGCGCTGTACCCGCACATGACCGTACGCCAGAACCTCGGCTACGGGCTGAAGGCGCGCCGCACGCCGAAGCCCGAGATCGCGCGCCGGGTGACGGATGTCGCAGAGCTGCTCGGGCTCACCGATCTGCTCGACCGGCGCCCCGCCCAGCTGTCGGGCGGCCAGCGACAGCGCGTCGCCATGGGACGAGCGATCGCGCGTGAGCCTCGGGCCTTTCTGCTCGACGAGCCGCTGTCCAACCTCGATGCGAAGCTTCGGGTCGGCATGCGGGCCTCACTGGCACAGCTCCATCAGCGGCTGGCCGTCACCACCGTCTACGTGACGCATGACCAGACCGAGGCGATGACGCTGGGCCAGCGCGTCGCTGTGATGCGGGACGGCCACATCCTCCAGATCGACAGCCCGCACGAGCTCTATACGCGGCCGCGCAGCCTCTTCGTCGCGGCGTTCATAGGATCGCCGGCGATGAACCTCGTCGACGCGACGATCGACGGTGACGACGTGACCTTCGGGCAGTTCCACCTGACCCTGCCACCGGGTCTTCGCCCGGCGACCTCCGGCGACCGGGTCGTGCTGGGGATCCGGCCCGAGAACTTCGAGGACGCCGCCTTCGCCCCGGGCTCACCGACGATCGAGGTCGGGGTTGAGGTGGTCGAGGATCTCGGCTCGGACGCGCACGTGTTCTTCCACGTCGACGCGCCGCCGATCACGGCCGAGATCCTCGAAGCGGCCGCGGATACCAGCCTTCTGACCGTCGACCGGGCGCTGTTCGCGGCGCGGGTCGACCCGCGGTCGCAGGCGCGCCCCGGGCGGAGGCTCTCGCTCGCGCTCGACCCGTCGCGCTGCCTCTTCTTCGACCCGGAGAGCGGGGAGCGCCTCGCCGTCGCCGCCACCGCCGAGCTCCAGACCGCCCGTTGACGAAACAGCGGGAGACGAGGGAGCGCGTCCTCGAGCTCATCGAGCCGCTCGGTGTCGGCGATGCGATCCCCTCGGAGCGGCAGCTCGGCATCGATCTCGGCGTCTCGCGCCTGACCGTCCGGGCCGCGCTCGACGAGCTCGTCCGCGAGGGCTACCTCGTGCGGCGGCGCGGCGCCGGGACGTTCGTCGCCGAGCCGAAGGTCGCGAAGGGGATCGATGTCAGCTCGTTCAGCGACGACATGCGCCGGCGCGGGCTCGTGCCGGCGAGCCGGACGCTCGATCTGCGTGCCGTGCCCGCCGGCGCTCGTCTCGGCCGGATGCTCCATGTGTCGCCGGCAGAACCGGTGCTCTCGATCAAGCGGCTCCGGTTCGCCGACGGCGAGCCGATGGCGATCGAGCTGCTGAACGTTCGGGCCTCGCTCGTCCCGGGGCTCACCGGAGACGACCTCGAAGAGAGCTCCTTCTACGACCTGCTCGCGTCGCGTTACCAGGTCGAGATCGTCGCCGGCACCCAGACCGTCGAGCCGACCGTGACGAACGACGAGGAGTCGGCGGCGCTCGGCGTCCCCCTGCACTCTCCCGCGCTGCTCTTCGAGCGCGTCACGCGGACGATCACCGGCGACGTCGTCGAGTTCACGACCTCGACGTACCGTGGGGATCGCTACCGGCTCGTCACCGAGCTCGGGATCGGCGGCCGTCCGGCCCAGCCGCTCGAGCTCGCGCAGGTCACGCTTCCCTGACCGGTGGCCGACCGTACCAATTGTGAATTGGTATTGACATATTGGGCGCATTTGTGACAGGATCCGGCGAAGTGACAACTGGTCTATACCAACCGCGCGGCGCCGAGACCCCTCGCAGCCCCACCCCCAGGTACCGGGTGCGAGGAGAGCGACAGGGCCGCCTGACTCTGGAGGTATCCAGATGAAGAGACGCAGCATCGTCGCTCTCGGTCTGGTCGCCGTCCTCGCCGTCGCGGTCGCCGCGACGACGTCGGCCGCGACGAAGAAGACGGCGGCGAACAGCATCACCGTGTGGCTGCAGGTCGACGCACAGACCGGCTGGCCGGATCTCGTGGCGGCCGCCAACCAGACGTTCCAGGCCGCTCATCCGGGCGTCACCGTCAACGTCCAGTACCAGAACTGGGGCGACCACCTGCAGAAGTTCGACGCGACCCTCGCGGGCGGCGGCGGGCCGGACGTGATCGAGATGGGCAACACCGAGATGACGAAGTACATGGCGGCCGGGGCGTTCGCTCAGCTCGACAAGACGCAGTTCGACAACTCGTCGAACTGGCTGCCCGGCCTCGCCGCATCCGGCAAGTACGGCGGCAAGACGTACGGGGTCCCCTACTACGCGGGCTCGCGCGTCGTCACCTATCGCAAGGATCTGTTCAAGCAGGCCGGCATCACCAAGCTGCCGACCTCTACGGCCGAATACCTGGCCGACGCCCAGAAGCTGCTGGCGAAGAACCCGCAGAAGGGCTTCTCGCCCGTCTACCTCGCGGGCACCGACTGGTACGTAGCAATGAGCTTCGTCTTCGACTACGGTGGCGGGATCGCGACGCAGGTCAGCGGTCAGTGGAAGGGCCTCCTGGCCTCGCCGAAGTCGATCGCCGGCCTGACGGCCTGGAAGAACTTCTTCCTCGCAACGTCGAAGGCGTCGAAGACGAACGACGAGAACCATCCGGCTCCGTACACCGTCTACGCGCAGGGCCTCGTCGCGTCGATGGTCGGCCAGAGCTGGTTCACCTGCTGCGTCGGCAAGAAGTACACGGCCTCGACCGGCCAGTTCGTGATGCCGAGCCACGTCAAGGGCCAGACGATGCCCGGCTTCCTCGGCGGCTCCGACCTCGCCGTGCCTGTTACGAGCTCGAACAAGGCGCTCGCGGCCGACTGGATCAAGGACTTCACCAGCACGAGCGGAGAGAAGGGCCTGAAGGCGAAGGGCAACATCCCGAACGCGACCAACCTGCTCGGTAACAGCGTCAACGAGCGGGCTGCCGCCCGCAGTTGGTTCGTGCCGAGCGCCAAGCACTGGGTCGACGTGGAGAACGGCAACATCTTGCGCAACATGCTCGCGCAGATCCTCACCGGCAAGCTGAGCGTCCAGCAGGCCGCTCAGTCGGCCAGCGACAACATCGCATCGGTGCTGAACCAGCCGTAACACCGGTGCACGAAACGAGCACTACCGCCGCCGCCGCCGAGACCACGTTCCACCGGTCTCGGCGGCGGCGGCACTTCTGGGAGCGGCGCGCTCGCTCGGCCGTTCCCTACGGGCTGATCCTTCCAGTCGTCGTCGTGATCGCGCTCGTCCTCGGGTATCCGCTCTACTGGCTGGTCAAGCTGTCGACCGAGCGTTACGGCCTGTTCGAGCTGATCCAGCACCACGGCGTGTCGGTGGGTCTCGCCAACTACCGTTCCGTCCTCCACGACCAGGTGTTCTGGCACACCCTGGTGCGCACCGTGATCTTCACTGCCGTGAACGTCGGGCTGACGATGGTGCTCGGCTTGCTGATCGCGCTGCTGCTCGTGCGCGTCAGCACCGTCGTCAAGATCGTCCTGAGCTCGGGGCTCGTGCTCGTGTGGTCGATGCCGGTCGTCGTCGCGGTGCAGGTCTTCTACTGGATGACGAACTTCCAGAACGGTGTCGTCAACTACATCCTGACCGAGCTCCACCTCGGCGACTTCACCCAGCACGACTGGTACGCGACGACGTTCTCCCAGTTGAGCCTCGTCACGCTGCTGATCGTCTGGGGTGCACTGCCATTCGTTGCGATTACGCTGTTCGCAGGCCTGGCGCAGGTGCCGCATGACCTAGTCGAGGCTGCCGAGGTCGACGGCGCACGGCCGTGGGGCGTCTTCCGCGACATCACGTTCCCAGTGATCCGGCCGATCGTCCTCATCCTCACGAGCCTCTCGATCATCTGGGACTTCGGCGTGTTCACGCAGCCGTACCTGCTGATCGGACAGTCGAAGATCACGACCGGCAACTACCTGATGAGCATCTATTTGTTCGAGGAGGGCTACTTCAAGGCCGACTTTGGCCGCGGCGCCGCGATCTCGATCCTGATGCTCCTGATCGTGGCCGTGCTCAGCGTCTTCTACGTTCGGAGAATGGTGCGGATCGGAACGGCGCAATGAGCGGGCGCCGGCGCAATCGCCGCGCCCGCCAGGCGGGCTGGAACGCCGTCGGCCTGGCGGTGTTCGTCGTGATGGTCTTTCCCGTCTTCTGGATGATCTCGACGGCCTTCAAGCCCCAGGACCAAATCGACAGCCTGACCCCGACCTGGTTTTCGCTCCATCCCACGCTGCAGCACTTTCGCGACGCCCTCGACCGGCCGTTCTTCTGGCAGGACGTGTTGAACAGCCTGATCGTCGTTTCGGTGACGGTCGCGATCTCGATCACGATCGCCTTCGCGGCGGCGATCGCGCTTGCGCGTTACCGCTTCAGCGGCCGGGAAGTGTTCGTCGTCCTCGTGATCGGGATCCAGATGCTGCCGGCGGTCGGCCTGATCATCCCGCTCTACGTGGTGCTCGCCCGCTACCACCAGGTGAACGCGCTCTCCGGTCTGATCGTGACCTACATGACGTTTGTGCTGCCGTTCTGCGTCTGGACATTGCGCGGCTTTCTGATCGGGATCCCCAAGGATCTCGAGGAGGCGGCGATGGTCGACGGATCCACACGCCTCGGCGTCTTCATGAAGATCCTGCTGCCGCTGATGGGGCCCGGGCTCGTCGCCACGTCGGTATTCGCATTCATTACGACCTGGAACGAGTACATCTTCGCCAGGGTGCTGCTGAACGACCAGTCGAAGCAGACGATCACGGTCTGGTTGTCGTACTTCCTTGGCACGAGCCGGAGCACCGACTGGGGAGCGCTGATGGCGGCGTCGACGTTGACGGCGATCCCTGTTGTCCTCTTCTTCCTCGCCGTCCAAAAGCGGGTTGCCTTCGGGCTGACAGCGGGAGCCGTACGGGGATGAGCGCCGAGCTCGAACGCCTCGCGGCGACCTGCCTACTGCCGAGCTTCCCGGGCGTCGACGTTCCCGACTGGATCCGCCGCTTTCTCGACCGCGGCGGCGCGAGCATTCTCTTCTTCGCTTACAACGTGCCGATACGCGACGACCTGGCGGCGCTCAGTGGCGCACTCCGTGTCGAGCGCCAGGACGTGCTGCTCGCGATCGACGAGGAGGGGGGCGACGTGACGCGCCTGGAGTGGCGCGACGGCAGCTCATATCCCTCCGCCGCAGGGCTCGGGGCGGTCGCTGACGTGGCGCTCACCGAGGAGGTCGCCGCTGCGATCGGCGCCGACCTGGCAGCGGTCGGCGTCAACTGGAACTTCGCGCCGGTTGCCGACGTGAACGTCCCCGCGAACCCGGTGATCGGCGTCCGTGCGTTCGGCGACGATGCCGCCGCAGTGGCACCGCACGTGGCGGCCTTCGTCCGCGGCCTGCAGCGCTCGCGGGTTGCGGCATGCGCGAAGCACTTCCCCGGGCACGGAGCGACCGAGCTCGATTCGCATCTCGAGCTGCCCGTCGTGACCGGCGATCTCGCAGCGGCGCTCGAGCCGTTCCGGGCGGCGATCGCGGCGGGCGTCAAGACGATCATGACGGCCCACGTCGTCGTGCCGGAGCTGGGGGACGACCCGGCAACCCTCAACCGGCGGGTCGTGAGCGGCCTGCTGCGTGAGGAGCTCGGCTTCGACGGCGTTGTCGTCGCGGATGCACTCGAGATGCGCGCCGTCAGCGCGACGGTCGGCGTCGAGGCTGCCGCCGTGCGCGCGCTTCGTGCCGGCGTCGACCTGCTCTGCGTCGGCCACGATCTCGACGAGTTCGACGTGGCGCGGATCGAGGGTGCCCTCGTCTCGGCGGTCTCCTCCGGTGAGCTCGAGGAGGCGCGCCTCACCGAGGCAGCCGCCCGCGTGCGCGCTCTGGCTGGATGGGCGCACGCCGAGTCTGGGGCCGTTGACGGCACGGTCGGGGACGCCGCGGCGCGGCGTGCGCTTCAAGTCTCGGGAGACGCGACGCTCGACCCAGATGCCACGATCGTCGAGCTTCGTCCGCGCGCGAACATCGCAGCGGGCGAGCATGAGCACCATCTGCCCGGCGCGCGGGTGGTGCGCGAGGGTGAGCCGGTCCCGGCCGCCGACGCGTACGTCGTCCGCGATGCGCACCGCCACGCCTGGATGCGCGACGCATCCGACCGCACGGGCGCCGTCGTGATCGAGGTCGGGCTGCCGGTCTGGCGGCCCGAGCATGCGCGCGGTTATGTCGCGACGTACGGAGCCGGTCGTGCGTCGCTCACCGCAGCATCCGACATCCTGCACCCGCCGGTACGGATATGAGCTCGTTCCTCGAACGCGAGCTCGCCGAACAGCCCGAGGCGCTCGCGCGCCTCTTCGATCGGCAGCGCGACGAAGCGACCAGAATTGCCGCGCTGCTCACCCGGGAGGACGTGCAGTACATCCTGATCGCCTCACGCGGCAGCTCGTCGAACGTCGCCCGCTATGCGCAGTACCTGCTCGGGCGCGCGCACCGGGTCCCGGTCTCGTTCGCGACACCGTCGCTCTACACGCTCTACGGCCAGCCGCCGCGACTGGACGGCGCGCTCGTCGTCGGAATCTCGCAGTCGGGCGAGTCGCCGGACGTGAACGCGGTGATCGCGGAGGCTCGCGCGCAGGGGCGGCCGACGGTCGCGCTCACGAACGTTCCGTCGTCGCCGCTCGGCTCGTCGGTCGACGCGGTGCTGGCGCTCGAGGCCGGGGTCGAGCAGTCGGTCGCTGCGACGAAGACGTACGTCAACTCGCTCGGCGCGATCGCGCTCCTGTTCGCGACGTCGACCGGTGACGAGGAGGCGCTCGCCGAGCTCGAACGCATCCCTGCCCAGCTCGCACGGCAGCTCGAACGCTCGCGTGGGGCGGCCGACCAGATCGACCGGCTCGGCGCCGTCGACGGTGGGACGGTGATCGCACGGGGCGTCAACTACGGCACCTCGTTCGAGATCGCGCTCAAGATCAGGGAGCTGTCCGGCCTGCTGTTCGAGGCGTACTCGGCGGCCGACCTGATGCACGGCCCGGTCGCCGCGATCGCGCCCGGCTGGCCGGTGATCGCGGTGGCGCCCTCGGGCCCGGCACTCTGGAGCATGGAGGAGGCGATCCGCGAGGTCGCAGCCCGTGGCGCGCGGCTGATCGTGATCGCCGACGACGAGCGCGTGCTTGGTTGCGGCGAGGTTCGCCTCCCGCTCGAGCCCGGTGTGCCCGAGTGGCTCAGCCCGCTTCTTGCGGTCGTGCCGGGCCAGCTCGTCGCGCTCCGCCTCGCCCAGCTGCGGGGCATCGACGTCGACCGGCCACTCGGTCTCTCGAAGATCACGCTCACCCGCTAGAGGGACGCACTTCCCGGCCCGGACGCCGATCATCAGCCCGTGCGGCTCCTCCTCGCCCTGCTTGCGCTGATCCCACTGTCGCTGGTCGCGACCGCGTGCACGGGCGCGGACGCACAGAAGGCGGAGGATCTGCTCGCACAGTCGCGTGTCGCGGCCCAGTCGGTGAGCTCCGAAGGCTTCACGATGAAGGTGAACATGGACGCGGCCGGCAAGAGCGTCGAGGTTGACGCGCAGGGCGGGATGATCCTGAAGGGTGCGCAGGCAGGCGACTTCTTCGCGACGATGACGACGGCGCTCCCGGGCGTCCCGGCGCAGGACGTCGTGATGGTGAAGCGTGGAGCGTCGCTGCAGATGCGGCTGAACGGCGTCAGCCGCACCCTGGCGGTGCCGGCAGGCACCAAGCCGTCGACAGCGGCGGGCTTCGACCTCAACGCGATCACGCCGTACGTGAAGGACGTCTCGGTCTCGACGCTCGACGTCAACGGACGAACCGAGGACGAGGTCACAGGCACGCTCGACGGCGATGCGCTGCTGACGAACCTCCCGGGGATCTCGAAAGGGTTGCTCGCGAACGTCGGCGCCTCGCTCGGTGACATCAAGGTTCAGCTGTTCATCCCGCGAGACAGCCACCTCGTCGAGACGGCATTGCTCGGCATGACGATGCACGTCGCGAACCAGAGCATGCACATGAGCATGTCGTACGCCGTGACGAGCGTGAACCAGCCGCTCACCTTCCCGTAGCAGACCGGCTACCCTCCGGCCCCGATGGCCGTCGTCACCGGAGAACGCAACTTCACCGCAGCGCCCGAGCGGGTGTTCGCGGCGCTCATCGACCCCGAGGTGGTCGTGTCGGCGATCCCTGCGGTGCGCGATCACCGCATCGTCGACGAGGACCACTGGGAGGCGCGGGTGAAGCTTCCGATACCGCTCGCGCCGAAGCTGACGGTTCGTTTCGAGGTGGTCGACCGCCGCCCGTCGGAGCACGCATCGCTTCGCGCACACGGAGGCGGGGCCGACGTCGCGTCGACATTCGATCTCGTCGCCGACGGCTCGGGGACGGCGATGACCTGGCGCGCGGAGATTCACCTCTCGGGGGCGATCGACAAGATCGTCGGTGGCGGGCTCGACGCGGTCGCGCGACGCCAGGCCGAGCGCACGCTCGATGCGGTCGAGCGCGCGCTCGCATAGGCTCAGTCGATGCGGATCGCGATCCTCGGCGTCGGCAAGATCGGCGAGGCGTTGCTGGCCGGGCTCTCGAGCTCCGGCTGGACGGACATCGCCGGAACGGTGCGCCGCGAGGAGCGCATCGACGAGCTGCTGGAGCGCTACGGGATCGAGGTCGGCACGTCGAACACCGAGGCGGTGCGCGGTGCGGCCGTTGTCGTGATCGCGGTCAAGCCGCAGGATCTGAACGCCCTCCTCGACGAGATTGCACCCGCGCTCGACGGCACGCAGACCGTGCTCTCACTCGCTGCGGCGATCCCGACGTCGGCGATCGAGCGGCGGTTGCACGGCGAGATCCCGGTCGTCCGGGCCATGCCGAACGCTCCGTCGACGGTGCACGAGGGCATCGCGGGCCTCTGCGGCGGCCGGTCGGCTTCCGCCGAGCACCTCGAGCAGGCCTCCCAGGTCCTTCCGCGCCGTCGGCGACGTCGTCGTCCTGCCCGAGGATGCGATGGATGCAGTCACCGCCGTCTCCGGATCTGGACCGGCGTACTACGCGCTGCTCGCGGAGGCGATGATCGAGGCCGGCATTCTGCTCGGGCTCTCGCGCGAGGTCTCGACACGACTGGTCGTTCAGACGATGCTCGGGACGGCGAAGCTGCTGCGCGACGAGAAGATGCACCCGGTCGAGCTCCGCGAGGCGGTGACCTCACCCGGCGGGACGACGACTCGTGCGATTCGCGAGCTCGAGCAGGCGGGTGTGCGTGCGGCCTTCCTCAACGCGATCAATGCGGCGATGGAGCGCTCGCGCGAGCTCGCCGCCGGTTCCGATTAACCGCCGTCGCGCTTGCTACCGCGAGCTCGCCGCCGGTTCCGATTAGCCGCCGTCGCGCGGCTGCCAGCGGAACCGGTATATCGCGGCGATCGCGCCGACGACGCCCCAGGCGACGACGACGGCGAGCGAGCCGAGCTCCGACCAGAGATGGTGGTCGCGCACCATCACGTTGCGAAGGAGCTTCGTGAAATAGGTCAGCGGGAGCACGTCTGCGATCGCGCGCAGGAATCCCGGGTACTCCTTCGGTGTGAAGAAGGTGCCCGAGATCAACGCCATCGGCAGGTAGACGAAGTTGATCACCGCGGATGAGCCCTCGGCCGAGCGGACGAAACCCGTCAGCCCGAGCCCGAGCGCGGCGAACGAGAGCGAGCCGATGACCAGGGCGACGAAGAGCGAGAGCGGGCGATCGGGCAGCGGCACCGAGAAGAACAGTCGTCCGATGATCACGATCGTCGTCGCCTCGATCAGGAAGACGACGAACGTCGAGAGGAGGACCGCGAGCAGGTAGGTCGCCGGCGGCAACGGTGTGCCACGCACGCGCTTGAGGACGCCGCTCTCGCGTCGGACGACCATCGAGATCGCCAGCCCGGCGAACGCCGTCGACGCGACGCCGTAGCCGATCATCCCCGCTTGCAGGAACGGCGCAGCTCGCAGGTGCTCCTTGGTGATCGTCGAGTTGCCGTAGATGGAGCCGAAGACGAGGAAGAAGATGACCGGGAGCAGGAACGTGAAGAACGCGGCTTCGCGATTCCGCCAGAAGAGCCGTTGTTCCGCGCGGAGCTCATGCAGGAGCAGCTTCACTCGTCGGTCAGCTCGAGATAGACGTCCTCGAGCGTGGGCCGGCGCACCTCGAGCGCCTCCAGCTCCTCGCCGCGGGCGAGTGCCTCCCCCGCGAGTTGCGTAGAGTCGCCGAGTCGGCTCGTGCGTACGCTCGACGACGTC
>CAVUNA010000019.1:0-23620 GCA_963742605.1 uncultured Thermoleophilia bacterium | reverse complement strand
ATGCCCCCGGCGAGAATCGAACGCGCACCCGGTTTAGGAAACCGCTGCTCTATCCACTGAGCTACGGGGGCGAGCGAAGTCGCCGTTCAGCGCCGCGAGTCTAGCCACCCTCGTCGACGCATCATTGTCGCCCGCCGGAGCCTGTTCGGTTGAGTGTTTGCGTCCTCGGTTAAGGCTCCGCTGGCCATCCGGTTAAGGGCCGGCGGCGGCATCGTGTCGACGGTTTCGCCGCGATCTGCAGCGATCGTGCTGCTGCGGCTGCCGCGGCCGGTCGGCTCGGCCTGCCGGGGGATCGGCACGGTAGTCGCGCACCGAATGACAGACAAGGCTGCGATCCGCCAACAGCTCGCGCGGCACGAGGTCCCTCAGCCGTCGTTCGCCGTCGTGCGCACGCCGGAGGAGGCGATCCGTGCGCTGGGGGAGATCGGAGTTCCTGCGGTCCTCGACCGAGACGCTGGATCCGGGCGGCCGACGCGGTGTACCCTGCTCACCGACCCGCTGCCGGTTCGGCTAACAAGCCATGAAGATCCAGAACCAGCGCCCTGGTCCGTCTGCCGCTGAAGCCGGGCTGGCGTCTCGGCGATGGCGGTCGCTGTTCTTCAGGGCCGGCTCGGAAGCTCCTCGAGTGCTCCGGCGGAAGGCGAGCGATTCACGGTGCTCGCGGAGCGTCCAGGCCTGAAGGTCGAGCAGATTCTCAGCGGGAGACTGGCCGCGCCGGCCTGGTTCGACCAGGCGCACGACGAGTGGGTGATGGTTGTCGAAGGCGGTGCGAGGCTGCTCGTGGACGGGCTCGAGCTCGAGCTCGAGCCGGGAGGCTGGCTTTTGCTTCCCGCAGGCTGCCCCCACACCGTGCTCGAGACTCGGCCGGGGACCAGCTGGCTCGCGGTCCACGTCGGAAACGACTGAGCTCGCGATCGATGCCACTCTCCGAGGGCTGGAAGGAGGCTCCGAAGCTGGCGCTCACGCGCCTCGGTGCGTACTGCAGCCAACCGCTGATCTACAACCTCAACGGCGCGTTCAACTACCTCCACATCGGCTGGTGGTTGCGTGCGAACGGATTCGACGTCCCGCTGCGGGTGCGTTCGCGGTACCAGCTGTTCGACCTCGTGGCAGCCGAGGGTCGGCGATCGCGATGTCCTCTACATGGAGTTCGGTGTCCATGCCGGCGTCTCGATTCGCTACTGGTCGCAGTTGCTGACGAGCCCGGCGGCGAAGCTGCACGGGTTCGACAGCTTCGTCGGCTTGCCGCACGACTGGACGCTCGAGGGTCATCCCCGCGGCTACTTCTCCACGGAGGGGGTTGTTCCGGTCGTCGACGACCCGCGCATCACATTCTTCCCAGGCTGGTTCGAGGACACCGTTCCCGCCTACGAGTGGCCGGCGCACGACGTGCTCGTGGTCATGCTCGACGCCGATCTCTACTCGTCAACCACGACGGTGCTCGGTGCCGTCCGCGACCACCTGGTCCCGGGGTCGTTCCTCTACTTCGACCAGTTGCATCATCGAGCGGACGAGCTGCGCGCGTTCGCCGAGCTCATCGACGAGCATCCGGATCTGCGCTTCCGTGTCGTCGGCGCGCCACGCGAGCTGTCGAGCGTCCTCTTCCAACGAATTAACTGACGTTCTGCGCTACCAGGTCGAGCTCGCGATCTTCGTCGGCGGAGTCGTCGGGGCACTCGCACGCGCTGGCCTCGACCGCTGGTTCGTCTTCGACGGGCACGGATGGCCATGGGCGACCTTCGTCGCGAACGTCGCGGGCACGGGTGCGCTCGGATACTTCGCGACGCGCCTGCAGGAGCGCCTTCCGCCGTCGACGTTTCGCAGGCCGCTCCTCGGCACCGGCCTCTGCGGATCGCTGACCACGTTCTCGACCTTTCAGATCGAGGTCATCACTCTCGCGCACCATGGTCACGTTGTCCTTGCGTGCGCCTATCTGCTCGCGACCGTCATCGTCGGGCTGGCAATCGTCCAGGCTGCGACTGCGCTGACGAGGCGGGCGAGGGTGCGATGACCGTGCTCGTTTGGATTTGCGTCGGAGCGCTCGGCGGATGCGGCGCGATCCTGCGGTTTCGCCTCGACGGCTTCGTGCAGCTGCGCTTCGCAGGCTCGTTGCCGCTCGGGACGATGGTGGTGAACGTGATCGGCTCGTTCGGCCTCGGGGTGCTGACCGGCGGTGGGGTCACCGGTGACGCGCTGCTGCTCGGAGGGACAGCGGTGCTTGGCTCGTTCACGACGTTCTCCACCTGGATGTTCGAGACCCAACGGCTCGCCGAGGATCACGACGACGGCGTTGCGACGTTGAACATCGGGCTGTCGCTCGCTGCCGGGCTCGTCGCCGCGGCGGCCGGCTGGGCAATCGGAACCCTTCTGTGAACGCGGACTGCCTGAAACTGACCGTCTACTTCGGCGAGTCCGATCGTGTCGACGGTCGACTGCTGTCGGACGAGCTCGTCGATCTGTTCGAGCGGAGCGAGGTGCGAGTCGCTGTCTTGCTGCGTGCGGTCGAGGGGTTCGGTATCAAGCACCGGCTCCGCACCGACCGCTTCCTCACTCTCTCCGAGGACCTGCCGCTCGTCGCGGTGGCCGTCGACGAGCGCGCCCGCATCGAGCTGCTGTTGCCGCGGGTCTCGGAGCTCGTCACTGGTGGGTTGATCACCCTCGAGCGAGCCAGGCTCCTGCACGCCGAGCCTGGCCCGATCAACCTGCCGGACGAGCTGGCCGAGGCCACCAAGCTCACCGCCTACCTGGGCCGCAACGAGCGAGTCGACGGGCATCCCGCGTATCTGGCGGTGGTCGAGCGTTTTCGGCGCTGCGGCCTCGCCGGAGCGACGGTGCTCCTCGGGGTCGACGGAATGATCCATCACCGCCGACAGCGCGGACGGTTCTTCTCCCGCAACGCGGATGTGCCGATGATGGTCATCGGTGTCGGTCGCGGCGACGCGGTGCGCGAGGCACTCGAAGGCTTCTCCGATCTACTCGCAGACTCGACCGCGACGCTCGAGCGTCTACGCGTCTGCAAGCGTGACGGCGTTCTTCTCGCCGAGCCACGTCATCTGCCCGAGCGGGACGATGCCGGGCTCGGCGTCTGGCAGAAGCTGATGGTGTACGTGAGCGAGCAGGCGCGCCACGCGGGCCATCCACTCTACGCCCAGCTCATCCGGCAGTTGCGCGCGCTCGATGCCGGCGGCGCGACTGCCGTTCGTGGGATCTGGGGCTTCTCGGGCGACCGACCACCGCACGGGGATCGCCTGTTCGCGATCCACCGGGACGTGCCGGTCGTGACGACCGTCATCGACACTCCCGACCAGATCCAGCGCTGGTTCGCGGTGATCGACGAGCTCACGAACGACGCCGGGCTCGTCACGAGCGAGATGGTCCCAGCGTCGCTCGCCGTCGCACCCGAGGCGCGCATCGGCGGTCTTCGGGTCGGCCGGCTCCGCTTCTGACACCCGCCCGGCTAAGCTGAGACAACTCCACGCGGGGTGAGGCCCCCGCCTAACCGCGGCCCACGCCGCCGATGGCCTCTACCAACTCGAAGTTCGTCTTCCAGGAGGTAGAGCACGGTGAGCGACATCGCGGTAGCGGCACTTCTCGCAGGCACGATCCTCGTCGCGTCGATGGTCAGCATCGAGATCGGGATCTCGGTCGCGCTGATCGAACTGTTCGCCGGCATCGTCGTCGGCAACGCCTTCAACCTCACCGTCCCGTCCTGGCTGAGCTTCCTCGGTTCGTTCGCCGGGATCGTGCTCACCTTCCAGGCGGGCGCCGAGGTAGATGTCCCACAGTTCAAGCGCGAGTGGAAGGCGTCGCTGTCGATCGGGCTCGTCTCGTTCGTCGCGCCGTTCATCGTCGTCGGCCTGCTCGCGTACTACGGCCTCGGCTGGAACCACCGCCAGGCGGAGATCGCCGGTCTCGCCCTGTCGACGACCAGCCTCGCGGTCGTCTACGCGGTGCTCGTCGAGACCGGGCTCAACCGCGAGCTCGTCGGCAAGCGACTGATGTCGGCGACCTTCGTCACCGACATCGCGACGGTCACTGGGCTGACGCTTCTGTTCATCACGCCGACGATCTGGATCGTGCCGTTCGTGCTCGCGTCGGTCGCGCTGATCGTCGGGCTGCCGAAGATCTCGCCCTGGTTCTTCGGCCGATACGGAAACCGGGTGATCGAGCCGGAGATCAAGCTCGTCTTCGCCTCACTCTTCCTGCTGATGTGGCTCGGGACCCGCGCGAACTCGCAGGCTGCGCTGCCGGCGTTCATCCTCGGGCTGGTCATGAGCGGGTTCTACGCGTCGCACCGCGTCGAGCAGGAGCGTCTGCGCGTCGTCGCCTTCGCATTCCTGACGCCGTTCTTCTTCCTCAAGGGCGGGATGAACGTCTCGACGAGCGCGCTCTGGGCGAATCTCGGCGTTCTCGTTGTCCTCTTCGTCGGGAAGATGGTTCCCAAGTTCGCCGGCGTGTATCCGCTCGCGCGCCGCTACACGGCGCCGCACGCGATGTTCACGACGCTGCTGATGTCCACCGGCCTCACGTTCGGGACGATCACGTCGCTGTACGGGCTGACTGCCGGGATCATCGACCGCACGCAGTTCTCACTCCTCATCGGTGTCGTCGTGCTCTCGGCGATCATTCCGACCGCGATCGCGCAACGCCTCTTCCACCCGCAGGTCCCGGCAGCGACACCGGGACGTGCGCTACGCCGCGACGCGGGTCTCGCCGGCGACGACCACGCGCAGGATCTCGAGGCGATCGTCGAGCACGACGAGGTCGGCGGCCGAGCCGATCGACAGCCTGCCGACCGATGACGCCCCGATCACCGAGGCCGGTGTCTCGGTGGCAGCGCGCACGGCCTCCTCGAACGACGCGCCCAGCGCGTGCAGCGCCCGCACCGCCTCGATCATGGTCAGGACGCTTCCGGCAAGCACGCCGTCCGGGCCGCGGACGGCCCCGTCGTGCACCTGGACGTCGACTGAGCCGAAGCTGGAGTAGGAACCGTCTGCGCGCCCTGCCGCCGTGATCGCGTCGGTGACGAGCGCGACTCGCTCCCGCGCCGCCCGCCAGATCACCGAGGCGGTCTCGGGCGCCAGATGGATCCCGTCGAGGATGACGCAGACGATCACGTCGTCGCGGGCGAGCGCCGCGCCGACGATGCCCGGGTCGCGGTGGCGGAAGGGCCGCATCGCATTGAAGAGGTGGGTGACGCTGTGCACGCCGCGGTCGAACGCCGCATTCGCCTGCTCGGCGGTCGCGTCGCTGTGGCCGAGCGAGACGGCGACGCCGCGCGCGAGCAGACGGTCGATCACCTTGCCGGCGCCCGGAAGCTCGGGGGCCAGCGTCATCAGCCGCACGGGCCCCGCGTCGAGCAGGCGATCGAGCAGCGCCACGTCGGGGTCGCGACGCGCCTCCGCGATATGGGTGCCGAGCCTGCTCGGCGAGAGAAACGGCCCTTCGAGGTGCATGCCGAGGATGCGCGGCCGCTCGCGCTCGCGCGGAACCTCGCGCATCGCTGCGATCACCGACTCCTCGGGGCTCGTGATCAGGGTCGGCAGATAGGCGGTGACGCCGGTCTCGAGCAGCGCCGCGCCGGCGCGCCGGTAACCCTCGGCGTCGGCGTCGAGGAAGTCGACGCCGCCGAACCCGTTCACCTGCAGGTCGACGAATCCCGGCACGGCGATGCCGCGGC
This sequence comes from uncultured Thermoleophilia bacterium, assembly GCA_963742605.1. Classification (GTDB taxonomy): domain Bacteria; phylum Actinomycetota; class Thermoleophilia; order Gaiellales; family Gaiellaceae; genus PALSA-600. The sequence goes on along the minus strand of CAVUNA010000019.1, from coordinate 17,940 downwards.
CGTTCGGTGACGAGAGGCCGGTCGCCGTCAGACGTCCGTCGTCGACCTCGACGTCCCCCGGCACGAGTACGCCGTCGACGAGGCAGGCCTCGACTCCGAGCCTCACGGTTCTCTCCGCCTGCCGTGCATCTGGACAGTGTAGGAGTGGTCCGGTGGTTTGGTCAATACCAGTTCGCCGAAATTGGTGTATTTCGGGGTTGTCTGCAGCTGCTTTGGTCTATACCATCGAGCCACTATGGCCGGGATCAGGCTCGAACAGGTGACCAAGTCGTTCGGCTCCGTGAAGGCGGTCGACGGGGTGACGCTCGAGATCGCGGACGCCGAGTTCCTCGTTCTCGTCGGCCCGTCCGGCTGCGGCAAGTCGACGCTCCTGCGCATGATCGCCGGCCTCGAAGAGGTCACCGACGGAGCGATCTGGATCGGCGACCGCGACGTCACCGACCTCGCGCCACGCAGCCGGGACATCGCGATGGTGTTTCAGACCTACGCGCTGTACCCGCACATGACCGTACGCCAGAACCTCGGCTACGGGCTGAAGGCGCGCCGGACGCCGAAGCCGGAGATCGGGCGCCGGGTAACGGATGTCGCTGAGCTGCTCGGGCTCACCGATCTGCTCGAGCGGCGCCCTGCCCAGCTGTCGGGCGGCCAGCGACAGCGCGTCGCCATGGGCCGCGCGATCGCGCGTGAGCCTCAGGCCTTTCTGCTCGACGAGCCGCTGTCCAACCTCGATGCGAAGCTTCGTGTCGGCATGCGTGCCTCACTGGCACAGCTCCATCAGCGGCTGGCCGTCACCACCGTCTACGTGACGCACGACCAGACCGAGGCGATGACGCTGGGCCAGCGCGTCGCCGTGATGCGGAACGGCCACATCCTCCAGGTCGACAGCCCGCACGAGCTCTATACGCGGCCGCGCAGCCTCTTCGTCGCTGCGTTCATCGGATCGCCGGCGATGAACCTCGTCGACGCGACGATCGACGGTGACGACGTGACCTTCGGGCAGTTCCACCTGACCCTGCCACCGGGTCTTCGCCCGGCGACCTCGGGCGACCGGGTCGTGCTGGGGATCCGGCCCGAGAACTTCGAGGACGCCGCCTTCGCCACGGGCTCACCGACGATCGAGGTCGGAGTCGAGGTGGTCGAGGATCTCGGTTCCGACGCGCACGTGTTCTTCCACGTCGACGCGCCGCCGATTACGGCTGAGATCCTCGAAGCAGCCGCGGACACCAGCCTCCTGACCGTCGACCGGTCGCTGTTCGCCGCGCGGGTCGACCCGCGGTCGCAGGCGCGCCCGGGGCAGAGGCTCTCACTCGCGCTCGACCCCTCGCGCTGCCTCTTCTTCGACCCGGAAAGCGGGGAGCGCCTCGCCGCCGCCGCCGCCGCCGAGCTCCAGACCGCCCGTTGACGAAACAGCGGGAGACGAGGGAGCGCGTCCTCGAGCTCATCGAGCCGCTCGGTGTCGGCGATGCGATCCCGTCGGAGCGGCAGCTCGGCATCGATCTCGGCGTCTCGCGCCTGACGGTGCGGGCCGCGCTCGACGAGCTCGTCCGCGAGGGCTACCTCGTGCGCCGCCGCGGTGCCGGGACGTTTGTCGCCGAGCCGAAGGTCGTGAAGGGCATCGATGTCAGCTCGTTCAGCGACGACATGCGGCGGCGCGGGCTCGTGCCGGCGAGCAGGACGCTCGATCTGCGTGCCGTGCCGGCCGGCGCTCGTCTCGGCCGGATGCTCCACGTGTCGCCGGCGGAACAAGTGCTCTCGATCAAGCGGCTTCGGCTTGCCGACGGCGAGCCGATGGCGATCGAGTTGCTGAACGTCCGGGCCTCCCTTGTCCCCGGGCTCACCGGCGAAGACCTCGAACAGAGCTCCTTCTACGACCTGCTCGCGTCGCGCTACCAGGTCGAGATCGTCGCCGGCACCCAGACCGTCGAACCGACCGTGACGAACGACGAGGAGTCGGCGGCGCTCGGAGTCCCCCTGCACTCTCCCGCGCTTCTCTTCGAGCGCGTCACGCGGACGATCGCCGGGGACGTCGTCGAGTTCACGACCTCGACGTACCGTGGGGATCGCTACAGGCTCGTCACCGAGCTCGGGATCGGCGGCCGTCCGGCCCAGCCGCTCGAGCTCGCGCAGGTCACGCTTCCCTGACGGGCAGGCGACCGTACCAATTCTGAATTGGTATTGACATATTGGGCTCATTTGTGACAGGATCCGCCGAAGTGACAACTGGTCTATACCAACCGCGCGGCGCCGAGACCCCCCGCAACCCCACCCCCAGGTACCGGGTGCGAGGAGAGCGACAGGGCCGCCTGACTCTGGAGGGTTCCAGATGAAGAGACGCAGCATCGTCGCTCTCGGTCTGGTCGCCGTCCTCGCCGTCGCGGTCGCCGCGACGACGTCGGCCGCGACGAAGAAGACGGCGGCGAACAGCATCACCGTGTGGCTGCAGATCGATGCACAGAGCGGCTGGCCGGATGTGGTCGCGGCCGCCAACCAGCAGTTCCAGGCCGCCCACCCCGGGACGGCCGTGAACGTTCAGTACCAGAGCTGGACCGACCACCTGCAGAAGTTCGACGCCACCCTCGCGGGCGGCGGCGGGCCGGACGTGATCGAGATGGGCAACACCGAGATGACCAAGTACATGGCGGCGGGCGCCTTTGCTCCGCTCGACAAGACGCAGTTCGACAACTCCTCGAACTGGCTCCCGGGTCTCGCGGGGTCGGGCAAGTACGGCGGCAAGACGTACGGTGTCCCGTACTACGCGGGCTCGCGCGTCGTCACCTACCGCAAGGACCTGTTCAAGCAGGCCGGCATCACCAAGCTGCCGGCCACGACCGCCGAGTACGCGGCGGATGCGAAGAAGCTGTTCGCGAAGAACCCGCAGAAGGGCTTCTCTCCGGTTTACATCGCCGGTGAGGACTGGTACGTCGGGATGGCGTTCGTCTTCGATTACGGCGGCGGGATCGCGAGTCAGGTCAGCGGTACGTGGAAGAGCCTGCTCAGCTCGCCGAAGTCACTCGCCGGCCTCACGGCGTTCAAGAACTTCTACCTCGCGACCTCGCGGGTGTCGAAGACGAACGACGCGACCAAGCCGAACCCCTACGACGTCTACGCACAGGGGTTGGCGGCGTCGATGGTCGGCCCGAGCTGGTACACCTGCTGCGTCGGCAAGAAGTACACGGCGTCGACGGGTCAGTTCGTGATGCCGGGCCACGTCAAGGGCCAGACGATGCCGGGCTTCCTCGGCGGCTCCGACCTCGCCGTACCGGTGACGAGCTCCAACAAGGCGCTCGCCGCCGAGTGGATAAAGGACTTCACGAGCACCAGCTCGGAGAAGGCACTCCAGGCGAAGGGCAACATCCCCAACGCGACCAACCTGCTCGGGAACAGCGTCAACGAGCGCGCAGCTGCCCGCAGCTGGTTCGTCCCGACGGCGAAGCACTGGGTCGACGTCGAGAACGGCAACATCCTCAAGAACATGTTGGGCCAGATCCTCACCGGCAACCTGACCGTCAAGCAGGCGGCCGTGTCGGCCGGCGCCAACATCGCATCGGTGCTGAATCAGCCGTAGCGCGAGTGCCGGACACGAGCTCTACCGCCGCCGCCGCCGAGACCACGTTCCACCGGTCTCGGCGGCGGCGGCATTTCTGGGAACGGCCGGCGCGGCTTTCCGTTCCCTACCTGCTGTTCGTCCCGGTCATCGTCGTCATCGCGCTCGTCCTCGGCTATCCGCTCTACTGGCTGGGGAAGCTCTCGACCGAGCGGTACGGCCTGTTCGAGCTGATCCGGCACCACGGGACGTCGGTCGGTCTCGCCAACTACCGTTCCGTCCTGCACGACCAGGTGTTCTGGCACACGCTGGTGCGCACGGTGATCTTCACCGCCGTGAACGTCGGGCTGACGATGGTGCTGGGCTTGCTGATCGCGCTGCTGCTCGTGCGCGTCAGCACCGTCGTCAAGATCGTCTTGAGCTCGGGGCTCGTCCTCGTGTGGTCGATGCCGGTCGTCGTCGCCGTGCAGGTCTTCTACTGGATGACGAACTTCCAGAACGGGGTCGTCAACTACGTGCTGACACAACTCCACATCGGCAACTTCTACCAGCACGACTGGTACGCGACGCCGTTCTCGCAGCTCAGCCTCGTCACCGTGTTGATCGTCTGGGGTGCAATCCCGTTCGTGGCCATCACGCTGTTCGCCGGCCTTGCGCAGGTACCGCATGACCTCGTCGAGGCCGCCGAGGTCGACGGCGCCCGTCCATTCGCGGTCTTCCGTGACATCACCCTCCCTGTGATTCGGCCACTCCTGCTGATCCTGACGAGCCTGTCGATCATCTGGGACTTCGGCGTGTTCACGCAGCCGTACCTGCTCATTACTCAGTCGAAGATCACCACGGGCAACTACTTGATGAGCATCTACCTGTTCGAGGAGGGCTACCTCAAGGCCGACTTCGGCCGGGGCGCTGCGATCTCGATCCTGATGCTCGTGATCGTCGCGGTGCTGAGTGTCGTCTATGTGCGCAAGATGGTGCGAATCGGATCCGCGCAATGAGCGGCCGCGGCCACAATCGCCGCCGCGTCCGCCAAGCGGGTTGGAACGCGGTCGGGCTCGCCGTGTTCGTCGTGATGGTCTTCCCGGTGTTCTGGATGATCTCGACGGCGTTCAAGTCCGACGAGCAGATCAATGCGCTGAACCCGGTCTGGTTCCCGCTCCATCCGACGTTGCAGCACTTCACCGATGCGATACACCGCCCCTACTTCTGGCGGGACGTCCTGAACAGCCTGATCGTCGTGAGCGTGACGGTCGTGATCTCGATCGTGATTGCGTTCCTCGCGGCGATCGCGCTCGCCCGGTACCGCTTCACGCTGCGCGAAGTGTTCATCGTGCTCGTGATCGGGATCCAGATGCTGCCGCAGGCCGGATTGATCATTCCCCTCTACGTCGTGCTCGCGCGCTACCACCAGGTGAACGCGCTCTCCGGTCTGATCGTCACGTACATGACCTTTGTGCTGCCGTTCTGCGTCTGGACGCTGCGCGGCTTCCTGCTCGGGATCCCGAAGGATCTCGAGGAAGCTGCGATGGTCGACGGCTCGACCCGCCTGGGCGTGTTCATGAAGATCCTGCTGCCGCTGATGGGGCCCGGGCTCGTCGCTACGTCGGTCTTCGCATTCATCACGACCTGGAACGAGTACATCTTCGCCAGGGTGCTGCTGAACGACCAATCGAAGCAGACGATCACGGTCTGGTTGTCCTACTTTCTCGGCACGAGCCGGAACACCGACTGGGGCGCTTTGATGGCAGCCTCGACGCTGACGGCGATCCCTGTCGTCCTCTTCTTCCTGGCCGTCCAGAAGCGGGTCGCATTCGGGCTCACAGCGGGAGCAGTCCGCGGATGAGCGCCGCGCTCGAACGCCTCGCGGCGACCTGCCTGCTGCCGAGCTTCCCGGGCGTCGACGTTCCTGACTGGATCCGCCGCTTCCTCGAGCGCGGCGGCGCGAGCGTTCTCTTCTTCGCCTACAACGTGCCGACCCGCCGTGACCTGGCGGCGCTCAGTGACGCACTCCGTGTCGAGCGCCAGGACGTGCTGCTCGCGATCGACGAGGAGGGGGGAGACGTGACGCGCCTGGAGTGGCGCGAGGGCAGCTCGTATCCCTCGGCCGCGGGGCTCGGGGCCGTGGGGGACGTGGCGCTCACCGAGGAGGTCGCCGCTGCGATCGGCGCCGACCTCGCCGGCGCCGGCGTCAACTGGAACTTCGCCCCGGTCGCCGATGTGAACGTGCCGGCGAACCCGGTGATCGGCGTCCGTGCGTTCGGCGACGACGCAGCCGCGGTGGCCCCGCACGTGGCGGCCTTCGTCCGCGGCCTGCAGCGCTCGCGGGTCGCAGCGTGTGCGAAGCATTTCCCGGGTCACGGTTCGACCGAGCTCGATTCGCACCTTGAGCTGCCCGTCGTGACCGGTGATCTCGCAGCTGCGCTCGAGCCGTTCCGCGCGGCGATCGCTGCGGGCGTCGAGACGATCATGACGGCGCACGTCGTCGTGCCGGAGCTCGGAGACGAGCCGGCCACCCTGAACCGGCGGGTCGTGAGCGGCCTGCTGCGTGAGGAGCTCGGCTTCGACGGCGTCGTCGTCGCGGATGCGCTCGAGATGCGTGCCGTCAGCGCGACGGTCGGCGTCGAGGCTGCCGCCGTCCGCGCGCTTTGCGCCGGGGTCGATCTGCTCTGTGTCGGTCATGATCTCGACGAGTTCGACGTCGCGCGGATCGAGGCTGCGCTCGTCTCGGCGGTCGCTGACGGTGAGCTCGAGGAGGCGCGCCTCGCCGAGGCGGCGGCCCGCGTCCGCGCTTTGGCCGCGTGGGCGCATGCCGAGCCTGCGATCGTGGACGGCGCGGTCGGGGACGCCGCGGCTCGGCGTGCGCTTCGGGTCTCGGGAGACGCGATGCTCGACCCGGACGCCACGATCGTCGAGCTCCGACCGCGCGCGAACATCGCAGCGGGCGAGCACGAGCACCATCTACCCGGCGCGCAGGTGGTGCGCGAGGGTGAGCCGGTCCCGGCCGCCGACGCGTACGTCGTCCGCGATGCGCACCGCCACGCCTGGATGCGCGAGGCATCCGACCGCACGGGCGCCGTCGTGATCGAGGTCGGGCTGCCGGTCTGGCGGCCCGAGCATGCGCGCGGTTATGTCGCGACGTACGGAGCCGGTCGTGCGTCGCTCGCCGCAGCAGCCGACATCCTGCACCCGCCGGTACGGATATGAGCTCGTTCCTCGAACGCGAGCTCGCCGAACAGCCCGAGGCGCTCGCGCGCCTCTTCGATCGGCAGCGCGACGAAGCGACCAGAATTGCCGCGCTGCTCACCCGGGAGGACGTGCAGTACATCCTGATCGCCTCACGCGGCAGCTCGTCGAACGTCGCCCGCTATGCGCAGTACCTGCTCGGGCGCGCGCACCGGGTCCCGGTCTCGTTCGCGACACCGTCGCTCTACACGCTCTACGGCCAGCCGCCGCGACTGGACGGCGCGCTCGTCGTCGGAATCTCGCAGTCGGGCGAGTCCCCGGACGTGAACGCGGTGATCGCGGAGGCTCGCGCGCAGGGGCGACCGACGGTCGCGCTCACGAACGTTCCGTCGTCGCCGCTCGGCTCGTCGGTCGACGCGGTGCTGGCGCTCGAGGCCGGGGTCGAGCAGTCGGTCGCTGCGACGAAGACGTACGTCAACTCGCTCGGCGCGATCGCGCTCCTGTTCGCGACGTCGACCGGTGACGAGGAGGCGCTCGCCGAGCTCGAACGCATCCCTGCCCAGCTCGCACGGCAGCTCGAACGCTCGCGTGGGGCGGCCGACCAGATCGACCGGCTCGGCGCCGTCGACGGTGGGACGGTGATCGCACGGGGCGTCAACTACGGCACCTCGTTCGAGATCGCGCTCAAGATCAGGGAGCTGTCCGGCCTGCTGTTCGAGGCGTACTCGGCGGCCGACCTGATGCACGGCCCGGTCGCCGCGATCGCGCCCGGCTGGCCGGTGATCGCGGTGGCGCCCTCGGGCCCGGCACTCTGGAGCATGGAGGAGGCGATCCGCGAGGTCGCAGCCCGTGGCGCGCGGCTGATCGTGATCGCCGACGACGAGCGCGTGCTTGGTTGCGGCGAGGTTCGCCTCCCGCTCGAGCCCGGTGTGCCCGAGTGGCTCAGCCCGCTTCTTGCGGTCGTGCCGGGCCAGCTCGTCGCGCTCCGCCTCGCCCAGCTGCGGGGCATCGACGTCGACCGGCCACTCGGTCTCTCGAAGATCACGCTCACCCGCTAGAGGGACGCACTTCCCGGCCCGGACGCCGATCATCAGCCCGTGCGGCTCCTCCTCGCCCTGCTTGCGCTGATCCCACTGTCGCTGGTCGCGACCGCGTGCACGGGCGCGGACGCACAGAAGGCGGAGGATCTGCTCGCACAGTCGCGTGTCGCGGCCCAGTCGGTGAGCTCCGAAGGCTTCACGATGAAGGTGAACATGGACGCGGCCGGCAAGAGCGTCGAGGTCGACGCGCAGGGCGGGATGATCCTGAAGGGTGCGCAGGCAGGCGACTTCTTCGCGACGATGACGACGGCGCTCCCGGGCGTCCCGGCGCAGGACGTCGTGATGGTGAAGCGTGGAGCGTCGCTGCAGATGCGGCTCAACGGCGTCAGCCGCACCCTGACGGTGCCGGCAGGCACCAAGCCGTCGACAGCGGCGGGCTTCGACCTCAACGCGATCACGCCGTACGTGAAGGACGTCTCGGTCTCGACGCTCGACGTCAACGGACGAACCGAGGACGAGGTCACAGGCACGCTCGACGGCGATGCGCTGCTGACGAACCTCCCGGGGATCTCGAAAGGGTTGCTCGCGAACGTCGGCGCCTCGCTCGGTGACATCAAGGTTCAGCTGTTCATCCCGCGAGACAGCCACCTCGTCGAGACGGCATTGCTCGGCATGACGATGCACGTCGCGAACCAGAGCATGCACATGAGCATGTCGTACGCCGTGACGAGCGTGAACCAGCCGCTCACCTTCCCGTAGCAGACCGGCTACCCTCCGGCCCCGATGGCCGTCGTCACCGGAGAACGCAACTTCACCGCAGCGCCCGAGCGGGTGTTCGCGGCGCTCATCGACCCCGAGGTGGTCGTGTCGGCGATCCCTGCGGTGCGCGATCACCGCATCGTCGACGAGGACCACTGGGAGGCGCGGGTGAAACTTCCGATACCGCTCGCGCCGAAGCTGACGGTTCGTTTCGAGGTGGTCGACCGCCGCCCGTCGGAGCACGCATCGCTTCGCGCACACGGAGGCGGGGCCGACGTCGCGTCGACATTCGATCTCGTCGCCGACGGCTCAGGGACGGCGATGACCTGGCGCGCGGAGATTCACCTCTCGGGGGCGATCGACAAGATCGTCGGTGGCGGGCTCGACGCGGTCGCGCGACGCCAGGCCGAGCGCACGCTCGATGCGGTCGAGCGCGCGCTCGCATAGGCTCAGTCGATGCGGATCGCGATCCTCGGCGTCGGCAAGATCGGCGAGGCGTTGCTGGCCGGGCTCTCGAGCTCCGGCTGGACGGACATCGCCGGAACGGTGCGCCGCGAGGAGCGCATCGACGAGCTGCTGGAGCGCTACGGGATCGAGGTCGGCACGTCGAACACCGAGGCGGTGCGCGGTGCGGCCGTTGTCGTGATCGCGGTCAAGCCGCAGGATCTGAACGCCCTCCTCGACGAGATTGCACCCGCGCTCGACGGCACGCAGACCGTGCTCTCACTCGCTGCGGCGATCCCGACGTCGGCGATCGAGCGGCGGTTGCACGGCGAGATCCCGGTCGTCCGGGCCATGCCGAACGCTCCGTCGACGGTGCACGAGGGCATCGCGGGCCTCTGCGGCGGCCGGTCGGCTTCCGCCGAGCACCTCGAGCAGGCCTCCCAGGTCCTCCGCGCCGTCGGCGACGTCGTCGTCCTGCCCGAGGATGCGATGGATGCAGTCACCGCCGTCTCCGGATCTGGACCGGCGTACTACGCGCTGCTCGCGGAGGCGATGATCGAGGCCGGCATTCTGCTCGGGCTCTCGCGCGAGGTCTCGACACGACTGGTCGTTCAGACGATGCTCGGGACGGCGAAGCTGCTGCGCGACGAGAAGATGCACCCGGTCGAGCTCCGCGAGGCGGTGACCTCACCCGGCGGGACGACGACTCGTGCGATTCGCGAGCTCGAGCAGGCGGGTGTGCGTGCGGCCTTCCTCAACGCGATCAATGCGGCGATGGAGCGCTCGCGCGAGCTCGCCGCCGGTTCCGATTAACCGCCGTCGCGCGGCTGCCAGCGGAACCGGTATATCGCGGCGATCGCGCCGACGACGCCCCAGGCGACGACGACGGCGAGCGAGCCGAGCTCCGACCAGAGATGGTGGTCGCGCACCATCACGTTGCGAAGGAGCTTCGTGAAATAGGTCAGCGGGAGCACGTCTGCGATCGCGCGCAGGAATCCCGGGTACTCCTTCGGTGTGAAGAAGGTGCCCGAGATCAACGCCATCGGCAGGTAGACGAAGTTGATCACCGCGGATGAGCCCTCGGCCGAGCGGACGAAACCCGTCAGCCCGAGCCCGAGCGCGGCGAACGAGAGCGAGCCGATGACCAGGGCGACGAAGAGCGAGAGCGGGCGATCGGGCAGCGGCACCGAGAAGAACAGTCGTCCGATGATCACGATCGTCGTCGCCTCGATCAGGAAGACGACGAACGTCGAGAGGAGGACCGCGAGCAGGTAGGTCGCCGGCGGCAACGGTGTGCCACGCACGCGCTTGAGGACGCCGCTCTCGCGTCGGACGACCATCGAGATCGCTAGCCCGGCGAACGCCGTCGACGCGACGCCGTAGCCGATCATCCCCGCTTGCAGGAACGGCGCAGCTCGCAGGTGCTCCTTGGTGATCGTCGAGTTGCCGTAGATGGAGCCGAAGACGAGGAAGAAGATGACCGGGAGCAGGAACGTGAAGAACGCGGCTTCGCGATTCCGCCAGAAGAGCCGTTGTTCCGCGCGGAGCTCATGCAGGAGCAGCTTCACTCGTCGGTCAGCTCGAGATAGACGTCCTCGAGCGTGGGCCGGCGCACCTCGAGCGCCTCCAGCTCCTCGCCGCGGGCGAGTGCCTCCCCCGCGAGCTCGTAGAGTCGCCGAGTCGGCTCGTGCGTACGCTCGACGACGTCGTCGCCGCCGGCGCGATAACGGATCTCGGTCTCGACGACGCCGCCGGTCAGCTCCGCCGGTGTGCCTTCGCTGACGATCTCGCCGCGCCGGAGCACCGCGACGCGATCGGCGAGTTGCTCCGCCTCGTCGAGGTAGTGCGTGGTGAGCAGAACGGTCTTGCCGAGCGCGCGCAGGCCTCGCACCGTGTCCCAGGCCGCGCGGCGCGCGCCGGGATCGAGCCCCGTGGTCGGCTCGTCGAGGAACAGCACGGACGGGTCGCCGACGAGGGCGAGGCCGAGGTCGAGCCGGCGCTTCTGCCCGCCCGACAGCGTTCGCGCCCGTGCATCGCGCTTGTCGCCGAGCCCGACCAGGTCGACCACCTCGTCGGGATCCCGCGGCGCCGCGTAGTACCCGGCGAAGAGCCGCAGGCTCTCGGCGACCGTCAGGTTCGGGTAGAGCGACGAGGACTGCAGCACGAAGCCGACGTCCTCGCGCCAGCCCGATCCCGCGCGCTCGGGGTCGATCCCGAGCACCTCCACCGTTCCGCCGTCTCGCTTGCGGTAGCCCTCGAGGATCTCCACTGTCGTCGTCTTGCCGGCGCCGTTCGGGCCGAGCAGCCCGAACACCTCGCCGGCCTCGATCGTGAAGTCGATGCCGCGCACGGCCTCGTTCGACCCGTACGCCTTGCGCAGGTCGCGGACGACGATCGCGCTCATAGCTCGAGTTCCGCGGACGAGGCCGTCGCGAACGGGCGCCGCTCGCCGGTCAGCTCCTCGAAGATGTTTCCGCAGTCCGGTTGGTGACCGACCGCGACGACCGTCTTGCCGCGTCCGGCGACCGCGCCTCGCAACGTCGCCAGGGTCGCACCCGGCGCCAGCCCTTCATCCACCGAAACCTCCAGACCGGCGGCATCGGCCACGGCCGCGGCCGTCTCGCGCGCGCGGCGAAGAGGGCTGGAGACGACGGCGTCGAGGCCCTCGGCCGCCAGGCGTTCGGCAAGCGCCAACGCCTCGGCGCGGCCTTCCGCGGTCAGCCGCCGCTCGTCGTCCGGTGTGCCGGGTGCCGCGCTGGCGTGGCGAACGAGGAAGACCCGCACGCGGCTCAGCCTAGTTGGGCTGCGAGCTCGCCCAGCACGGCGATCATCTCGACATCCTCGTGCACCAGATGCTGGAGCATCGCCCGCTCGACGCCGACCGCCTCGTAGCGGCGGAGCTCCTCGGCGACCTCGTCGATCGTGCCCGCGATTCCCGGGGAGCCTTCCTGCCCGGTGAGCGCGCGCCACGCGGCGATGCGCTCGCCAGCGTCCGCTCGATCGCGTCCGACGACGCAGCCGATCATCATCGAGAAGCGAAGCGGCGCCCGGCCCGCCTCCCGCGCAGCGTCGGCGAGAATGCGGCACCGTTCGCGAGCCTCCTCGACGCTCGGGAAGACGGTGTTGTACTCGTCGGCGAAGCGGATCGCAGCGCTCACCGTGCGGGGCCTGGCTCGGCCGCCGACGATGATCGGCGGTTTCGGCTGTTGCACGGGCAGCGGGCGAACGTCGTCGGCGTCGGTGAGCTGGCGCGTGATCTCGGCAAGCTGCCGGTCGAGCTCGTCGAGGCGCATGCGCGTCGTACCGAACGGAAATCCGTACGTCTCGTGCTCGGCCTCGTACCAGCCGGCGCCGATCCCGAGCTCGACGCGGCCGTTCGAAACGTGGTCGACGGTGACGACGTTCTTTGCGAGTACCGCCGCGGGACGGAACGTGACGGGCGAGACCATCGTCCCGAGCCGGATGCGCTCGGTGCTCGCAGCCAACGCTGCCAGGATCGCCCACGCGTCGAGCGAACCGGCCGGCTCGCCGCGGACGATCGACCGGTAGTGGTCGGAGCGAAAGAGGCCTTCGAGGCCGGCGGCCTCGGTGGCCCGGCCGAGAGCGAGCCACTGGCCCCAGTCCACGCCCTCCTGGCCCTCGACCATCAGGCAGATCCGCACTGCTACTCCGGGGTCACGTAGGCGGCAGTCAGGCCGCCGTCGACGAGGAAGGTGGTGCCGGTGACGTACGACGACTCGTCGCTCGCGAGGAAGAGCGCGCCGTTGACGATCTCGCGCGGCTTGGCCAGGCGCCCGGTCGGCCAGTGCTTCCGCCGGCGCTCGAGCGCGGCGGGGTCGTCGCCGAAGATCGCCAGCAGCAGCGGCGTCTCGACTGGACCGGGGCAGAGGGCGTTTACCCGCACGCCGTCGCGAGCGAACTGAACAGCCAGCTCGCGCGTCATCGACAGCACGGCGCCCTTGGAGGCGGTGTAGGAGATCTGCGAGGTCGCTGCGCCCACGATCGCGACGAAGCTCGCGACGTTGATGACCGAGCCCCCACCGCGCTCGAGCAGGTGTGGGATGCCGTGCTTGCAGCAGAGGAAGACGCCCTTGGTGTTCACGGCCTGGACGCGGTCCCACGCCTCGACGCCGGTCTCGAGCACGGACGCGTCGTCACCCGGTGAGATCCCGGCGTTGTTGTAGAGGACGTCGATGCCGCCGAAGCGCTCAGCGGTCGCGGTCATCATCGCCCGTACGCTCGACTCGTCGGCGACGTCGACCTCGTGCGCGAACGAGCCGGGGCACAACGCGGCCGTCTGCTCGGCAGCGGCACCGTCGATGTCGGCGGCGCAGACCGACGCGCCCTCCTCGGTGAAGAGGATCGCGGCGTCGCGGCCCATGCCGCCTCCCGCGCCGGTGATCACGCACACCTTGCCCTGCAGGCGACCGGGCATCTACACCTCCGTGGAGTAGAAGACGTTCTTCACCTCGGAGTAGCCGGCGAGCGCGTGTAGGCCGAGCTCGCGGCCGAACCCCGACTGCTTGAAGCCGCCGAACGGCGTCTGCACGCGCACCGAGCTGTTCGAGTTCACGCTCAGCACGCCGGTCTCGAGCGCGCGTGCGACGCGGAGCGCACGAGCGCCGTCCCGGGTCCAGATCGATCCCGACAGGCCGAAGGGTGAATCGTTGGCGATGCGAATCGCGTCCGCTTCGTCGTCGAACGGGATCAGCGCTGCGACCGGCCCGAAGACCTCCTCGCGTGCGATGCGGTCGTTGTTCGTGGCCTCGACGATCGTGCACGGGTACCAGAAGCCTTTGCCGTCCGGTACGCCGCCGCGGAACAGCGGAGCGCCGTCGTCGACAAAGCTTGCGACCGTCTCACGGTGAGCGGCCGAGATCAGCGGTCCCATCTCGGTCGTGTCGTCGGTCGGGTCGCCGATTTTAACCGCTCGAGTCGCGTCGACGAAGAGCTCCGCGAACGTGTCGTAAGCGGTGCGTTCGACCAGAATGCGTGAGCGCGCGCAGCAGTCCTGTCCGGCGTTGTCGAAGACCGCGTAGGGCGCGGCGCCGGCGGCTCGCTCGAGGTCGGCGTCGGCGAAGATCACGTTGGCCGACTTGCCGCCAAGTTCGAGGGTCACGCGCTTGATCGTTCCCGCGGCGCCGCGCATGATCCCGCGGCCGACTTCAGTCGAGCCGGTGAAGCCGATCTTCGCGACGTGCTCGTGCTCGACGAGCCTCTGGCCGATGACGGAGCCCTTGCCGACGAGGACGTTGAGAACGCCTTCGGGGATTCCGGCCTCGAGCGCCAGCTCGGCCAGGCGCAGGGCGGACATCGGGGTCACCTCGGCGGGCTTGAGGACGACCGTGTTCCCGCACGCGAGCGCCGGACCGAGCTTCCACGAGGCGATGTTGAGCGGGAAGTTCCAGGGGACGATCAGGCCGACGACGCCGAGCGGCTCGCGGAACGTGAGGTCGACGCCGCCCGCGACCGGGATCGTCTCGCCGTAGTACTTGTCGACCGCGCCGGCGTAGAAGTGGAACACCTGTGCCACCATCCCGACCTCGCCGCGGGCGCCGGAGATCGGCTTGCCGACGTTCGCGGACTCGATGCGCGCGAGCTGTTCGAGGTTCTCCTCGACGAGTGTCGCCAGCCGGCGGAGCAGGCGTGCGCGGTCGGTCGGGGAGACGGCGCGCCAGGCCGGGAAGGCCGCGCGGGCGCGCTCGACGGCGGCGTCGGTCTCCTCGACCCCCGCCGCGTCGAGGGTCGCGATCGGCTCCTCGGTTGCCGGGTTGACGACGGTGACCGCCACCCGGCGATTGAATCACGCGCGGGTCTTGTCACCGTTGCCTGGCAACGAGACGCGTCTCCGCGGGTCAAGCCCGTCCTCGACGAAGCGGCGGTAGGCGCGCCGGGCGGCGTTGGGCGTCGGCCCGAACAGCTCGAGGAGGCTCGAGACGTGGTGGAACGGACGTGGATGCTCGAGACCCACTGCGGCGCGGTAGCCGGACCACGGCCAGTCCTCGAGTTTCTCCTTCTCCCTCGCGGCGACCGCGTTGAGCTCGATGTAGCGACACGTTGCGAGCAGGTGGGCCTCGTTCCCGATCAGGCCGGCGTAGAAGCCGTGTTTGACGAGGTGGCCCGTCCCGGTTCTGCCCCGCATCGCGTTGGTACGCCGCGAAAAGGAGTGGTTGATCGTTCGCATGCCGTCGGTCAGCCCGCCCTCGGTCAGCTTGATCAGGAAGTGGTGGTGATTCCAGAGGAGCGTCCAGGCGAGCGTGACCCAGCCGAACTTGCTCGCTGACCGTGCATAGAGAAGAAGGTAGAGCTCGTGGTCTTCCGGCGCTTCGAACAGCGGTTGTCCGAAGCTCCCGCGTGTGGAGACGTGGTAGTAGCCCTCTGGGTCGATCGGCGGGCGAGGCGGCATGTGTCGACGGTAGCCCGTGCCGGCCTCGTTTTCGCGCCCGGGAGAGAGCGTTTCCGTTTTGTCACCCTTGCCTGGCAACGGGACACGGCTGCCACCCCACCGGCCGAAGAGGCCGCGCGCGTACCATCCCCACTTCGAACCTGCCGCGCCCCCTGCGGCAAATGTCGAGTCGAGGCCAGTTTCAGGCGGGAGGCAGCCGTGCGTCAGATCGCGACCGGACCGTGAGCAACGCGAATGCCACCGTGACCCCGGCGGCCGACCACGCGAACGCGCCGACACAGCCGATCACGCTGACGACCGGCGCCGAGATGCGTGTGACCGGACCGGAAGACGGACTGATGGTCGTGTGTGTGAACGGCGGCCAGGCGGGGCGCGTGCCGGGCACGTGGAGTGCGTCGCTCGAGTGGCTCGTGCGCCACCTCGCGCCGCTCTTTCCGGCCGTCACCTTTTCCGAGGTGCGCTACCGCGTCAAGTCCTGGCACTCGCTCGACCTCTGCGAAGAGGACACACGCGCCGCCGTCGCAGCGGCGGGAGCTTCCCGAACCCTGCTGCTCGGCTTCTCGATGGGTGGGGCGGTCGCCGTCCGCAGCGCCGACGCGCCGAGCGTCGAGGGCGTTCTCGGCCTCGCCCCGTGGCTGCCCGACCGCCTCGAGCTCGACTCGCTCGAGGGGAAGCGCCTCGACGTCCTGCACGGCTCGCTCGACCGCCCGCTGCCGGGCATCCCGGGCGTCAGCCCGTCGAGCTCGCGCACGGGCTTCGACCGCGCCAGGCGGCTCGGGATCGAGGGCACCTACCACCTCGTTCCCGGTGCGCTGCACGGAATCGCGATCCGCGCCCGGTCCGGGGTCGTCCCACTCCCGGGCGCACGCCGCTGGGCGGCGCTCGTCGCGGAGCGAATCGACGGCTGGGTGGCGGCATGACTGCGATCGTCGGCACGGTGCGGCCCGGCACGAGCCGGATCAGCCAGGTCGTGACGCTCGTCGCGGTGATCGTTCCCCCGCTCGGCATCCTGCTCGCCGCGGGGCTGCTGTGGGGTGTCGCCTTCCACTGGGTCGACATCGCGATCATGCTCGCCTTCTACGTCGTCTGCGCGTTCGGGACGACGATCGGCTTCCACCGCTACTTCACCCACAAGGGCTTCGACGCGACGCCTCCCGTCAAGGCGACCCTCGCGATTCTCGGCTGCATGACCATGCAGGGCCCACTGATCCAGTGGGTGACCGACCACCGCAAGCATCATGCGCTGTCCGACCAGCCGGGCGACCCCCACTCGCCCCACGTCGGGCACGGAGACGGTGCGCTGGGAGCGGTCAAAGGCTTCGCGCACGCACACGTCGGCTGGCTCTTCGCGAACCTCGGCATGGAGGAAGGGATCGAGTACGGCAAGGATCTCTACGGCGACCCGCTGCTCGTGTGGATCGACCGCCTCTACCTGCTCTGGGTTCTGCTCACGCTCGGGCTCCCGTTCGCGCTCGGGTGGGCGATCGGCGGCAGCTGGGAGCGCGGCGTCGAAGCGATGATCTGGGGCGGGCTGATTCGCATCTTCCTGTACCAGCACGCGACGTTCTCGGTCAACTCGATCTGTCACATGTTCGGGCGGCAGGACTTCCGCTCGCGAGACGAAGCACGGAACAACTGGGTCGTGGCGCTGCTCGTCTTCGGCGAGGGGTGGCACAACAACCACCACGCGTTCCCGGCCTCGGCTCGACACGGTCTGCTCCGCTTCCAGCTCGATCCCTCGTGGTGGGTGATCCGCGGCCTCGAGAAGCTTCGGCTCGTGCGCAACGTCCACGTGCCGTCGACCAGCCAGCTCGAACGGCGCCGGCTGGAGCCCGCGCGCTGACAGCGCAATGAGAGGAGCGGTCGCCGGCGCGCTCGCTGCCGCACTGTGGGCCGCGACCGAGCCTGCGCTCGGCCGCGTCTTCGGGACGCCGTTCTCGGACGTCCGCCTGCTCGGCCGGACGGTGACGCGCCGTCGCCTCTGGCCCGTGGTCGGAGTCGCCGTCCACATCGGGAACGGGGCCGCATTCGGCTGGACGTTCGAACGGCTCGGCGGCCGCGGCATCAGGCAGGGCTTGATCGCGGCAGAGCTCGAGAACCTGGTGCTCTGGCCCGCCATGGCCGTCGTCGATCGCGTCCACCCGGACCGGCGACGGGACGGCTGGCCGAGGCTCCTGACCGACCCACGCACGTTCGGGCTCGAGGTCACGACGCACGCGCTCTTCGGCGCGACGCTCGGCGCGCTGGTCAGGTAGTTCGGGCGCGGTGGTCGGCGGCCGCGGCGACGAGCGCCTCGAAGAGCGCCTTGTCCTCGTCTTCTTCGGGGTGCCAGAGGACGCCGACCGCGAACGTGCGGCTGGGATCCTCGACGCCCTCGAGCGTCCCGTCGTCAGCGCGCGCGGACTCGCGCAGGCCGTCGCCGAGCCGCTCGAATCCCTGGTGGTGATGCGATTTGACGGCGGCGCGGGCTCCGACGATCGCCCCCAGCCGCGTGTCCGGGAGCACCTCGACGCCGTGCTCGCCGAAGGTGCCAGGCACCTGGCGATGGACCTCGTCGTCGAGCC
>CAVUNA010000018.1:0-139154 GCA_963742605.1 uncultured Thermoleophilia bacterium | reverse complement strand
ACCCGATCCCGGGCGAGTTCGCGGGATAGAAGTAGTGGAAGTACCGGGGGTCGTGATCGACGTACGCCTGCTGTGCGTTGGGGAACAAGTCGTTGGTCAGGTCGACGCTGCCGTGGACAGCCTGCAGCACCGCCGACTCCTCGGAGGAAGCGACGACACGCTCGAGGCAAGGAACGTGCGGGAGGCCGGGCTGCCAGTAGTGCGGATTGCGATCGAGGATGTAGGACTGGGTTCCGAAGCGGTCGACGATTGCGAAAGGGCCGGTGCCGATTGGATGAGGATTGGACCAGCGGTTGACGTGCTTGATGTGCGCGAACACGTGCTCGGGTACGACGACCACGTTGTTGGCGAGCACCGCCGAGACGAACGACGTGTCGACACGCTTCAGGCGGACTGCGACCTCGTTGGTTCCGACGGCTCGCACCGAGGCGACCTCGCTTCCGCGCCGCGTGAGACCGATCTGATCCATCACCTTCGCCTGGCGGCCGGCGGTCAGCGTGTAGGCGACGTCCTCGGCGGTGAGCGGAGTGCCGTCGGTCCAGCGCACGCCGTCGCGCACGGTGATCGTCAGTGTCTTCCGGTCCCTGCTCCATGCGAACTTGGAGGCGAGCCAGTTGTACTGGTGGCCGCCGCCGGCGGCTGTGACGACCACCAGGGGCTCGTAGATTCCACCAGAGGTGAAGTCGAGTGCCACACTGAACGGATTGAAGTTGCGTCCGAACGGAAGGTCGCCGGCGCTGGTCGCAACGAGACAGCGATGCGCTTGGCTCGTTCTGGCTGCGGCCGAGCCGCCGAGTGAGCACACAGCCACCAGGGCCGCCCCGAAGGCAAGGGAGACCCGGATCGGAGCCGATCCTCTCAGCTGTGGATCACCGATTTGCCGTTCCTGTGTTGGCCCGGTGTGCCGAAGACGCGCGCTACCGCCGCGGTGCGGTTGGTCGCGCCGACCTTCTCGAAGACGTTCTCGAGATGCTTCCTGACGGTGTTCGGCGACAGCCAGAGGATCCGCGCGATCTCTTGATTCGTCTTGCCTGCGCCGACGAGCGACATCACCTCGTACTCGCGAGGCGTCAGGCCGTTGGTCTCGCTCGGGGCCGAACGGCGACGAGCGGCACGGCGGTGGAGCTGGACGAGGTGCGGCGTCAGCAGCTCGAGGATTCGAACATCGCGGTCGCTGATCCCGCCTCGCTTCTCGGAGCTGAAAGAGATCCGGCGCAGGACACCCTCCTCGGGCGCCGGCAACCAGACCCACACGGAGTCCTCGCCGCAGTGGCGCTCCACATGCCACCAGAGAGCACGCGCGCGCTGCTCCCGATACGTCAGCACATCTGAGACTCGCACCGGCGTGAGCATGAACCGAGGCTGAGGCGGAATCGCCTCCTCCGTCGCGACGTAAAGCCGGCAGGCCTCGTCGAACTCGTCGGTCCACCCGCAGGGATTGCTACTGGTCCAGGCGCAGTCGACCGTCCCGAAGTCGAGGACGGTGCGCTGCTCGGGGCGAGAGCGGGGATCGAGCTCACCGAACTGGTTGCAACAGGCGCCGCCGTCGTTGGAGATCAGCCCGCAAAACGCAGCCAGCACCGGCTCGGTGAACACGTCCGGCCCGTCGACCTCGCCCGCCTGGTAGAGGAAGGCGAGCACAGCCTCCACGTCGCCGTCTGGCAGAGAGACGGGCATACGATCCACGATACCGCGGTAACCCTGAGGGGCACAACGAAGCGGTTGCGGAGTCACCGTATGATCGACGCGTGAGCGCTGGCACCGAGGCGAGCCTTCCGCTCTCGGGCCGCACGGCGTGGGTGAGGAACCTCGAGACACCACTGCGCCGGTTTCTGCGGACCGAGACCGGGAGCGCTGCGGTTCTGCTTGCCGCCACGCTCGCCGCGCTCGTGTGGGCAAACGTCGACCTGGCGTCGTACGAACGGGTGTGGACGACGACCTTCTCGATCCGGATCGGCGACCACGGCATCTCGCACGACCTTCGGTACTGGCTGAACAGCGGGCTGATGACGCTGTTCTTCCTCGTCGTCGGCCTCGAGGCCCGTCGCGAGTTCGATCTGGGTGAGCTACGCGAGCGGCGTAGGGCTGCACTGCCGGTGGCCGCGGGGCTCGGAGGGATGATCGTGCCGATCGCGATCTACCTCGCGTTCAACTCCGGGCGGTCGTCGGCGCACGGCTGGGGGGTTGCGATGTCGACCGACACCGCCTTCGCGCTGGGGATGCTCGCCCTCGTTGGGCCGCGGTTCCCGGTCCGGTTGCGCGCATTCATGCTCACGTTTTCGGTCGTCGACGACATCGTCGCGCTGATCGTCATCGCAATCGCCTACTCGGCCGGAATCCACGGTGTTCCGCTGCTGATCGCGGCCGGTGTCTTCGCGCTGCTCGTCGCTTCCGAACGAGCCGGCCTCCACAAGGGATACATGTGCGCCACGCTCGGCGTGATCGCGTGGATCGCACTTTCGCGCTCGGGGGTCGACCCGATCGTGATCGGGCTCGCGATCGGACTGATGACGTTCGCCACGCCTGCCTCGCGCCCCGACCTCGAGCGTGCGTCTGACCTGTTCCGCCTCTTTCGCGAGCAGCCGACGCCCGAGCTTGCGCGCTCCGCCCGCATCGGCGTGACCTCCGCGATCTCACCGAACGAGCGGCTGCAGCAGCTGCTTCATCCCTGGACGAGCTACGTGATCGTTCCCTTGTTCGCTCTCGCGAACGCCGGGATCCACATCGACCGACAGTTTCTCGCCGATGCGTTCACGGGACCGATCGCTCTCGGGATCCTGATCGGCTACGTCGTCGGCAAGCCCGTCGGGATCCTGTCGGCGTCATGGCTCGTGACCAGGGTGACGCGCGGGCGTGTCCGGCCGCCTGTCGGCTGGGCCGCCCTCGCCGGAGGCGGAGCGATCGCGGGCATCGGGTTCACGGTCTCGCTGCTGATCGCCGCGCTCGCGTTTCACGGTGAGCCGCTCGCCGAGGCGAAGGTCGGGGTGCTGAGTGCGGCGCTCTGTTCGTCCGTGCTGACGTGGCTGCTCTTCCGCGCGACGGAGTCGCTGCCGCGGCGGCTGCGCTTTCGGGCGCTGCTCGGAGTGGGGGAATCGATCGTGGATCTCGCGGTCGCGGTCGATCCGGAGCGCGATCACGTCCGCGGCCCGGGAGTTGCGCCCGTCACGCTCGTCGAGTACGGCGACTTCGAGTGCCCGTTCTGCGGGCGGGCCGAGCCGGTCGTGCGCGAGCTGCTCCGGGACTTCGGCGACGTCCGCTACGTGTGGCGCCACCTCCCGCTCAATGACGTTCATCCACATGCCGGGCTCGCGGCGGAGGCGGCCGAGGCGGCGGCCGAGCAGGGCGCCTTCTGGGAGATGCACGATCTCCTGCTGGCTCGCCAGAGCGCCCTGACGGCTCGCGACCTGATCGCGTACGCGGGCGAGCTCGGGCTCGACGTCGACCGGTTCACCGAGGATCTGAGGAAGCACGCCGGCGCCGGTCGGGTTGCAGAGGACGTCGACAGCGCCGATCTCAGCAATGTGTCGGGCACGCCGACCTTCTTCATCAACGGGCGGCGCCATTACGGCGCCTACGACATCGACACGCTGACGCAGGCGGTACGGGTGGCGCGCGCCCGGGCCGCGATCGCCGCGTAGAGATGGGCGCGCGGCAGCGTTGCAGTCCGGGCGTGAAAGCTCGACAATCGGTCTCGAACAGCGGCACGACAACTCCCGACCTGGAGGTCATCGAGATGAGCATCGCCCCTGAGCCTCGCCGAAGCCCCATGGTGACCCGTGTTCTGTGGGTCGCCGTCCTTTTGGCCATCTGCTGCACCGCCACCACCGCGATCGCCGCGGCGAGCTCGTCGAAGCCCCACCTCGCCGGGACGTGGGCCGGGAAATACAGCGGCACCTACTCGGGCACGTTCACCCTGCAGTGGAGACAGGCCAAGTCGAAGCTGACCGGATCGATCGCGCTCTCGAGCCCGCACGGAACGTTCCCGATCACCGGCAGCGTGAACGGCAGCTCGATCACGTTCGGGGCTGTCGGCGCCGGTGCCACGTACACGGGCTCGGTGTCGGGCAAGTCGATGTCCGGCAAGTACAAGAGCGGGGGCGGCGGCGGCGGCACGTGGAGCGCTCACAAGACCTCCTGACCGAGCGTCTTCTTTAGAGCTCGTTTCGAAATGAAGTCTGTGCCGCCTGGACACGCTGGGCGGGCACGCTGCCGCGTCCTCGGTCGCGCCAATAGCCTCGGCTATTGCCCCTCCCTGCGTCCTTGCATCGCACCCACCCATCGCGCCCAGATCGACGAGCGTCATTCCGAAACGAACTCTAAGTCGGCGGAGGTTCGTATGGAGCCGGTTGCGGACCGGCATCGAATACCGGTGAGCGCTCACGGGGCTGGATGGCGCCTACCTTGACCGCCTCGGCGTAGTGGCACGCGACGAGGTGCCCTTCCAGGGTCCGGAGCTCCGGCTCCTCGTCGGCACACCGCGTCGGCTGCACGAACGGGCACCGCGTGTGGAAGCGGCAGGCGGCCGGCGGATGCGCCGGGTTCGGCAGGTCGCCCCCCACCCGGATCGGACGGCGGTTCCGTTCCACCTCCGGGTCGGGAATCGGGATCGCCGAGAGCAACGTGATCGTGTACGGATGGAGAGGGTTCTCGTAGAGATCGTCGGCCGGGGCGACCTCGACGATCTTCCCGAGATACATCACGACGATTCGCGTCGAGATATGCCGGACGACCGCCAGATCGTGGGCGATGAACAGGTACGTGAGCTGAAAGTCGCGCTGTAGATCCTCGAGCAGGTTGACGATTTGCGCCTGGATCGAGACGTCCAGCGCCGAAACGGGCTCGTCGCACACGATGAAGGCAGGGTGCAGCGCGAGGGCGCGGGCCAGGCCGATCCTCTGACGCTGGCCGCCGGAGAACTCGTGCGGATACCTGTTCGCAGCGTCGGCCGGAAGACCGACGACGCGAAGCAACTCTCCGACCTCCCCTGCGAGGCTCTTCCGTGACGTGGCCCGGTGGGTTCGCAGCGGCTCGCCGACGATGCGCCCGACCGAGTGACGCGGATTCAGCGACGCATACGGATCCTGGAAGACCATCTGCATCTTCCGCCTGATCGGGTGAAGCTCGTTCTCCGAGGCCTTGGTGATGTCGACACCGTCGAACACGATCCGGCCGCCCGTTGGCGCATAGAGACGGAGGATCGCCCGCCCGAGCGTCGACTTTCCGCAACCCGACTCGCCGACGAGTCCGACGGTCTCGCCGCGCGCGATCGAGAAGGAGACGCCGTCGACGGCCTTCACATCGCCGACATGCCGATCGAGAACGATGCCGCTCGTGACCTTGAACCAGACGCGGAGATCCTCGATCTCGACCAGGGGCTCGTCGACCACCTGGCTCATGTGGAGCCGACCAGCTTTCCGCGGCTCCACGCATCCGTCGCTCGACCGGGAAGAAACATGCGGCCGAGTGCTCCGGTTCGAGCTCCTCGAAGGAGCGGTAGTTCGGTATCGCAACGGCTCTGGCGGAACCGACAACGCGGCGCGAACGGACAAGACGCCGGTGCGTCGAGCATGTCCCGCGGCCTGCCGGGGATCGGGATTCAACGCTGCCGACCGCCGCGTGTCGAGCCGAGGCACGCTCTCCAGCAGCCCGAGCGTGTAGGGATGGCGCGGCTGTCCAAAGATCTGGTCGGCCGCTCCACTCTCGACGAACGTCCCGGCGTACATGACCTCGACCCGCTCGCAGATCCCGGCGACCACCCCGAGGTCGTGGGTGATCATGATCAACGCCGTGTCGCGCTCGGAGACGAGCGCCCGTAGCAGGTCGAGAATCTGCGCCTGGATCGTCACGTCCAGCGCCGTTGTCGGCTCGTCGGCGATCAGGAGCTTCGGCTCGCACGCGAGCGCCATCGCGATCATCGCGCGCTGGCGCATGCCGCCCGAGAACTGATGCGGATAGTCGTTCAGGCGTTCGCCGTGCACTCGGGATGCCGACCTGGTCGAGGAGCTCGGCTGCGCGGTCGAGCGCACCCTTCTTGTTCAGTCCGAGATGCTCCTCGAGCGGCTCGCGCAGCTGGCGCCCGATCGAGAGCACCGGGTTCAGGCTCGTCATCGGGTCCTGGAAGATCATCGCGATCTGGCTGCCGCGGATCCTCCGCAGCTCGGAATCGCTCATCGTCGTGAGCTCGGTGCCGTCGAAGCGGGCGCTGCCCGCGGTCACGCGACCGGCGCGCGGGAGAATGCCGAGCAGAGCGAGTGACGTGACGCTCTTGCCGCAACCGGACTCGCCGACGATCCCGAGCGTCTCGCCCGGCGCGATGTCGAACGACACGCCGTTGACCGCGTGGACGGTTCCTCTGCTCGTCCAGAAGCGCACCTCGAGCCCGTCGACGACGAGCAGTGGATCGCGCGGCACGATCTAGGCCCTCCCTCGCAGCTTCGGGTCGAGCGCTTCCCGCAGACCGTCGCCGATCAGATTGAAACCGAGTACCGAGATCACGATCGCGACGCCGGGGAAGATCGCGAGGAACGGTGCGGTCTGGAGGTAGCGAACCGTGTCGGTGAGCATGTTGCCCCACTCGGGCGTCGCCGGGTCCTGCGGTCCGAGACCGAGAAAGCTCAATCCGGCAGCGTCGATGATCGCGGTGGCGAGTGCAAGCGTCCCGGCGACGATCACCACGGAGATCGAGTTCGGCAAGACGTGCGAGAGCAGGATCTTGCGCCGCCGAACCCCGACGGCACGCGCTGCGAGCACGAAGTCGTTCTCGCGCTGGGCAAGCACGGAACCGCGCAACAGGCGCGTGAAGATCGGGATGTTGACGATCCCGATCGCGATCATCACCTGAAGGAGGCCGGGCCCGAGCAGCGCGACGATGCCGATCGCCATCAGGAACCCGGGAATCGCCAGCATGATGTCGACGAGGCGCATGATCGTCCCGTCGATCCAGCCGCCGAAGAAACCGGAGATCGCGCCCAGCGTGATCCCGACCGAGAGGCCGACGGTGACCGAGACGATTCCGATCAGCAGCGAGAGCCGTGCGCCGTAGAGGATTCGCGACAGCTCGTCGCGGCCGAGATCGTCGACGCCGAGTAGATGGTGAGCCGACGGGCCTGGGCAACAGCCATTCGTGATGAGGCTCAGATCCTGGGCGCGTGGATTGTCCGGCGCCAGGAACGGCGCGAAGATCGCGACGAACACGAACAGCGCGACGAGCGTGAACCCGAGGATCGCGCTCGGGTTCCGCCGAAGCCGGCGAAATGCGTCGGACCAGAGCCCACCCTGACCCTCGCCCTCGCCCTCGAGTGAGATTTCGGCCGACTCGAGCTCGATGATCGACATCTGTTACTTCCCTCCCAAACGGATTCGCGGGTTGATCAGCCCGTACGAGATGTCGACGAGCAGGTTCACGAATACGACGATGATCGCAACGAAGAGAATGCCGCCCTGGATCACTGGATAGTTGCGGTCGGCGATCGCCTGCTGGAGCCAGGAGCCGATGCCGGGATAGGCGAAGACGGTCTCGGTGAGGATGGCTCCGGAGAGCAGCAAGCCGACCTGGAGCCCGACGATCGTAATCACCGGCAGCAGCGCGTTTCGCATCACGTGTCGGATGTCGACTGTGCGCGGCGGCAGTCCCTTGGCTCGCGCAGTGCGGATGTAGTCCTCGTTCTGCACGTCGAGAACGGCCGCACGGGTGACGCGCGTGATGATCGCGAGTGGGATCGACCCGAGTGCGATCGCCGGAAGGATCAGGTGCTGGGTCACATCCCAGAACGCAGCAGGGTTGCGGTCGAGAATCGCATCGAGGAGGTAGAAGTTCGTCGGATGCGGGATGTTGATCAGCACCGAGATCTGTCCCACGGTTGGTAGCCAACCCAGCTGCACCGCGAAGATGTACTTGAGGATCAGCGCGAAGAAGAAGATCGGGATCGAGATCCCGAACAGCGAGATCCCCAGCGAGATGTGGTCGAACGTCTGTCCGTGTTTCTTCGCGGCGAAGAAGCCGAGCGGTATGCCGATCGACACCGCGAAGAATGCAGCTGCAAACGCGAGCTGAAGCGTTGCTGGGAAACGCTGTCCGATCTCGGTCAGCACCGTCTGCCGTGACGTGATCGACGTGCCGAGCTGCAGCTGCGCCGTCTGCTCGAGATAGCGCCAGTACTGCACGTAGACCGGCTGGTCGAGGCCGTACTGATGATCGATCTCGTGAATCGTCTGGGGTGTGGCGCGCTCACCGAGGAGCGCTTGCGCCGGACTGCCCGGGCAGCGCCCGGATCCAGACGAAGACGAGAATCGAGAGCCCGAGCAGGATCGGGACGAGCAGCAGGAGTCGACGAATGACGAACCGGAGCATTCGAAGCTGTGGAACCTCCCTTCAGCCTGCCAGACGGTTTGTGGGGCCGGGCCTGCCGGCCCCACAAACGCGGGTGACTGGACTAGCCGATCGACACGCTCGAGAAGAACTGGATGTCGACCGGGCTCGGGACGTATCCGTTGACGTTCTTCTGGAACGCGAGCGCAGGGCTCGTGTGCACGTACGGAACGCCGGGCAGGAAGTTCATGATCATGTTGTTCGCTTGCTTGTAAAGCGCGGTCCGGGTCTCGAGGTTCGACTCGTCGCGCGCCTTCGTCAGGATGTTGAAGATCGCGGGATTGTTGAACCCCCACTGCTTCTGCGGCGTCCGGAAGAACACGCCGTCGAAGTCGTCGGGATCGCCGAAGTCGCCGGTCCAGCCGTAGAGGAAGACCTGCGCCTTGCCGTCCTGGACGCCACCGAGGTAATCGGGGCGCCAGGGCGCCGCGTGCGGGGTGACCTTGAAGCCGGCCTTGGTCAGGCTTGCCGAGAAGGCCTCGAAGTTCTTCTGCGGATCCGGCATGTACGGGCGCGAGACGCTCGTCGGGTACCAGAACGTGATCTTCACCGGGAGCTTCAGCCCGGCGGCCTTCAACAGAGCCCGCGACTTGGCGGGGTTGTACGGGTACTGCTTCACGTTGTTCGAGTAGCCGAACAGGCTCGGCGGCTGGAACTCCTTCGCGACGACGCCGCGGCCGCCGTAGAACGCCTTGACGACGCTCTGGCGGTCGAGCCCGTACGCGACGGCCTGTCTGACCTTGATGTTGTTCATCGGCGGCATCGACTGATTCATGCCGACGATGCCGACGTTGAACGGCGGCCGGGACAGCAGCTTGAGGTTGCCGTCACCCTTGATCGTCGGAACGTCCTGCGGCTCGACCAGGTCGTAGCCCTGGATCTCGCCGTTCTGCAACGCCTGCAGGCGCGCTGCGTTGTCGGCGATCGGCTTGAAGATCAGCGTGCTCAGCTTCGCCGGCGGGCCCCAGTAGTTCGGGTTGCGAACGAGGACGAGCTTGTCGCCGATCGTCCACGACTGCAGCATGAACGGCCCCGTGCCCGTCGGGTGCTGCGTCGCGTAGGTGCCCGTCGGATGGAAGACGCCGTCGGCATCGACCGTGCCCTGATCGGCGCCGTACTTCTGCATTGCCGTCGGGCTCCCCATCGAGAACGACGGGAGCGAGAGGCCGGCGAGGAACGACGCCGACGGCGAGGTCAGGTTGATCGTCACGGTCGAGTCGTTGACGACCTTGCAGCTCTTGAAGAGGCTTCCTTTCGGAGCACCCGACTTCGGATCGTACGTCTTGAACCCGCCGAAGACCGTCTGCCAGTAGTAGGTCGCGCTCGGGTTCTGGAACGATCCGGTGAAGTTGTACCAGCGGTTGAAGTTGAAGCAGACCGCAGCCGCGTTGAACGGCGTGCCGTCGCTGAACTTCACGTTCTTGCGCAGGTTGAACGTCCACGCCTTGCCGGAGCCGGCCGACTTCCAGCTCAGCGCGAGCGACGGGACCACCGTGGTCGTCCCGGGCTTCAGTCCGACGAGGCCCTCGTAGATCTGGATGATCACCCGACCCGACTCACCGTCGGAGATCAACGCCCCGTCGAGGGCGACGGGGTCGGCCGACGAGCCGAAGACAAGAGTGTCGCTCGCCGTCTTGTGGGCTCGCGCGCCGTACGCGACCGCGACGACGACGAGCGCCAGGAGGCCCAAGGCGAGGAAGGCCTTCGTGAGTTTGCTCATGGAATCCTTTCACTCCGGGGGGGCGGCTTGGCGCGAAGTATCGCTGATCGAGCACGCGAAGATCGAAAAGTGAAATATCTGCATCAGTGGTGCTGAACGCAGCCTCGCTCACCGCTCGCGAACTGGACGAGCTCTTCGAGTTCTTGCGAATACCGAGCATCAGTGCGGATCCGGCTCGCGCCGGAGACATTCGTGCTGCCGCGGACTGGCTCGTCGCGCTCATCCGGGCCGAGGGCGGCGAGGCGGCGATCGTGGAGCGAGACGGCCGCCCGCTGGTCGACGCGCTCGTGCGCGCGAACCGGCCGTCGCCGGCGCCGCCGCTCCTCTGTTACGGCCATTTCGATGTCCAGCCGCCCGGCCCGCCCGAGCTGTGGGAGAGCGATCCGTTCTCGCCCGAGGTGCGCGAGGGCTGGCTCTACGCACGCGGGGTCGCCGACGACAAAGGCCAGCTGTGGGCCCTTCTTCGCGCTGCACTGGATCTCGCGCGCGACGGTGCCCTACCGATCGACATCAGGTTCTGTCTCGACTGCGAGGAGGAGATCGGCGGCACGGCAATCGTCGACTACCTCGGAGAGACGGCAGGCGATGCGCGGGCATGCGTGATCTTCGACACGGCGATGCTCGATGCGGACACACCGGTCCTCACGGTCGGAACCCGCGGCACCTTGTATCTCCACCTCGAGGTACGCACCGGCGAGCGTGATCTTCACTCCGGTGTCTACGGCGGCGCCGCATCGAACGCACTCCACGTCCTCGTCGCCGCGCTCGGGCGCCTCATGCAGCAGGACGGCCGGGTCCCCGAGGCTCTCCTGGCGGATGTCGCGGAACCGGAAGGGCGGGAGCTCCGCACCTGGCAGACGCTTCCGGCCGGAGAGAGCCTGCTTGCCGAGCAGGGCGCTGTGCCTGCGGACGCGGAGGCCGCGCGCGAGTTCTATCTCCGTACCTGGGCGCTTCCCTCGATCGACGTCAACGGCATCGAAGGGGGCTCGCCGGTCCTGCAGAAGACGATCGTCGCGTCGTCGGCTCGCGCCAACCTCTCCATGCGTCTCGCGGCGGGTCAGACGGTCGAAGCGATGGCACCGATTGTCGAGGAGCTCCTGAGACGTGAACTGCCGGCCGGTGTGCAGCTCGACGTGCAGCGGGTAGCGTCATGCGACCCGGCGCTGACGCCGTCCGACTCGCGCGCAGTGCAACTCGCTGCGCAGGCGATCGAGAACGCGACGGGCAAGCGTCCGCTGCTTCTGCGCAGCGGAGGCTCGCTGCCGCTGATGCCGCTCCTCGAACGACTTGGGATCCCGGCCGTCGCGACGGGCTTCGATGTTCCGGGCGGGAACATCCATGCGCCGAACGAGCGCATGCTCGTCACCCATCTCGGCCTCGCGCTGGCCGCTGCGCGCGAGCTCTACCTCGCGCTCGCCGATCTTTGAGCCCGCTGGGCGCGCCGCTCATTCCGGGATCGCGGGGTCGGAGACGACGAGGTCCGCGTACTCCGGGTGGCGGCGGAGCCACGAGCGCACGAACGGGCACACGGGGATCACCCGCAGCCCGCGCTCGCGCAGGTCCTGAAGCGCCCCTTCGACGAGCGTGCCGGCCAGCCCTTGACCCTCGTAGGCGGGCTCGACCTCGGTGTGCACCAGCGCGATCGCGCCGGCCTCACGCCGGTACCGGATCTCGCCGACCACGGTGTCTCCCTCCAGCAACTCGTACCGCAGCTCCCGCGGGTTGTCGCGGACCGTCGTCACGTCGGCCGTTAAGCCGGCGTTCCGCCCGTGGCCCAACCGCGGAAGAGCTCGACCTGCACCGTCGGCCAGGCTTCGTCACAGGGCATATCCCCGGCGGCGAGCTGGGCGAGGATCGCGTCCTTGTGGGCGACGACGTCGTCGTAGAGCCACAGGTCGAAGTGGCTCAGCATCGCGTCGCGATCCTGTTCGCGGAAGAGCGGCTTGATATCGGCTGCGTAGCTCGTCATCGCCAGGACCATATCCGGAAGGCGCCCTGTTCTAGCCGGTCTGGATGCGCAGGAAGGCCGACGCACGTGTGCGATGCGGTGTCGCTAGCCGGGCGGTGGAGGAGCCCCGGCGCCGTAGGCGACGGTGAAGCCGGCGGGAGTGAGCGGTGACGGAGTCGAGATCGGCGTCGTGTAGCTGGGGTCGTACATGACGCTCTGCTCGAGAGTCGAGACCGGGCCGCCGACGCCGATGTTCTTGAACGTCACCGCCGGGGAGTATTGCCCGAGCGGCTCGATGCTCATGTCGGCAGCGGCGGTCGGCGCCTCGACGATCCATTCGGCGGAGCTGAGCGGTCCGGAGTAGGCGACCGTGTTGTGCCAGCTCTGCTGGTCGGTGAGGTCCTGGATCTGGATCAGCCAGTTGCCGTCGGCCTGGCGGACGATCGCGACCGTCACCTGGTCGTTCGGGTTGATCACGAGGGCCGGGATGACCGTGGCGGGCGCAGGCAGGATCTCCCACCAGCCGTACACGTACTCCGTCCCTCCGTGCACGGTCTCACCGACGCCGGCCTGAATCAGGTTGGCGTCGGAGGCGCCGTCGATGCCGACCCACTCCGAGGTATCCGTATCGTTCGAGGTGACCGGCACGGTCGGGACGTTGAAGGTCCCGGCGACGGCGGTGAATGGGCCGCCCGTTACGTCGTACCCGGACCAGTTGTCCGTCTCCCCGACCGACGGCGCACTGACCGGTAGCGCGCCGCCGGCGACCGCAACCGTGACCGAGTCCTCAGCGACGGCGCGGGCGTCGTCCTGAACCTGGATGCTGGCGGTGCCGCCGTCGGGGCCGGTCGGCGTGCCGGAGATCGTCCCCGTTGGCGAGAGCGTGAGTCCCGCCGGCAGGGCGCCGCCGGTGACCGTCCAGTGGTAGGTGCCGGTTCCACCGGTCGCGGTCAGGTTGACGCTGTACGGCGCGCCGGCGAAGCCGACCGGCAGCTCCTCCTGGCTCGTGATCTCAAGTGGCGGCGGAGGCGGCGGCTTGGGCGCCTGCACGACACTGCGGGCAGCTGTCGCCTTCCGCACGCCGGAGGCGGCGGTGACGGTGAACGCCAGAGCCTTGGCGGAGGTGATGCCGTTTGGCCGCGCGATCACCCGGGCGCTCGCGGAGCCGGAGCTGCAGGCGACGGTGCGTGTTGTCGTGATTGTGGATTGGCGCATCACGAAGGTGCAGCGGCTTGCATGAGTGACGCGGGCTTTCAGGGTGACGGGGCCGCCGCCCCAGGGCACGCGCGCCGGCGTGACGACGAACGACTTGACGACGGGTTTCGGCATGGGCTTCGGCTTCGTCACGGTCGCTGCGCCGGCTGCCGAGGGGAAGGCCGAGGATGCGGCGACAAGCAGGAGAGACGCAACCGCCGCCAAGAAGGCGGCGGGGAGAAGCCGGCTGCCGCCGGTTGCGGGCGTCACGTTCGCCGAAGTTCGATGCACGCGCGGAAGCATAGGAGCGCCCAGCGCGAACGCAATCCCCGTTTTGGGGAGCGCTCACCGTCCGGAAAGCGGTCAACGCCGACCTGCAGCGGCTCCGCCGCGAGTGCTGCTGCCCGTCGCTATTTGCCAGAGGTCGCGAACTGCCGCTCTCGTGAGGCCAGGTTGTAGCGCAGCGGGTGAGAGGCCCGTGGCGGTGGGTGGCAAGAGGACGGTGAGCGCCGCCGGTGCGATGGTGAAGCGGAGTGGCGGGTCGAGGGTGACGGCCTCGCCGTCGATGCCGGTCGCGACAGGTCCGCTCGACATGACCTCGAATCCCGGGGCCGACCACTCGAGCCAGCCCTCGAAACGGGCGACCTGTCCCAGTGCGTTCAGCGAGAGCAACTTGGCGGCTTGCGCCGCGTTCGCGATCTCCACTGCGAGAATCCCGAGCTCGCCCGTGTCGAGCCGCGGCCGCGAGCCCATGCCGCCCAGTCGGTCGAGCACGTAGCGGTTGTTCGAGACGAGGACGAGCTGCGCCGTCTGCTGCTCCTCGTCGCTCGGGCCGCGGAAGCGGAGATCGAAGGGCGTTGCCTCCGGCCCGAGCAACTCGGGGAGCATCTTGTCGACCGTCGCGAGCTTCGCGTCCCGGTAGGCGTCCGATTGGACGATCTCGGCATAGATCCCAAGCGAGACGTTGTTCACGAAGACGCGCTCGTTGACGAATGCGAGATCGATCCGGCGCTCGCCGCCCGCTGAGAAGGCGTCGAGCGCGGCGACAACGTCATCGCGGTCGAGCCCCAGGTCGAGCGCAAGATGATTGCGCGTTCCCGCCGGGACGCAGACGTACGGCAGGTCGTGCTCCATCGCGACCTGGGCGACGAGCGCCTGCGAGCCGTCCCCACCCGCCATGCCGATCACGTCTGCTGAGCGCGCTGCCTCGTGCGCGAGAGCCCGCAGGTCGTCGCCGCGCTCGAGGACGACCGGCTCGATTCCCCGCCGCCGGCACTCGCTCACGAGGTCGAACCGCTCGACCTTGCCGCCTCCCGACTTCGGATTCATCAGCAGGACGGCCCGACGCGGCCCGGCAACGCGCGGTGGAGGCTGCCCTGCCGGCTCGGTTGGCGCGCTGCTCCTGAGCGCTCGCCGAGTCGACACGGCGAAGACGCCGACTGCAATGACGAGCACGACAAGCTCGTCTAGCGCGCCGAGCAGGATCATCGCGACGGCGCCACCGATCAGAGCCGCTGCTGCGATCAGCGCACCAAACATTCGCGCCGCACCGCGTCGAGTCAGAGCGATCCAGCCGGCCGCACCCCCGACGGCGAGCGCCGCCAGGGCGGCCAGCAATGCGGGGACGTTCCGGACAACGAGCACCACGAGCGCGGCGACCACGAGTGGCACAGCGATCAGGGCCACAATTGCGGCAATGCGGCCTGAACGGGCTCCTATCCGGTCGACGCCTTCGCCTGACACGTTTCTTCCACCCGCACCAGCCCGGTCAAGCGGTGCCGGTGTCTACGAACCGGAGACGCGACTCCCTGTCGGCAGCCTGCCGGGCCGGGCGACACACTACCCCGAGTGAACGCGCTGCAGAGTGATCGGCCGTCGGGCGGGGAGCGATTCTTCCTCCGCCCGCGGCGGGCGCTGTGGCTCGGGGCAGCCTTCTTGTCGCTCTTCGTGCTCATCGCTCTACTCGTCCCCAGCCAACCGCTCGTCATCGAGCAACGCTGGGCCAACTGGATGCGCGAGATCGAGACGCCGGTGCTCGAGCACATTGCGCTCGTCTTCAACTACCTCGGGCGTGGAATCGGACGGGCCATGCTGCTAATCGGTCTCGGCCTCCCACTGATCATCGCCAAGCGCTGGTGGGCGCTGCTGGCATACGCGGTCACGGAAGGCCTGACCCCGTTGCTCAGCTCCATCGCGAAGGCGCTGATCGAGCGCCCTCGACCCCCCGACGCCCTCATCCATCCAACCGGCGCGTCGTTCCCATCCGGCCACGCTGCCTTCGCCGGTGCGACCTCGGTCGCGATCGTCCTCCTGTTCACCAAGGTCGGACCGCACCGCCGCCGCTGGTGGTGGCTTGCAGCCGCTGGAACCCTCGCCATGGCGTGGAGCCGCACCTATCTCCAGGTGCACTGGCTCCTCGACGTCCTCGCAGGCGCCATCCTCGGTGCAGGGGTCGCGCTGCTCGTATTCAGCATCCTGCAAGTCGCAACAGGTACGCAGCTCCGCCGGCACATCAGCCGGGGCCGTCAAACATTTGTCTAATGTTTGTATGATCCGCCGGTGGCTGCGGATCGCGGGGCGCTTCGCATCGGCGAATTCTCGCGCCGGGTGGGTGTCAACCCCGAGCTGCTCCGTGCCTGGGAGTCGCGCTACGGCCTGATGCGGCCGCTGCGCTCACCCGGTGGCTTCCGGCTCTATACCACTGCCGACGCCGCACGAGTGGAGCGCATGCGCCGTGGGCTCGACGATGGCCTCTCCGCCGCGGAGGCTGCGCGTGCCGCGCTCGAGGACGAGCGTCCGTCCGATGGTCTGCTCGAAGACGCCGCGGCTCGCCTGCTCGCTGCGTTTCGCCGCTTCGATGAGGCCGCCGCGCAGGCCGTGCTCGACGAGGCTCTGGTCGCGTTCGGTCTCGAACCGGTGGTGCGCGGGGTGCTGTTGCCGACGCTGAAGCAGGTTGGCGACGGTTGGGAGCGCGGGGAGATCGACGTCAGCCACGAGCACTTCGCGAGCAACCTGATCCGAGGTCGGCTGCTGGCTCTCGCCCGATTCTGGGGCCGCGGAACGGGCCCGCTTGCGCTCCTCGCCTGCGCACCCGGCGAGACCCACGACATCACGCTGCTCGCCTTCGCGCTCGTCCTGCGCTCCCATTCGTGGCGCATCCTCTTTCTTGGCGCGGACACGCCGATCGCGACGCTCGCCCAGGCGGCCGAGACGACGCGTCCAGACCTGGTCGTCGTCTCGAGCTTCG
The DNA here is from genome assembly GCA_963742605.1 of uncultured Thermoleophilia bacterium. Taxonomy (GTDB): domain Bacteria; phylum Actinomycetota; class Thermoleophilia; order Gaiellales; family Gaiellaceae; genus PALSA-600. Next base: position 122,677 of record CAVUNA010000018.1, on the reverse strand, counting down.
ACGCAGGCCTTCTCGAGGCTTGTGCCCGTGAGCTTCGCCGGCTCGGTCGGACCGTCCCGCTCGCGCTCGCCGGCCCGGGAGCAAGCGACAAGCTGTGCGCGCGGCTCGGTGTGCGCCGCCTGGACGGAGATCTCATCGCGGCGGCCGACGAGGTTGCGCGGGCATGACCTGGTGGACGTGGCCGGGCTGATCGCGCTAACGGGGGCCACCGGCTACATCGGGGGCCGTCTCCTGCACGTGCTCGAGGCGCGTGGCGAGCGAGTGCGCTGCCTCTCCCGCCGGCCGGAGTATCTCTCGACGCGTGTCGGCCCCGGGACCGAGGTCGTCCACGGCAACGTCTTGCGCCCCGAGACCTTGCGAGCGGCGCTCACGGGCGTCGAGACGGCGTACTACCTCGTGCACTCGATGGGGTCGAGCGGCTCCTTCGCAGAGGCTGATCGCGAGGCGGCCTCGGCGTTCGGGGGCGCGGCGCGCGCCGTCGATGTTCGCAGGATCATTTATCTGGGTGGGCTCGGGGCGGGTGACCTCTCCGAGCACCTCTCCTCGCGTCAGGAAGTCGGCGCCATCCTGCGCGGGTCGGGCGTCCCGACGATCGAGTTCCGCTCCTCGATCGTGATCGGCTCGGGGAGCTCGTCATTCGAGATGCTGCGCGCACTCGTCGAACGGCTGCCCTTGATGGTCACGCCGCGCTGGGTGAAGACGCACACACAGCCGATCGCGATCGAGGACGTAGTCGCCTACCTCCTGGCCGCCCTCGACTACCAGCCGGACGGGGGCGAGGTCTTCGAGATCGGCGGCGCTGACGTCTGCTCCTACCTCGACCTGATGCACGAGTACGCCGAGCAACGTGGTCTGCGGCGACAGATGGTGCCGGTTCCGGTGTTGACGCCACGGCTCTCGAGCCTCTGGCTTCATCTCGTCACGCCCGTGTACGCCGGGGTCGGGCGCGAGCTCGTCGACAGCCTGCGCAACGAGACGGTCGTCAACGACCCGCGAGCGCTCGAGGTGTTCTCGGTGCGGCCGCGGAGCTCGGCCGACGCGATCGCACGGGCGCTTGCGAACGAGGACAAGGAGATCGCCGAGACCCGCTGGTCGGACGAGGTGTCCGCGCCCAGCTCCGGATACGGCGGGGCGCGCTACGGCTCCAGACTCGTCGACTCACGCAGCATCACGGTGCCTTGTCCACCCGCGGCAGCGTTCGCCCCGATCCAGCGAATCGGAGGTCCTACCGGCTGGTACCTCGGCGGCCAGCTCTGGGAGTTGCGTGGCGCCCTCGATGTACTCGTCGGCGGCCCGGGCCTGCGGCGCGGCCGCCGTGACCCCGTCGGCATACAGGTCGGCGACACGATCGACTTCTGGCGTGTCGAGCGCTTCGAACAGGATCGACTACTCGGGCTCGTCGCCGAGATGAGAGTGCCCGGTCGGGCATGGCTCCAGTTCGAAGTCCAACCAGACGACGATGGCGGCTCGAACATTCGGCAGACGGCGATCTTCGACCCGGCCGGGGTCCCCGGTCTCGCCTACTGGTACACGCTCTGGCCGCTCCACAGCTACATCTTCGGCGGGATGCTGCAACGGATCGCAGCTGCCGCGGTCGAGTCAGGCGGCTGATCCCGCGTCGGCGGTGCGCTCCGTGCAGAGCCGCCAGAGTCGCGCCGCCTCGCGGGCCTCGTCGGGACGACGCCTGCGGCGAAGGCGATGCTTGGCCCTGGCTCGCCGGTCGAGGAAGAACAGGCCGCTGAGACCCGCTGCGTCCGGGGCGGCGGCAAGCCAGACGATCGTGTCGGCTCCTTCCTGGGGCGTTCGCAGCAGCGGCCCGACGATGCGGCTGAAGCCGGGGAGCGCGGTCCGGAGCCCGGGGGTGTCGGCCCAGCCCGGATGCATGGCGTTGACGGCGATCCCGGTGTCGAGCAACTCTCGCGTCCACTCCTCGGCCAGCACGACCTGCGCCCGCTTGCAGCGCGCGTATGTCTTCGTCCCGTCGTATGTGGCGGGCTCCCGGGTCGAGGGCGGCGACGTCGAGCGGCTGGGTGTACATGCCGCCGGATGCCACCACGATCACGCGCGACGGTGCCGACGTCTCGAGCAGAGGCCGCAGGGCACGCGATCAGCAGGAACGGCGACAGGACGTGCGTCGCGAATGTCAGCTCGTTGCCCTCGCCAGTGACCGTGTAGTCGTGGGTGAGCGCGCCGGCGTTCAGGACGAGCACGTCGAGGCGGTCGTGATTTTCGGCGAAGCGCGCGGCGAAGGCCGTGGTCTCCGCGAGGGAGGAGAGATCTGCGAGGTCGGCCTCGACCGCACATCCTGCGGCGGCGGAGATCTCGCTGCGGGCGCGTTCGGTGCGCTCCGGGTCGCGCCCGACGATGGAGACGTGGCCGCCCAGCGCCGCGATCGACTCGGCGGCCGCTCGCCCAAGGCCCGAGGTCGCCCCGGTCACGACTGCCACCTTGCCGTCGAGACGGAACGACTGCAGCGGCGCCCAGTCGAAGAGGCGCCGTCGAGTCTGATAGCCGATCCGGGTGAAGCTGCCGACGACGCTCGCCTCGAGCATCCGGTCGACGAGATTCGCCCCTGGCGAGGGCGTCACGAGTTCAACGCAGTCTGCATCCCGAGCGTCGCGTGAGCTCCCACCCGATTGAAGATGCGTTGCATCATCGGATCGAGCAGCCGGCCGAGCCCCGCGAACGCGAGGGTCGCGTCGTAATGGACGATCGACCCGTTCCCGGCGGATTCGACGGTGATGGTGTCCCTCGAGACGAATCCCGGACGCTGGGCTTCGAGCACGACCCGTCGCGGTGAGTCGTATTCGACGATCTCGTAGCGGAGCGGTACGTCGCGACCGCCGAAGCGGGCGACGAGGTCGAACGCAGAGCCGAGCCCGAGTGGCGCCTCGCCGACGCGGCGGGCCTCGCTGACGCTTGGGTCCCAGAGGCGGGCATTGGCGAAGTCCGCCATGTACGCGAACGCCTCGACTGGCGGAAGCGCCGACTCGATCGTCGTGACATAACGCGCCATCGAACCGCAGCATAGCAAAGGTCTGTATAGGTATTGTCCAGAGTATGAAGCTGAAGATCGCAGTCATCGGCACAGGCATCTCGGGTCTGGGAGCCGCATACGCGCTCTCCAAGGCCCACGAGGTCGAGCTGTTCGAGCGCGACGACCGTGCCGGCGGCCACTCGAACACGGTCGAGCACCTGGTCGCCGGACGCACGCTGGCGCTCGACACCGGCTTCATCGTCCACAACGAGGACACCTACCCGAACCTCGTCCGCCTCTTCCACGAGCTCGGCGTGCGCACGCAGCCGTCGGAGATGAGCTTCTCGGTCGCCTGCGACCGGCACGGCCTCGAGTACTCGGGCAGCCGTCCGCCGCTCACGCGGCTTACGTTCGAGATCGCCCGCTTCCTGCGTCTCGGCGGCCGCGCGCTCGACGACCCGCGCTGCGCGGAGTGGAGCCTCTCCCGATACGTCGCCGAGGAGGGCTACTCGCTGCGGTTCCGGGACCACTTCCTCGTCCCGCTGTGCGCCGCGCTCTGGTCGACTGCTCCCAGCCAGACGCTCGACTTCCCGCTCGTCTACGCAGTCCGGTTCTTCGCGAACCACGGGATCCTCGGCTTTCGGCGCCTGCGCTGGAAGACGGTCACCGACGGCAGCCGGAGCTACGTGCGCGCCCTCGAGGAGCGGCTGCGCATCAACCTCTCGACCGAGGTCCGCTCACTCCGCCGCATCGAAGGCGGTGTCGAGCTCCGGCTCGCGGGCGATGAGGTGCGGCGCTTCGACGGCGTCGTCGTCGCGACCCATGCCGACCAGGCGCTGCGCCTGCTCGAGGATCCGAGCGCGGACGAACGCCGCCTGCTCGGCGCGTTCGGGACGACGGAGAACGACACCGTCCTCCACACAGACGAGCGCTTTCTGCCCCGCCGCATCGGAACCCGCGGCTCGTGGAACTACCAGCTTCGCGACTGCGGCTGCGACGACGGCCGCCCGACGATGACCTACTACCTCAACAAGCTCCAGCGCCTCGACGAGGACGAGCACTACTGCGTCACGCTGAACCGCACGGCCGAGATCGACCCGGCACGGATCATCCGCCGCTTCTCCTACCGCCACCCAGTCGTGACGCTGGAGTCGATGCGCGCGCAGCCCGAACTGCAGCGCCTGAACGGCCCGCGGCGCACCGCCTTCGCGGGCGCATGGCAGGGCTACTGCTTCCACGAGGACGGGCTGCGCTCCGGCCGCGCCGCCGCAGCCGCCTTCGGAGCGACGTGGTGAGGTCCGCGCTCTACACCGGCACCGTGATGCACGCGCGCAGCACGCCGAAGAAGAACGTCTTCCGCTACCGCGTCTGCTTCTATCTGCTCGACCTCGACGAGCTGCCCGAGCTCGACCGGCGCCTGCGCCTGTTCGGCTGGAACCGGCGCGGGCTGGTCAGCCTCTACGACCGCGATCACATGGACATGCGCGCTCACCTGGCCGAGCATGGGATCGAGGCCGAGCGGATCCTGCTCGTGACGAACCTGCGCGTGTTCGGCTACGTGTTCAATCCGGTCAGCTTCTTCTACTGCTACCAGGGCGGCGAGCTCGTGTGCATCGTCGCCGAGGTAAGCAACACCTTCGGAGAGCGGCTGCCCTACCTGCTCTCCCCCGAGAACCAGGAGCGCGACGAGCGCCGGCTCTCCTACCGTCACGACAAGAAGCTGCACGTCTCGCCGTTCTTCGGCCTCGACCAGAGCTACCAGTGGTGGTTCTCGGAGCCGGGCGAGCAGCTCGATGTGCGGGTCGACCTCAGCGAGGGCGGGGCGCGACCCTTCGTCGCCACGCTCCAAGGGCGGCGGCACCCGCTCACCGACGCAAGCCTCGCCCGCGCGTTGCTCCGCTACCCGCTGATGCCGCTGCAGGTGACGGCTCTGATTCATCTCCAGGCGGCGAGGCTCTGGCTGAAGCGCGTGCCGTTCTTCCACAAGCCGCCGTTCGTGCCCGGCGAGGGATCGGTGAGGAAGTGACCGAGGCGCTGCGCGAGCTTCCCAACGGTCGTCGGATCGGCGCCCGCCTCGCCGAAAGCGCCGCGATCCGCGCGCTCGGCCGGATCGAGCACGGCGCGCTCGAGCTGCGACTCCCCGGCGGGCACGCCTACCGGGCCGGAACGGGTGACCCGATCGTCGTTGCCGTCACCTCAAATGACGTCTTCCGCCGGCTCGCGCGCTCGCCCGGCCTCGGCTTCGGCGAGTCCTACGCCGCCGGCGACTGGCACACCAACGACCTGCCCGGCTTGATCGCGCTCGTCGTGCGCAACCTCGAGACCTGGCGCGCCGGCTCCCGCCTCGCGCGGCTCGACCGTCACCGCCCTCACGTCTCCCCACGCCAGGGCCTGCGAAAGGCTCGCGCGAACATCCAATATCACTATGACCTCGGCAACGACCTCTACCGGCTCTTCCTCGACGAGTCGATGACCTATTCCTGCGCTTTGTGGCAGGAGGGCGACACGCTCGAGCAGGCGCAGAAGCGGAAGCTGCGGGCGATCTGCGACAAGCTCCACCTTGGCCCCGGCGACCACGTGCTCGAGATCGGCTGCGGCTGGGGCAGCTTTGCGCTGATTGCGGCCGGCGAGTACGGGGCCAAAGTCACAGGCGTGACGCTCTCGCAGCAGCAGCTCGAGCTCGCACACGAGCGCGTTACGGCTGCGGGCCTTGCCGACCACATCGAGATCCGCCTTCAGGACTACCGCACGCTCGAGGGGCAGTTCTCGAAGATCGCCTCGATCGAGATGCTGGAGGCGATCGGCCACGCCCAGTACCCGACCTTCTTCGCCGCCTGCGACCGGCTGCTCGCGCCCGGCGGGCTCGCCGCGATCCAGGTGATCGGGATGCCCGACCAGCGCTTCGAGCGCTACCGGCGCAAGGAGGACTGGATCCAGCGCTATATCTTCCCGGGCTCGCTCCTGCCGTCGCTCGAGGCGCTGCAGACCGCGATGAGCCGCGCCTCGGGTCTGATGGTCGTCGGGCTCGATGAGATCGGCCCGCACTACGCGGACACGCTCAAGGTCTGGCGCGAGCGGTTCTTCACCAACCTCTCTGAGGTGCGCGCGCTTGGCTTCGACGAGCGCTTCGTCCGTACCTGGGACTTCTACCTCGGCTCGTGCGAGGCGCTCTTCAGAACGCGCGCGATCCGCGACATGCAGCTCGTCCTCGGCCGCCCCTTCGAGCAGCCCGCATGAGGAAGATCATGACCGTCCGCTGAGCGGATCAGCCCCAGTGCGTATCGCGGGTTCACGCGTCCGAGCAAGCCCAGGTCAGATCCGGCGCTCGGCGTGGATAGTGTGGGAATTGTGGACCTTCGGCTCGATGACAGCGTGGTCTTGGTGACCGTGCGACCGCGGGAATAGGCCTCGCCACAACTCGGTCATTCCAGGTCCGACTTTGACTCCAGCCTGGACGGCGGCCGGGGGCCGGGGCCTTGCGGAGCCACAGGGTGACCCGGAGACGGTTCTCGCAGCGGCGGCGGCCGCAAGGCCGTTGGGTAGGTTCGCGAGCCCGGAGGAGATCGTGAGCGTGATCGTGTTCCTCGCATCGAACGCCGCATCACACGTGACCGGTGCGGAGTGGAGTGTGAGCGGTGACTCGGTTCCTTAGAGCCGGCCCTTGATCGTTCTTGGCTCTACAACACAGTGGGCGCACCTGGGATCGAACCAGGGACCTCTCGCGTGTGAAGCGGAGACGGCGAGCACGCCCGAGCACGCCAGTGCACAAGCCCGCGTCGTACCGGGGGTCGACGGTCACAAGCCTGCACCGACGGACGCAGAATGCCCGACCAAGCAGACCATGGCGCAGACCACGCCCCGGCGCACTAGCGCCCGCCGTGCCGCCGTCTTGGCCCACGCGTGCCCTCACGTGGGAACAGCGGGGCGCATCCCGGAGGCACGCCCGCCCCGGCCACCACACTCAGCGTCCGGGGCGAAACGCGCGCTCCAGGTCGTCGACGAGAGCAGCACGGTCACTCTCGAGAACGCCCGCATAGACGCGAAGAAGAGTCTGCGTGATCGTCGTTTCGTTGGGGCTACGACGTGGACGACGGGCACTTGCCTTGCCCGTAGGCGCGGTATTCGGTGGGCGAGAGGATCCAGCGCCACGTGCCGTTGATCGACACGGCGTGCATCGTCGCGGTCGTGATTCCATCGTCGGAGGTCACCTGCACCGAAACCGCAGTCGAGGGCGTTGGCTTTCCGGCGACGCTGACGTTGTCAGGGTATGTCTGCAGGACCTTGAACCGCTTGAGGTCGAAGCCCACGTTGCTCTGGCACGCGACGTAGCGGGCGCGCCCGACGACTGCCTGGTCGGCCGGGTGCAGCGAATCCCAGAGCGGCCCGGCCTGGCCGCGCGAGAATTCGACGGTGACCCGATGGACGAAGTCGGCGGCGCTTTGAGTCCCGCTCTTCGACCCGCCGCCGCAACCGGCTGCCACCGCGACAACCAGGATGACCGTGAGAGCGGCCGCAGCCGGCCGCCGCGTGAGCGCGTACGTCGCATTCGTCAGCGGCATGCGAGACGGCCTCCGTGGTCGTCGGGGATGACGAACCGCACGACGGGACGTGGGTCGACGAGGGGAAGCGGTCCGATCGAGAACGGTTCGCCCGATCGCGGGATCAGCAGCGCCGCGAGGTCGGACCGAGAGTCGAGCAGGTCCTGTGCCTCGTCGACGTCACAGACGGCGAGAGCGGTCGAGTAGGCCTCGGCCTCGCTCGCGCTCGGAGCCACGACGGTGATCGCGTACGGGCCGATCAGAGACGGCAAGCCCGTGCCCGGGTCGATCAGGTGATGCAGGCGTCGGTCAGGGCCGAAGCGCCGCGTTTCGCTTCCGGAGGTGGCGACTCCCCCGCCGGCAAGCCGAAGCGTGCCGACCGTGTGGCCGGGAGATCGCGGATCTTCGATGTCGACGAGCCAGAAGCCACCGCCCGGAGGAACGCCCCAGATCGCGATGTCGCCGCCCAGGTCGACGAGCGCGCCCGTGACCGCCGGCCACTCGACGCGTAGCGCGTCTAACGCGCGCGCCGCCGCGAAGCCCTTCCCGAGACCGCCGACGTCGATCATCGCGCCGCGTTCGACCCGCACCAGGCCCGAGCCCGCGTCGACGTCGATCCGCGCGCCCGGGCGCCAGCCGTCGAGCCGCGCGGCCGGACGATTCGTGAGGCGCTCGAAGGATCGGTCGTAGCCGGCGGCCACGAGCGCGGGAAGGATCGTGGGGTCGAACTTGCCGCGGGTCGAGGCCCGCAGACGGCATGCCGTTTCGAGAGCGTCGACGAGCCTCTCGTCGACAGAGACCCACGATCCCGACTCGCGGTTCACTCGCGAGAGGTCGCTGCCCGCGTCGAACCGCGAGAGCGCCCGCTCGCAGGCTGCCACCTCGCGGCGCGCGGCGAGACTCGCAACATTCGCGAGCGCGGCCGTCTCGTGCTCGATCGCCACTGCGATGGAGCACGTGGTGCCCATCGCACGGAACACGTCGCGCTGCAGGAATGCGGTCATGCAGGCACCGGGTCGCGACGTCGATCGGACCCCGACGTTCCCGTCGTCGGCGTGGGCGTCGCCGCGTCCGGCCCTGTCGGTCTCGGTGAACGCGGCGCGGGGCGTGGGATGAGGATCCGCGCGAAGACGAGCCAGCAGACCGGCGCCGCAGCGACACCGGCGACGATCAACCCACGCGTTCCGGTGAGATCGGTGCCCACGTTGAGCGCGTGGTAGAGGCCGAAGACGAACGCCGCGAAACTCGCGTAGTGGAGCATCCGCCAGCGGCGCTGGCCGATGCGCCGCCGAATGTGGAACGAACTGGCGAGCGCGAGCATGAGCCAGCCGGCGACGATGCCGCCCGCGACGGGCACAGTCCGCCACGAAGCCACACCCGGAACCAGAAGCGCGCCGACCCCGAAGCGCAGGACCGGGTCGAGCGCGAGTGCGACACCGTGCAGCGAGACCATCGCCAGCGCCGTCCACATGAGGGTCTGGTGCCAGCCGAGCAACGCCTTGCCGCGGCGGTTGCCGAGAACCTTCGTGCTCAGCGCGAGGCCGAGGACGACCGAGATCGTCAGCAGGCCGAACGCGACCAGGCCCGCGGCTCGGGCTACGAGCCAGGCAACGGGGACGGCGGCGACCTGCGCGGCGATCATCCCGCAGGAACCGGCGAGGTCCGAGTGGTCGCGTGAGACGTCGCAGCGGTGCCGGCCTGCACGACGACCAAGTGGGTCTTCCCGTTCTTGTCGGTCACCACGACCGCCCCCGGGATCGGCTGCGACGCGGGGGTCGGCTGCGGACGGGTCCAGGCCAGCACGGCGAGCACGGCAAACAGCGCCCAGGTCGCGAAAACGGTCGCCCAGACGTTGCGCATTCTCAGTCCCCCGGCTCGATCCGCCGGGGCGGGGTCGGCGCGGCCGGCGTGATCGTCTGGCCGATCTGTGGCGCCGTCGGTGCGGCGGGAACGGTCCGCGTGAGCCCGGCCACGGCCGCTACGCCGGTCAACACGGTCGCCGCGAGCACGGCAGCAAGGGCAAACAGCTCGCGTCGACTCGGTGCCCGTGCGTTCGAACTTGTCCCAACAGTCGCAGCCACGATCACCTCCCGGAGACGATGTCGATGCCGGCGCCGCCATGCCGCCAGCCTCGCTCACGTCATCGTCCCCGGGCGAGGCGAACGCGACATCCGTGTCCCTGCGTACCTCGGCCTGGGGGTTTCCCGCACGACGGTAGTTCTCCGCAACGAGGTCAGCGGAGATGCCGATGGCGGAGAAACGTGTCGCCGCCAGGTTGCTGGGCATGGGGTTCCTGTCGACTCGTCCGCGGTGGCAGCGGTGGCTGATCTTCGGCGGGCTCGCCGCTCTCGCCCTGTTCATCTTGATTCAGGCCGTCCCTTACGGCCGGAACCATTCGAACCCACCGGTGACGCAGGAGCCCAAGTGGGACTCGCCGCAGACGCGCGCCCTCGCGGCGCGGGCGTGCTTCGACTGTCACAGCAACCTGACCAAGTGGCGCTGGTACTCGAACATCGCGCCGGTGTCGTGGTTGATCCAGCGCGACGTCGACGGCGGCCGCGCGCAGTTCAACTTCTCGGAGTGGAACAAGCCGCAGGACATCAGCATCGGCGACCTCGCCGACTCGATCCGGGGCGGATCGATGCCACCCTGGTTCTACGTCATACCGCACCCGAGCGCCGACCTGAGCGCGGCGGAGAAGGACGCCCTGATCCGCGGCCTGACCGCAACACTCACTGCCTCGCCGCCGAAGGGTGGCGCCGGCGGCTGAGATGCGTGGTGTCGGGCGTGTTGTCGCTCGGTGAGGCTGGCTTGAGACTCCGGCCGTGCCCGTAAACGTTTGGACGGTTACGGCTGCCGCGGCGCTGACGGCAATCGCGACGGGGCTGGGTGCGCTGCCACTGGCGGTCGTGCCCCGGACCCGGGCGGACCGATTGCTCCGTGCCGGGACCGCCCTCGCAGCGTTACTGATGGTCGCGGCGAGCGCGGGCTTGCTGTGGCAGGGCATCCGACTCGGGCCGACCCGGACCGCGGTCGGCGCGGTGCTTGGCGTCGTTGCCTTGTTGCTCTTCCGGCGCGCACTCGGCTCAGGTGACGATCTCGTGCTCGGCCAGCTTGAAGGTGCGGACGCGATGAAGGCGCTCGTGATCGTCGCGGTGATGACGGCGCACTCGTTCAGCGAAGGTGTCGGAGTAGGTGTGTCGTACGGCGAGGGCGGTCGGTTTGGGATTCTCATCACGCTCGCGATTGCGCTGCACAACATTCCTGAAGGGCTGGCGATCAGCGTCGTGTTGGTTCCTCGGGGTACGAGCGTCCTCGCAGCCTCCCTGTGGAGCGTGTTCTCGAGCCTGCCTCAGCCGCTGATCGCGCCCATCGCCTTCTTGTTCGTCGAGCAGTTCCACGCCTTCTTGCCGGTCGGGCTGGGGATCGCCGCCGGAGCGATGCTCTGGATGGTCGTCTCCGAGCTACTGCCTGACCTCACCACCGAACGCCTGCCCAGGGAAGCGAAACGAGGCTAGAAGTGACGACGGCCGCCCTCGCGTCATTGCGGGGGTTCCACATCCGAGCCGCACGTTTCTCCCGATGCGACGCCCGAGGCGAGTGGGGATGCTGGCGGAGTCGAAGAGAGGCGATCTCATGAGCACGCACGCAATCGAACCTCGCGTCGGACTGCCCACCCACCTCCCGGCCGCTGCGCGCCAGCAATTGCCCTGGCTCGCCGGTGGCCTCGCTGGTGGATTCCTGATCCCGTTCGTCTTCGCCGACCAGCTGAACTTGCCCAAGGATCTCTACTACGGCCTCTACGGCGCCTCGGTCATCGCGTTTTTCGTGGCCTGGACACGCACGACCGCACAGCCGTGGCGCGAGATGCTCGCGAGGCACTGGCGTCTCGCCGTGCTCCTCGGGCTGGGCTTCGGCAGTTTGCTCGCATTTGTCGTCCTCGCCCAGGACGCGACCACGCGGCCGGCCGGCATCGCTCTTGCCGGCGCAGTTCTCTGGCGCGGGGTCTTCTACGGCGCGATCGACGGACTACTGCTCTCCTCGTTTCCCATCCTCGCCGTCTTCGCTTCGTTCAAGGGCACGCACCTTGCGGAGCGTCGCCGCGGGACGCTGGCAATCGGCATCGTCGCGCTTGGCGCCTCGATGCTGATGACCGCCACCTACCACCTCGGCTACAGCGACTTCCGCTCGGCGAAGCTGCGCTCGCCCGTGGCCGGCGACGTCGTATGGAGCATGCCGACGCTGCTGACGCTCAACCCGATCGGGGCACCAATCGCTCACGCCACGATGCACACAACCGCCGTTCTCCACAGCTACCACACCGATCTGTTCCTCCCACCGCACCGCTGACGGCTACTTCCCGTTCGCGCCTGCCGTCGTTACGACGTGATCGGCCTGCTGCTTTGGCCTGATCCAGTCTTTGCGAAGCAGACCCGAATCTTTGCCGCCGCGTGGGTTGGCCTTGGCAATCGGCGGTCTAGCGTCGATCGCACACGCTGACCAGATGGAGGTGAGTGAGATGTCGGCGCAGGAGGAGATTCGAAGGCTGGACAGTCTGATCGTGGACGACTGGCCGGCGCGTGACGACGTCGTCTGTCGGATGACCTTGCGGTGGGCTATCGGCCGTGCCCGCTACCTACGGAAGCGTGAACATCGGCGCTAGGTCACCGCCCACCGTTCGCACCGTCGACCCGCTCTGTCACCTCCGAGACACGCGCGGTCACAGCGGCAGCCCGCGCAACTCTTCTGCCGCGAGTTCCCGCAGCCGCGCCGCGCTCCCCCGGAGGTAGCACTCGTTCCCGAACCCGCGGCCCTGTCCGCGCGCGCCGTCCCATCGCCAAGCTCGTCCTGGCGCTGGGCGTACTCCAGCAGCTTCGCCGCTCGCCCGGCGACGCCGCCGCGCTCGCTCACCGCACACGAGGCTGCAATAGACCTGCGGACGACCGGCCGACTTCGCCCTCGGCGCCTGAAGCACCGCTCGCACCGCACAGGCGCGCCTTCTCATCTCGGCCAGACCCGCTTGCAGTCAGGCATCGGCTGCGGTTGTAGCGCTTCTTCGGCGACCTCGACACACTCCGAACCGTCGAGCGACCCTCTGACGAGCAGCCGCTCCGCGATCGCACACGTCGCCCGCCAGAACGGACGCGAGCGAACCATCGTCTCCGCTCGGTGGAACAACCAACTTCCATAGCTCCACGCCTCCGCCGGTGACGCCGAAACTGCCTCGGTCAGCCGCTTCACTTGGCTGACGTCGTCGGAGACACCCGCCTCGCCAGCGGCAGCCCTCAGCTCGATGGAGTCCAACAACTCCTGACGAGCCTCGAAGCTGCCGCTGACGTGTGGGTGAGGAGGCGAGGCAACTTCTCCCTCTTGCAGCGCCCGCAACGCTGCAAGCTGACCGGTGAAGAACGACACGACGACCGCTTCCAGCCTCCGCCGCGTGTCCGTCTCCGACGAGTGGTTTCCCGGCTCGTCGTTGACGCCGCTGTGCTCGGCCGCGACGCTCAAAGGACGGGACTCCAGAGCGACGCGGCTTCGCACATTTCAACCGGCCGACGGGAGGTCAAGCCGGTCACGAACTTCGAGCTTTCTCTTCGGCGAACAAAGCCGCGTGACGTCTCAGCCGCTTGAGTTCGCGGGTCAGCCGCTCACGTTCAGCCTTGTTCTTCTCTCGCAGCCGTTGGATACGCATCCACTCGACCCTCGGTGCGAGACCCGCGCTCCGGATCGTCATCTCGCCTTCCACGAGCGATGTGTGGACTTTGACCAGCTGCCGCTGCGTGCGTTTGATAGCGGCTCCGACTTCGGCGGCGGTCAGCATGCGGGTTACTTCTTCTTCGTCGGTTCTGGCGTGCCGCCGTGCAGGTACGCGCCGGTCAGCCGCGCCCTGACAGCGGGATAGGAGATGCCGAGCGCCTGCGAGATCTTCCCGATGGTGAGTCCCTGGTGTTTGAGGTCGAGCGCCTCGCGCTGCTTGGCCGTCATCGGTGTGTCCAACGCGGCTCCATTTCCGCGCCGCTGTTGCCTAATTGGCATACGGAAAACACAAGCACACGATTTACCACCTCGCAAGTGTCATGTACGGCAGCTGCGGTACAGACCACCGCCCGACCACGGGCGCATCTGTGTCGCCACCGCTGCTAACGAGATGCCTCGCGAGCCCGTGTCGTACGGGGGCTTTCGGCCATGGGCGCACCTGGGATCGAACCAGGGACCTCTCGCGTGTGAAGCGAGCGCTCTCCCGCTGAGCTATGCGCCCTTAAGTGGCTCAGCTTAGCCAGATCTCGCCTTCGCTGAGGTGCTCGTGTCAGTGAGCCCAGGAACGTTTCCAGGCGATTCACTTCGGGGTAGCACAGAGCAATGAGCGCTTACACGAAGAAGAACCTCAGGGACGAAGTCGAGGACCAGGCACCGAAGTTCGGGATGCCCAGCGAGATGAACGCTCGGTTCGGACGAACACCGCTCGGCGGTAAGACACTCGGACTGAGCCTCTTCACGCTCGCGCCGGGCTTCCGCATTCCGTTCGGCCACAAACACGTCGGGCAAGAGGAGGTCTACGTGGTCGTGCGCGGTTCCGCGCGCGTGAAGGTCGAAGACGAGATCGTCGATCTCGACGCATGGGACGCGATCCGATTCGACGAGAACACGATGCGAGACATGGAGGCAGGCCCGGACGGCGTCGAGTACCTCGCCTTCGGCGCCGGAGAGGACGGCACCGAGGTCGAGATGGTGGCTGGATGGTGGACGGATTGACCAAACGCGCGTACGGCCGGCCGGGTCCTAGCCGATGGACGCGGCGGCCTCGATGCTTCATACTCGGCGGCCGATGGAGGAAGAAGGACTCGGGCTCAAGTTCTGGGCCGGCTTGATCGGGATCATCCTCGCCTGCGGGATCGGCGGCATGATCATCCTCTTCGTCTTCAGCCGGGCCGCGTACGCGTGGGGACTGATCGGCGGCCTGCTCGTGCTCTGCGGCCTACTGGTCATCGTGGCGTGGTTCCACGATCGGCGGCAGGTCAAGAAGTACGAAGCGATCGAATAGCTCGACCGAAACGCTCTCGGGCCGTTATCGGCCGCCGCCGGAAATGAAGAGCGTCAGCGTCGTCGAGTGCGAGAGCGATCCGCTCGTGCCGGTGATCGTCACCGTCCCCCTCGACCCGAAACGGCCTGCACTGGCGTTGATCGCCGTGACCGTGAATGTCGACGTCGACGTCGTCGGGTTCGGCGAGAACGAGCCGCTGACGCCGGCCGGGAAGCCCGTAGCCGAGAGTGTGACCGCGCCGTTGAAGCCGTTGGTCGGCGTGATCGTCACCGTGTAGGTCGACGTTGACGTGGGCAGGATCGTTCGCGACGTCGGCGAGACCGAGATCGAGAAGTTGCTCTGCGGCGGCGGCGGCGGTCCCTGGGCGGCCTGGACGACGAGCGTCCCCGACGCACTGTGCGTCGTCTGCCCGCTCGTGCCCGTGACGGTGAACGGGTAGGTGCCCGGGTTCACGCCCGTTGTGCCGACGGTGAGCGTGGAAGATCCGCCTCCGGTGACCGACGCCGGGGCGAAGACCGCGTTCGGCAGGCCCGACGCGGAGAACGTCACCGTGCCGGAGAAGCCTCCGGTGGTGCCGACGTTGACGGTGTAGACCGCGTTCGTGCCGGCCGTGACGGTCGAGCTCGAGGGCGAGACGCCCACCGAGAAGTCCGATGGCGGCGGCGGAGGAGGAGGCGAGCCGCCTCCCGACCCGCCGAATGCCGCGAGGCCGATCGGCGTGCCGAGGCCGGTCGGGCCGTCATAGCCGCTTCCGGCGGTGCAGAGGTAGGTTCCGCCGCAGCTGCCGTTGGAGCCCGAGGTCACGTCGTGGAGCGCGGTCCGGTTCGCGTACGGGGCAGAACCGGCGTTGACCGATCCGGCATTCCCGGACAGCGCGTACGCCGATGCGATCAGCGGCGCGGCAAGGCTCGTGCCGCCGACCTGGAACCAGCCGGACTGTCCGGAGTACGGCACCGAGTCGAAGACGGCCGCGCCCGTGTTCGGATCCGCATCGGCTGAGACATCGGCCACGGTTCTCCGCGCGCAGGACTGGTCCGTCTGCCAGACAGGCTTCGGAATGATCGCGGAGCAGCCCGAGCCCGAGCCCGACCACGCCGACTCCGACTTCCAGGTGTTGTCCGGATTCAGGCTCAGGGTCGTACCCCCGACGGCGGTCACGTAGCGCGACGCCGCGGGGAACTGTACGCCGTAGCCGTCGTCACCCGTCGACGCCGTGATGGCGACGCCGGGATGATTGAAGTACCTGGCCTCGTCGGTCGTCTCGGCCGGGTACTCGAACGACCCCCACGAGTTGGAGATCACGTTCGCGTGGAGCGCGACGGCCTCGTTCTCGGCCGCACCCAGGTTTGCCAGCGACGCCGACGACGCTTCGACGAGGAGGATCTTGCAGTTCTGGCACATCGCGTGGGCGGTCTCGACGTCGAGGGCGATCTCGAGCGACCAGTTGGCGTTCGCGACCGGGTACGTCGTCCCGCCGGTCTGGTTGACCTTCCGGAAGCAGCCGTTCGCGGTTGTGCAAGCTGGGAGGCCGTAGTTGGCCGAGAACGTGCCCAGGTCGGCCTCGATCTTCGGGTCGTCGTAGGCGTCGACGATCGCGAACGTCTGCACCGGGGAAACGGTCGTCGGCAGGTTGTAAGCCGTGTGGAACTGCGAAGGCCCGTAGGCGGCCGGCGGCGGCGCAGCGCTCGTGGCGAGCGGTGTCCCCTCGCTGTTGGTCACGACCTGTGCGCTGCAGGCGCCGAACATCGCGCCGGGAGCGCCGCACGCGCGGACGAACCAGACACCCCGGCCCCCGTCGCGCATCGGGCCGTTGCCTCCGGCGCGGGCCGCAGGTCCGCCGCTTGCGGCGACCGTGAGCGCGATCGAAATCGCAGCCACGACGAGGACGATCGACTTCCTCACAGCGGGCTCCTCCCCCTTGCCACTCTTCGCAGACGACGACCTCTGCAGATCTTAGGTCGCCGGCCGGAGATTGGTAGTTGGGGATTTCGAAAGGCCGCGGCACCGGTGAGGGATCCTTAGGGCTGCTTCCTCCCGGATCTGACCCGGTTCGGAACCTCACCGCGCCGCGGGCGCGCCCAGTCTAGCCGTGCCCTCCGGTCGCGCTCGCGCCGTTCGCTCGGTACTGGAGCCAAAACTGGAGCCCCCGCAGCGCGAAGTACGTCCCGTGAACGAGCACTGTCGGGGAGTGGCTCAGCCGGAGAGCCTCCCGGTACTGGGCACGGCAGGCGGCCACGTCCCCTTCCCTCACAGCCTTGGCGCCGACTCGCATCGCCGAGATCGCGGCCAGCTCTCGCGCCCGACGGGTGGTCTGCTCCCTCGATGTCGTGGGCAGTATTTCGCGGTTGATGTCGATGACGCGTGCGGCATTGACGACGTTGTTCCCCGTCAGCACTCCGTGGCGAGAGAGCGATCCGTCGTGGCGCCGATAGAGCGCGAGTGGCTCGGGCTCGTACCAAACCGGAAACTGCCCCGCGATCCTCGACCACATCTCCCAGTCCTCGCCGTTCGAGATCCGTTCGTCGAAGCCTCGGAGCTGCTCGTACACCGACCGCCGAACGACTGTCCCCGCGACCGAGAAGGGGTTCTGCAGCACGATTCGGTCGAGCCAGTTGTCCAGGATGCCGGGATGCTCCTCGACTCTGGGCGCGATCAGGTCCCAGCGTCCGGCGGCGTTGATCATGATGTAGCAGCAACTCACGGCCCCGAGGCCGGGCACCTCGTCGAACGGCTTCCCCATGATCTCGTAGAACCCGGGCCGCACCGCATCGTCACCGTGGAGCAGGTGGACGAGCCTGCCGCGGGCTCGGTTGACGCAGGCGGAGAAGTTCCGGGCAGCCCCACAATTCGTGGATTGTCGGAAGTAGTCGACGCGGCCGCCGCCGACCTCGCGGACGAGCGCTTCGGCGTCGGTCTCCGAGCAGTCGTCGACGACCTCTATTTGCATCTCGGCGGGACCCGGGTCCTGGCTGAGGACGCTTTCGATCGCGGTGGCCAGGTAGTCGCCGTCGTTGTACGTCGGGATCATCACCGACCACAACGGCCTGTCTCCCTCGGGGGCGGGGCCGATCGGCGACCGCCACGCATCCGAACCGGATAACGCGCCGCTGACTGGGTCTGCACGCACCTCCATCGAGGGTACCTACGGCGTCTTCCGCCCGAAGTAGGGTTCTTTGCCAGAGTGCCGAACCATGTCCGTCGCGCGGTGTTCGAGCCTCATCTCTCAGCATGACAACTGAGCCGCTCGTGAGCGTGGTGACGCCCGTGCACAACGGGGCGGAGTATCTCGAGGAGTCGGCGGCCAGCGTCCTCAATCAGACCTACTCCAACTGGACGTACACGATCGTCGACAACGCGAGCACCGATGGCACTCGCGAGATCGGCGAACGATTCGCCGCACTCGATTCCCGCATCCGGTACCTACGTTTCGATGAGTTCGTCGACGCCATCGAGAATCACAACCGTGCGTTTCGTGCCGTCGATCCAGCGAGTGAGTTCTGCAAGGTGGTCCAGGCGGACGACTGGATTCATCCGGAATGTCTCGCGTCGATGGTGGAGGTAGCGGAACGCTCCGACTCGATCGGGCTCGTCACCTCATACCGGCTCTCGGCCGACGGCGTCGACCTCGTCGGTCTCCCATATGACCGCGCCGTCTTCGACGGGAAGGAGATCCTTCGGGGCGAGCTCCTGCGAGAGAAAGTGGTCGTCGGCGGGCCCACGTCGATGCTGCTCCGCACAAAGTTCATCGTCGAGCGCGACCCGCCGTTCTACAAGCAACCTGGCTGGGCAGCGGACACCGAATCGGCGTACTGGATGCTCAGTCGACACAACTTCGGGTTTGTGCATCAGGTCTTGACGTACGAGCGCCGGCAGGTTGGACGCCGGCTCGACTACACGAGAACGATGAACGCGCTTGCGCCCGAGTTTCTGCTCTTGAACCTCGAACACGGTCCAGCAGTGCTGTCGGATTCGGAGTACCGACGCATCGTTCGTGGGCTACTGCGTCGCTACCTGTGGTGGCATGTTCGTCAGGTCCCGCGCCCTTCACGTCTCAACGATCCGGAGTTCTTCGCGATGCACGAGGAAGCCTGTCGCAGGATCCTGGCGGTGGGCGGCGACGATCGACAGGTTCGTCTGACGATGTCGATCGTGGGCCTGCTGCTTGCCCGTGACCGACTGCGTCCGAAGCGTCGGTGACCGCTCGACCGATTCTCCTCAGGGGCTCGAGGCGGTCAGGCAGCGGCGGATCGCCGCCAGGTCGGCGGCGGACACCCTCGCGGCCGTACCCGGGTTCCCGCGGGAATCGACGACGCCCGCTTCGACCACGGCCGTCGTACGCGGGTCGAGCCTCGACGCTGCTCGCGTCGCTGCAGCGGCGGAGGGATAGACCGTGAGCGTGAATGCGACGCCGGCGGGTGTCGTTCCTTCGACCTTCGTGCCCGAGGAGGTGACCAGGAAACCGGCGTCGTTCAGGCAGCCGCTGACGGTCACGGGGCTCTTGCCGCCGCAAGCGGCGAGGAATCCCGCGACGAGGACGACGATGAGGACGCGCATCGGGCGAACGTAGCGCGACTTGCACATTTCACGGTTCGGCCGCACAATGGTCCGGTCCGAGACTTTCGACGAGGAGGTGGTGCGAGATGAAGGCTGTCCATGTGTCCTGCGAGCCCCGCGCCGCCGCCCGTCGCACCTGCTCCTGAGCGTCGTCAGGTGACGGGCAGCGCGCCCGATCATCGACAACGCACACAAAGGAGCTTCGCTTGAACCTTCCGCTCACGGATTCACCGCTCGAGCGCCTCGGCTGGGATGACGGCTGGGAAGCAGCATTCGCCGAGCACCGCGCCGCCGGGCTCGTCCCCGCCCGCGTCGCCGTACAGCACAGGGGAGCGTATGACCTCGCACACGCGCAGGATTTGAGCCGCGTGAGTGCCGCCGCGCGCCTCGCGCGCGAGGACCGTCTGCCCGCGGTCGGTGACTGGGTCGGGCTCGATCCCGCCACGATGCTCATCGAGGCCGTCCTGCCACGCCGCACGGTCCTGTCGCGCAAGGAGGCGTTGCATGCCACGCGCGAGCAGGTGCTCGCAGCGAACGTCGACGTTGCGTTCCTGATGCAGTCGCTTCCGCTCGACTTCAACGTACGCAGGCTCGAGCGCTATCTCGCGATGGCCTGGGAGAGCGGTGCCCAGCCGGTCGTGCTCCTCACGAAGATCGACCTCGTCGACGACCATTCGTCGTACCTGGCGGAGGCCGAGGCGGTCACGTTCGGCTCGTGCCCGGTGCACGCGCTGTCGGCCCCGACCGGAGAGGGCCTCGACGATGTACGCGCGTGGTTCAAGGGCAACCGCACCGCGGTGCTGATCGGCTCGTCGGGGGTCGGGAAGTCGACGCTCGTCAACGCGCTGGCGGGCGCCGAGTTGCACGAGACCCGGGAGGTCCGTGAGGACGATCAGCGTGGCCGTCACACGACGACGCGTCGCGAGCTGGTCGTCCTGCCGGACGGCGGTGTCGTCCTCGACACACCCGGCATCCGGGAGCTTCAGTTGTGGGACGCCGACCTGGAGCAGGCGTTCGGTGACGTCGAAGAGATCGTACTGCGGTGCCGCTTCACGGACTGCGCACACGGCAACGAGCCGGGCTGCGCGATTCGCGAGGCGCTGCTCGACGGCTCGCTCTCCTCGGAGCGCTGGACGAGCTATCGCAAACTCGAGCGGGAGCAGCGCGCGCTCGAGGTTCGGCGCAATCATCTCCTCCGGCGCGAGCAGTTGCGGGAGTACAAGATTCGCGCACGGCAGCATCGATCGAAACGGCACTGAGCCGGCCGCGCGCGCTTCCCGACGCGGTCGAGTTCGGCGTGCCCGATCCCGGGCACGGCCTCACGTCGGTCGTTCTCGGCCAGGAGGTCGTGCGGCCGAGGTCGGGGCCTGCTTTCACCTGGGCCGACGGCGCCTGGCGGCTGCGCTTTCCCCGTCCGCCCGTCGACCGGCTCGAGTACCTGCTCGGCATCGACGGCGAGTTCGCTCCCGACCCGGCGAGCCCACTGCGCGCGCCCGGACCATTCGGTGACAAGTCGGTCGTCGAGTGGCCGGAGTACTCGACGCCTGCCTGGCTCGGCGCACACGCCGCGGAGGGGCCGGCAGAGTGGCTCGAGTTGCGCTGCCGTCGGCTCGTCGCTCGCATCCCGGTTCTCCTCTACCGGACGCCTGAGCCGCCGGATCGAGACGCACCGCTGCTCGTCGTTCACGATGGGCCCGAGTACGCGCGGTACTCCGCGCTGACGCGGTTCCTCGACGTCGCGTCGACAGCGGGACACATACCCCCGCTGACGGCGGCCCTCATTCAGCCGATCGACCGCAACGAGACGTACTCGGCCTCGGCGCTCTACGCCGGCGCGCTCACCCGCGAGTTGCTCCCGCAGCTCGCGGAGCGAGTTCCGCACGGCCGGCGCGTCGGCATGGGGGCCAGCCTCGGCGCGCTCGCGATGCTGCACGCGCACCGCCGTCACCCGAGGACGTTCGACGGGCTGTTTCTGCAGTCGGGGAGCTTCTTCCGGCAGCGCTGGGACAACGTCGAGTCGTCGTTTCCGCGTTACCGGCGCATCACACGGTTCGTCGGAACCGTGCTGCGCGGTGGCGAGTCGGTCAGGCCGATTCCGGTCGTGCTCACCTGCGGAGCGGCTGAGGAGAATCTCGAGAACAATCGCGCCGTCGCCGTCGCGCTCGCCGACCGGGGCTACGAGGCCCGCCTGATCGAACTGCGCGACGCACACAACTGGACCTGTTGGCGGGACGGATTCGACCCCCCGCTCGTCGATCTCCTCGAGAAGGTGGCGTGAGCCGCCGCGAGATCACGGTCGACGCAGGCACGCTCGTTGCGTACGGGCACTGGGGCCGGCCGGTGATCGCGTTCCCGTCCGAGAACGGTGAGGCGTCGGACTGGGAGAGCCGCGGCATGGTCGACGCCGTCGCGCCGCTGCTCGATGCCGGGCGGCTGAAGCTGTACTGCGTGCCGTCCTACGACCACGAGAGCTGGACACGCCGCGACCTTTCGCTCGAGGAGCGTGCGCGCCGGCACGGGACGTACGAGCGGTGGGTGCTCGAGCAGGTCGTGCCGTTCGTCCAGGCCGACTGTCATACGCACGACCTGATCGCGGTCGGCTGCTCGTTCGGCGCCTATCACGCGGTCAACTTCTGCCTGAAGCGCGCCGACGTGTTCCCGCGCGCGCTCGGCATGAGCGGCGTCTATGACATCTCGGTGCAGGGCGGGGGAGAGCGCGGGGACGCCGTCTATTTCTCGAACCCCGCCGACTACGTCGCCCACCTCCACGGCGACCACCTCGACTGGCTGCGCGGCCGCGCCTCGATCCTGCTCGTGTGCGGCCAGGGCCAGTGGGAGGACACGACCGGTGCCCTCGCGTCGACGACGAGCTTCGGGGCGCTGCTGGCCGCGAAGGGGATCCCGTGCGAGGTCGACCTGTGGGGCCATGACGTCCCGCACGACTGGCCGTCGTGGCGCCGCCAAATCGCGCATCATCTGCCTCGCTTTGTCTGATGCGCTGATCGGCCTCCTGCTCGGCACGGAAGAGGACTGGCCTGCCGCGTTCGAGGCGCTCGTGGCCCGGCTCGGACCGGTCGCGGGCCGTACGCTCCGGACCGAGCGGCTCGTCAACGAGCCCTTCGACCTTCGCGCGGTGCCGCGCTACGCGCTCGTGATCGACCGGCTCGCATGGTGGTACGACCTGCCGCGCGCCTGGCTGAAGAAGGTCTCGTTGATGGACGACGTCTACCTGCTCAACAACCCGTTCACCTTCCAGGCGATGGAGAAGCACTCGGCGTATTGCGCGATGATGCGCCTCGGCATCCGGGTCCCCGAGACGTGGCTGATCCCGCACAAGGTGCCGCCCGACAACCCTCGTTTCGAATCGACGGCGGAGCGGTACAACGCCCCCTTCGAGCTCGAGCTGATCGGCGCCGAGGTCGGCTACCCGCTGTTCATGAAGCCGTTCGACGGCGGCCAGTGGGTGGGCGTGTCACGGGTCGGGTCACCGGCGGAGCTCCGCGCTCGCTACGACGAGTCGGGCGAGCGGCTGATGCACCTCCAGACCGCGCTCGAAGACTTCGACGTCTTCGTGCGCTCGCTCTCGATCGGCGCCGAGACGATGTCGATGTGGTTCGACCCGTCGCGCCCGATGCACGATCGCTACCAGGTGCGCCATGACTTCCTCAGTCCGGAGCTCGGTGACGAGATCATGACGATCTCGCGGTTGATCAACGCGTTCTTCCGCTGGGAGTTCAACTCGTGCGAGACGATCGTGAAGGATGGCGTCGCCTATCCGATCGACTACGCGAACGCCTCGCCCGACGTTGCCGTGACGTCGCTTCACTACTACTTCCCGTGGGCGATCAAGGCGCTTGTCCGCTGGACGGCGTTCTGTGTCTGCACACGCCGTGAGATGAGGATCAACCAGAACTCACGCGACTACTTCGACATCGGAGACGATTCCGCGTTCGGCTACGAGGCCAAGCTCGCCCGCTACCGCACGCTCGCCGACGACTACTTCCAGGTCGACGACTACCGCGAGTTCTGCGAGCGGCAGCTTGGGAATCTCGACGAGGTCGCCCACGAGTGGTTCACCTCGGAGGCGTTCGACGCCGTTCTCGTCGACACGGTGCGAACGACGTTTCCTGCGTACGAGCACGAGCATTTCGTCGCGCACTACCGCGGCTTGATCGCGGCCTGGGCGCGCGACAGCGCTTGACGATCGACGCGGTCGGCGTCAGACTCGGCGAGCGGCGACCTGCGGTCACTGCGGCTCCAGCTCCATCCATGTCAGAGGGAGGGCCGTAATGACCACAACCGCGACGAGCATCCGCAAGCTGGGGAAGCTTCCGGTTCGAACCGACGTCCGCACGCTCCACATCGCGCGCTACGTCGACCGGACCGAGCTGCCGCCTTCGCCGGCGTCGCTCGATCTCACAGACCACGTCACCGACTGGCCGATGTACGCCAACGACCGGATCGGCGACTGCACGGTTGCGGCTGCCGGCCACATGATCGAGACCTGGACGGCGGAGAGCAGAGGGCAGCCGGTGGAGGTCTCCGAGCGCTCCGTCCTCGATGCGTTCGACCGGGTGAAACAGGTCGACCCGCTGACCGGAGAGGCGGGCGCGGTCGTGCTCGACGTCCTGCGCTACTGGCGTCACGACGGGATCGATCGCCACCGGATCGGCGCCTACGCCCAGGTTCCCGTCCACGACCACTCGCTCGCGCAGACATCCGCGTGGCTCTTCGGCGGCCTCTACGTCGGCGTCGAGCTGCCGCTCACTGCCCAGGACCAGCCGGTCTGGGACTGGACCGGCTCGCTCGACGGCCCGGCGAGGCCCGGCTCCTGGGGTGGACACGCGGTCGACCTCGTCCGGTATGCGCAGGACGGCCTCACCGTCGTCACGTGGGGGAGGCTGCAGGATGTGACCTGGGACTTCTGGGATCGCTACTGCGACGAGGTGTACGCGATCCTGTCGCGCGACTTCCTCGCGCATGGGAGGGCGCCCAACGGCTTCGACCTCGCCGCGCTGAAGGGGGACCTCGCACTCGTCACGGCGTAGGTGCCGTGAGCAGGGCCCGGCCGACGATCGCCGCCTCCGCGCCGGCGACTGCGAGCGCACGCACGTCCGCCGGTGAGCGGACACCGCCGGCTGCCAGCACCGCCGGACCGGCTGCGGCGGCGGTACGGACCAACTCGACGTCCGGCCCGGCCAGCGTCCCGTCGCGCTCGATCGCCGTCACCAGGCAGCGGACGACACCGCACGCTGCCGCCCGTGCGAACGCGTCGGTGGCCGAGATCCCCTCGTCGTGGGTCCAGCCCGCCGTCTGGAGGCGACCGGCTCGGATGTCGACCGCGACCACGAGCGCCCGTCCGAGTGCGTCGACCCACGGGCCGGGGTCCGGCCATGCGGCCGTGCCGACGACCACGCGGTCGGCGCCGGCGTCGAGCAACGCCTGCGCGTCCTCGAGCGATCGGATTCCACCCGACGCCTGCAGTGCGATCGGGGCACACGCAGCCGCGACCTGGCGGACGAGCTCGGGGCGCGCTCGGCCCGTGCGCGCGCCGTCGAGGTCGACGAGGTGGATACGCCGGGCGCCCGAGTCGCGCCAACGCCGCGCCAGCGTGGCCGGATCGGCGGCGCTCGCGACGACGTCGTCATAGTCACCCCGGTGCAGCCGGACGACCCGGTCGCCGAGCACGTCCACGGCCGGGATCACCTCGATCGGGCCCTCGAGCCATTTGGACAGGTCGTTTTGGTCGGTGGTTTCCATTGGGGGTCAGACCCGGGTCTGACCCCGGTTTCATGGTGACATGTTACCGTGCTAACATGATGACCGACGATGGCGACCAGGAGCCGACACCCATGGCGTTCCCGGGAGATGGAGGAGCTCTTCGACGCGGTGACGACGCTGCAGACCCGCTCGGAGGTCGAGCACTTCCTGCGCGACCTGTGCACGCTCTCGGAGCTCGAGGCGATGGCCCATCGCTGGCAGGTGGCGCGCCTGCTCGAGGAAGGGCTTCCGTATCTCGAGATCGCGGAGCGAACGGGGGCGTCGACGACGACGGTGACGCGAGTCGCCCACTGGTTGCGCCACGGCGAGGGCGGGTACCGGCTCGCGCTCGATCGCGCGAGCTCCTGAAGGTCGCCCTCCCCGTCAAGGGACGCCTGCGCGAGCCGGCCTTCAGGCTGCTCGAGGATGCCGGGCTCGGCCCCGAGCAGCCCGGAGAGCGTGCGCTCGCCTTTCCTTGCCGAAACGCTCCGGTCGAGGTGTTGCTCGTGCGCGCGGCCGACATCCCCGAGTACGTCCAGGACGGAGTCGTCGACTGCGGGATCACGGGCCTCGACCTCGTTCGCGAGCGCGGCGCGCAGGTCTCGGAGCTCTTGCCGCTCGGCTTCGGCTCGTGCCGGCTGGAGGCGGCGGTGCCCGAGGAGTCCTCGCTGCAGTCGCCCGCCGAGCTGGAAGGCGCGTTCGTGGCCACCGTCTACCCTCGGCTGACCCGCGAGCTCCTGCCGGTCGGGGTGAGCCTGGTCGACGTGACCGGATCGGTCGAGCTCGCTCCGCGGCTCGGCCTGGCCGACGCGATCGTCGACCTCGTCTCGTCCGGCAACACGCTGCGGACGAACGGGCTCCGCTCGCTCGGCGTGCTGCTCGAGTCGCAGGCCGTTCTCGTCGCCGGCGACCCCGAGCGGGCGGAGCCGTTTGCGTCGATGCTGCGCGCGGTCGTCGATGCGCGCCGGCATCGCTATCTGATGCTGAACGCGCCGGAGTCGGCTCTGCCCGAGATCTGCTCGCTCGTGGCGCCGCGTGCGCCAAGTGTGCTGCCGCTGGCCGAGGCCGGCTCGGTCGCGATTCACGTGCTCGTGCCGGCCGACGAGCTCTGGCTGCTGTTGCCAAAGCTCGAGGCGGCGGGCGGCTCCTCGATCCTGATCGTTCCGGTGGAGCGGATGGCCGCATGACCGTCGTCTCCGACGTCAAGGCACGTGGGCTGGAGGCGGTGCGAGAGTGGGCGTTGAAGCTCGACGGGGTCGAGCCTGCGCGTGCAGTTCCCGACGCGGCAGGGTTGCCGCGCGAGGCGCTGCTCACGCTGGCCGACCGCGTCCGTCGCTGGCATGCGCTGCAGCGACCCGCCGACATCACGCTCGAGGTCGAGCCCGGTGTCGTGCTCGAGCGACGGTGGATCGCGCTCGACACGATCGGCATCTATGTGCCGCGCGGGCTCATCTCGACGCTCGTGATGTGCGCAGTGCCGGCGCAGGTCGCGGGTGTGCGGCGCATCGTCGTGTGCACGCCACCATCCGGTGCTGCGTCGATCGCAGCCGCGGCGGAGGCTCTCGGGGTCGACGAGGTGTGGACGATCGGCGGCGCGCAGGCGATCGCATGGCTGGCCTATGTCGAACGCGTCGACAAGATCGTCGGTCCGGGCAGCTCGTACGTGAACGACGCCAAGCTCGAGGTCTCGCGCGACGTGCCGATCGACCTCCCCGGCGGCCCGTCCGAGGTCGTTGTCGCAGGCGACGGCGACGAGCGGGTGATCTCGCTCGAGCTCGCCGCGCAGGCCGAGCACGGCCCCGACTCGATCTGTCGCCACGTCGCGACCGTCGACGAAGCGGAGGCGCTCGCACCGGAGCATCTCGTTCTGCTCGGTGACGCCGAGCGCGACGTCGATCGCGTGCGCAACGCCGGCGCAGTGTTCGTCGGGCCCTGGTCGACGGTTGCCGCGGGGGACTACGCGACCGGGGGCAACCACGTCCTGCCGACAGGAGGCTGGGCGCGGTCGGTGGGTGGGCTCGGGCTGGAGACGTTCCTCAAGCCGGTGACCGTGCAGCGCCTGACGCGCGCAGGCCTCGATCTCGTTCGGCCGACGGTGGAGGCGCTCGCCGAGGCGGAAGGCATGTCGGCGCACGCCGAGGCGGCGCGGCGATGAGGGCGCTCGCACGCGACTTCGCACCGTACGCCTGGGCCGCCTCGACGGCCGAGGTCGCGCGGATCGCCGGGATCGACCCCTCGCAGGTGCTGCGCTTCGACCAGAACACGCCCCCGTTCCCTCTGCCCTCGACGCGTCCCGGCGCGATCGCCGGCGCCCTCGCGCGCATCAGCAGCTACCCCGGCTCGACGTACGGGCCGCTGGTGGAGGCAATCGCTCGGTACGCGGGTGTGGAGCCCGAGAATGTCGTCCTCGGCGCTGGTGCCGACGACCTGATCATGCTCTGTGCGCGTGCCTGGGCAGGGCCGGGCGACGAGATCGTGGTCCCTCAGTCGCCCACCTACCCGCTGTATCGGATCGCCGCCCAGCTCGCGGGCGCCACGGTCGGCGACGGTGACCCGGTCCTGACGTTCGCGTGCCGGCCGAACAATCCGACCGGAACGCTCGACGATCTACCCGACACGCGACCGCTGGTCGTCGACGAGGCGTACTACGAGTACGCCGGCGAGACCGCGCTGCCGTTGATCGAAGGCGGCGACGTCGTCGTGCTGCGCACGTTCTCGAAGTCGTTTGCGCTTGCAGGCGCGCGCGTCGGCTACGCACTCGCGGCGGCGGACGTCGCAGCGGAGCTGAACGCGCGCCAGTCGCCGGCGCCGATCTCGTCACTCGCGGCGGAGCTCGCGCTGGCAGCACTCAGGGAGCCGCCGGACGTTGGCCCGGTCGTCGCCGAGCGCGAGCGGCTCGCCTCGGCGCTGCGCGCCCTCGGTCTCGAACCTGGCCCGTCCGCGGCCAACTTCCTCTACGTCCCGGTCGACGACGGGTTCGCCCTGAACGACGCATTGCTTCGTCGCGGGTTCGTCGTCCGTGCCTACGAGACCGCGATTCGCGCCTCGGTGCGCGATGCCGAGGACGACGATCTGCTCGTCGAGACGCTCGCGCGGATCCTCGATCAACCGTCACCCGTGGCTCCGGCGGGCGGACGACGAGCTCGCACCCTGCGCGCGACGGCGGAGACGCGGTTCGCCGTCAGGCTCGCCCTCGACGGCGCCGGGCGAGTGCGCGTCGCGACCGGTGCAGGCCTCTACGACCACCTCCTCGAGCAACTTGCGTTCCACGCGGGGTTCGACCTCGTGCTGGAAGGAGCCGGCGACCTCGAGACCGGCGACCACCACACGGCAGAGGACGCGGCGCTCGCCTTCGGGGGCGCGCTGGACGAAGCGCTCGGCGACCGCCGGGGGATCGCTCGCTATGGGGATGCCGTCGTGCCCATGGACGATGCGCTGGCGCGCGCGGCGGTCGATCTCGGCGGTCGTCCACACGCCGAGCTCGCGCTCGAACGGGATCCCGGGCTGGCCGGGCACATGCTGGCGAGTCTGGCGCAGTCCGCGCGCGCGGCGATCCACGTCGAGGCGACGGGCCGCGACCCGCACCACGTCGCCGAGGCGTCGTTCAAGGCGGTCGGACGCGCCCTTCGCAAAGCGGTTCGACGCGAGTCGGACGAGCTGCCCTCGACGAAGGGCGTGCTGTGAACGTCGCGATCTGCCGTTACGGCGCGGGCAACGTGCGCTCGGTGGAGCTCGCGCTCCGACGGCTCGGCGCGGAGATCGTCGACGACGTCGAAGCGGCCGATCTCGCGGTGCTCCCCGGCGTCGGTGCGGCCCGGACCGCGCTGGCCGGGTTGCGAGAGCGCGGCGACGACGTCGCGCTACGCGAACGATGTGGCCTGGGGAGACCGGTGCTCGGGATCTGCCTCGGACTGCAGCTCGCACTCGAGCACACCGACGAGGACGGGGGGACCGACACGCTCGGCCTGCTCCCGGGCCGCGCCGTTCGACTCGAGACCGGGCGCGTTCCACGCCTCGGCTGGGCCGACGTCTCGCCGCTCGGATCGGCGTTCTACTTCGCGCACTCCTATGCCTGCGAGACGCCCGCGGCGACCGCGTGGTCGGAGGGCATTGTCGCCGAGGCGCGGGCGGGATCGTTCATCGGCGTCCAGTTCCATCCGGAGAAGAGCGGTGCGGCC
Organism: uncultured Thermoleophilia bacterium; assembly: GCA_963742605.1. Lineage (GTDB taxonomy): Bacteria > Actinomycetota > Thermoleophilia > Gaiellales > Gaiellaceae > PALSA-600. The sequence continues at coordinate 93,628 of CAVUNA010000018.1, read as the reverse complement.
GGGGCTCGTTACCTCGCAGGGGTCCTCGAGGAGGCTCGGTGCCTTTCCCGCGCCTGATCCCCTGTCTGGACGTTGCGGCGGGACGCGTCGTCAAGGGCGTTCGGTTCCGCGAGCTCCGCGACATCGGCGATCCCGTCGAGCTCGGTGCCGCGTACTCCGACGAAGGGGCGGACGAGCTGGTGTTCCTCGACGTCCAGGCCACCCTCGAAGAACGGTCGACGCTCGTGGAGCTCGTGCGCCGCGTCGCGGCGAAGTTGCAGATTCCGTTCACCGTCGGAGGCGGCGTCCGCTCGGCCGGCGACGCGGAAACGCTGCTCGAGGCGGGAGCCGACAAGGTGGCGGTCAACTCGGCCGCCCTTCGGTCGCCTGAGCTGCTCTCGAGGCTGGCTGCCCGGCTTGGCTCGCAGGCGGTCGTGATCGCGATCGACGTCGAGCGCGGACGCGTTCGCTCGCATGCGGGAACGGTCGAGACGCAGCGCGACGCCGTCGACTGGGCACGCGAGGCCGTCGAACGAGGAGCCGGTGAGATCCTCCTCACCTCGATCGACGCCGACGGGACGCGGTCGGGCTACGACCTGGCCTTGACCGCGGCCGTTGCGGGCGCCGTCGACGTTCCCGTGATCGCGTCGGGGGGAGCGGGGAACGCCCGCCACGTCGCCGACGTCCTCGCGTCCGCCCAGGCGGCGCTCCTGGCGTCGATCCTGCACGAGAGCCCGGCTCGGCTCGGGACGCTTCGACGTGAGCTGCGCGACCTCGGCGTGGTGGTCCGCGATGCAGCCTGACCTTCGCCCGGCGATCGTCCAGGACGCGGACGACGGCCGAGTGCTGATGCTGGCCTGGATGGACGGCGAAGCCGAGGCGCGGACGCGCGCGACCGGGGAGGCATGGTTCTGGAGCCGGTCGCGGCAGCGGCTCTGGCGGAAGGGCGAGACCTCCGGCAACACGCTCGCGGTGGAAGAGCTACGGGACGACTGCGACGGCGACGCGCTGCTCGTCCGGGTACGCCGAGCGGGGCCCGTGTGCCACACCGGCACGACCTCGTGCTTCGCGCCCGCACTGTGGCGCACCGTCTCCGAGCGGGCCGACGAGCGGCCGGCCGGGTCCTACACCGCGGAGCTGCTCGACGCCGGCACCGGCGCCTGTGCGCGCAAGGTGGGAGAGGAGGCCGTCGAGCTCGCAGTGGCTGCGCTCGACGAGGAGGACACCCGCGTGATCGAGGAAGCGGCCGACCTGATCTACCACCTGTACGTCCTGTTGGCGAGTCGCGGCATCGACCTCGCGCACGTCGAGGACGAGCTCAGCAGGCGGACTTGACAGGGCCGCCGGTGTGCGAGACGGCAACACGTTCTGCTCGTGCGAGTGCGGCGAGCCGACGGCGATACACGACCATGTCCGGGTGTTCCCAATCGCCGTGCGTCTGGCAGCGCCACGGCGCGTAGAGCTCGCGGTGGTAGGGGCTCGTCAAGCTCTCCGCGTGTCCGATCACGTTCGGCAACGAGATGTGGAACCGGCGCATCAGCCAGAGCGTCAGGTGAAGTGAGGCCTCGAGCTGTGCGGGGTCGTCGAGGATCGACGCGTCGCTCGTGCCGACGTGCTCGATGCCGATCGCGGTCCAGTTGAGACCGACGGTGTGGCGACACATCACGTCGAGTGGGACGAGCTGGTAGATCGTCCCGTCTCGGTCGATCACGAAGTGCGCGCAGGTTCCGGGTAGCTCGCCGAGCTCGGGGTCGGGCGTGTCCGCTGCGAAGGTCGCCCAGACCGGCGCGAAGGTCGCGGTCGCCGTGTAGTGCTCGACGATCACGTGCGGGCGCACGAGGCGCCATCGATCGATCCCGTAGTGCCGCTCGGCGTAGCGCGCGGTCTCGGCGCGACGGGCCGCTCCAAACGGGATCGGCCGCTGGACGATGTGGGGGGCGGGAGGCACTGCGGCGACCAGGACGGCGAGCCATGCGGTGAGCGCGAACACGGTTTGTAAATGATCGCCGAGGGGTCGGCGAACTGCTCGGGGTTGCGGCTAGGATGCCCGCCGATGCGGCTTCTCGCAGGGGGGTTTCTGGCAGCGTTGGTCATCGCCGCAGTGGCGGCGGCTGCGACGTCGCCGCCCCTCCCGGTCTTCAAGCGCTCGGCTCACGCCTACGACAAGCTCCCCAAGATTGCGAAGTCGGTCGGAGCCGTCCAGGTCTCCAGGCGCGTCGCCACGGCCGTCGACCTGAAGAAGCGGCCGTACCTCGTCTACGCGACGCTGATGAAGAACAATTCGGTCTGCGTCCTGCTGGTGCAGTCGAACTCGTACCGCGCGCAGTGCACGCCGAGCGGTGCGCTGTTCACGAAAGGCCGCTACACGTTCTCGGTGATCAAAGGCCTGATCGGCGGGGTCGCCGCAAGCACGGTCAAGAAGCTCGTGCTCGTCGGCAAGACCGCGCGCAAGACGATCCCACTCTCGAAGGACGGCGGCTACATCTACGGCTGCCCGGCGCCGACGAACTGCGCCACGTGGGTTCGCGAGGTCCTCGGCTACAGCTCAGCCGGGAAGCTGATCTCGACGGAACGCACCCACTAGCTGTCCTACCCACGGACGTTGTGAACGCGGCTGATCGGTGGCCGGTCGCCGAGTGAGCTGTGTGGTCGTTGCCGGTTGTAGTGGTCGAGCCAGTGTGGCAGCGCCTGGTTGCGCTCGCCGTGTGAGCGGTAGGCGAGTCCGTAGGCCCATTCGCGCGCCATCGTTTGGTGGAAGCGTTCGACCTTGCCGTTGGTCCGTGGCCGGTAGGGCTGCGTGGTGAGGTGTCGGATGTCGTGGCGTGCGAGCAGTTCGCGGAGTGAGCGGTTCTTGGTGTAGCTGAAGCCGTTGTCGGTCATCAGCCGCTTCACGGTGATGCCGTGGTCGGCGAAGTAGACGAGCGCGCGTTCGAGGAAGCCGGTGACGGTCGCGGCTTTCTCGTCGTCGTGGAGCTCGACGTAGGCGAGCCTGGAGTGGTCGTCGACGATCGCGTGCGCGTAGTCGTAGCCGACCCGTGTTTCGGGCCGCATCCAGTTGCGTGAGCGTTGCGAGCGGTCGCCGGTCGCGCGGTGGCCTGGCCGGAGGAAGCGTGCGTAGCGGCTTGTGTCCATGTGCAAGAGCTCGCCGGGGCAGGGCCACTCGTAGCGGTTGGCTGGCTCCCGTGGCGCGCGCAGGGGCCGCGAGATCCCAGCCCGCTTGAGCACCTTCCAAACGGTTGAGTGCGCAAAGCCGGTCGCCCCTGCAACCAGCCGAGGGCCCCAGCCCGTCTCGCGTCGACAGGCGCAGATCGCCTCCTCGAGCTCAGGTGCCAACTGCTGTGGCGAGCGCCACGGCCGACTCGAGCGATCAAGCAAACACGACAGGCTTCGCCTGGCCTCTTCACTCGAATCAAGCCAGCGGTGCCACCAGCGGTGCGCGGTCGCCGGCGAGACGTTAAAAGCGGCGGCCGCCTGCTTCAACGACAGACCCTCCTCGATCGCCCGCACCAAAGCGAAACGGCCAGCCAATCCGAGCTTGGCGTTAGCGTGCAACAACATCCGAGCCCTCCTTTGAGCGTGAGTCCGGGAAGACCCACAGCCTCAAAGGAGGGCCGGATAGAACCTCAGCCGTTCACAACCTGTGTAGGCGGGACAACTAGCTAGCTCCGAGCGCTCTCTAGAACGGGCAGCGGGGCGCCTTTTTGAGGAGGGGCGTGACGAGGCACCAGCCGGGCTTCGCCGTGACGCCGGTGCGGATGTAGATCGACGGCCGACCGCGCCTGATCCCGCAGACCCGGTCGTACTTCATTGCCGACAGCTGGCCGAGCTGGCCAGGCTTCGTCCAGCAGACGAGTGACGTCTTGTCGTTCAGCATCGTGCCGAGGTCGGATGCGAGCCGCTCGTTCGTGAGCTGTTTCGAGCCGCAGCCGGCAAGCGCGACGGCGACCACTGCGATCGCAGCGACCCGGGCCTTCATGGCGCGCAGGGTAGCCGGTCGGGAGGACGCTAAAGGTCGTCGCGGGTGGTGCCGATATCCCGGTCGTGAGGATTGGGGCGACAGCCCGGAGTGGATCCGTGGTGGCGCTGGTGCTGGTGTTCATCGCAACCGCCGCCGCATCCTCCACCGGACCCCGGAGAGCGATCGGAGTCGCCACCTTCCAGGTGACGACCGGCGTCTACCGGGTCATGCACCGCCCCGTGCGCCACAGGCCGGTCAAGGCACATCGCCATCTCGCGAGCGCGCGGTCGATCAAGCGCATCCAGGTGACGCCGCAGCCGCCGATCCCCTCGCCGCAGACGACCACCGTGACCCCGACCGACCCCGCCTGGTCGCAGGAGTGGGGCCTGGCGCAGATCGACGCGCCGGCGGCCTGGCATGTTTCGTCCGGCGCGAAGCCAGTCGTGGTCGCCGTGATCGACAGCGGCGTCGACCCGACCCAGCCCGATCTGCAGGGGGCGCTCGTTCCGGGTGCCGACTTTGTCGACGGGACCGGCGACACCTCCGACCAGTACGGCCACGGGACGATGGTCGCCGGCGTCATCGCGGCGCGTCCCGACAACGGCGTCGGCGGAGCCGGTATCTGCTGGTCCTGTCGCGTGATGCCGGTCAAGGTTCTCGGCGCCGACGGCAGCGGCACCGCGGCGGCGATCGCCGACGGCATTCGCTACGCCGCAGACAACGGGGCGAGCGTGATCAGCATGAGCTTCGTCCTCAGCGGCCCCGATCCCGGTGTCGAGTCCGCCCTCGCCTATGCGCATTCCCGCGGCGTACTGCTCGTCGCTGCGGCCGGCAACAGCGGCAACGACACTCCGACCTACCCTGCCTCCTATCCGGACGTCGTCTCGGTGGCGGCGGTCGACTCGTCAGGTGCGCTGTATCCGTGGTCGGCACGCGGTTCCTGGGTGACACTTGCGGCGCCGGGCTGCGCCTTCACCACCGCGCCCGGGGCGTCGTTCGTCGCGAACTTCTGCGGCACCTCCGCGGCGGCACCGCTCGTCGCCGGTCTCGCGGGCCTGGCGCTGTCGGCGGGCAACGGCTCGACCGCCGCCGTCGAAGCCGCCCTCGAGCAGACCGCCGTGCCCCTCCCGGGCGCAGTCGGCAGCGGCCGAATCAACGCCCTGGCGCTGCTAGAGCAGACCCACTAGCTCGGTCTGTTCTTTCTGTTTCCGCTCGATGCGCAGCGATCGGTCGCGGGCCGGAGCCGGGCTTGGCCCGGCGGGAGGCCAGGTGCCGCGTGCAAAGCCAGAGCGAAGAAGGAGGGGGCAATTTGGGGGAACCATGTGGTTCCCCCAAACTAAGGGGGGCCCGCTTGCGCGGGCCCCCCTCGTGTGTTCCGTGCTTAGCGGTGAACCGCTAGGCGATTGCCACACGCACCGACCGGATGGCCGGAGCGAGCTTGAGGCCGCCGACACGAACCGCGTGGTTCGTGGCGACGTACCGCGTGATCACACGGCTCGTCACCTTGCCGTGCGACTTGCTGATCAGCGTGATCTTCAGCTTGGCGGTCTTCGCCGCGCCGTTCACACGCACGACCAGGTAGCGGCCCTGTCCGACCTTGACGACCTTCGCGCTGGCGAGGGTCATCGTCTTGGCGGCCGAGGTCGGAATCGTCCTCGCCGTCGGGACAGGAGTCGCGACGGAAACAGGAGCTGCCGTCACGACCGGTGCGGTCGCGCCGGTCGAGCCGGACGAGCCGGTCGAGCCGGACGAGCCGGTCGAACCACCAGGAACACCCGTCGGCGGAGGCGTCGTCGTGCTACCGCAGGCGGTGCCACTGGTCGGGTTGAAGTCGGTCGAGCGGAAGATGCCGTCGCCACCGTTGCGGGTGTCGACGTTCTCCGACACGACGTCGATGCAGCTGCCGTTCGTGCTGCGCACGAAGATCCCGGCCTCTCCGTTGGCGCCCGTGAGGACGTTCACGAAGTCGAGCGACACCGTGCCCCAGTCATCCTGGCCGGTGGTGTCATACGGAGGCACCTTCGCGGCGTCGGATCCGATGACCGGAGCCGAGCCCTGGAATGCCTGAGCACTGAACTGGACCTTGGCACCCTCAACCGGGTTGCCTTCGAGATCCAGGATCGTCTCGACGCAGAACGCCTCGTTCTTGCTCTTCGGGACGCAGTTCAGGACCTTGCTCGACGCGAAGTTCACGGTCTTCGTGATCGGGTCGGAGGTCTTGTTCGAGCCGTCCCAGAGAACGGGCTGGTCTGGGTAGACCGCGGTCGCCGTGATCGTCGAGTGGCCGACCGGAGCCGGGCCATAGATGTCACAGCGGCCGTTCGAGTCGGGGGTCAGCACGATGCCGCCCACGCCCCAGATGTTCCGGAACGGGTTGTACTGGACGTACGCCTCGCCGTGCTCGTCTGTGTAGACGGCCACGCTCGTTGCGCCCGTCGGCAGTGGGATCCCGTACGGATCAGCGTTCGGCGACTCCGGCTGCTCGCCGCGCGGATCACCCGCGTAGTAGCAGTCGTTGTAACCGTGGGAGTACTTCGTGGTGAAGGTATCCCAGTAGTCGTAGATCCCCGCCACCTGCTCCGTCGTGTAGATGTCCGACGGGTCGGTGAAGCCGAGGAACCCGGTGAAGTTGTTCGACGCATGGCCTGCCACACCGGACGTGACCGGAGGACAGTACTCGAAGCCAGTCGAATAGCACTGGCCCAGCGTCCCCTCGCCCGGCAGCGTGGCCGGGATGAGAGCCTTGTAGAACGGTGCATACAGATCGTGCGCGGTTGCACCGGTCGGATCGGTTGCATCGTTGCGGTTGTAGATGTCGGTCTTGTCGACCTTCGACAACGTGCCGACCGTCGAGTCAGCGCTGAGTGCGACATCGACGCGGAGTGCCGGCATCGGAGCATCGCCGGCGTCCACCTTGCCGTCGGACAGGAGCGTGTCGAACCCGCGGACGGGGTCGAACGGCCCGAAGGCATAGTCGGACGAGCCGCCGTAGATGTTCGAGAACGGCCCGAGATCCGGGTCGCCGCTCGAGCCGACGCCCTGGCAGTTGTCGACCGCGTCGATCGCATTCGCGGACGACGCGTCGGTGCAGAACGAGTTAACGCTGTGACCTTCCGTCGCCAGGTCGTCGTCGTGAATATCCCACCGCATCCACGACGCGCCCGGGGAGTTGCTCCCGTTGATCGAGTCGTCGACGGCGAGGTGCTGTGCGAGCCACTGCCAGTCGTCCGGCAGCGTCACGATCGGGTGGTTGTACCCGGCGAAGTTGTTGCCGAACGGGAACGTACCCTTGACCTCGACCTTGACCTGGCCCGGCAGGAAACCGTTCCCGCCGCCCGGGCCTGCACCCGGAATCGGGTTGAAGACGCCGTTGCCGGTCGGATCGCCCAGGTTCGCACCAGCGACTTCGCTGAGCGTCGGGGCCTGATCCTGCATCCAGATCACGAGGAACTGGTGCTGATCGAGTGAGTCGCCACCGTTCAACAACGGCAGGTACGCGTTGTTGATCGAGAGCTTGTAGACCGCGAGACCCGGCTTCTGCGAGGTGACTTCGAATGAGAAGCAGAGCCCGAAGTCGCTCGAGATGAACCCGGTCACGCCGTTGAGCGTCTGGTCCGGCTTCTGGTTCACGTCGCCCGACCAGTCCTCCATGATGACGCTGCCGTTGAACGGCAGGTTGAGCCCCCGGACCGTGTTCGCGGACTCGCCATCCTGGAAGGACAGACACTTCACGACCTTGACGGTCTCACCGGCCCACGCCACGTACGGAACGTTCGTGGTCTGCGGGTCCGGCTGACCGCTCTGCTCGTTTCCGGCTGCCGCCGAGCCCACACCGATCGTGAGCGCGGCAATTGCGGCAACCGCAGCGGCGAGCGCAAAGCTGATGCGTAGACGCATCCCTTCCCCCTCTCTTCCAATCCCTAGTGAGTTACCCAACTTCCGATCATCGGCCGTAGCGAGAAGCGAACTGCTACGGCGAGGGTTGTTGCCTGACAAATCCCCCCTTTCGACCTTGAAACGGCCCGCCACCCTCGGCGGGGCGCAAGTGATGTTCTAGACGTGCGGAGGGCCTGAATCAAGAGTGGGGCGGGTAGGCTTTCGGGGGGAAAAACCTAGCCTCCGCAGGAATTTCCGGGTTTCGGACAGGTCCCGAAACCCCCGCCTTCCGAACGACGCGGAAGGCCAGTACATTGGGGACAAGTTGCGCCGACGTCTTCTCGTAGGCCTGGTCGTGCTTGCGGTGCTCTCGGCGCTCGCCGCCGGTACCGCCCGTGCGGACCCGAACGACCCGGGCTGGTCTGCCGAGTGGGGGCCGCGGCTGACGCGCGCCTCCGACCTGTGGCAGGTCTCGACCGGCGACCCGCGGATCGTGATCGCGGTCGTCGACACGGGCCTCAACCCCCTTCCGGCCGAGCTGACGCAGGTGGTGCCCGGCTGGGACATGGTCGGGAACGACGCCTCGACCGGGGACGACAACGGGCATGGAACCTGGGTCTCGAGCGTGATCGGAGCCCTCGGAAACAACGGCGTCGGGATCGCCGGCTACTGCTGGCATTGCTCGGTGATGCCGGTTCGAGTCGCCGAAGGCCGCGAGGGAGGCGCTCTGGCTTCGACCATCGGCGGCGGCATCCGCTGGGCGGTCGATCACGGCGCGCGGATCGTCAACGTCAGCCTGGCCTCGAACGGCTTCGACTCGGGAGAGCTCGACGCAGTCGAGTACGCGGAGGACAAGGGTGTGATCGTCATCGGCGCCGCCGGGAACGGAGGCGACACCGACCCCCTGTATCCCGCTGCCTACCCGGGAGTCCTCGCCGTCGCAGGGACGGACGAGTCGGATCAGCTCGACGACTGGTCGACGCGCGGCTCCTGGGTACAGCTTGCCGCTCCAGGGTGCGAGATGGTGATGGATGCCGCTGTCGGTCCCGCCTACGGCTGCGGCTCCTCGTTCGGGCCGCCGGCAGTCTCGGGCATCGCCGGGCTGCTCCTGTCGATCGATCCCAGCCTGACGGCGAATCAGGTCGAGGACGCGCTGCTCGCAACGGCTCACCCCGTGCCGGGGATCGGCGGGGGCGAGGTCGATGCGTGGGCGGCCGCGAACTACCTCGGCCTCGTTCCTGCGCAGCCTCCCCCGACGCCGCCGGCCGTGACGCCGACGGTCACGCCGGTCTCGTCGCGTCAGGTTCTGCTCACGGAGGGGGTGGTTCGCCGGAAGGCCGTCGTCAGGCTCCAGCTCGCGGCGGGGCCGCTCTACCTGCAGCTGATCGGCCATGCCGCCTCGGCCGACTGCTCGATGAGCCTGCGCGTTTCCGGCGTTCTCTACGTCGCTCTCCCGGGCGAGAAGACCGTCAGAAGCCTCGCGGCGACGGTCAAGGCGGGCAACTATTCGGTCACGATCAGCTGCCGTGATTCCCGGCCGAAGTCGTACTCGCTGGACGCGACCGCGATGTTCCCGAACTGAGAAGACACCTTCGCCGCCGGTGCGGGGCTGTCTGCTCCGCACCGGCGAGGAAGATGAGGCGGTGCGTCGTCACGATGCCTCGACCGCGACGACGCCCGCGTTGGCGACCTCGACAGGGCTCACCGGACGCACGAGCCCACGGGTGATCGCCCAGTGGCTCGCTTCGATCCGGTTACGCACGCCGAGCTTCTTGTACGTGTTCGCGAGGTGGAACTTGATCGTCTGGTCTGTCACCCAGAGGATCTTCGCCACTTCCCGGTTGGGACGGCCCTCCGCCACCAGCCGGAGGATCTCGAGCTCGCGCCGCGTCAGTCGAGCACGAGCGCCGACGCAATGATCGGTGGCGCCGGTCTCCTCGAGCTGTGCTTTGTACGCCTCGGTGACGGCACGCACGAGCTCGGTGACTCCGAGCTGCCGGTCGACCGCCCAGTAGGCGCCGCCGGCCAGCGCTGCGTCGACGGTCAGCCGGTCCTCGTTCTCGACGAAGACGACGGTGACCAGCTCGGGGCAGCGCTTGTGCACCCGGCGAAGCAGGCGGTACAGCTCGCGATTGTCGACCTCGTCGTCGAGGCCGACCAGCAACAGGTCGGCCGCGTGCGCGTCTGCGAGGTCGGGCGCACGCCGGAGCTCGCCGGAGTTGGCGACCACGGCGACACTCGACCGCGTCAGCGCGGCGGTGACGGCCTGCTGCCACAGTGGATCCGGATCGATTACCACGGCGCGGGCCGCGGTCTTCATCACAGTTGGTTCCCTCATTTCCCCTCTCCCTTGCGCAAACGTTCCGCAGGTTCAAGTCCGTCGATGCGCCCGGTCGATATCCCCGCGACTCGGGCCAGGCCAGCTCGTGGCGGCGGACTATCCGGGGCGTTCGAGGGAGAGACGGCGGTGCCATTCGACGGGCACCGCAACCGCCAGGGCGACACGGGACGTGAGCCACGGCGGGATGATCGAGAGCACGGCAGCGAGTGCCGCGAAGAGCATGACCGCGCCACCGGCGGGGCCGCTCAGCGCGCCGCCGAAGGAGATCGGTGAGTCGTTCGCCGGTGCGTTCGGAGTGGACGGCAAGGCCGGTGCCTTGGGCGGCGCGGTGCTGCGCGGCGGTGCGACGTTGCCGCCCGGCGCGACAGGAACCTCGCTGTTCGGAACCAGCGTGACGCCCTGCGGCGGAACGAACGTCGTCCCGGCGGACAGCGCGAGCGCCTGCGGCTGCACCGCCGGCTGCGGGAAGAGCGGCTTGGCGGCCGACTGGCTCATGAACGTGACGAGGCTCCGATGCGACGCGGCCGCGTGTGCGCGCTTGGCGACCTTGTGCGGCTTCGGCCGGGTTGGGACCGGTGTGGTGATTGCGGCGACCGGTGCCGGTGCGGCGACCGGCGCGCTCGCGGCCGGCGTGGCGTCCGTCGCTGCCGGCGGTGTCGGCGTCGTCGCGGGTGGCGGATCGTCGGCCTGCACGGTGACCGTGATCTCGGTCGTGACGCTCGGTCCCGGTGCGGTTGCTCCCGATGTGGTCGTCGAGGGCGTGCTCGCCGGAGGTTGTACGGACGGAGCGACGGTCGTCGGCGGCACCGGGTCGGCGCTGGTCGGATCAGTGGTCGAGGTCACGTCCGTCGCTGTCGTCGGGGTCGCGGGGTCGGCCGTCGTGTTCGTGGGATCGGACGTCGGCGTGCCCGCGCTGGTGGTCGAGCCGTCGGGCGCCGTCGCCGTGTCGGTGGTTGCGGTCGTTCCGCCGGTGGTCGGGTCGGTGACGGGCGGCGACGCGCTGCCGTCTGCCGGCGCGGTCGCTGTCGCCGAGCTTCCGTCGGTCGTGGTCGAGCTGTCGCCGGTTGCGGCCTGACCGCTCGTGTCGGCCGGCGCAGTCGCCGTCGTCGAGTCGCCCGGGCCGGCCGAGTCGTCGGCGGCGGCGGGGCCTGCGATCGCGAGCGCGGCCAAGGCGCAGCAGAGCAAGCCAAGCAGCAGCGCTGCGCTGTGCGACCGACCGACCCTCGTCCCCACCTTCAATCCCACCGACACCCTCCGATGACCCGCTCCCTGAACCAGTATTTACCACCCCGCGCGGCCGGACACAACCTCGCGTGTTCCCCTGACGATCCGCGCCGAACTCTACGAGAGAGGGGGTGGGACCTTCCTCCGGGGAAAACTAGCCTGCAGTCGAGTCGAAAAGGGTGCAGTATTCCGTGAGCGACCGGGGCAGGACGTGGTCGCACCGTGATCCGAAGAGGGGGTTGGAGGGTCAGATGGGGGGAAGGCTCGGACTCGGGGGACGCTTGGTTTTCGCGGCCCTGCTTGCAGGGACGCTGCTCTTTGTCGCGACCGGCACGGTCAATGCCGATCCGCCGACCTGGACGATCTCGATCGGCAACGCATCGCCGACCTCGTCGCCCGAAGGCGATTCGCCGGGTGCGAACTCGATGACGTTCCCGGTCACCGTGACCGGACCGGCAGACACGCCGGACGACATCGATTGGTCGTACTCGAGCTCGGAAGGCATCGTCAACGCGGTCGCGCCGATTCCCGCCGGCACAGCCTCGGGAACGGTGATCAACCTGCAGGTGCCGATCAACGGCAACACGAATCCCGAAGCCGACCGGACGATGACGGTCAGCCTGGGAACCCCGTCCTTCGCCACCGACACGACGGACTCGGTCAACGCGTCGGGGACCGGCACGGGGACGATCGTCGACGACGACTGGCGGATCACGGGTCTCACTTCGAGCCCGTCCAACGCGACCGTGAGCGAGGGCGGCGGTGGGACGATCGACTTCCAGATCTCGCTGAACGCGGCCGCGCCGGCGAACCACGCGATCAAGATCGATTACGCACTCGGCGACGGGAGCGGCGATGCGGGCGCGAAGTTCGGCACGAACTACAAGGTGACGAACGACAACGGCAAGCAGAGCGACACGCTGACCTTCGCACCGGGCTCATCGCATGTCGACGTGATCGTTCAGGGGATCAACGACGGCGTCTACGGCTACGACAAGACGTTCACGATGACGATCTCGAACCCCCAGGGTGCGAGCTTCTCGGGCGGCGCGACCACGTCTGAGAACGGGACAATCACCGAATCGTCCGCGCCGCCGATCATCGGATTCGCCACGGCGTGCGGCACGGTCACCGGTGGAAATACCCTGAGCATCCCTCTGGGGACGTCGTACGCGAGCCCGATTCCCGCGACCGTGACGTGGACCATCACCGACGGGACGACGATCGCCGGGGACTTCAACAGCAAGAGCGGTACCGCAACGGTCCCCGCCGGATCTCGCAACGGCCCGATCATGATTCAGACGAACGAGAATCCGCCGCCCGGCAACCGAACGTTCACGGTCACGCTCTCGAACCCGCAGCAGGTGAAGATCCTGAGCGGCGGCGGCAGCACGACCTGCACGCTCTCCCAGTCGGCGAATGCCGGCACCGACCGGCTTCCGTCGCTCCAGTTGACCAATCCTTCGCCTGTTGCACAGCCGATCGCGGGCGCCAACGCCGTCACGGTTCCGATCTCGGTCACGTTGAACCCACCCGTGATCCAGCCGCCGACGCCGGCAGCCGTGAATGTCCACTGGTCGACGCAGGCGGGCACGGCCACCACGCCCGCCGACTTCACCACCGCCGCCGGTGATCTCCACTGGGACGCGGGCAAGTTCACGACGCAGACCTTCAACGTCCAGGTCAACCCGGCGACCGGAACGGCCAACACGCCGAAGACGTTCACGATCAACTTCCAGACGACCGATGCCGGCTATGTCGGTGCGAGCACCGTCACGGTGACGGTCGTTCCGCCGGCCAGCCCCCCCGTGGTGTCGGCCGCCGACGCATCGGCGGTCGAGTCCGCCGGCTCGATTCCCGAGGTCGTGTCGCTCGCTCCGACCTCGACGGGCACGGTGACGGTGCACTACGCAACTGCCGACGGGTCGGCCAAGGCGGGGACCGACTACACGGCGGTCAACGGCACCCTCACGTTCGCTGCCGGCCAGACGTCCAAGACCGTGCTCGTGCCGATCAGCAACAACAGCAAGCCCGGCCCGAGCACCTCGTTCACGTTCAACCTGACGAACCCGACCAACGCGCTCATCGGCGACGCGAGCGCGACGCTCACGATCCGCGACGACGACGCTGCCTCGCAGAAGCCGCCGATCGTCTCGGACAGCGGGCCGCCTGCACCGCCGCAAGACAAGCCGATTCCGGTGCCGCAGCCGCAGCCGAAGAACAAGACGAGCAGTAAGCATGTCGTGCTGGTACAGGTGCTGACCGGGCAGAGCACGGTCGATCCCAAGGGGTATGCGCACTTCAAGTTGAGCTGCCCGGCGCCGGCGGTGAAGACGTGCCAGGGCACGGTCATGCTGCAGGTGCGGATCCAGCCGAAGAAGCCCAAGGGCGCCAAGAAGGATCCGCCGCTCCGGACGGTGACCGTCGGCTCCGGGACGTTCAAGATCAAGGTCACGAAGTCCGCGTCCGTCAAGGTGAGGGTGACGAAGCAGGGCCTCGCCCTGCTCGAGTCCTACCGGCGCATCAAGGTGAAGGCGACGGTGCGGGCGAAAGACGCCCAGAACGTCAAGGGCGTGACGGCCTGGTTCGTCACCGTGCAGGCTCCAGTACGCGCGATCACGATCAAGACGAAGTGATCACGTCGCGGAGGGCGCGCTCCGCGAGTTCGTCTCCGATCGCCAGCGACGCCGTCGCTGCGGGTGACGGTGCGTTGAGGACGTGCATCATCCGCTCGGTCCCGACGATCAGGAAGTCGTCCACGAGGTTGCCGTCGGGCGCGAGTGCCTGAGCGCGGATCCCGGTCGGGCCGAACGTGACGTCGTCTGCGCGGACGCCCGGCACGTAGCGCTGCATGTCGCGGACGAACGCGCGCTTGGAGAGATCGCGGTGCAACTCGCCTGCACCTGTTCGGAGGTGGCGCAGGACGAATCGCCACGATCCTGCGTACGCGAGCGCGCTGGCTGCGTCGCGCAGATCGAGCCCGGCACGGCGGTAGCGCTCGCGCGCGAGAGCCAGGACCGCGTTCGGTCCGGCGACGACCGACCCGTTGAGACGCTTCGTGAAGTGGACGCCGAGGAACGGGAACGCAGGGTCCGGGACCGGGTAGATGAGCCCGCGCACGAGCCCTTCGGTCTCCTGTCCAAGCGTGTAGTAGTCGCCGCGAAACGGGACGATTCGCACGGGTGGCCGCGCTCCGGCGAGCTGCGCGACACGATCGGCCTGAAGGCCGGCGCAGCCGATCACCGCCCGTGCGTGCAGTGCGCCGTTGTCGGTGTCGATGCGCACCTGGCGGTCACTCAGCTCGAATCCCCGCACGGCGCGACCGGTCAGGATGCGCCCGCCTGTCCCCTCGATGTCGTCTGCGTACGCACGCGTCACTGCGCCGTAGTCGATGATCCCCGTCCGCGGCGCGTGCAGCGCTCGCGAGCCCACTGCGTGCGGCTCGATCTCGCGCAGCTCGTCGCCGCCCAGGACACGAAGCCCCTCGACGCCGTTGGCGACAGCGCGCCGGTGCAGCTCTTCGAGCCGCGGAAGTTCGGTCGCGTCGAGCGCGACGATCAGCTTGCCGCACGCGACGAACGGGATCTCACGCTCCGTTGCATACCGCTCGAGCTTCTGCTTCCCCTCGATGCAGAGCCGGGCCTTCAGCGATCCCGGCTTGTAGTAGATGCCCGAGTGGAGGACGCCCGAGTTGTGGCCCGTCTGGTGGATGCCGGGCAGAGGCTCTTTCTCGATGACGGCGAGCCGGAGCTTCGGTCGCTTGACGAGCAGCGCTCGGGCCGTGGCGAGCCCGACGATCCCCGCGCCGATGACGACCACGTCGAAGGTCTCGTCGCCGCCTGCCATCGCAACAGTCTGCTTGCCCGGGCACGGCGGGTGCTGCATGATCGCGCAATGCGGGTGCGGAAGGACCGGAAGCGCGAGCTGATCAAGGCTGTTCCGCTCTTCGCGCACTGCTCGAAGAAGGAGCTCGACCGCCTTGCGTCCGAGCTGGACGAGATCGAGATGCCGAAGGGCAGAGTGCTAACGCGGGAGGGCGAGACCGGACGCGAGTTCGTCGTCCTCGTCGACGGAAGCGCCGAGGTGACGAAGGACGGCCGTCGGGTCAATCTGCTCGGAGCCGGCGACTTTCTCGGCGAGATCGCGCTGATCTCCGGCGGCCCCCGGACTGCAACGGTGACGACGACCTCGGACTCCGACCTCCTGATCCTGACCGCGCGCTCGTTCGCGCGCGTCACGAAAGAGATGCCGTCCGTGCAGGCGAGCGTCCTCAAGGCCCTCTCCGAGCGCCTTGCCGCCGACGCCTTGTGAAAGCTTCTGACCCGCCCTGCCCGCGGCAGTCCAAGTCGGGCACTATTCCCCGGTGAAGCTGACCGTCGCAGGGTGCTCGCCGGCGTGGCCGAATCCGGGTGGCGCACAGTCGGGGTACCTCGTCGAGAACGGCGGCGGGCGGCTGCTGCTCGACTGCGGCCCCGGTGTTCTGCCGCGACTGCGCGCCGCAGAAGGATGGCCGCGTGTCGACGCGATCGTGATCTCGCATTTCCACCTCGATCACTGGGGCGACGTCGTCCCCTGGGTCTGGGGGCTCAAGTTCGGTCCGGCGAGCGGCGAGCCGCACCCGGAGCTCTGGCTTCCGCCGGGCGGAGGGAAGACGCTCGCTCGCTTCGGTGTCGAGCTGGGTCAGCCGAGCATGTTCGACGAGACGTTCGAGATCCGCGAGTACGAGGACCAGAAGCCGTTCGAGGCGGCCGGGCAGCGCGTCGTCCCCCACCGCGTCCTGCACTACGAGATGCTCGCCTTCGGCTTCCGTGTCTCCTCGAACGGGTCGACGCTCGCGTATTCGGCCGACAGTGGGCCGACCGACGCGCTCGTGTCCCTCGCCCGCGACGCCGACCTCTTCCTCTGTGAGGCGACGCTGCTCCAGCCCAACCCGGAGGGCGGGATTCGCGGGCACCTGTCGGCCACCGAGGCGAACGAAGCCTTTCAGGCTTCGGGTGCCGACCGGCTCCTCTTGACCCATCGCCCGGCCGAGCGTCCACTCGAGGAGGCCTACGAGCAGGTGTTCGACGGGCTCGAGCTCGAGCTCTAGTGTGCTTCGATCTGGCGGATCCGGGCCGCCAGCGCTTCGAGGAGCGGCCAGGCGATCGTCGTGTGCTCCTCGACGAGCGGCCTGAACTGCCACGCGGTCAGGCCGTAGGCCTTCCCGTCCGACGTCGCGGTGATCGACGCTGTTCGCACCCCTCCGTCGACGAGGGCGATCTCGCCGTAGTAGTCGCCGGGGCCGAGTGAGCGGCGCTCGGCGCCGTCGACGGTCACGACGGCAGTGCCCGTCTCGATCACGAAGAACCCGGCCGCGCCTTTTCCCTCGGTGGTGAGCTGAGCGCCCTCCTTGAAGGAACGCTCGGTGAACGTTGCCGCGAGCAGCTTCATCGAGCGGTCGTCGACCCGTGAGAACAACGGCACGTGCTGCAGGAGATCGAGCGGCGCGGCCACGTTGCCATCGTAGAGGACGAGCGATCTGATGTGAACTACGCCGTGCCCGGCACGACGCCGAGGCGGGCTGCGACGACATCCTGCGCGACCCCGGTGCTCCCCGCGTGGCCGCTCACGACCGCGAGGAAGTCGGTGCGCTCGAGCGCCAAGAGCTCGCAGACGGTCTCCGCTTCGACCGTCGCCGTCCTCGGGACGTCTCGGAGCAGCGCGATCTCACCGACGTAGCCGGGCGCCTCCTCCCGCTTCACGCCCTCGGGCAGCGCGATCGCGAGCGTGCCGCTCGTAAGGATGTAGAAGCGGTCGCCCTCATCGCCACGCCGGAACAGCACGCTCCCGGCGGCGAGCTCGACGGGAGCGACCCTGGCGCCGAGGAACTCGAGCGTGGCGAGCGGGAGCGGGGCCAGGAACGGCACCCTGCGCAGCGTCGCGATGATCTCCTCGTCGACCCCCGCGCCGTCGTCGATCCGGCGCAGCTGGCCCAGCGTCAGCAGGACGAGAACCGGCAGGACGCTACCGGTGACGATCAGTGCGCCCCGCGGGCCGGCGAGGCCCACGAGCGCCGGTGCGAGCAGAGCTCCGAGCGCCATTCCCGCAACCACCATGCTCTCGACGACGCCGAAGACGCGACCCGCGACCGCGGCCGGGGTCGTTCGCTGCAGGAGCGTGATCGCCGACACGTCGACCAGCGTGTTGCCGAGCCCGACGATCCCGAAGGCGACCACCGCGACGGCGGTGTTCACGACGAGCCCGAGCACGATCAGCGGCGCGCCCCAGAGGAAGATTCCGATCGCCAGATCCTCCGCGAGCCGCTTCCTGACCAGGAGCGCCAGCATCACCCCGGCACCGAGGATCGAGCCGATGCCGCTCGCCGCCTCGAGGATGCCGACACCGGCCGAGCCGAGCTCGAGCAGACGGAGCGCGGTAACGACGACGAGCACGCTGAGAGCTCCGGCCACGAACGCCTGGGCGCCGTAGAGCCCGATCAGCAGCCGGAGTCGAGGCTCCCGGCGGATCGCTCGCATGCCGGCGAGCAGTCCGTGACGGTCCTCTTCTGCCTCCCCTTCGACCGCGGCCTCCGGTCTCGACGACCGCACGCGGGCGATCTGTGACGCGCTCCACGCGAATGTCGCCGCGGTGAAGGCGAAGACGAGTGACGGGCTCGAGAGTGCGAGCAGGAACGCGCCGAGGGCCGGGCCGACGAACGAGCCGACGCTGTCGATCGTGCTGGACGACACATTCGCCGCAGTCAGCTCCTCGGGGGAGTTCGCGATCGTGGGGAGGAGCGCGGCTTCCGCGGGGCGGAAGACCGTCCCGGACACCGTCGTCAGCAGGGCTGTTGCATAGACGATGAGCGCCGCCCAATGCTGGTGCGCTGCCACTGCCGTGATCCCGATGGTGGTGAAGCGCAGGAGATCCGACACGAGCATCACGCGCTCGCGACGGTGACGATCAGCCAGCGACGCCGCGAACGGAGCCACCACCGAGGCCGTGGCGAGCCGGACTGCGGTCAATGCTCCGACCGCCGTCACGCCGCCATGGTCGTACGCGAAGACGGCGATCGCGATCCCGTAGGCGTACGACCCGGTGACGGAGCCGGCGAACGCGAGCTGCACCCTCCGGATGTCCCGGTTCGCGAAGACCCCGCGGAAGGCGCCAAGCGACTGGCCGATCCGGACGCTGAGAGAGCTGCTCACACGCCCGAGAATCTCAGCATTTGACGTGGAGGTGAAGTGACAGGGAAGATTCGCCTGCGCTCAGCCGTCTAGTGGGCGTCCCTGGATTATTGAGCGAGGAGGTTCTTCTAGTGTCGGACGAACAGAAGATCGAGGAAGAGCTCGAGTCTGACGACGACGTGGCGGCCCACGGCAAGGTTGGCACCCACACCGCCAACGACGAGGGCTCGACCGACGACGACGGCGACGTCGAGGCCCACGTCAAGCTCAAGGGCGGCACGTAAGCCCGATCGGGTTGCGCACGGAACGGATTGGGGGCCCGGGCGACCGGGCCCTACGTCTGTCTGAGGACGCGCTCGAGATCCCGTAGCAGCGCGACGCCGTCCGCGCGCCGTCGGCCTTCGAGCCCGTCGAGCACGCTCGCGACTCCGGCGACGACCGCGACGTCGCCGTCTCCGCCGAGCGCGGCCCGGGCACGCTGCGCCGACCTGAGCAGCCCGAGTGCGATTGCTGCCTGCCCCGCAAAGAGCCCGAGCAGCTCCATCTCCTGCAACGTGAACCGCGAGCGCTGCGGCCGGTCGAGCACCTGCAGGACGCCGAGCGCCAGCTCCTCGTCGAGCAGCGGCACGGCCATCAGGCCTTTCGGCACGTAGCCGGTCTTCTCGGCAACCTCCCGCGCCCAGCGGGGGTCGCTCTGTACGTCCTCGAGGACGAGCGGCGTCCTGGACGAGAGCACCCAGCCGGCCACTCCGGTCGAGGCGGGGATGCGACGGCCCACGAGCTCGTCTTCGCCTTCCCCCGAGACAGCGGCGAACACGAGCTCCTCGCTCTCGGGGTCGAACAGCATGATCGAGGACGCCTTGGCGCCGAAGATCGCCCGTGCGACGTCGACGATCGAGCGGAGCAGGCGGGCGAACTGCTCGTCGGCGGCGAGCACGCCCGCGGCCACGGCCGCCCGCAGCTCGTCAGTTCTGTCGGTCACCGGTTCCTCCCACGTTGGACGAGATCTGGTAGAGGACGCTCTTCAGCTGAAACGGCGTCAGCTGCGGATGCTTGCTCAGGATGAGTGCCGCGATCCCGGAGATGCACGGGGTCGCGAAGCTGTTGCCCGTTGCCCGCATCGATGTCCCACCGGTCCACGCGACGTCGACGTCGACGCCGCGGGCGAAAAACTCGACGGGCGGGTTCGGGTTCGCGTAGAAGACCAGCGGGTCGTCCTCCTCGTGGCTTCCCACCGAGATCACCGACGAGAACCGCCAGGGAAACGACTCGACCGGCATGTTGTGCGCGGAGGCGACGAGCACCGTCCGTTTGAAGTACGCGGAGTCGGCGAGCTCGTGGAGTGCCTCGCCCAGCCTGCGCTTCGTCGTCGAGAGGCTCATGTTGACGACGTGGTATCCCTGCTCGACCGCCCACCGCAGGCCGGCGACCAGCACGTCGCCCGACCCCGTGAACCCGCTGCCGAGCACCCGGACGGAGTGGATCTCGGCGTCGGGCGCGATCGCGTGGATGACGCCGGCGCAGGCCGTGCCGTGGCCGCAGAGGTCCCCCTCCGTGTCCTCCTCCGCGACCGCCTTGCCGTCCTCGTCCAGATGGATCGCGACTGCCCCCGCGATCGGCCCGATCCGTGGGTGGTCCGGCTCGACCCCGCTGTCGAGGACGCAGACCTTGACGTTCTTGCCCGTCGACCCGCCGAGCGCCCATTCGCGGTCGACGGGGCCGGCGAGCGGGTCCTCGAGCGCGATCCCGCCGACCGCATCGAGGGGGAGCGACCAGGCCGGAAGGTCGTCCTCCTCCTCTTCGATCGGCTGCGCAGGTTCCTGGTCAGCCATCGGGGCCGCCGAGTGCCGCGACCGCGGCGGCAGCCGCGGCGACCGCGTCGTGCGCGCGCACGTGGCGCTCGTCGCCGGATCGTGCGGCGAGGTTGATGTCGACGAGATGGGCGGCGGCCCGGGCTGCCCCTTCCGCGATCAGCGCAGCGCCGACGAGGTCGGCGTGTTGCCCGGCCGGTGCGACCTCGGCGATCGCGCTCGCCAACAAGGCCACGTCGCCTGCCCCCTCTGCGATCTGGAGCGGGACGTCGGCGGCGCGCCTCAGCATCGTGCCGAGCAGGAAGTCATGTGTCTCGGAGCCGTCGCCGGGCTGGTCGAGCGCGCGCAGAGCCGCCTCGTACGCGTCGGCGTCCTCGGCGGTCAGCGCCGTGAGCCGGGCCGCCAGCGCATCGGCCTGTGCGGCCGTTCCGGGATCTGCCGAGGAGTGGGCGACGTTCGCGACCAGCGCCGCCCCCAGCGCGGCAGCGGCCGCGGCGGCGGATCCGGAGGCGGGTGTCTCGGTCGGCGACCGCAGCGACTCGACGAACGAGGCGAGCCCGAACCGGTCGCCGAACCGGCTCGTTGCGGCCGTCGGCGGGAGGGACGCCGGGGTCACATCGCTTCGAGGCGGGCGCGCGCCGTGGCGAGGAGCCGCGGAGTCGGGGCAATGCCCGACTCCGCGAGCGCCGATTCGAGATCCGCGACGATCCTGGCCCGAAGCTCAGCGTCGGCTGCCGCCCGCTCACAGAGCAGGTCAAGCGCCGTCCGCGCGTGCGGCAGCTCCTGCGCCGCCTCGACCCACCCCACTGGAGCGGGCGGCAGAGCCGCGAGCAGACGAGCAATCTGGCCGATGTCGCTATCCAACTCGAATCACCCGGCTACATGACGGAGTGGAGCGTCGGATTCTTCCAAGGTCGCCTTCAGCTTGTCCAGACAGCGGGAAATCCGGCTCGCAATCGTGCCCGCCGGCAGAGAAAGCGCGTCCGAGATCGTCCGGTAGCTCTCGTCGCGTGTGAAGAACCGGTCGAGGATCTCGCGGCAGTCGGAAGGCAGCAGCTCGAGCGCGGCACGAACCGTCAACGCCTCGTCGAGGGCGCTGACGAGGTCGTCCATCCCCGTCGGCTCGACCTCGTCGACGGCGATCTCGCGCGAAGCCGCTCGGAGACGGTCGATGCACGTCCGCCGCGTCAGCTGCGCCAGCCAGGGCCGGATCGCGCCGTCGTCGCGAAGACGATCGAGCTGCTCGTAGACCTTGCTGAAGACGTCCTGGAACACGTCCTCGGCGTCGGCGGGTGCCAGCCGGAACCCCTGGATGCAGATCGCGTAGACGTATCGGGAGAAGCGGTCGACGAGCAGGTTCCAGGCGTCGCGATTTCCCTCGCGGCAACCCGCGACGAGCTGTGCGTCCGAGCGCGGCTGGGGCGACCCCTCCATGGACAGAATCTACAGCGGTCTTGCTGCAATTGACTCGATGCCACGCCAAAACCGGGTGACTCCGTTCGGCGACCTCGTCGCCGTTCCGGGTCGTGGGCTCGTGTACGGCAACCGCGGTTGCCTCCACGACGACCGAGGCCGGATCCGCCGCCGCTTCGCGGGGCGTCGTTGGATCGCGTGCCGGCTCGAGTTCCGTGGGTGGAGGCGCTCACCCTTGCTCCAGCCAGGGCGGTTCACCGAGCTCTTCTTCCTCGACGAGGTGACCGCCTTCGCTGCCGGCCACCGGCCGTGTGCACTTTGCCGGCGCGAGGACTACGTGCGCTTCGGTGAGCTGTGGAGTCGCGATCATCCCGGGCAGTCGGGCGCCGACGCCGTCGACCTCCAGCTCCATCGCGAGCGTGTCGACGAACCGACGCGCGGGCAGCGGCACCACGACGCGCCGTTCGACGAGCTGCCCGACGGGGCATTCGTCGTCTGCGACGGGGCCGCGTGGCTGGTCGTGCGGCAAGAGCTCCTGCGCTGGACGCCGGCCGGCTACACGGAGCGGCGGGAGCGCCCGCGTGGTTCCACCGCTCGCGTGATCACGCCGCCCTCGTTGCTCGCCGTCCTCCGCGCCGGCTGGGAGCCGGTCGTGCCGCTGCTTCATCCCTCGGCGAGGTGAGCAGGAAAGCGGTGCCTGGCACCAAGGTGCCAGGCACCGACGTTCTCGTCAGGCAGCCGCCTCCGAGCCTTCGGCCGTCTCGCGCTGCGCCGCGATCAGGTCGCGGTACCAGTAGAAGCTCCCTTTCGGGACACGTTCGAGCGTGGGGTAGTCGATGTAGATGAGCCCAAAGCGCTTCCAGTAGCCCCACGCCCACTCGAAGTTGTCGAGCAGCGACCAGGCGAAGTAGCCGCGAAGCGGCACGCCGGCGCCGACCGCACGCGCCGCGGCGTCGATGTACCCCTCGAGGTAGCCCTGGCGCTCGGGGTCGGCGACCTTGCCGTCGTGGCCCCGGACGTCCGGGAACGCCGCTCCGTTCTCGGTGATGTAGATGGCGCTCGGGGCGTAGTCACGGTGGACGCGCACGAGCAGGTCGTGGAGGCCGTCGGGGACGACCTCCCAGCCCATGTCGGTGTGCTCGACGCCCTGCCGGCGCACGATCTGCGAGCGGCCGCCGTTGGCGTCCGCGGCGACGAGCGGCGAGGTGTAGTTGTTGACGCCGAGGAAGTCGATCGGCGCGGCGATCGTCTCGAGGTCGCCGTCGTGAATCTTCGGCATGATCGACGCCCACTCCTCGGCGAGGTCGGCCGGGTAGCTGGCGTGGAAGATCGGATCGAGGAACCACCGGTTGTGGAGGCCGTCGACCCACCGTGCGGCCGCCGCGTCCGCCTCGTCGTCCGAGGCCGGATAGGGATGGTCGAGGTTCAGGGTGATCCCGACCTCGGAACCGGGTGAATGCTGCCGGAGGATGTCGACCGCCCGACCGTGCGAGAGCAGCAGGTGGTGCGCTGTCGCGAGCGCGTCGGGGTCGGACGTGCGGCCCGGCGCATGGTGACCCCACGCGTGGCCGACCCAGGACACGACCCAGGGCTCGTTGTGGGTGATCCAGCGCGTGACGCGGTCGCCGAGGCGGGTTGCGACGGCCTCCACGTACTCGCAGAAGGCGTCGACCGTGTCGCGCGACGGCCAACCGCCGGCGTCCTCGAGCGTCTGCGGCGTGTCCCAGTGAAACAGCGTCACGAACGGGGTGATGCCGTTGCCGAGCAGTTCGTCGACGAGCCGGTCGTAGAAGTCGAGCCCGGCCTCGTTCACCTGCCCGCGGCCCTGCGGGAGAATCCGCGGCCAGGCGACCGAGAAGCGAAATGCGTCGATGTCGAGCTCGCGCATCAGCCCGATGTCGTCGCGGTACCGGTGGTAGAAGTCGCACGCGATCGAACCGTCGTCGCCGTTTCGAACCTTGCCCGGCGTCGCGCAGAAACGATCCCACACGCTTTCTCCGCGGCCGTCCTCGTGCGCCGCTCCCTCGATCTGGTACGACGCCGTCGCAGCGCCCCAGACGAAGTCGCGCGGCAGCGGGCTAGTGAACTGGTTGCTCATGGACGTCCTCTCGGAGGGCAGGTGACGGGGCGGTGACGTGACAGCGCGCGGCACGTCCTGGACGAAGCTCGACGAGCTCCGGGGTGATCTGGGAGCACAGCTCGATGGCGAGCGGGCACCGATCCCGGAACCGGCAGCCGGCAGTGGGATCGACCGCGACCGAGGCGTGGCCGTGCCTCACCTCGAGCAACTGCGCCGGAGCTCGTGCCGGGTCCGGCACGGCGGAGAGCAGCAGCCGGGTGTACGGATGTTGCGGGTCCTGGAGGACCTCCTCCGCCGTCCCGCGCTCGACGATCTGTCCGGCGTACATGACGAGGACGTCGTCGGCGATGTAGCGCGCGCTCGCGAGGTCGTGCGTGACGTAGAGAAACGCGAGCCCGTGTGCATCCCGGAGCTCTTGCATCAGGTTCAGGATCCCGATGCGAATCGAGACGTCGAGCATCGAGATCGGCTCGTCGGCCACAACGACGGCGGGCTCGACGGCGAGCGCGCGCGCGATCGCGACGCGCTGCCGCTGACCGCCGGACAGCTCGTACGGGTACTTGGCGGCGATGCGCTCGGGAGGCACGAGCCCGACCGTGTCGAGGAGCTCGAGAATGCGCGACTCGACCTCGCCGCGGGGGACGACGCCGTGGATCTTGAGCGGTCGCGCGAGGTGGTGCCGAACCGTCTTCACGGGATTCAGCGAGCCGAACGGATCCTGGAAGATCATCTGGACCTCGGACCGGTACTGCTTCACCGCCCGCCGGCCCTTGTTCGCAGAGACGTCGTGGCCCTCGTAGATCACCTGGCCCGAGGTTGGGTCGTACAAGCGGGCGATCAGGCGGGCGACGGTGCTCTTGCCGCTGCCGCTCTCGCCGACGAGCGCCGTGATCGTCCCGGGGCGCAGGCTGAACGACACGTCGTCGGCTGCGTGGACGACGCTTCGCCCCCGCACGCGGTTGTCACCCGGGAAGTGCTTCGTCAGCCCACGCACCTCGAGCACCGCGCTCATCGCTTGCCCGCCTCGACCAGATGGCAGGCGACCCGGTGGTCCGGTGCTGCCTCGTGGAGTCTCGGGCGAACCGTCGTCTGCAGCGCGTACAGAGCCGGATCGTCGGTGGTGCAGAACGAGCAGCGCGGGTGGAAACGGCAGCCGTCCGGAGGCGCCCCGAGATCGGGCGGCGAGCCGGGGATGCCTGTCATGTGAACGAGCGGTCCCGTCAGCGGCGGGAACGATTGCATCAGGCCGATCGTGTAGGGATGCAGCGCGTTCGTCTGGAACGCCGCCGCAGGTGCCTCCTCGACGATCTCGCCCGCGTACATGATCGCGATGCGGCTGGCGAACTCGAGCAGCAGGGACAGGTCGTGGGTGATGAAGAGAACCGCAAAGCCGAGCTCGCGCTGGAGCTCGCGCACCTGCTCGAGGATCTCTCGCTGGACGACGACGTCGAGCGCGGTCGTCGGCTCGTCCATGATCAGAAGCTCGGGATTGAGCGTCAACGCCATCGCGATCACGACGCGCTGGCGCATGCCTCCGGACAGCTCGTGGGGATAGGCGCGCACACGGCGGGGGTCGATTCCGACGACCTCGAAGAGCTCAGCGGCACGTTTGAGCGCCCGGCTCTTCGAGATGTGCTCGTGCGCCCGCATCATGTCGACGAACTGATCACCGACGCGCATGACCGGGTTCAGCGCGTTCATCGCGCTCTGGAAGACCATCGACACGTTGCGCCAGCGAAACTTCCGCAGCTGCTCGCGATTCAGGCGTGTCAGATCCTCGCCACGGAAGGAGACCGAACCGGCCGTGATCTGCGCGGGGGGGCGGAGGATCTGCATGAGCGCATTCGCGACGGTGCTCTTGCCGCAGCCCGACTCGCCGGCAAGACCGATGATCTCGCCGGCCGCGATCGTCAGGTCGATGCCGTCCACGGCGCGCACTGGTCCGTAGTTGACGGCGAGACCGCGCACGTCGATCAGCGCCTCGGGTGTCTCGACGCGCGCCTGCTGCGGGCCGGGCACGGTGGAGATCATCGCCGTCTCCTGAGCTGAGGGTTGCTCACCTCGTCGATCCCGGCGAGCAACAAGGTCAGCCCGATGACCGTCACCACGAGCGCCAGCCCGGGGAAGACGAAGGCCCACCACTCGCCCTGGAGCACGGCGCTGTTGGTCTGCGCCCAGTAGAGCGTCATTCCCCAGCTCACGTGAGCGGTGTCGCCCAGCCCGAGGAACTCGAGCCCGGCGTCGACGAGCAGCGCGACGTAGAAGACGAGGACGAACGCCGCTGCGATCCGGCTGATCATGTTCGGAACCAGTTCGCCGAAGACGATCCGCGACGTCGACTCGCCGGCCACCTTGGCCGCCTGCACGAAGTCCCGGTTCCGCAGCGTCAGTGCCTGGCCGCGCAGGATGCGTGCCTCGAAGGCCCAGAGTGTCAGCCCGAGGACGAGGATCATCGTCGACATGCCTCGTGTCTTGATGTACCCCGAGACCACGATGAGCAGTGGGATCGTCGGGATGACGAGGAAGATGTTGGTGAAGAAGTTGACGACCTCGTCGACGATCCCGCCCGCGTACGCGCCCGCGATCCCGAAGACTGTCGCCAGAGTCGTCGCGAGCAGCGCGGCGGAAAAGCCGAGGATGAGGGACCGCCGCGTCCCGAGCATTACCTGCGAGAAGACGTCGCTGCCCTGATCGGTGGTTCCGAACAGGTGGTGCCATGACGGAGCTTGCCGCGTCGCGAGGATGTTGAAGTCGGTCGGGTTGTTGACCGAGATCAGCGGCGCGATCACCGCGATCAAGACCATGAAGCCGACGAGCGTCAGGCCGATGAGCGCCTTGCGGTTGTGCAGCAGGACACTGAGCCAGCCCGGTAGCGCGCGCTTGCGGCTCGCGGCGAGCGGAACGCTGTAGGGGAGATCGACCGGGGTGTGCAGCTGCGACATCAGCCGGCGCGGACACGCGGGTCGAGGAGGAAGTTGAGCAGATCCATGATGAAGTTGGCTGCGATCACGCAGAGCGAGAAGACGAGCAGCAGCCCCTGGGTCAGCGGATAGTCGTTCCCGAGTGCGGCCTGCTGCAGCGTGAGCCCGGCACCCGGGTAGCTGAAGACGTACTCGATGAACACGAGACCGCCGACTGCACCGGCGAACTGCGCCGCAAATCCGTTGAGCGGCGGCAGGATCGCGTTGCGCGCGGCGTAGCGCGTCATGACGCGCCGGTCCCGCAGCCCCTTCGCGTGTGCCATCGCCACGTAGTCCTCGCTGATCGTGTTGATCATCACGGTGCGCATGTTCAGCACCCAGCCGCCCGTGAAGGCGGCGACGATCACCAGGATCGGCAGCTCGGCGTGCCGCACTGCGCTCGACAGGAACGTCCAGTTGAACGCCGGTACGAGATCACTGTCGTACGCGTGCTGGATCGGGAACCAGCCGAGCTTGAGGCCGAGGAAATAGACGCCGAGCAGCGCCGTGAAGAACGCCGGGAACGCGCCGAGGGCGAGCAGCGTCGGGACGACGATGTTGTCGAAGGCACCGCCCCGGCGCCACGCGGCGATCATCCCGGCGGTCGTGCCGACCACGAAGGCGATGATGAACGAGACGCCGACGAGGAAGATCGAGTAGGGCAGGGTTCGGCCGATGACCTCGGAGACCGTCGCCGGATAGTTCGAGGTCGAGATCCCGAAGTTGAAGTGCGCCAACCTGTGCAGGTAGAGGACGTAGTCGTGCCAGATCGAGGTATTGCCGCCGCCGAGCAGCGCCTCGTACGTCTTGATGATCCCGGGGTTCGACGCGAGCTGTGCGGGGGAGAGGTGCTGGAGGACGCCGCCGATCGGCGATCCCGGCATCAGCCGCGGCAACAGGAAGTTGAGGGTCAGCGCGACCCAGATGGCGAAGAAGTAGAAGAGGAGTCGTCGGAAGAACCAGCGCATGTGACTCGCGGGGAGTATCGCGGTGGGCGGGCCGAAGCCCGCCCACCGCGATCGCCTCTGGTCCTAGGCTCCGGCCTGTCCGCCGGGGCAGATTTGCGTGAACGAGAGGATGTTGTCCGGGAACGTCGTGAAGATCGGGTCCCCGAAGTGATTCTTCGCCGTGTCGAAGCAATGGAAGTACTTCGTGCTGTACGTCGACCAGCGCGGCCCGACGAAGAGCGGGATGATCGGGAGCTGCTGCAGCCAGAGCTTCTCGAGCTGCGTCGCGATCGCCAACTGCTTCTTCGGGTCGAGGTTGGCCTTCCACTGGGCGAGCAACGCCGTTCCCTGGTCGCTCTTGAAGTGCTCCCAGTCGCCCGTGTTGGTCGCGTCCGCGCCGGACGGGACGAAGGCGTTGTTCGAGAAGTTCGCGTTGAAGAACCCGAACGGGGAGCCCTGGCCGCCGACCTGCCAGAGCAGCGTCGGGTTCTTGGTGCTCGAGGCGTTCGGGTACCAGGAGTTCCAGTCGGGCTCGAGCTTCTCACTCGAGTCGATCCCGATCGCCTGGAGGTTCTTCGCGATGATCTGGTCCGACGCGACCCAGTCCGACCAGCCCGAGATCACGTGGATGTCGAGGTTGACCGGGTTGCCGTGCGGGTCGATCAGCTGGCTTCCCTTGTACGTGAACCCGTTCTGCGTGAGCAGCGCCTTCGCAGCCGTCGGGCTGTACGTCGCGAGTGCCTTCGCCTGGGACTTGACGCTCGCGTCGGTCACCCACTGCGGGAAGAGCCAGTTGAGGCCGATCGCGTCCGTTGCCGGTGCGTAGCCGTACTCGCCGAGCTTCGAGATGCTGGCCCGGTCGATCGCCATCGAGAGCGCCTTGCGGAAGGCGACGATGCTGTACGGGTACTGCGTGTCGTCGAAGACGAGCGACTGCGGGTAGGCGGTCGTCGCGTAGAACGCGTGGAAGTGCGCCTTGTCCTTCGACACGTACGCCTGAGCGACGTTCGGCACGAAGTTGTGCGTCAGATCCACCTGACCGCTCTGGATCAGGGCCAGCGCTGCATCGTTCGACGCCGCCTGCACGTATTCGAGGCAGCCGATCAGGGGCTTGCCGGCCTGCCAGTAGTGCGGGTTCTTCGACAGCACGTAGTCCTGCGAGGTGAAGCGAGAGACCTGGTTGAACGGTCCCGAGCCCACCGGATGCGGGTTCGTGAACGTCGCCGGGTCCTTCACCTTCGACCAGATGTGCTTGGGCACGATGAACACCGGGTTCAGCGACGAGACGATGAACTGCGAGTCGATCGTCTTCAGCTTGATCACGACCGTGTACGGGCCCGTCGCCGCGATCGAGGCGACATTGGAGTCGGGCCGCGTGAAGCCGAGAATGTCCATCACCTTGCTCTGGGCGCCGATGCCACCCTTGAGGCTGTAGACGACGTCGGCCGACGTCAGCGGCGTGCCGTCCGACCACTTGACGTTCTGGGCGAGGTTCAGCGTGAGCGTCTTGTTTCCGTTCGACCACTTCCAGCTACGTGCAAGCCACGGCCGTGTCGGCAGGCCGCCGGCGGGCGTGACCGTGAGGCCCTCGAAGACCGAGCCTCGGACGAACTGGCCCGAGGGAATTCCCTGGGCGGTGTACGGGTTGAAGTTGCGGACGAATGACAGGTCGCCTGAGCCGGTCATCACCAGGCATTTGTGGCCCGCGGTGTGGGCCGTCCCGGCTGCCGGAGCGATCCGGGCCGCGACGAGTGCCGCCACGATCGCTACGACTCCAACGGTCGCGACGACGATCAGGCGGGCTGAGCGGACTTTCGATGACATCTGCTTTCCTTTCCGCCCGCGGGACGGGCAGCGGGGAACGGGCCGGGGGGTCTTTCCGGGAATTTCCGGAAACGGTTAACACGACCGGTGCCCTGTGTCAAGCGGGACATCCCCGACTTCCGCATGTTTTGTACGATTTCGCTCCGAGAATTGCCGGAAACGGTTCCAGGTGATTGAATGACGCCCGTGGCACAGACCGACCGCCATCCGGACCAGGCGTTTCGCGGACGGGCAACGATCCGCGACATCGCCGATCTCGCGGGTGTCTCGATCGCGACCGTGTCGCGTGTCCTGAACGATCGGCCCGATGTCGCGGCCGGCACGAGGGAGACCGTGCTCCAGGTCGTCCGCGAGCACGGCTTCACGACGAACCGCGGCGCGCGCGGGCTCTCGAGCGGGCGCACCGGGATGATCGGGCTCACCCTGCCGCTGGTCAACGACGCGTACTTCGGCCCGATGCTCAGCGGTGCGACCGAGGCGCTGTACGAGAGCGACCTGCGCATCGTGCTGTGCCCGACGCTGCACGAGCACGACCGCGAGGTCTCGCTGGTCGAGCGGCTGATGCGCGGCACGACCGACGGCGCGATCCTGATGCTCCCGGAGGAGTCACTCGAAGAGCTGGAGTCGTTGCAGCGGCAGGGCTACCCCTTCGTCGTCGTCGACCCGCGCGAGCAGCCGCCTGACGGGATCGCGTGTGTCGCCGCGATGCACGCGGCCGGGGCGAAGCAGGCCACCGAGCACCTGCTCTCGCTCGGACACCGGCGCATCGGCGCGATTGCCGGGGCGCCCGGTTGGTACGCGACGGAGGAGCGGTTGCACGGGTTCCGGGCGGCGCTGGCCGCGGCCGGGATCCTGCTCGACCCCGAGCTCGTCGTCTACTCGGACTGG
The DNA here is from genome assembly GCA_963742605.1 of uncultured Thermoleophilia bacterium. Lineage (GTDB taxonomy): Bacteria > Actinomycetota > Thermoleophilia > Gaiellales > Gaiellaceae > PALSA-600. Next base: position 63,161 of record CAVUNA010000018.1, on the reverse strand, counting down.
CGGATCCCGCAGGGGATCGTCGCCGCCGACCGGCTGCTCTCGCTGCGCGACCGGCCGACTGCGATCTTCGGCTTCAACGACAACGTTGCGATCGGCGCGCTGCATGCTGCACGCGCACGCGGACTCACGGTGCCCGACGATCTGTCGGTCGTCGGGTTCGACGACACTGCTCAGGCGGTGATCGTGACGCCGAACCTCACGTCCGTCAGCCAGCCGCTGGCCGAGCTCGGCCGGACCGGGGTCAGCCTGCTGACGCGTCTGCTCGACGGCCAGCGTGTCGACGCGTTGCGGATGGAGCTCTCGACGAAGCTCGTCGTGCGGGAATCGACCGCGCCTCCGCGCCGCCGGTAAGCGATGCGGCGTTCCGCGGTCGCTCTCGGCGCGGTCGTGTGTGCGGCTGTCGCAGCGGCGCTTGCTCTCGGGGGATCCCGTGCGACCGGCGAGTACTCGGTCGAGCGGCTCGTGTCGGACGGCGGTGTTCCAGCGGCCAGACACGACAGGGATCTGGTCAACGCGTGGGGGCTCGCTGCAGAGCCCGGAGGTGCGTGGTGGGCTGCGAACGAAGCGAACGATTCGAGCACGCTCTACTCCGCGCAGGGTCGCAAGCAGCTGCTCACGGTCACGGTCCCCGGTGGCCCGACAGGTATCGCCTACTACGGCGGAGGCGGTTTCCCGGTGAAGGGAGGAGGCGTTTCGGCGCCGGCGCGTTTCGTGTTCGCCTGCGAGGACGGCAGCCTGCGCGCGTGGAGCCCGGCCGTGCCTCGCGGCTGGTCGACGCACTCGGAGGTCGTCGTCGACCTCGGCGTCCAGGCCACGGTGTTCCGCGGGCTCGCGATTGCCGGCGACCGCCTCTATGCAACCGACTTCCACAACGCGCGCGTCGACGTCTTCGACGCGCGCTGGCGGCGCGTGGTTGTTCCCGGTGCATTCCGCGACTCGCAGATCCCTGCGTGGTATGCGCCGTTCGGCATCTCCGTGATCGGCGGTCACGTGTTCGTGACCTACATCTCGCGGGCGCCGGTCGACGGGAACGACGCACCGACGGGCGGCTACGTCGACGAGTTCGATCTGGCCGGGAAGCTCGTTCAGCGGGTCGCTGCGCTCGGTGCGCTGAACGCCCCGTGGGGAATGGCGCTCGCGCCAGCCGGGTTCGGCCGCTACGGCAGCGATCTGCTCATCGGCAATTTCGGTGACGGGCGCATCAATGCCTACCGACGGACGGGCGGGCGCTGGGTCTTCGACGGTGTGTTGCGAGGCCGGAGCGGCAAGCCGCTCGTGCTCAACGGACTGTGGGCGCTCGCCTTCGGCAAGGGTGGCGCAACGGGCGCGCCCGACCGCTTGTTCTTCTCGTCCGGCCCGCATGCCTGGCGCGGGCCGACCGAGCTCGGCGTGCACGGACTGCTCGGCTCGATCGCGCCGCGTTCCTAGAAGCTCTCACAGAATGAGGTTCGTTGATCCGGGTGCGTTCGGCGAGTGCGATGCAAGGACGCAGGGAGCGTTCATATGAGACATATGGGCGTGACCGAGGACGCGGCAGCGTGCCGTCGAGCGCGGCCGGGCGACACAACCCTGATTTTGTGAGAGCTTCTTAGCGGCTCTCACACGCCGAGAAGCCGGCGCGTGGCGCCGGCTTCTCTCCCTGACTGGACGTGCGAGTCAGTGTGCGAGGACGCGTCCGTGCTGGCGGCGGCTCAGCGCCACCGCAGCGGCGACGATGAGCAGGACGCCGAGCAGAGCGCCGCCGACCATGAAGACCGTGTTCCAGTTGGTCCCTGCGGTCGAGGTGGTGGACTGGGCGCCGGAGATCGTGCCGATCCCGCGGAGGCCCGACCGATCGTCGGGCCGCACCGCAGTCGACTGCGACTGCGAGGCGATGTCGGTCGCGCTGATCCCGCGGATACCCGCCCGGTCGTCGGGCCGCACGGCCGTTGACTGGGACGTGGCGCTGGTCGTCTTGTGCGCCGGCACGAAGACGCTGCGGGCGACGTCGTAGTAGCCGCGAGAACGGGCGGCGGTGGCGTTCATCCCGTTGACGAACGCGATGTGCCGCTCGACCGCACGCGTGAACACGTCCGACGGCTGGGTGGCCAAGCTCTGCGCCGTGCCCATCGTGTGGCTCAGGGCCGCACCCTGGCCGCCGTACTGGCTCTTGCCCACGCCGACGCCGTGGCTCAGGTACGGAATCACGAGCGGCGTGCTCGGCGAGCTCTGGCCGCTGTACTGGCTCTGGTCGACGCCGACGCCGTGGCTCAGGTACGGAATCACGAGCGGGGTCGTCGACGACGGGCTCTGGTCCGGCAGCACGCGGGACGCGGCTGCGGACTGCACGACGAAACTTGCGAGCACGACGGCCAGGAGACCCGTGAACATCCTCTTCGGTTTGCAGACGTGATGCATCTTGAACCCTCCTCTTTCACGACTTGGGCCCGTCGGGCCCGACACCGAGGAGAGCGCCGAGGATGGCGCGAGATACATCCGCTTGTTGCGAGCGGAGCGTTAGCCGACGCCGAGGCAGAGGAACCCGGCGAGCGCGCTTCGGTCGCCGCGCAATCCGGCCTGTGCCTCTGCAAGCGCGGCCGCAGGTGATGCGCCGGCGGCGAGCCGGCGGTGGAAGGCGAGCATCAGCCGGCGTGCGGCAGCATCGGGAACCGGGACGACGCTGGCGACGATCGTGCGCGTGCCGGATGCGAGCAGCGCCGCCGAGAGCCCGAGCAGTTCGTCTCCTGGGTGGCGCTCGGACAGCGCGACGTCGCAGGCGGAGAGCACGAGCACGTCGGGTGCGCGACGCAGGCCCTGGATGTCGAGCGCGGTCAGCGGTCCGTCGGCGAGCTCGAGCGAAGAGAAGAGAGGACTGTCGGCGCGGAAGCGTCCGTGGCACGCGACGTGCGCGAGTGTCGCGCCGTCGAGCGCGGCCAGCGTGGCGTCGACGGTTGCTCCCTTGCCGGTCAGGACGGTCGACGCCGGCAAAAGGGTCTCGATCTCCTTGACCTCTGCGCGGGCGTGGCGCAGGTGCGGTCCGGCGACGAGCGTCGTGGAGGAGCGTCGCCGTCTCGGGCGCGTGGCGAGGTCGAGCCACGTCGACAGGGAGGGAGCAACCGAGAGCGGGCGGGCGCGCAGCGACGGGAGTGAGCCCCACGGGACGGCGTGCAGGGGGCCGGTCGGCACGATCACGAGTGGCGCGTTGCCGATCGCTTTGCTCAGTGGAGCGAGGAGCTTCTTGTCGAGCGCCCCTGCCGCGGCGGCGGCATTCGCGAGCGTCGTCGCGCGGCCGGCGGCGTCGAGGCCGCCTCGCGCGAGCCGCCTGAGGGCGAAGCGAAGCCATTCGAGGTCGTTCGAGACGTCGACTTCTCCGAGGTCGTGCAGCTCGAGTCTGCCGTCGGCGAGGGTCAACGCGCGATGTTCGCCGTCGAACTCGATGTATTCGACGAGCACGCGCGAGCCCATTGCACATGCGGCCGCACGAACGCCTGGTGTGGTCGACCGAGAAGCAATGCCTCCTCGCGCGAGACGCGAACGGCGGCGGATGATCTCCTCGAGCTCGGCCTGATGTGTCCGTAGCCCGGCAACAGGTCGTCCGCGGCCTTCGGCGTCGCGAATTCGGCGGCCGAGAGCGCGGAGCTCGTCCTGCGCGGCGTGGAGCTGCGAATCGCGCGGGGGCCGAACCGCGGGGAAGCGCAGCGCACTCGCGCGGAGTCGCTCAGCCCACGCAAGGACGCGCGCGGGACTCCTGGAGTCGAGTGCGATCCCGAGCCCAGCGCGAGCAAGGTCGACACCCAGTGCACCGGTAGTCGCGCGGACTTCGAGCGCGCCGAGGGCCGCGCGATAACTCTCGAGAAGGTCGAGGCCGGTGCGAAGTCGACGCTCGGCTCGTGCGTCATCGCCCTCACGCAGCAGCAGGAGCGCCTGCACATGGCGGAGCTCGACCCTGTCGGCCACCGTGCCTCTTCGCTCGAGCGGTCGCAGAGCGACGAGCTCCCGCCGGAGAGCCGACGTCGACCCGTTGATCGCCGCGGCCTGCGCGACGATGAGACGACCGCGGAGCGCATCGAAGGCCCATCCCCGTTTCGCCAGCTCCTCTGTCGCAGCGCGGCCTGATCGGATTGCCGAGGCCGTGACGCTGCCACGCGCGACGTCTGCCGCCAACAGGATTAGCCGTGCGGCCGCCACGAACGCAGGCTGATGCCTCGCCGCGAACGATCGCCTGGCGCTCGTTGCAATCGTGGTCGCGGTGTCGGGATCGCCGGCAGCCAGTGCGAGGCGGGCGCCGTCCAGCCGGGCTTTATTGTCGCGGTGCCCGCTCCGCGAAAGGATCTCCTCGAATCGCGCGAGGTCGGCTCGTGCTTCGGGGAGGAGCCGGAGGCGCAGCAGCGCCTCCGCACGATTCAGGTTGAGCCAGCACGCCAAGAAGTCAGGCAGCGTCGCCGTGTCGATCGCTTCGAGCTCGACGAGCGACTGAAGCGGGTCGCCGGCGAGCGACGGCAGGAGCCCGAGCTCGATGCGGGCCTCGGCGGCCGCCGTCTCGTATCCAAGCGACGAATAAAGGTCGTACGCACGCTCGAGCTCCTTGCGGGCGGCGACGTGGTCACCGATCTCGGCTAGCACGACGCCACGGTTGAACGAAAGTCGTGCCTCCCAGGCTCTGTCGCCGTGCCCCCTCAGAACGTGCAGAGCGCGTTCTGACGCCGGAAGCGCCTCGGCGGTCCTGTCGGCGAGGTGATAGATCACGACGCGGAACACCTCGCTCCTTGCGCGGTCGACTCCACGTAGGTGGGTTCGCGCTCTCTCGATCTCGCGGATGGCCCCAGCCGGGTTCCCGCGATAGGCCATGTGTCGGGCGACGTTGCGTCGCACCCGTGTGGCGCGTTCGTCGTCCTGGCAGCGCTCCGCTGTCCGCACCGCAGCCCGCATCGTTTGCAGAGCGCGCGCGTCTCCGAGGTCCGCTTGAGCCCAGCCGAGCGCGTGGAGCGCGGCCGCACGTGCCTCCTGGTCGCGTTCCGCTCGGGCGAGGCTCAGTGCTTCCTCCGCCAACCTACGCGCCGCGAGCGGATTGGTCTGCACGAGCGCGTATGCGCGTTCGGCCAGCTTCAGCGCTTCCGGCCGGCGAGCCGGCGTCATATGCTCGCTTGTATCACGTTCTGGGGTCGCCACTCACCATCCCGGAGGAGACTGCCGGAAGGGAGCGATTTCGATGGGGAATAAGCCGAGCCGCGATGAGTTCGTGGGGTTGGGTTTCACCGAGCGTCTGACCAGACATCCTCGGATCGGGTACTACATCTATCCGGACGAGCTCTGCGGTAGGGCGAGCAAGTCTTCAGCCCTGGTCGTTTTCGTGGTCGACCAGCTACTCGTCGTTTCGCGGCTTGCTGCGGACATGGCGTTCAACGAGGCGCTCTCGCGGTACGCAGGCCCGACGGGCGTGCATGTCTTCGACTCCGAGAAAAGCGGGGTTGCGGAGGAGGACAACATCCAGATCTGGCAGCTCAAGGGCGAGCACGCCTCAGGGAACAAGACGCACGCAGATGTCGCCGAGGCTGTGTGGGCTCTGCGCAGGGAACTGCCGGACGAGCTGCGCCCGATGATTGCACCGAACCACGTCTTGGTTCCGTGCGGGAGGACGCATGAATGTCCCTGGGGGCCGCCCGAAGAGCACAGCGCAGTCACTCTCCCGGCTCGAGTGTCACCTGCGGTCGAGGTCGTGGTGATCGACTCGGGATTCATCATGGCGAGTCCTGTCGCCACGGTGGTCACGAACGTGAGCTTCGGGGAGTGGCTCGTGCAAGTGCCGGCCGCCGCCGCCGCCGCGGCGTACGAATGGCAGCCGGGCACGGAGGCGCCTCCTGGCGCTGTAAGCCCCCTCGACCAGAACGGGAACGGAATGCTAGACGCACTTGCCGGCCATGCGAACTTCGTCGTCGGCGTTGTAGCCCAAGGCTGCGAGTACGCCGAGCTGAGTGTTGAGAGTCTCAGTAGCTCTGTCATCGACAACGACACGAGCATTCCGGGGTTCGTGACCGAAGCTGAGGTAGCCCGCGCTTGGTGGGAACACCGGAATGCACCGATCGCGAACATCGGCTTCGCGTTCGCCACGCTCCCCAACCAACCGCTCGCGGTCGACAGCGATCCGAACGTTGTGAACGGTCCCCCCAGCTGGGCTCTTCAGGTCGTGATGAACGCGATCGGCAATACGGAGGAGCACGTTGTTGTTGCCCCCGCGGGCAATCAGAACTGTACGGTGCCCCAATACCCGGCTGCGTTCTCGTTGACCCACCAGAACGTCGCGGGCGTCGGATCCGTCGATGCGAGCGGCAACCGGTCGACGTTCTCCAATCATGGCCCATGGGTGAACTGCTGCACGACAGGAGAGGACGTCGCCTCCGCGTTCGTCGACCGCTGGCACGGTCAGACCGAAGAAGCTGAGCTGGATCCAGCGGTGCCGCCTCACCCGCTGAAGACGTTCGCGGGCTGGGCCTCCTGGAACGGCACGTCGTTCGCAGCACCGAAGGTTGCCGCCGCGATCGCCGAGCTCGTGGCTACGGGTACGGCGAACAGCCCCGGCGACGCCTGGGAGCAGCTCCAGGCGGGAGGGCCAACGGCGGGGCTCGACATGGGCAAGCGACTCGACGGGCTCTCGCCGTAGTGTCAACCCCTGCGGCGTCACCGAGCGAGCTCCTGCAGAAAGCCGCCGCCGGCGATCAGTTCGCGTGGAACGCGATCGTCGACCGCTTCTCGGGGCTCGTCTGGGCGACCGCACGAGCGCATCGCCTCTCGCGCGAGGACGCGGCCGACGTCGCGCAGACGACATGGCTCAGGCTCGTCGAACATCTCGACCGGATTCGCGACCCGGAGCGACTCGGGGCGTGGCTGGCGACGACCGCCCGCCACGAGTCGCTCCGGATGATCCGCCGTGGCGGCCGCGAGCAGCCGACGGACGAGGCGGATCTGTTCGAGGTGCCCGACGACGACGCCGTCGACCGGCTGCTGCTCGAGCAGGAACGCGACGGAAAGCTGTGGCGGGCGTTCGCGGCCTTGTCCGAGCGGTGCAAGACCCTGCTGCGGATCCTGATGGCCGACGAGCCGCCGAGTTACGAAGAGGTCGGCGCAGCGCTCGACATGCCCGTCGGGGCGATCGGCCCGACGCGCATGCGCTGCCTCGATCAGCTGCGCCGAACGGCGGGCGTGGCGGAGCTTGGCGCATGATGTATCAGGCCCACGCTTCGACGCTCTATTCCACGAGGCCCACCCAACGATGACCGACAACCCCACCAATTCAGAGGCCCAGGACGATCCGCTGCTCGCCGAGCTCAGACGGCTCGCGGGAGTGGTCGATCCAGTCCCGGAGCAGGTGACCGCCTACGCGAGGGCGGCACTCGGCTGGCGTCGGATCGACGCGGAGCTGGCAGAGCTGCTCGTCGATTCGCAGCTCGAGTCCTCCTCGACGACACGCTCGGTGTCCGAGGCGGAGCGCACGCTCACCTTCCGGTCGAGCAATCTCGACATCGACGTCGAGCTCCAGCTCGGCGACGAGGAGGTCGTGCTCCTTGGCCAGCTCGCACCCGCCGGTGCGGTAGAGGTCGAGGCGCAGCGTGACGACGGATCGGTCGCGGCGACGGCACAGGCCGATGAGCTCGGACGGTTCCGGCTCTCACTCGAGCCGGGAGCGCGAATCAGGCTCGTCGTGCGCAGGGAGCCGCCCGCGGCTCCCGTCGAGACCAGCTGGATCGACGTCTGAGCCGGTCCGCTCTCGCGACGGAGGGCTTGTAACAGACTGTTACTTGGCGCGCTTTAGTCAGTTAGCTCTGTTACAGAGCTATTATGTGGTGAGTGAGCACCGCCGCAGCCACTATCGAGACTGAACGCCGGGCCGCCGACGAGCTGCTCGCCGCCCTGTCGGCGATCAGGCGTGCGACGCGGCGCCACAGCGGCAGGCCTGCCGAGCTCTCCACGCTGACCGCGGCCCAGCTCGAGCTCGCACGCGTCGTGCGCCGGAACCAGGGGGTCTCGACCGCCGGCGCCGCCGAGGCGATGCGCCTGGCTCCGAACACCGTCAGCACGCTCATCCGCGATCTCGCCTCAGCCGGGCTGCTCGTCCGACGCACCGACCCATCGGACCGCCGCGTCGCACGCCTGGAGCTCACCGAGTCGTGGAAGCGGAAGATCGACGCGTGGCGCGATCGTCGCGTGACGGCGGTCGACGACGCGATCCGGCGGTTGTCGCCGGTCGATCGCCGGCGGATCGAACGAGCGCTGCCTGCTCTCGAGCGTCTTGCGCAGGAGCTCGAGCCATGAGCGAGGTCCCCGCGGTCGACGTGCGTGGCCTGCGCCATCGCTTCGGCGATCACGTCGCGGTCGACGGGATCGACCTCCGCGTGATGCCCGGCGAGGTGTTCGGCCTGCTCGGCCCGAACGGCGCCGGCAAGACGACGACGATTCGCGTGCTCAACACACTCCTGCCCGTGCAGGAGGGGATGGTCACCGTCTTCGGCCACGACGTGCGCACCGACCAGACGGCTGTTCGGCGGCTGCTCGGCTACGTGCCACAGCAGCTCTCGATCGAGGCTGCGCTGACGGGACGCGAGAACGTCGCGTGGTTCGCGCGCCTGTTCGACGTCCCGAGGCGCGAACGGGGAGCGCGCGTCGACGATGCGCTCGAGGCGATGGGCCTCCTCGACGCCGCCGATCGCCTCGCGGCCACCTACTCGGGCGGCATGGTGCGGCGACTCGAGTTGGCGCAGGCGCTGGTCAACCGGCCGGCGCTGCTCGTGCTCGACGAGCCGACGGTAGGCCTCGACCCCGTCGCGCGCGGCGGCGTGTGGGAGCGCGTCGAGGAGATGCGACAGGCGACAGGGATGACTGTGCTCGTCACCACCCACTACATGGAGGAAGCCGACGCGATGTGCGACCGCGTGGCGATGATGCACCTCGGAACGCTTCGCGTCGTCGGCCGGCCGGACGAGCTGCGCCGCTCCCTTGGCCCGGGCGCGACCCTCGAGGACGTCTTCAGACGGCAGACCGGGAACACGCTCGACGGCGAGGAGATCGGGAAGGGAGGTCTCCGTGAGATCCGCCGCACTCGTCGGACTGCCGGCCGCGTCGGCTGAGCGGCCACCGCCGCCCGCACTCTGGCGCACCTTCCCGAGCCGCACCCTGACCTTCTGCCTCGTCGAGCTGCAGAAGCTCCGCCACGACCGCACCGAGCTCTTCACCCGCGCCGTTCAGCCCGTGCTGTGGCTGCTCATCTTCGGCGAGACCTTCAACCGCCTCCACGCCATCCCGACCGGCAGCAACTCGTATCTCGACTTCCTCGCGCCGGGGATCATCGCCCAGTCGGGTCTCTTCGTCGCGATCTTCTACGGCATCCAGATCATCTGGGAGCGCGACGCGGGCGTCCTGAACAAGCTGCTCGTGACGCCGACTCCACGGTCGGCGCTGATCCTCGGCAAGTCGTTCTCGGCCGGCATCCGCGCGCTCGCCCAGGTCGTCGTCGTGCTCGTGCTGTCCGCGATCCTCGGCGTCGCGCTGACGCGGAACCCGCTCAATCTGGTGGCCACGTTCGTCATCGTCATGCTCGGCTCGGCGTTCTTCGCGTGCCTGTCGATGACGATTGCCGGCATCGTCCTGAAGCGGGACCGGCTGATGGGAATCGGCCAGATGATCACCATGCCGCTCTTCTTCGCCTCGAACGCGCTCTACCCGATCGCGGTCATGCCCCCGTGGCTGCGCGGGCTTGCGCTGGTCAATCCGCTTTCCTACGAAGTCGATGCGCTGCGTGGCCTGCTGATCGGAACGCCGTCGCATCTCCCGCTCGACTTCGCCGTGCTGCTCTTCTCCGTGGTCGTCGGAGTCACGGCCGCCTCGTCGCTCGTCGGCCGCCTGGCGCGTTAGCCCGCGAGCCCGCCGAAGACGGCGAACCGGTTGCTCGGGGTGAACTCCCAGGCGACACCGCTTCCGGGCTCGGCGTGCACCACGGCGCCCGGCGGGAGCTCCTTCGCGAGTCGCGCCGCGAGCGCGTTCGCGTCGTCCTCGTCGTTCGCGCCGAGCAGGACGAACTTCCAGCGGCGGACGACCGGCAGTCCCTTCTCCTCCTCGCGCTTCGCGAACTCGACCGCCTCGTGGTGCGTCCGGAACTCGACGCGGACGTCCCAATCGGCGATCCCGGTAGCTTCGGAATCCGCCGTCTCGTCGGCCTCGCGACGCTCGTGCTCGGCGCGGTGTTCGACACCGGTCTCCGGTAGCGCCGCGCGGGCGTCCTCCCAGCGCTCCTCTTCCGGGTGCCAGCGGTCGAGCTGCAGGCCGACGTCGAGGCCGTTCTCCACTGCGAGCTTGCGCACGACCTCCTCCGCAGACTCCGCGCTCCAGCGAGTGTCCGCGTACATCAGCACTCGGTCCCCTGCGGCGCTGACCGCGACCCGTTCGCCTGCAGGCACTTCGAGCTCCTGGTCTGCACGATGCTCGTGCAGCACCTGCAGAAGCGGCGCGACGCCGGTCGCGTCGGCCAGTGTGACGGTGACGCGCCAGTCCTCTGCCATGGCGAGCAGTCTGCCCGAATGCGGTGCGTCCGAGTAGGTTTGTCACTACGCGAACTCGAGGAGGACCCCCCAATGGCCACGATCAGCGACCGCGACCAGGAGCAGGTCGAACAGGCGAACAGCTCCGGACGGACACCCGCCGTCTTCATCCACGGCCTCTGGCTGCTGGCGAACAGCTGGGAGAACTGGCTGCCCGTTTTCGAGCAGGCGGGCTACGCACCAGTTGCGACGAGCTGGCCGGACGATCCGGCCACCGTCGAGGAGGCGAAGGCGAGCCCCGAGGTGTTCGCGGGCAAGTCGGTCCCTCAGGTCGCCGACTACCAGGCCGAGCTGATCCGTACGCTGACCAAGAAGCCGGTGGTCGTCGGACACTCGTTCGGCGGGCTGCTGACCCAGATCATCGCGGGGCGCGGGCTCGCCGCCGCCTCGGTCGCGATCGACCCGGCGCCGTTCCGCGGCGTTCTTCCATTGCCCGTGTCGGCTCTCAGATCGGCCTCGCCGGTGCTCATGAACCCGCTGAACCGGAACCGTGCCGTTGCGCTCACCTTCGGCCAGTTCCGGTACGCGTTCGCGAACGCCGTCGGGGAGTTCGAGGCGAAGGAGCTCTACGAGAAGTACTCGGTCGCTGGATCCGGCATGCCGCTCTTCGAGGCCGCATCCGCCAATCTCAATCCGTGGAGCGGAGTGAAGGTCGACACCAAGAACCCGGATCGCGGCCCCTTGCTGATCCTGTCGGGTGAGCGCGATCACACCGTTCCCTGGGCGATCGCGCACGCGTCGTACAAGAAGCAGCGGGCCAACCACGGTGTCACCGAGATCACCGAGATGAAGGGGCGCGGCCACTCGCTGACGATCGACAGCGGCTGGCGCGAGGTCGCCGACACCGCGTTGACGTTCCTGGCGCGGTTCAACGAATAGTCGCGTCGTGGCCGATCTGCGGGCTTCCGGCAGGGCCTCGGATGGGTCGACGGCGTGTTCGCGGACCGCTCCTACCGGGTGCAACAGGTGGTTGTCGAAGGCGATCCCGTCGCCGTGTACCTGACGTGGTCGGCGACGCGGCGCGCGGACGCCGCTCCCGTCGAGGGCCGCCGGGCGTACCACTTCCGCCTCGCCGGCGGGCTGATTGCCGAGGACTGGGACGTGTTTTCCTCGATGAGCTGACGCTCCGGGCGGCATGCCAGCCTCCCGGCGAATCGGGATGCCAGCATCCTCGAGAACGCCGAGCGGCCACTGTATGCGCGCGGCCGAAGCCGTCGTAGCCTCGAGTCGGAGTCGCGATCGAGCTACTCCGAGAAAACGAAAGGAGCATTCGATGAGGAGAATGCTGCTCACGCTCGCCGTGATCGGCGCCCTCGCGGGGCTGGCAGGGGCGTCGGCACGAAATGCGGGCGCGGTTCTACCGCCCGGCAACGCGGTCGAGCAGTGGAACAAGATCGCCGAGGACACGGTGGTCCGCTCCGGTGCGTTCCAGGCCGAGAGCTTCATCTACATGGCCTACGTGTCGCAAGCGATGTACGGCGCGCTGAGCCCCGGCCCGAGCTTCGGCGGCGGCTACGACGATGCGGCGGTCGTCCAGGCGGCGTACCAGACGCTGTCGTACTACTTCCCGGCGCAGGTGGCGACGCTGGCGTCACTGCGTCAGGAGGCGATGGCCGCGATCCCGAACAGCCTGTCGAAGTACCTCGGGACGTTCTACGGATCGGTGGCGGCGAGTCGTGTGATCGCGGCTCGCATGGGAGATGGGCGGGTGACGCCGATCGGCTCGACGTCGTCGTTCCCGACGCTGCCGCCCAGCCCGGGCGTCTGGCGTCTGACCCCGCCATACCAGGCCCCGCAGACGCCGTGGGTCGGGTCGGTGAGGACGTTCATTCTGCAGCGGGCCGACCAGTTCCAGCCGCCGGCTCCGCCGTCGTTCTCGAGCCCGGTGTGGGTGGCGGCCTTCAACGAGATCAAGGTGCACGGCTCGAGCATGAATCCGAACACGGCGGAGACGTCGACGGCCAAGTTCTGGACCGCGAACGTCATCCGTCAGTACAACGAGCTCGCCCGTGACGTGGCCACGTCGAGAGGGCTCGGCGACGCCGAGAGCGCCCGGCTGATGGCCATGGTCAACGTGGTCGCTGCCGACGCCGGAATCTCGTTCATGAATGCCAAGTACCACTACCTGTTCTGGCGGCCGGTGACTGCGATCGATCCGACGTCGGTGACGAACGACGGATTCGGCCCGGTGCCGGGATTCGACGACGGGAATCCGGCGACGGTCGAGCAGCCGGGGTGGAAGCCGCTGCTTGCGACGCCGAACCATCCGGAGTACCCGTCCGCCCACACCACGTTCACGTCGGCCGAGGCCGAGGTGCTCGCGGACTTCCTGGGTACGAACAACATCAACGTCGACATCCACGGCTTCGATCCGGCGGGCCCGGCCGGCAACCTCAACGCCGTGCACCACTTCACGACCACCGCCGATCTGCGGACGGAGATCGTGAACGCACGTGTCTGGGGCGGCCTGCACTACCGGTTCTCCGGTGAGGCCGGAGTCGCCCTCGGCAAGCAGGTCGCGGACTACGACCTCAGCCACGCCTTCGGGGGGTCGGCTCCCTGGTGAGGCGGAGGTTCGGGGGCGCCCGACCGGCGCCCCCGAACCTCGAAGGGCTGGCAGAGTGCGACCGTGGCGACGATGGCCGACCTCGACGAGCTCGCGCTGGCGATGCCGCTCGTGACGAAGGAGGTGTCCGACGACGGGCGGCCTTCCTACCACGTGCACGGCAAGCTCATGTGCTTTCACCGCGGCCGCCGGCCCGACGCGGTGGAAGCGACGACGGGGGAGCGCCTCGACGACGTGTTGATGTTCCGGGTTGCCGACCAGGAGGAGAAGGAGCTGCTGCTCGCGAGCCGACCCGACGTCTTCTTCACGACGCCGCACTTCAACGGGTATCCGGCGGTGCTGACGCGGATCCCACAGCTGGCGCTCCTCGACCGCGACGAGCTGCGCGACCTGGTCGTGGACGCCTGGCTCACGCGGGCGCAGAAGCGCGTCGCCAAGGCGTGGCTCGCCGAGAACGAGCCCGAAGAAGCCTGAGCTCGTGGCGGGATGAGGTGGCCAGACGGCTGGCGCGTGCTTGACGAGATCGCTCGGCGCCGGCGAGGGACGCGAGCCGAGGCAATCGCCGAGACTGCAGAACGGGAGCGCCGTCGTTCCGGACTTGCGGCCGAGGCAGCCGCGCTCGTTCAGAGCCCGGTGTATGTCCCGGAGGCGCGTGAGGTCGCAGAGCTCATGGCGCAGCTCCGTGATCCGCAATGACGTCCATGCGATCGTGCTTCCGCGTCGTCGTGGACACGTTCAGTACGGACCCCGTTTCGCGGTGGTCGTGCAGGCGGACGATCTCCTCGCGCTCTCAACGGTTCTCATCTGTCCGACGTCCGCGTCGACGCCCCCTGCGAGTTTCCATCCGGAGGTCGGCGTCGGCGACGACTTGACCCGCGTAATGTGCGAGATGGTCGGTCCTGTCGACTCCCGCGCGCTTGGAGCGCAGGCCGGCCATCTCACCTTGGACGAAATGCGGGCTGTCGACGACGCGCTCGCGTTGGTGCTCGACCTTCGTTGACGCCATCCGTTCGGTGCCTGGCACCACGGTGCCAGGCACCTTCGTTCGCCGGTCGTCTACCTTTCGCTCCGGTTTGGGCCGGACGCTGCGGGTCGGGGTCGTCGCTGGATCGACAGCGCTTGCGCTGTTTCTCTCGTGCTGCCTGGCGGCAGCCGGTGCGCCGAAGCAGCCGTCGACCTGGCTGACGTTCGGCGCGAGCACAGCCCGGCTCGGCCAAACCGCTGCGCCCGCGCCGGTCGCGAACGTCGCCCGGCGGTTCGTGCTGCCGCTCTCCGGCCGGATCACGGCCCAGGTGTTGACCGCCGGCGGCGTGTTCATCGCCGCGAGCACCGGCGGCGACGTCGTCGCTTTCGACCGGAACGGCTACGTGCTCTGGCACGACCAGGTCGGGCAGCTCGCGTATAGCTGCCCGCAGCTCAACGGCTACGGCGTCGTTGGCACGGGCGTGATCGACCAGTCGTCCGGGACGTTCTACGTCGCGGATGCATTCGGCCGGCTGCACGCTCTCGCCCTCGCGACCGGGGCCGAGCGGCTCGGCTGGCCCGTTCGTGTGTTCACGGACGTCGACGCCGAGCTGAACTGGGGCGCGCTCACGCTCGCTAAGGGGTCGGTCTACGTTCCGACCGCCGCCTATTGCGACGCGGCCGGGACGCCGGGTGGCGTCTACCGCGTGAACCTCGCGACACGGGCGGTGAGCCACTGGCTCGCGGTGCCGCTCGACCAGGGCGGCGGCGGCGGTCCGTGGGGATGGGGCGGGCTCGCCTTCGATCCCGCTTCGGGGAGCCTGTTCGCGGGCTCGTCCGGTGCGTTCTCCGGCGGGCAGAACGCAGGGTCGTCCTACACCGAGACGGCCGGGTACGGCGACCGGCTGATCGAGTTCGGGCCCGACCTGCAGGTCCGGACGTCGAGTCATCCGGCGGGACTGCCCGACCGCCAGGACCTCGACTTCGTCGGGTCACCGCTGCTCGTCCCGGGCACCTCGTGCGGCCCGCTCGTCGTCGCCGCGACGAAGAACGACACCGTCTACGGCTGGAGCGAGGGCGACCTTGCGCAAGGGTGGCGCTGGAAGGTGGCGATCGAGCCGTACGCGATCGGCAATCCGTTCGTCGCCCAGCTGGCCTGGTCCGCGGCCACCTCGTCGATCTACGCCGCAACCGGGACGGAGCTCGTACGCATCGAGATCGGCGCCGGCTGCAAAGCCTCGGTCGTGTGGCGCAGGAAGCTCGGCACGCATACCGAGAACGGTTCGCCGACCGTTGCCGGGAACACGGTCTGGTTCGCCGACAACGGCAAGCAGACGCTCGACGCCTACGACGCGACCAGCGGCCGGCGGCTCTTCGCGGCGCCGCTCGGGGGAACGACGCTCGCGGCACCGACGATTGCGGCCGGCCGCGTGATCGTGGGGACGTTCAACGGCATCGTCGAAGGGTTCAGCACGGCATCGGAATCGCCCCCTGGGTCCGCGGCCGGCCGGGCGACCGCGACGAGCTGGGCCGACGCCGAACATGGCTGGCAGGGACGGGCGACTGGGGTCTACGCCACAAATGACGGTGGCAGCCACTGGAAAAGGATCCTGTCGCAGCCCGCGCTTGCGGTCCTTCGCGTCTCTGCGGCGTCCGGGGTGGTCGCGACCGGCTTTGCTCCCGGCGTCTGCATGTGCGCGACCCGCCAGCTGTGGACGACGGACGCGGGCCGCACCTGGCACGACACACGGACACTGAGCGGAGACTTCGTCGGCAGCGACGGCCGCGTCTTCTTCTGGCAGAAAGGCAGCCTGCGACTGCTCGCGCAGCTGCCGGCGCGCGCGACCGCCGCGCGACTGGGTGCCCGCACGGTGGCATCGGTGGCCGACGGGACGATCGTGTCCGCGATCCGGTTCCAGGGCGGCCTGGCGGCCCTCGTCTCGAACCGCGTCGACGGCGCGGGGTGGGACAACGCTCCGCGCGTCATCCTCGTCCAGGGCTCCGGTTCCAGAACGGTCACGCTCCCGAGCCGGCCGGGTGATCCGCTCGTGCAGACGATCAAGTCATCGGGGAAGCGTCTCGTCGTCACAGCGGTCGACTACGTCCAACAGCCGTCACGCACGATCACGTGGACGTCGACCGACGGCGGCGCGAGCTGGGCGGCGGGGGGCTAAACGGCTCGTGCCGCGGCGAACGCCGGGATCGTCCGCTCGACGTCCGCGTCCTTCGTCTTCGAGAAGCCGGCGCTCATCCACGCAACCGAGTCTAGTCGACGACTCTTCGTATGATCATCGCGCGAATGTCACGAAGCCTCGGGCGGGCGTCTCTCGCTGCGGTCGCGGGCGTGATCGCAGTTCTCTGCGCGGTCGGGGCCGGCTCCGGGCCGACCCGCACGCCGCTCGCACCATGCTTGTTCGACGCGACGTGGTTGTGTGGCCAGCTCGAGGTGCCGCTCGACCGGGCGCACCCGAGCAGCGGAACGATCTCGATCGCCTTCTACGTGCTCAAGCATCGGTCCGGAAAGACGGGCACGCGTCCCGTCTTCGTCACGCCCGGAGGACCGGGCGACAGCGGCTGGGGCGTCCACGGCTTCTACGAGGGAACGGCGCTCGCCGCCGACCATGACATCGTCGTGATCGATCCCCGCGGATCGGGGCAATCGCGGGCGATCGACTGCACGGATCTCCAGAACGGCTGGCACGGCGACGCGCAGTTCATGGTCGCCGTCGCTGCCTGTGGCAAGCAACTCGGGGCCGCGGCGGACCGCTACGGGTCGGGTGACGTTGCGATGGACGTCGACGCCGTCCGGCGGGCACTCGGCTACGACACGATCGATTACTACGCGTTCTCGTACGGAAGCGTGGCGGAGCAGGCCTACGCCGCCCGCTTCCCGCAGCATCTCCACGCGCTCGCGATCGATGCCGGGATGCCGGCCACGGATCCGGGACATGCGTGGACGTGGTCGCTCGGGGTAACCCAGGCACTGCCGAGGATCGGAGCGCTCCTCTGCAAGCGGGAGCACTGCACCGGAAACGTCCCGGCGGCGATCTCATCTCTCGCCGCCAGGGTGCGTGCGCACCCCGTCGTCGCTCAGCTCGGAGCCACTCGAGTGGTCGTCGACGAGCCCGAGCTGATCAACATCCTCCGCTTCGGGGGCGACCAGGACCGGATGCTCGATCCGCAGACGATCATCCAGGCCGCTTCGGAGCTGCAGCGCGGCAACACCGACCTGCTGCGTACCCTGGCGCTCGCGCACCCATCCTGCTGCGACAGCCAGGGCGATCCGCAAGACTTCTCGCAGGGAGACAACATCGCAGCGTTCTGCAACGACATGGACTTCGTCTGGAACCGGTCCGATGCGATCTCGATTCGTGCGTTGAAGTTCAACGCCGCCGTCGCCGCACTGCCGAAGGACGCAGCTGCTCCGTTCTCGCTGGCGGGGTGGAACTCGTTCAACCAGACCGATCTTTGCCTCGACTGGCCCGCTCCCCGACGTTTCGAGCCGGCCGTCCCGGCACACGCGAGCCTCGGAAAGATCCCGACGATCATCTTCTCCGGCGACGCCGACGCGATCGTCCCGACCCAGATCACGCGGAAACTCCTGACCGTGTTCCCGAACGCCACGTTCGTCAGAGTCGCGGGAGCCGCCCACCCGGCGATCGGCTGGCGCCGTGACTGCGTCCCGAAACTCGCCCGGCACTTCTTCGACACACTCGACCCGGGCGACACGCGCTGCGCGGCGAAGCCGGGCTGATCGGTGCAACTCGCAGCCATCATCATCGTCGTCGTCATGACCGCGGTCGTCGTGGTCGTCGTGATCGGCTTGCACGTCTGGGGAGCGATCCAGGACGGCCGCGAGGAGAAGGAGATGAAGGAGTTCAGACACGGTCCACCGGATTCCACGACGAGAGGAAGGAGATGAGATGTGCCGCTGGCTCGCGTATTCGGGCTCGCCCGTCTTGCTCGACGATCTGCTCTACAGGCCGCAGCACTCGCTGATCGACCAGAGCCTGCACTCGCAGCTCGGCGCGGAGACGACGAACGGAGACGGTTTCGGGGTGGGGTGGTACGGCGTCGGTGAGACACCCGGCGTCTTCCACAGCGTCGAGCCTGCGTGGAACGACCGCAACCTGCACGAGCTGGCGGGTCACGTCCGATCGCCGCTGGTCTTCGCGCACATCCGCGCCTCGTCGGGCTCGCCCGTCCAGCAGACGAACTGTCATCCGTTCAGGCACGGTCGTTGGCTGTGGATGCACAACGGCGTGATCCACGACTTCCACAAGGTGAAGCGTGATCTCGTGCTCGCCGTCGATCCGTCGCTCTATCCGTCGATCGAAGGATCCACCGACTCCGAAGTCTTCTTCTTCCTGGCGCTGACGCTGGGTCTCGAGGACGACCCGCCTGCGGCGGTCGAGGCCGCAGTCGGGCTGATCGAGCAGACCGGCACGCGGCACGGTGTCGAGCACCCGATCCAGATGACCGTCGCGACGAGCGACGGCACGAATGTCTGGGCGTTTCGGTACTCGAGCGAGCACAAGTCACGCTCACTCTTCTACTCGACGCAGGTCGCGGCGCTTCGTTTGCTGCACCCGGAGCTCGAGGTGCTGAAGGAACTGTCGGACGAGTCGCGGCTGATCGTCTCGGAACCGATCCGGGACCTTCCCGGCGCGTGGAACGAGGTGCCCGAGTCGAGTTGGGGCGTCATTCGCCCAGGGCAAGACGAACTGCACGCGTTCACCCCTCGCGTGCCGTAACCCTCGGGGTGCGGAGGACGAGCAGGTCGCCGACCTCGCGCACCTGCTCGCCGCTCGTGTCGGCGGCAGCCGCCTGCTCCATCGCCGCGAGTCCCGCTTCGACCTCGGCGTCGGTGAGGAGCTCGAAGGTCGAGATCGCACGGCACCGCAGCCGCTCGAGGTGCGCTGCGATGCTCGACGCGATCTCGAACTCGACCTCGTCGACGGCGACGACCTCGAACCCGATGCGCGTGAACGGCGACGTCGTCTCGTCGAATGTCGGGAACAGCGACCGCTCGACCTCGAGTGCCCGCGGGAAGTAGCGCCGCCAGGAGACGTCGCGCAGCCGGTCGCCGAACTGCGTGCGCATACAGACGACCGCATCCGGACGCAAGACGCGCGCGAGCTCTGCCGCAGCGGCCTGACGGTCGGCGAAGTGGTGGATGACGAAGAAGAGGAAGGCGAGGTCGCAGCTCGCGTCGGGAAGCGGGATCTGCTCGGCCCGGCCCTCGAGGTACGTGACGTTAGGGTGCGCGCTCGACTCGACGGCGACCTCGCGCATCCTCGCCGCCGGCTCGATGCCGTAGACGGGCCCTCCGAAGCGCTCGGCGAGGCTGGGGGAGAAGCGGCCGGTTCCCGAGCCGAGATCGAGGACGGCCAGCGGTCGGCGCGGGTCGGCGTGACGCTCGACGGCGTCCAGCCAGGCCGCCATCCCCCCGGGCGGAAGCGCCCGACCTGCCCGATAACCCCGCCAGAGGCGGTCGTCGAAGTCGATCGGCATCGCTTCAGACCGTGATGACGACCTTGCCGCGGGCGTGTCCGGCTTCGACGTAGCGAAGTGCCTCGGCGACGTCGCTCAGCGGGTAGGTGCGGTCGATCACCGGTCGCACCTTGCCGGTGTCGACGAGCTCCGACAGAAAGACGAGGTCGTCGCGGTTCACGTCGGTGAGAAACGAGACCAGCTGCTGCCCGACGAAGCGAGACAGGACGAAAGCTCGAGCCGGCTGCGGGACCAGTGAGAGCAGCCCGGCGCTCCGTTCACGTCCGACGCCGGCCCCGACGAGCACAACTGTCCCTTCCTCGGTCGTGGCCCGCCGCAGGTCGGAAAGCGAGCGGTTTCCCGCGATGTTGACGACGAGGTCGTATCTCCTCCCGCTTCGGGCGAAGTCCTCCGAGGTGTAGTCGACGACGTGTTCCGCTCCGAGAGAGCGCACCAGGCCGACGTTCGGGGTGCTGCACACGGCTGTCACGCGGCCGCCGAGCGCCACTCCCACCTGCACTGCGAACGTGCCGACGCCGCCGGCGGCGCCGTTCACGAGGATGCTCTGTCCCGGCTGGAGGCGACCATGGTCGCGGAGTGCCTGGAGCGCGGTGCAGCCCGCGATGGGAACGGCTGCTGCCTGTTCTGGCGTGAGGGTCGCCGGTTTCGGTGCGAAGTCCTCGCTCGTTCCACGGGCGTAGTCGGCAAAGGCGCCCCTTGTCGACCCGAACACCTCGTCACCCGGTCGAAGCTCCGTTACCTTCGCGCCGACCTCCGCGACGACCCCTGCGAGGTCGAGGCCTGGGACGCTCTGCTTCGGTCGTCGCAGACCGACCGCCGCGCGGATGAAGTACGGCTCGCCTCGCACGAGGTGCCAGTCCACCGGGTTTACCGACGCCGCAAGCACACGTACGAGTACGCCCTGGGCGTCGATTGTCGGTGTCGCGATCTCACGGAGCTCGAGCTTGTCCGGCGAGTCGTACTCTTCGTTCACGATCGCCCGCATGTTTCTCGGCGACGGTTCCGTGAGCCGTTCAGCGCCGCTTGATGATCGGCGGCAGCTCATAACCGCCGTCGAACACGGATTCGTCGGGCTCGTACATCCGCAAGATCGGTCGGAAGTCTCCGGGCGGCGTCGGGAGCCAGTTCGCTCGTTCCTCTGCGGCCGCGGGCTCGTCTCGCTGCATCACGATCGTCAGCGATCCGTCGGCCGCTTTCACGAGTCCCGGCGTGCGGTCTCCGATCGAGTAGCGGTCGATCGGATTCGCGACGAGAAAGAACTCAGGCGTGTCGTACATCGTCACCGACCAGAAGGCGTTCACCGGCGGCTCCCGCTCGAAACGCAGCTCGTAGCGGCCGCTGCCGTTCAGCTGGTCGCCGTCGGCGTCCTCGTAGACCATCGTGTAGGCGGCCTCGTAGCCGTGGTTGCCCCAGAGCCCGGCACGCGCGGCGAGTGACCGTCCGAGGTAGCGCAGGCTTGGCTCGACGTCGAGCTTCCACTTCGGATCGTCGAGCGCGCCGATCTCGAAGAAGTCGAGGTTG
The DNA here is from genome assembly GCA_963742605.1 of uncultured Thermoleophilia bacterium. GTDB lineage: Bacteria > Actinomycetota > Thermoleophilia > Gaiellales > Gaiellaceae > PALSA-600. The sequence goes on along the minus strand of CAVUNA010000018.1, from coordinate 42,032 downwards.
TAGTCGAAGACGTGGTAGGTCAGGTGCCAACCGTGCTGCTTCGGGCTGGCACCGTCTTTCAGCGCGCGTTCCAGTTCATCTTTCGCGTGCCCGAGTCCTGTTCGCAGCGCGGCCCCGAGGCTGGGGTCCGGATCGACGTATGGCGACTCGGATTCGAGGAGACCGAGCGGCTCGAATCGCCGCTGGTAGTCGAGATCGCGTGCGGCCGGTGGGAACGCCTGCATCCAGACGCGCAACTGCTCGAAGAATGCGATCTCCTCGGCGACCGATGGGTTCGGGACGGGGAGGCCGCGTGTCTCGCTCGCGCCCGCCGGCGAGAGCGTCAGTCCGGCCTGAAGGGCGCGCACCGCGGGAAGGTCGTCCTCGCCGGCGACCGCCCAGCGCCCGACGATCGTGGCGACCGAGGTGGGGAAACGGATCACGCGAGCCTCGTCCGACGAGCTCCGTTCGTCACCCGGCGGCACCAGCAGGAACGATCCCGCCTGGGTGCCCGTCGCTCGGTGCCCGACGTAGGCGAAGTTGTTCGTCCAGGCATCGACGAACTGCAGCACGTAGTAGCGACCGTCCGTGTCGGGAACGTCGAGCCGCACCGGGTCGCCACTCGTGTCGACCTGCGCGACCGAATAGATCGTGTCGTTGTTGATCGAGACGAAGGTGTCCTGCGGGCCCGCGAGAGCGCTCGCATGTCCAACGCGGTTGAACGGCGTCGCCGGAACGCTTCCCATGCCCCGCTGCGCGAAGCGGTCGACCTGTTGCAGATCGAAGACGAGTGGGAACCCGTAGATGTAGGCCTCGGCCGAGAGCGCGGCGAGTTCGTCGTTGCTCATCGGCGGCTAACCGTAGCGGCCGCGATGCGTGTCGGTTGCATTCCGTTGACCGGCTGGTAACCCGCGAACCCAGAGTCGAGCACGCCCTCGCCGCCGGTCAGCTCGGGCAGTTGCCGCTGCAGGTCCTGCACGCGCAGCGCGGGGAGGAGCGCCTCGATCGTCGAGAGCTCCTGTCCCGGCGACGAGGAGGACTCGACCACAGTCCCCAGGCGCGACAGCGCCGCCGTGACGCCGCCGAGCGCGCGTGTCGGGACCTCGAGGCGGGTCAGCAGCACCGGTTCGCACACCACCGTTCCCGCCCGATCGAGCGACTGCGCCAGCACCAGCGGCGTGAGCTTCCGGAAATCCGCCGCGGTGCTCGTCGGCCCGCGCTTCGACGGCGGCCCGTCCGCGATGCTGTAGCCGCACCGCGTCATCGTCACGACGCAGTCGGTGACCTGCCAGCCGTAGAGGCCGTCGCGCAGCGACTCGCGGACGTAGTGGTCCATCGCCTCGGCGAAGTGCTCGAACCGCTTGTAGACGTACAACGGGACGTCGCTGTGGTCGAGTGGGAGGCGGAGCTCAATGCCCGTGCCGTCGGGCGCGGGCTCGATCCGGAGCCCGATCGTCGCGTTGAACGGATTCGACTCCGCGTGCAGGGCCTCGACGGCCTCGCCCGTGCCGATCGGCCGCTCGACGTAGATCGGCGTCGTCTCGCGGAAGTCGACGTCGAGGCCGAAGTCGCTCGCCAGCGTCGCCTGGATCACCTCCTTCTGCACCTCGCCGTAGAGGGACACCGAGATCTCCCCGCGGTCGTCGTCCTGCCGCACGTCGATCAACGGGTCCTGCTCGGCCAGCTGCGCGAGCGCGACGCGGAGCCGTGCGCCGTCGTCGGGGCGCGTCGGGGCGACGACCGACTCGAGTGTCGGCGGCGGGAACTGATTGCCTGCTCCCGCGGTTGCGCTTGCACCGAGTGCATCGCCGATCTGGATGCCGGCGAGACCCCAGAGCTTCGCGACCGCTCCGGCCGAGACCGACGGCCGCTGCACGGCCGCGCCCCGTTCGAAGACGGCCAGTGCCGTGACCTTGTTCTCGAGCCCGCGGCCGAAGTGCAACCGCTCTCGTACCTGGATCGTCCCCGCGAACATCCGGACGTAGGCGATCTTCTCGCCGGTCGCGCCGCGTTCGATCTTGAACACCGTTCCGGAAACGGTGTCGTCCGGCTCACCGTTCGCGACCGGAAGCAGCTCGGTCATCTGCGTCATCAACGACTCCACGCCCGCACCCGTGACAGCGGCACCGAAGAAAACGGGGTGGAGGGCCGCACGCTTCGTCTGAGTCGCGAGCGCTGCGTGCAATCGGTGTGCCGGCAGATCCAACTCGTTGTCGACATACGCCGCCATGATCCCGTCGTCCCGCTCTGCGAGCACCTCGGCGAGCCGAGCCCGGAACGCAGCGTCTGCGGCGTCGAAGGGCGTGAAGCGGGCCGCGCGCGTCCCGATCGCCTCTACGGTCCCCATCGGGATGACCTGCGTCGTCAAGCGCTCCGAGATCGCCTGGAGCACCCCCGTTTCGTCGGCGCCAACGCGGTCGATCTTGTTCACGAAGATCAGTGTCGGGATGCGCAGCCGCTGCAGCGCGCGCATCAGGATGCGCGTCTGCGGCTGCACGCCTTCGACGGCAGAGATCACGAGCACGGCGCCGTCGAGCACGCTCAACACGCGCTCCACCTCCGCGATGAAGTCGGGATGTCCCGGTGTGTCGATCAGATTGACGTGGACGTCTCCGAGCGAGAACGACGTCACGGCGGACTTGATCGTGATTCCGCGCTGCCGCTCCAGCGCCAGCGAGTCGGTCTGTGTGGTGCCGGCGTCGACGCTCCCGATCTCGTCGATCACCCCGGCCTCGAACAGCAGCCGCTCGGTGAGAGTGGTCTTACCGGCGTCTACATGCGCCAGGATTCCAAGGTTGAGTTCTTGCTGCGACACGCGTCATACCCTCCGAATAGGTCACAAAGGCCCCGTGGATGGACATGAACGCGTGCGGCATCTCGTCTCCTTGGTCGATTGACGCCCGGCGAATCATAGGGCAGCTCGACTGCTCGAGCAGAAGCCGGGCGTATCTTCCGCAGGACGACTCATGGCAACTCAGCCGTCCGGAACGGTGACCTTCGTGTTCACCGACATCGAAGGCTCGACCAAGCTGCTGACCGACTCCGGTCCCGGGCGGTACCGCGAGCTGCTCGCGGCGCACCGCGTGACGGTGCGCGACGCGTTCGGCCGCTTCGATGGATACGAGGTCGACAATCAGGGCGACTCCTTCTTCTACGCATTCGCTAGCGCGGGCCAGGCGGTGGCCGCTGTGCGTGCCGCCACCGGCGAGCTCGAAATGGGCGCAGTGCGGATCCGCGTCGGCGTGCACACCGGCGAGCCGGTCCTCGACGGACAGAAGTACGTCGGCATCGACGTTCATCGCGCCGCCCGGATCATGGCGGCGTCGCATGGGGGCCAGGTCGTCCTCTCGCAGTCGACGCGTGATCTGCTCGACGGCGCGGAGGAGCTCCAGGATCTCGGCCGGCACCGGCTGAAGGACCTCGGCGCCGCCGAACAGCTCTACCAACTCGGCGACCAGGAGTTCCCGCCGCTCAAGAGCCTGTACCGGACGAACCTTCCCGTACCGGCGACGACGTTCCTCGGGCGTGGGCGGGAGTTGACGGAGCTCGTCTCGCTGCTGCAACGGGAGGATGTGCGTCTCGTCACCCTGACCGGGCCCGGCGGAACGGGGAAGACCAGACTCGCCTTGCAGGCCTGCGCCGAGGTTGCCGACGACTACCCGGACGGCGTTTGGTGGGTCCCCCTGGCGCCGCTTCAGGATCCCTCGCTCGTGCCGCTCTCGATCGCCGAGGTGCTCGAGCTTCGCGCCGAGACGGATGTCGAGGGCCATGACAGGCTGTCGGCGGGGCTGCGCGGCAAGCGGCTACTGCTCCTGCTCGACAACGCCGAGCACCTGCTTCCCGCGATTGCGCGGACGATCGCGGATCTGAATGCGATCGAGGGGCCCGTCGTCGTCGTGACGAGCAGAGAACGGTTGCAGCTACAGGGAGAGCACGTGTACCCGGTGCCGTCGATGGAGAGTCGTGACGGGGTCGAGCTCTTCGCCGCGCGTGCGCGCCAGATCGATCCGGGCTTCGTGACGAGCGACGTCGTCGCCGACCTGTGCGATCGGCTCGACGAGCTGCCGCTCGCGCTCGAGCTCGCTGCTGCACGAACGAGCCTCTTCACGCCGCAGCAGCTCCTCGATCGGCTCGGCGAACGGCTCGATCTCCTGCAGGCGCCGCGCGACAGCGACCCGCGCCAGCACACGCTGCGCGCCACGATCGACTGGTCGTACGACCTCCTCGACCCGGAGGAGCAGCGCGTTTACCGCGGCCTCGGTGTCTTCGCGGGAGGCTGCACGCTCGAGGCTGCTCTCGACGTTTGCGGGGCGGACGCCGAGACGGTCGCGTCGCTGATCGACAAGAGCCTGCTTCGCCGCCGCGACGGGCGAGCAGAACCTCGTTACTGGATGCTCGACACCATCCGTGCGCATGCCGCCGAGCACGCCGCCGCGCACGCGGAAAGCGCGTTGCTCGAGTCACGGCGCGCCGAGTTCTCTCTCGCCGTCGCGGAGCAGAGCTGGCGTCACTTCACGACGCTGGGCGTGGACGAGCGCGTCTGGGTCGACAGGATCGTCGACGAACGCGACAACATGCGCGCGGCGCTCAGGCACTACCGCGACGGCGGTGACGCGCGCAGGCTCGCCCGCCTCTCCGCCGCTCTGTGGGTCGTCTGGTTCTTCCGCGGCGATGCGCGCGAGGGCAGAGATTGGCTGCAGGAGGCGGTTCGGATAGGCCCACCCGACGACCTTCTGCCGCGGGTCGAGAACGCCCTCGCCGCCCTGACCGATCTCTCCTCGGGCGACGGAGGGGTGCCGATCGCCAGAGCCGCCGTGTCGCATGCGCGGGAGCAAGGGGATCGGCTCGCCGAGGTGATGAGCCTCCTCACCCTGGGGAACTTGCTCAGCCTGTCGCACGAGACCGAGGCGCACGAGGCCCACGTGGCTGGACGTGATCTCGCCGCGCAGATCGGCGAGTCGTGGTGGGAGCTCACCGCGAATGTCATCCTGGCGGGGGAGGCCGTCAGACGGAGCGACTGGCAGCAGGCCGAGATCGAGCTCGCGACGTGCAAGGAGCTGCTGAGGGAGCAGGAGCACGTGGCGGCGATTCACTCGCTGGAGGCGCTGGAGGCCGAGCTCGACTGGGAGCTCGGTCGTCGCGAGCTCGCGCGTGCGCACGCGGTCCGAGCGCTCGAGGAAGCGCGGTCGGCGCCGAAGGCGGCCGCGTACAACGAGCTCGTGCTCGCAGCGCTGATCGCAGCTCATCAGGGAGATCTCGAGCGAGCTGCGGTTCTCGTCGCCTCGGCACCGAAGCTGCTCGCCGACCTGGGGATCGTCGCAGACGAGTTCGATCAGGAACGGATTGCGGGGATCGACCGGCTGGTGCGCGAAGGGCTCGACCCGGAGGAGTGGGCCTCGGTCGCGCGAACGCGGTCGCGCGATGCAACTCGACGAGGCGATCGTGTACGCCCTCGAAGGCTTACGGGCGTCCTCGGCCGGCTGATGCCGCTCGTCTCGATGCGCCAGATGCTCGACGAGGCCGCCGCCGGGGGCTATGGCGTCGGTGCGTTCAACGTCAGCAACATGGAGCAGCTGCAGGCGGTCATGGAGGCCGCCGAGCGCACGCGCTCCCCGGTGATCGTCGCGGTCTCCCGCGCCGCGCGGGCGTATGCGGGCGACCGCTTTCTCATCCACCTCGTGCGTGCGGCTGTCGAGCGCTATCCCGAGCTGCCGGTGGCGCTGCACCAGGATCACGGCAACTCCCCCGAGACGTGCTTTTCCGCAATCGAGCTCGGATTCACGAGCGTGATGATGGACGGGTCGCTCGCCGAGGACGGGAAGACGCCGTCCGACTTCGAGTACAACGTCGCCGTCACGCGGGCCGTCGTCGAGCGAGCCCACGCCCTGGGCGTGACCGTCGAGGGAGAGCTCGGCACGATCGGCGGGATCGAGGACGGGCATGGCTCCGGCCGTGCAGAGCTGACCGACCCCGATCAGGCCGTCGAATTCGTGGAGCGCACCGGCGTCGACGCGCTCGCGGTCGCGATCGGTACGAGCCACGGCGCCTACAAGTTCACGCGGCCGCCGACGGGAGACGTGCTCGCGATGGACGTCGTCGAGCGGATCCATGACAGGCTTCCGCAGCTCCATCTGGTGATGCACGGCTCCTCATCGGTCCCGAAGGAGCTCGTCGACCGGATCAACGAGTTCGGCGGAGACGTCCGCCCGACGTGGGGCGTGCCGGTCGAGGAGATCCAGCGCGGGATCCGCCACGGCGTCCGCAAGATCAACGTCGAGACCGACGCGAGACTGGCCGTCACCGGTGCGATCAGGCAGCAGTTCGTCGAGCGGCCGGGCGAGTTCGAGCCGCGCACGTATCTCGCGGCCGGGCGTGACGCGATGCGCGCGGTCTACGAAGAGCGGATGAGGCAGTTCGGACAGGCCGGTCACGCGGGCGACTACGAGCCGACGTCGCTCGACGAGATGGCCGAGCTCTACCGAGGTTAGGCTCGGCCGCATGAACGTCTCCTCTCGCTTCGACGTCGCCGGGTTCGGCGTGATCGTGACGGGAGGCGCCAGCGGGCTCGGGCTCGCGTACGGCGAGGTGCTTGCCGCGCACGGCGCCCGCGTCACGCTGATCGACGTCGATGCGGACGCGGTCGGTGCCGAGGCCACGCGGCTGCAGGCAGAAGGGCTCGACGTTCGAGGCGCCGTCGCCGATGTGACCGATCACGCCGCCCTCGATCGCGCGATCGACCAGGCGGCGGAGGCCTACGGCCGGCTCGATGTCGCGTTCGCGAACGCCGGCATCGATCCCGGGGCCGGGTTCGTCGGCGCGTGGGCCGGCGGCCAGCGGCCGCGGGTGGAGGAGGGCGCGCTCGAACGCTACGCCGACGCGCGCTGGAACCGCGTCATCGACATCAACCTCAACGGGATCTTCGCGACGGCGCGCGCCGCGGCTCGTCACATGCGCCCGCGCCGGTTCGGCCGGATCGTCGTGACGACGTCGCTGGCAGCGACCAAGGTCGAGCCGGCGATCGGCTCCGCCTACATGGCGGCGAAGGCCGGTGCCAGGCACCTGATGCACTCGCTCGCGCTCGAGTTGGCTGCATACGGGATCACGGCCAACGCGATCGCCCCGGGGTTCTTCGTCACGAACATCGGCGGCGGTCACGCGCGCAACCCCGACGTACAGGCGGCGCTCGCGAAAGACATCCCGATGCACCGCGTCGGTCAGCCGGACGACATCAAGGCGCTCGCGCTCTTCCTCGCATCGCCGGCCTCCGAGTACATCACCGGACAGGAGATCGTGATCGACGGCGGCTGGGGACTGGGGATCGCGGATTGAGACACCTTCTTGCACTCGCAGTACCTGCCGCCTTCACGGCGTTGCTCCTCGCGGTCTCGGCTCGAAGCGCGTCGCACTCGCAACCGCCGCGTATCGGCCTCGTGCTCGAACAGCCACTCGTCGGACGTGCGAGTGACCCGTTCCAGCACGGTGCCTATCTGGGCCTCGCCCGCGCTGTGAGCAAGCTGCACGTCGAGGGGAAGGTCGTGGCTCCGGCGCCGAACGAGTCGTACGTGCCGGTCTTCTCGTATCTCGCCCGCCAGGGATATGACCTCTCGATCGGGATCGGCTTCCTCGAGCTCGCGGATTTCGCCCGCGTTGCGGAGAGGTTTCCGTCGAGGAGGTTCGCGATTCTCGACGCATCGTTCGAGGATCTCCCGCGCCCGCTGCCGAACGTCGAGGGAACGGCGTTCAGGACCGAGCAGCCCGCATTCCTTGCGGGCTATCTGGCGGCGCGGATGGAGGATCTCCGCCCGCCGCCGCACGTCGTCAGCAGCGTCGCCGGATACGCCATCCCGCCGGTCAAGGCGTACGTCGCCGGTTTTCAGGCCGGGGCGAAGTACGCCGATCCGAAGATCACGACGCTCAATGCCTTCACGAACGATTTCGACAATTCGACGAAATGCGCGCACGCGGCGGTTGATCAGATCGCGCGCGGCTCAGGGGTCGTGTTCGACGTCGCAGGTGCGTGCGGCATCGGTGCGCTCGAGACAGCGAAGAAGCGCGGCGCCTGGGGAATCGGCGTGGATATCGATCAGTCCTACCTCGGCCCGTTCGTGCTGACGAGTGTCGTCAAGCATCTCGACGTGGCGGTCTACGACTTCGCGAAGGCATTACACGCCGGCAGCTTCCACACAGGCGGCGACACGGTCTTCGACCTGCGCAACCGCGGCGTTGGCCTGGGGCGGTTCAGCCCGCGCGTGCCTGCGCGCTTCCGTCGCGAGCTCCGCCGACTCGACAGGGAGATCGTGGAGGGCCGGATCAAGGTGTCGCCGAAGCTCAGGTAGAGGCCGCGACGGCGGCCCAGAGCTTGTCGCCGTCGGTCGTCACCGCGGACAGACCCTTGCCGACCTGGAGAGTCGCCACCGACCTTCCGGTGCCGGCGTCGATCCGCTCGAGGACACCGGCTGAGTTCCCGACCCATAGTGAGCCGTTTCCGACGGCGAGGATCGTGGGATCTGCCATCGTCGTCCCGACGGTCGTACTCGCGAGCGAGATCGGGTCGATGTTGTCGACGTCGCCCGGTCCCGAGGGGGCTGTCAGCCACAGACTGCCGGCGCCATAGGCGCCGGCGATCGCAACGGTACTGAGGACCAAGGAGCCGGTCACCTTGACCGAGTGGGCATCCACGCGCACGAGGCGCTCCGACACGGTCGTCACCCAGACCGAGCCCGCTCCCGTTGCCAGTGATGTGGGGGCGCCGACGGCCACCTGCCCGACGATCTGATCCGTCCTCGGGTCGACCCGCAGCAATTGGTCGCCTCGGGTGACCCACACGTACCGATTGTCGGTGGCAACGAAGAACACAGAGTTCGGCGCGAGCGAGAGCCGGTTCGCGAGCGCCAGCGTGCGCTGCACCTGGCTGAGGGTGGGATCGATCCGGATCAACGTTCCGTCGTTGCCGCCTGCGACCCAGACCGATCCGAAGCCGACGGCCACGGTGTAGACGTCTGTGCCGACGCCGATCGTGTGCACGAGCCGTCCCGTCCGCGGGTCGAGCTGGTCGACCGTTCCGTCGTCCGCATTCGCGACCCAGACGCCGTTGGCGCCGGCGGCGAGAGAGACCGGCCTCCGGCCGACGCCGACGAAGCTGTCGATGCGGTTGTCGTGAACGTCGATGAGCGCCACGGAGTTGGGCGGAACGACGATCGGTGTCGATCCGCTGCCGCTCACGAGCTCGATCGCGACCACGACCGCCGCGGCGACGAGGACGACTGCGCCGACGGCAGCAGTGATCAGCCCGAAGAGGCGCCGGCGTGGCTGTTCCGGCTGCACCGAGGCGAGCGAACCTTCCGGCGGCAGCTCGACGCGAGGCGGTGGAGCGAGCGAGGGGTCATGGGCGAGAATCGCTTTCTGCAGAGCTTGCAGCTCGTCACCCGGGTCGAGGCCGAGCTGTTCTCGCAGCGCGCTTCGTGCGTCCTGATACGCCTGGAGTGCGTCGGCCTGGCGGCCCGAGCGATACAGCGCGAGGATCAGATGGCAGCGGAGGCGTTCGCGGAGCGGGTACTGGTGAACGAGCGCCTCGAGCTCGGGCACGAGGTCGTCGTGGTGCCCGAGCGCCAGTTCGAGGTCGATGCGACGCTCGATACAGGACTCGCGCAGCTCCTCGAGCCGGTCGATCTCGAAGCGCGCGAAGTCGTCGTAGGCGAAGTCGGCCAGCGCCGGGCCTCGCCAGAGCGCGAGCGCGGCTTCCAGCTTGACCAGCGCGGAACCGCGGTCGAGCGGCCGCGCCTCCCGCAGGAGCTCCTCGAATTCCTGCGCGTCGGTCTCGCCGGGGCCGACGCGCAGGAGGTACCCGCCGGTGACCGTCTCGAGCGACGCGGAGCCCAGTTGCTTCCGAAGCTGCGAGACCAGTCCCTGGAGCGCTTTGGCCGCCGTCGTGGGCGGTTCCGCTCCCCACAGCTCGTCGATGAGCCTGTCGGTCGACACGGATTCGTTCGCGTGGACGAGCAGGATTCCGAGGAGCTTTCGCTGGCGACCGCCGCCCACGGTGAGCGGGCGCGCCCCGTCATAGACCTCGAGTGGACCGAGAATCGCGAATCGCATGGTCACCTCACGGCGACCGTAACGGCTCATTCCGTCGGGGGTAAGGGGCGGGGTCCTTACCGGGGCGTTAGCGGTTCCTGACCGATCTCTGGGGCAACGGCGCGATGGTGGCTGCACGGAGAGCCGCGGTGGAGCGGCTCGAGCAGAAGGAGGCCACGATGAACGGCATGCGTAGAAATCGGCTCGGGACGGCGGCTCTCACGCTCGGCGCGATGCTTGTCGTCGTCGGTTCGGCGGGAGCAACGATCTCGAAGACCCAGGTCGCCCAGGCGAACCGCGCACTCGCGATTCGCAGTCAGGCGATGGATCAGCGGTACCACACGGCCGCCCTCAGAGCACTGCAGGTGCGCAGCGAGGCGCTCGATCGGCGCTATCAGCTCGGAGGCTCGACCGCCACGCCGGCGCCGGCCGTCGGTACGGCGGCGGCGGCACAGCGGGCACTGATGATCCGGGGCGACGCCCTGAACCGCCGCTACCACCTGGGCACCTACGCCCTGGTCGTCCGGCCGTCCAACGGCTTCGACTGGACGGACGCCGGCGTCGGCGGGGCGGGCACGCTGGGTCTCGTCCTCGTCGCCGCCGGGCTCGCCGTCGGTGCACGGCGGTACCGGCACGTACACCAGGGTCACGCGCAGACGAGCTGACGAGGCCTCACCCGTTGGGGGGTGTGGAGAGGGCGTCGCCTCGATGAACTGTCGAGGCGGCGCCCTCGTTTGTCTGAGGGGCGTTCAGCGTCTGACGGTCAGGTGCGCCGAGACGCCGAGGTTGCCGCCGCCGCAGCGCGCGGTAACGGTGTACGTGCCCGGAGGGCGCGTGCCGGGGATGCGCGTGATCGCCGAGAAACGCCCGGCGGAACCCACCTCCGCGAGCACTGCCGGCACGCCCGCGAACGAATGCGTCGCGGGGAAGGCACGGGACAGGATCGTGACCGTGTCACCCGAGGTGCACCCGCCTGCGACGCCGCGCACGAGCACAGACGCGCCCCGTCGAACGGACGAAGGGGTCACGGCGAGGGCGACATTGACGCTGCTGGTCCGGCGGCTGACGTCGAGTCCGCTCGCAACCACGATCGCGAGCCCGACGTCCCCGATCCTCCCGCCGGCTGATGCGCTGAGCACCAGTGGCCGGCCGCGCCGGTCGGTGACGCAGCGCCAGGCGGTGCCGCCGTCGCTGCTCGCCGACCAGAAGACCTTGTTGCCGTCGACCTGGAGCGTCTTGTCCCGCGGCTTCCAGTTGGAGCAGTCGACGGAGGCAGCGAGCGGCTGCACGTGCCACACGTAGCTGTCCTTCGTCCAGCGCCAGAGGCCCTGGCGGATGCGCACCCGGTTGATGAACGGAACGCTCAGCACTCCGCCGGTGACCGCCGCGCCCGAGCGGTAGCGGTAGAAGAGCGGCGCCCGAGCCGGCAGGAAGAGGCTGCCTCCACTCTGGGCGGCGAGTCGTGCCCTGAGTGGTGCCGGGAGATAGCCCCAGGACGGAACGAACCCGGCGCGGGCCACGCCGGCGACGAGGGCGGCCGCCGTCACGAGCACCACCAAGGTCGCAACGCGTGCCGGCACGGTCCTCACCGACGAGAACGTACGCCCGTCCTGTACGGGCGCTGTGAGGAGTCGGTACGAATCTGCCGGTCCGGGCTGCGGCGGCGCGAATGCCGCCGCAGCCCGTGCCGTGCCCGTCACGCAGCGGTTGTCAACGCCGCCGGAGCGGGCGCGGCCACCTCGGCAGCGACCGGGCTCCGGACGATGTCGAGGACGAGCAGCGTGAGATTTCCGCCCACGGCCGCTCCGACGATGGTGGTGAGGACCGCGAAGAGCCCGGGCAGCACGTGGTAGCCCAGCCAGCCGCCGACGAGGGCCCCGGCGAGAGCCGCCGCAACGCCCATCGCCTTCGTCGCGGCCGGCCAGTCTCGGTGAACCCACGCCCAGAAGATCCCCAGGCCGACCGGGACGCCGACGGAGAGACCGGCGAGCAGATCGCTGTCGAGCGGAACGGTCGGCATCGCCGTCAGTGCGACCAGGACTCCCGCGAACCAGCCGCCGAGACCGACGACGACCATCCCCAGCGACCGGACCAGCGCAGCGGACTTCCGCCCGAGGCTGCCCCGCCTGTGGACGCGCAGCGGCAACAGCACCAGTGACAGTGCGGCGAGCGCTGCGAACACGAGCATCACCGTCAGGACGATCTTGGCGAGGCTGGTCTGCCTCCCGCTGGGTGTGAAGTCGATCACGTGGCGCGTGAACTGCGAGGCGTCGACCCGGCCGCTCGCGAAGTACGTGTTGATCAGGTGCGAGCCTGCCGTCGGCTCGTAGGCCCAGAAGTCGTCCGCGTGGCCGAGATTGCGCAGGACGACCTGGTGGCCGTTCGGAAGGTGCGGCAGCAGCTCGCGGGTCGCGTTCTGGGCCGGCGTCGCGAAGTCGAGGTTGCCTCCGATCACAAGCGTCGGCACCTGCGACGTCTGCACGGTGTTGTACTTGCCGTCGTCGGGGCCGGCCGGCCAGGCGTTCAGCAGGCGTCCCCCCGCCCAGACGAACTCGGTCCCCGGGTCGCCGATGATCGAGCCGCGACCCCGTTCGCCTGCGAAGTACCGCCGTGCGTACGCGGCGTCGATCCGCGCGAATGCCGCCCTTTCGCCCTGCACCTGCACAGTCGGAAAGACGAGCTGCGGCAGGATCGACTGGATCCAGAAGCCGCTCGCGTCACCGTTCGCAGTTGAGAGCCACGCGTCGATCGTCTTCGGCGCCGCGATCGGCCCGGCCCCCTCCGATGTCGCGTTCATCAGCCCGAAGAACGTCGCGATGCGAACGTTGCCCTTCTTGATCGGCAGGAACCACCAGTGGTCGGGGATCGCCGTCGAGTGCAACGTCGCGGCGAGATCGGTCGTCCTGCTGCTGCACGATTGATCTTGCGCGCAGAGGCGCGAGTATTTCCTGATCTGTTCGTCGGTGGTCTTCGGATACCAGATGAGGTTGCCGGGCGGATTGGCGCCGATCATCACCGACCGGGCGATGCTCACCGGATGCCGCCAGGCGTAGACCATTGCCGTACGGGTTCCGGCGCTCTCGCTGAGCAGGTCGATCCGCCGATAGCCGAGGGCCTGCCGGGCTGCTTCGAAATCGTCGACCCGTTCCGGCACCGAGTAGCCGGCGAGATCGACACCGTCGGACTGAAGCCGGCTCGCACACGACCGGTACCCGCGGGCGTATGCGTCCATGGCGCGCGGGGCGAGGAGGTCACGTGCGTGCTTCATCGCCGAATCGACCTCCGGGCAGTCGAGCCGGACGGAGCCGTCGATGCCGCGATAGCCGACGAGGACGACATCGCGCTTGTCGGCGAACCGGCTTGCGTCGGGGAACGTCATGTTGGTGATGCCCGGGCCGCCCTGAAGCCGGAACACGGGCGTTCCCGGGTGCGTCGTGCGGGCTCGGATGCGGGTCACCGGCACCGCGATCAGACGCGAATCGGCCTTGTGCCGATTCTCCGGCACGACCAGCGTCCCGCAGTCCGCGGCGTAGCTGCCGTTCTCCGTAGCGTAGTGGCACGGCTTGAGGGTCAGCTGGCCGGCATGCGCGCCCTTGGGCACGGAGACAGTGCCGTTGTCAGGCTTGAACCGCAGGTACCCGAGCCCAAGCACCAGCAGTCCGATGATCGTCAGTGCGGTGATGCGTGAAACGGTGAATGTGCGGGTCGCCGGGGCTTGCATGAGAGGCTCCTTTTCGTGTTTTGCGGATGCCTCGAAGCTAGGAGTGCCGCGGCGCCGCGTCGTCGTCGCGAAGCCGCAGTCGCGCTCGCACTGCACGACGATTTCCAGTCCTCCTCAGGTAGGAGGCGACGAGCGACGCTGGGCAGTACGTTCGCGTGGTGCAACGGCTGAAGTCACTCGCGCGGCGGTACGGATTCGACGCGCTGATCGTGCTCGCGGCGGCCGAGGGCGCGATCGAGGTCGCCGCCCGGACGGACTCGGTGGACGCGCCGCGCACGACGCTCTGGTTTGCCGTGCCGGCGACCGCCGTCATCATCCTGCCGCTGCTCGCGCGGCGACGGTTCCCGTTCGCGGCGCCCGCCTCGGTCTGGGTGCTGGGGGCGGCGTTCTCGTTCGTCGACGGGCGGCTGGTCGTGTTCACGACCAGCGTGTACATCGCCGGGATGGTCGCCTCGTTCCTGCTGGGCGGCCTGCGCGACTCCCTACAGGCACCGCTGGGCCTGGCAGTCGTGCTCGGCGGCGCGGCGACGGTCGTCTACAACAAGCCGGATCACAAGGCTGCAGAGCTCGTCTTCATCCCGCTCCTGTTCGCGATCGGCTGGCTCGCCGGTTTTGCCCTGCGCGAACGCGCCGACGAGGCCGAGGCGGCCGAGGAACGCGCGACTCACGCCGAGCGAGAGCGGGATGCAGCGGCGCGCATCGCGGTCGCGGAGGAGCGCGCGCGGATCGCGCGCGAGCTCCACGACATCGTCGCCCACGCTGTCAGCGTGATGGTGCTCCAGGTCGGCGCGGTCCGGCACAAGCTTCCCGAAACGCTTGCCGAGGACGCGGAGGCGCTTCAGGGGGTCGAGCGGACCGGCCGCTCGGCGCTCGCCGAAATGCGCCGACTCCTGGGAGCGATGCGCCGCGACGGCGACGGCCCCGAGTTCGCGCCGCGGCCCGGCCTCGACAGCCTCGAGCTGCTTCTGGACGAGGTGGGACGGGCCGGCCTTCCCGTCCGCCTGCACGTCGACGGTCAGCCGTTCCCACTCTCGCCCGGAGTCGACCTCTCCGCCTATCGAATCGTTCAGGAAGGCCTGACCAACGCGCTCAAGCATGCGCGTGCCAGCCACGCCGACGTCACCGTGCGGTACGGGCCGACCGAGCTCGAGATCGAGGTCCGCGACGACGGGCAGGGCAGTCCGACGGGCGACGGTCTCGGCCATGGGCTTGTCGGCGTCCGCGAACGAGTCAAGATCTACGGCGGAGAGATGACGACGACGGTGACACCCGGAAGCGGCTTCATCCTCAACACGCGACTTCCGCTCGGCAGCGAGCAGCCATGACGATTCGCGTGCTCGTCGCCGACGACCAGTCGATGATCCGCGCGGGCTTCCGCATGCTGCTCACCGGTGAGCAGGACATCGACGTCGTCGCCGAGGCGAGCAACGGTTTCGAGGCGGTGGAGAAGGCGGCGCGTTTCCAGCCGACCGTGGTGCTGATGGACATCCGCATGCCCGAGCTCGACGGCATCCAGGCCACCCGGCGCATCCTCGCTGCCGACACCCTCGCGCGGATCCTGATCTTGACGACGTTCGACCTGGACGAATACGTCTACGAGGCGCTCAGAGCGGGCGCCAGCGGCTTCGTCCTCAAGGACGATCCGCCGGAGCAGTTGATCGCGGCAATCCGAACCGTCGCCGCCGGAGATGCGCTGCTCTCGCCCGCGGTCACGAACCGTGTGATCAAACAGTTCGCGGACACGGATCGTCCGGACCCGCCGAAGGAGTTCGAGGAGCTGAGCACGCGTGAACGAGAGGTGTTCCGCCTGATCGCCCGCGGCCTCTCGAACGGAGAGATCGCGCAGGAGCTCTTCATCAGCGAGACCACTGTCAAGACGCACGTCACGCATGTCCTCCACAAGCTCAACCTCCGCGACCGTGTCCAGGCCGTCGTGCTCGCCTATCGGACGGGGCTCGTCGAAGCGCCGTAATCGAGCGCTTCCCAGTGCGTCGGTGAGCGGCGCATGAGACGATCCGATCGTGGCGGCCGTCGGCACAGGGCATGCGGTCCCGATCACCGACCTCGCCGCCGGTCTCGGGCTCGCGCCGGACGAGATCGAACCGTACGGACGCGACGCAGCGAAGATCGACCTCTCGGCTCTCGACCGTCTTCAGGACCAACTCGATGGGCGCCTGGTGACCGTGACGTCGGTGACGCCGACGAAAGCGGGTGAGGGCAAGACGACGACTGCGATCTCGCTTGTCGAAGGGCTCGGTCGGCTGGGCGAGCGCTCACTGCTCTGCGTGCGCGAGCCGTCGCTCGGGCCTGTTTTCGGGATCAAGGGCGGCGGCACTGGCGGCGGGCGCGCCCAGGTCGTGCCGATGGAACGGATCAACCTGCACTTCACAGGTGACATTCATGCAATCGGCGCCGCCAACAACTTACTCGCGGCGATGATCGAATCCCATCTGCTGCACGGAAACGAGCTCGGCATCGACCCGCACTCGATCTCATGGCGCCGATGCGTCGACATGGATGATCGTGCGCTGCGGCAGATCGTGATCGGCCTCGGCGGCCGCGTGAACGGTAGCCCCCGCGAGACGGGCTTCGACATCACCGCCGCCTCCGAGGTGATGGCAATCGTCGCGGTCGCCCGCAACCTCGCCGATTTGCGCGCTCGTCTCGGGGCGATCACGGTCGGATCCACCTTCGACGGCGCGCCGGTGACGGCGGAGCAACTCGACGCTGCCGGCTCGATGGCGGTCCTCCTCAAGGATGCCTTGAAGCCGAACCTGGCGCAGACGATGGAAGGTCAGCCGGCGCTGATCCATTGTGGGCCGTTCGCGAACATCGCCCACGGAAACAATTCGCTTGTCTCCGACCGGCTGGGACTGAAGCTCGGCGACTACGTCGTCACCGAGAGCGGCTTCGGAGCCGACATGGGCTTCGAGAAGTTCGTCGACATCGTCTGCCGGGTGGGCGGCATCGCCCCGAGCGCCGTTGTGCTCGTTGCGACCGCTCAGGCGCTGAAGCATCACGGAGGCGATCCGAACGGCGGCGTCGCGGCACTGGAGCGAGGCATGGACAACCTGCGCGCGAACCTTCACATCGTCCGCGAGTTCGGTTTGCCCTGCATCGTGGCCGTCAATCGCTTTCCCGGCGACGGCGAGGCCGAGATCGACGCGGCGGTGGGGCTCGCCCGCGAGCTCGACGTCGCCGGCGTCGCGGTCAACGACGGCTTCGAGCGCGGCGGCGCCGGGGCTGAAGAGCTTGCAGAGGCCGTCATCGGGGCCGCAGCCGCCCCGGTTGCGCCGAGGTATCTCTACGAGCTGGGAGACACGATCGAACAGAAGATCGAGGCGATCGCCACCCGCGCGTACGGCGCGAACGGCGTCGAGCTGTCGCCGGTCGCGCGCAGGCAGTCGCACGCGTTCACGAAGGCCGGCCTGGCGCACCTTCCGATCTGTATGGCAAAGACGCACCTCTCCCTCTCGCACAACCCAACGCTGCGCGGCGCGCCGACCGGGTTCACGTTGCCGGTGCGCGAACTTCGCGCGTACACGGGCGCAGGCTGGATCGTCGCCGTCTGCGGCGACATGCAGACCATGCCGGGCCTTCCGGGGAACGCTGCTGCGCGCCGGATCGACGTCGATGCCGCGGGAAACACTGTCGGACTTCGCTGACTCTGTCGCTGGACGCCGTCGAACGCCCGACACCCCGTAGGATGCCAGCGCAGTGTCGGAAGTTCCCGGGACGGTCGCGGCTGCGCGACCCGCAGGAGAGCGGCCGATCCGCGCTGCCGAGGTGGTCGGTGCGCTGTCGCTCGCCACCGACCTCGGCACCGGTCAACCACTCGAGCACGCGCTGCGCTCGGCCGTACTGGCGGTCCGGTTGGGGGAGCTCGCCGGGGCATCGGCGCAGGAGCTCGTCGACACGTACTACGTCGCGCTCCTCCACGCCTCCGGGTGCACCTCGAACGGCCACGAGGCGGCGCAGCTGTTCGGCGACGACATCGCGCACCGGGCGGCGTTCTTCCTCATCGACCCGGTCAACTCGGCGGAGGTGCTTGCGTTCTACCGCGCGAACGTGGGGCTCGGGCGCGACCCGGAGGTCCGCGAGGCACTGATCGAGGACGCGATCGCCAACGCCGCACCGAGGGCGCGTGAGTCCTTCGCCGCGATGTGCGAGGTGGCGCAGCGGTTCGCGGGGTGGCTCGATCTCGGTTCGGGCATCCAGGCAGCGCTCGAGTACGTCTTTGCGCGCTGGGACGGACGCGGGTTCCCGAACGCCGTCGGCGACGAGATCCCGGTGCCGATGCGTCTCCTGCATGTGGCGCGGGACATCTCGCTGTTCCTCTCTGCGTCGGGTGCCGAAGAGGCACGGGCCGTCGTCGACGGTCGAGCGGGCGCCGCGTACGATCCTCGGCTGGCCGCTCTCGCCCTCGAGAACCTCGACGATCTGCTCGCCGGGCTGGACGAGACGCACATGTGGGAGCAGGCACTCGAGGTCGAGCCGTTTCCGCAGCTCTGGATCGCGGACGAGAGGATCGACGCCTCGTTCACGGCCATCGCGGCGCTCACCGGGCTCAAGTCGCCGTGGCTTCGCGAGCACTCGACGGGCGTCGCCGAGCTCGCCGAGGCGGCCGCCTGGCGCATCGGGCTTCCGGCAGGTTCGGTGACGCTCGTGCGGCGCGCCGCACTCGCGTCCGATCTCGGCCGCGTCGGCGTGTCGAACGCGATCTGGGAGAAGCCGGGGCCGCTCGGGTTCGGCGAGTGGGAGCGAGTGCGCCTCCATCCGCACTTCACCGAGCGCGCCTTCGCCCAGTCGACTGCGCTCGCTCCGATCGGGCTCCTCGCCGGCTCACACCACGAACGGCTCGACGGCTCCGGCTACCACCGCGGCACGCGGGGGCCGGAGCTCGACCAGGCGGCGCGCATCCTCGCCGCGGCCGACTGCTATGGAGCGATGCGCGAGGCGCGGCCGTACCGGCCGGCACTCGACGCTGCGGCGGCGGAGGCCGAGTTGACGCGCGAGGCCACGGCGGGGCGGCTCGACGGGGACGCGGTGGACGCGGTGCTCAACGCCGCCGGTCACCGCGTGCAGGAGCGGCCTCGTGAGCTGCCTGCGGGGCTGACGGACCGCGAGCTCGAGGTGCTGCTCGTACTCGTGCGCGGCGAGTCGAACCAGGCGATCGCCGACGATCTCGGCATCTCGCCCAAGACCGTCGGGCACCACGTTCAGCACGTCTACCAGAAGGCCGGCGTCCGCAGCCGTGCCGCGGCGACGGTCTGGGCCTTCGAGCACAACCTCGTTCACGCCGGATAGGGCGTTCGCCCGATGCGGCGCGCGGCCGGCGGGCGCATGCTCGTCGAATCAAGCGACGAAGGAGGAGACGCAATGATCCTGGCAACCACCACGGTCGAGGATTTCGACCGCTTCGAGAAGATCTTCTCGACCAAGGGCGCCGAGAAGCGCAAGCAGCACGGGTCCAAGGGCGCGACGGTCTTTCGCGACCCCAACGAGAGCGACCGCGTCTGGGTGCTCTTCGACTGGGACGGCGACGGCTGGCAGAGCTTCGTCTCCGATCCCGAGGTCCCGCCGATCATGCAAGAGGCCGGGCACAAGGGTCGGCCGCAGGCTGCGGAGGTCGGCGGCAAGTACTACGCGTAGAGCCGTTCTGCCGAAACCCCCACCTGCTGGGGGTTTCGGCTCGCTCTAGCGAGCCGCAGCCTGCGATCGTTCCAGCTGCGCCTGGAGGAAGCGCGCTCCGTCGCGCGCCAGCGCCTCCCTGGTGTCGAACGTGCGCCGCCAGGTCCTCGTCGCCGCGGCGAACTCGGGCGGCTCGTCGCCGAAGGCCTCGATCACGATCCACCCGTCGTAGCCGATGTCGCCGAGGGCGTCGAATGTCCGATCCCAGTCGACCTGCCCGAGCCCGGGAGTCCCGCGGTCGTTCTCGGAAGCGTGGAAGTGCACCAGTACGTCGGCGCACGCCTCGAGTGCACGACGCGGGTCCTTCTCCTCGATGTGCGCATGGAAGGTGTCGTACATCAGCCGGCAGTGCGGATGGTCGACCTCGCGAACGAGGCTCGCCGCATCGGCAGCGCAATTGACGAGATAGTGCTCGTAGCGGTTGAGGTACTCGATCGCCAGGGTGACGCCGTGGCGTTGCGCGTGCGCGGAGGCGCTCCGAAGAGTCTCGACCGATCGCTGCCGCTCCTCGGGCGTCGGCGCATTGCCGCTGAAGACACCGAGCGGCGCGGCGATCGGCCCACACAGGATCGACGCGCCGAGCGCTGCACACGCCTCGATGTCCAGCTTCGTCGCCTCGACCGCCCGGCGGCGAACGGCCGGATCGGGGCTGATCGGGCTCTGCTCCGCGGAGCGTGCGGACACTCCGACCGGCGTCAAGCCCAGCTCGCGCAGACGGGCGCCGGTCCGCTCGGCCTTGTTCGGGTCCGGATCGAACAGCGGCACCTCGATCGCCTCGAAGCCGGCGTCGCGCAGCATCGCGAACGTCTCTGCATACGACGGATCCGACACGTCCGACGACCAGAGAAACATGTTCATCCCGAGACGCGGCACCGCGCGATTCTACGCGGCGCCCAATCGTCCGACGTCGACGTAGTAGGGTCGCCGTCGTGATCGCGACGCCCCAGAAGATCGTGTGCATCGGCCTGAACTATCGGGATCACGCAGAGGAGCAGGGAGTCGCGCTGCCGGAGAAGCCGTTGCTCTTCGCCAAGTGGCCGAACACGCTGATCGCGTCCGGCGAGGCGATCCGGATTCCGCCGATCTCGACGAGAGTCGACTACGAGGCCGAGCTCGGCGTCGTGATCGGCCGGCAGGCGCGTCGCGTGCCGGTCGACGACGCTCTCGAGTTCGTCGACGGATACGTGGTCGCGAACGACGTCTCGGGCCGCGACCTGCAGTTCTCGGACGGGCAGTGGGTCCGCGGGAAGTCGCTCGACACGTTCCTGCCGGTCGGCGACGTCGTTCCCGCATCGGCGGTTCCCGACGTGCAGGCGCTGCCGATCCGCGCGATCTTGAACGGCACCGTGATGCAGGATTCGAACACCTCGAACATGGTCTTCGGGGTCGCCGAGATCATCGCCTTCGTGTCGCAGGCGATCACGCTCGAAGCCGGCGATCTGATCATCACCGGCACCCCGGCGGGGGTCGGTGCCTTTCGCGACCCACCCGTGTGGATGAAGCCCGGCGACGAGATCACGGTCGAGATCGATGGCATCGGCGCGATCACGAACCCCGTCGTCGCCGGTTGACGATCGGCTGCCGTTCTCCAGCCCGCGGCGGCGCTTGTCGCCGTCGATACGACCGTCAGCCCGCGGCGACTCGCAGCCGCTCGATCGTCTGCGCGACACCCGTCTCGAGCGGCGTCCAGCTGATCCCGTCGAGCGCCTCCTCGAGCGGCGTGCCGTCGAACTCGTCCGGGAACGGCAGCCGGTTCGACTCGTCCACCTGCACCGACGTTCCGCTTGCCGCTTCGATTGCGGCCGCGGCGGCGGCAATCGTGACGGCGGGACCTCCGAGGTGGAAGACACGGGCGCCGGCATCGGCCTTGCGCGCTGCGGCGACGAATGCCTTCGCCGTGTCGGGCGCGAACTGCAGCTGCGTCCTGCCGCCAAAGGCGATCTCGCTGTCTTCGCCGCGGGCCGCCTTCGCCATCGCGATGCTGGGAGCTGCTGTCAGGCCGTTGTCGCGTCCCGGGCCGTAGACGACGAGCGGGCGGATGCCGATCGACGGCACCTGCTCCTCTTGCCAGAAGATCCGCGCCAGCCCTTCGCACGCCTGCTTGTGCACCCCGTAGAACGTCGCCGGGTGGCCGACGGCCTCGTTCGGCACCGGCCCTCCGGTGTCGTCGGCGCTCGAGTAGACGGCCGCCGAGCTCGCGTACGCCACCCGAATGCCGCGCGTCTTCGCCGCGTCGAGCACGTTGACGGTGCCGCCGACGTTCACCGCCGTGCCGTAAGGCGGATCAGCCTTGATCTGGGGGATCAGCAGTGCGGCGAGGTGCACGACGTGCGTGATGCCGTGCTCATCGAGCACGGTGTCGAGCCCTGAGCGGTCGGTGATGTCCCCGCGCACGATTCGTACTCCCGCGGCGCCTGCGAGCGCGAGCCTGCGATCGTCCGAGCCGAGGTCGAAGCCGACCACGTGGACGCCCTCTGCCGCGAGCACGGCGCAGGTCCACGCGCCGATGCAGCCGAGTGCGCCCGTGACGAGAAAGCGCTCCTCGGATTCGGTCACCGGCATCCGGCATTTCTATACCGTCAGGGAGAGACGCTGTGAAGGAGATTGTCGATGAGGTGAAGCTCTGGCGTGCGCAGGGCGAGCGAGTTGCGGTCGCGACGGTCGTCGCCACGCGCAAGTCGGCGCCACGGCCGGTCGGCGCGAAGTTCGCAGTCTCGGAGAGCGGCGCGATGTGCGGGTCCGTCTCGGGTGGTTGTGTCGAGAACGACGTCGCAGTGCAGGGGCTCGAGGTGATCGAGGGCGGTCCGCCGCGCCTGCTCACCTACGGCATCACCGACGATCAGGCACTCGGTGTCGGATTGCCCTGCGGTGGCGAGATCGACGTCTTCGTCGAGCTGTTCGAGTGACGCTCGCCGAGGCTCTGCTCGAGGTCGCGCAAGGTGACGAGCGCGCCGTCCTGTTCACGGTCGTGGAAGGCCCGGATCTGGGTCGAAAGCTGCTCGTTCGGCTCGACCGGGGCGAGACGATCGGAGACGCCTCGCCGGCGATCGCCGCCCTGGCCGTCGACATGCGCCGGAGCGGGCTGATCGAGGTCGGAGGATCGCGCGTGTTCGCGGATGTCTACGGTCCGCCTCCGCGACTCGTCGTCGTCGGCGCCGTCGACACGGGCGAGGCACTGTGCGCGGCGGCGCGGGCGCTCGGCTGGCACACGATCTGCATCGATGCGCGGGCGCGTTTTGCGACGCGCCAGCGCGTTCCGAGTGCCGAGGAGATCCTCACCGAATGGCCCGACGTGGCGCTCGCGCGCATCGTGGTCGATCGCGACACGGCCGTCGTCGTGTTGACGCACGACGAGAAGTTCGACATCCCGGCGCTCGCCACCGCGCTGCAGACGGACGCGTTCTACGTCGGAGCCCTCGGCAGCCGTGTCGCGCAGGCACGCCGGCGGGAGAAGCTGCTCGAAGCAGGCGTGACCGCCGAGCAACTCGATCGCCTGCGTGGGCCGGCGGGCCTCGACGTCGGCGCGGAGAGCCCGGCAGAGACGGCGATCTCGATCCTCGCGGAGGCGCTCGCGCTTCGTGCCGGACGTCGTGGCAGTCCGTTGTGCGAGTCGGGCGAGCGGATCCATGCCGAGCGGTAGACGCTTCGTCGACTAGCCCCGAGCGCGGCGGAGCAGCTCGTCCGTCGTGACACCGCGAATCGACGCATCGACGAGCTCGATCGGGTGAAACGAGGGTAGCGGTCGACCGGTGCGGCGCAGGGCTGCCGTCACCTGGACGAGACAGCCGGGGTTGCCGCTCGCATACGCGTCCGGAGACGTCTCGAGCACGCGTGCAGCCTTCCGGTCGCCGAGCTCTCGGGCCGCGATCGGCTGGACGATGTTGTAGATCCCGGCGCTGCCGCAGCAGAGCTCCTGCTCGTCGGGCTCGATCAACTCGAGGCCCGGTATCGCGCGCAGCGCGTTTCGCGGCTCTTCGAGGATGCGCTGTGCGTGCCTGAGGTGGCACGAGTCCTGAAACGCGACGCGGAGGGCCAGCGGATGGCGGGTCGCCGGAGCCGGTGCCGAGGCGATCAGCTCGCTGACGTCGACGAAGCGCGCGCCACGATGGTTCTTCAGGTGCGATCCGCAGCCGGCGGCGTTGGTGACGATCGCGTCGTAGCCGGAGAGGGACTCGTCGAGCAGGCGGGCCCGGACGATCCCTTCGGTCGCCCGGCCCGCGTGCGCATGGAGTGCGCCGCAGCAGCCTTGCGTGCGCGGGACGTGGACGTCGTAGCCGTCGGCGGCGAGCACGCGCGCGGTTGCCGCGTTGACACTGCCGAAAAGGACGCTCTGTACGCATCCCGTGACGACGGCGACGCGCGGCCCGTCGCCCGGCAGGTGCTCGGGCGGGAGTGCCGGGTCGATCCAGGGTGGCGCGAGCTCGCGGAGCGGGCGCAGCGGTCCCGGCGCCGGCAGCTTCCGGAACGCCATCGCGGCGCGGAGGCGACGGCGATGCGGGACGACGCCGAAGATCAGCGAGCGCAGGATCCGATCGCGGACGCGACGGTCGTGGTTCTGTTCGATGTACTGGCGTGTCGACTCGATCAGCCGGTCGTACTGGACACCGGACGGGCACGACGTCACGCACGCCATGCAGCCGAGGCAGCGGTCGAAGTGCTCGACGACGGTGTCCGTGAGCTCGATCGAGCCGTCGGCGAGCGCGCTCATCAGGTGGATCCGCCCGCGCGGAGAGTCCATCTCCTCCCGCCAGAGCGAGTACGTCGGGCACGTCGGCAGGCAGAAGCCGCAGTGCACGCAGTCGGCGATCAGCTCGGTCTGCACAGAGCCTCGGCGACACGCTCGGCGAGCGGGCTCCACGCCGGCTCGCCCACTTGCTCGACGTACGCGACACGCGGGCCGGGGCGCACGAGTGGCGCGTCGTTCCCCTCGTAGCGGGTCTTGCCCGGCAGGCGTGCCTGGAGCGCCCGCAATTCGTTCCACGGGTCGGCCTCCTCGCCGTCCAGCTCGGCGGCCTGCGCGGCGACCGAGCGCGGAGAGCCTTCGAACAGCACGTGCATGCGTCCGCCGGCGATATCGACCGCACTCGGCGCAAGAGAGGAGAAGTGGAGGTCCCGCCAGCGCGAGGCGGGGGTCACGATCGTGCGACTCGCTGCGGGCAGCGGGTGCAATCGCAGAGCAACCTGCTCGACGCGTCCGAGACGGCCTCGCGATCCGCAGAAGAGCTTGCCGAGGTCGTAACCGGCGACGTTCTTCACGACCTTGCCGCCGGAGGTCGCGCGCGTTCCGTCGAGCAGCGTCACGGTGACGCCGAGCACGAGGTCGCGCATCGTCCCGAAGCGATGGCGCAACGGTCCGGACAGATCGTCGATGATGCACTCCTCGATCGTCGGATCGCCCGGTGGGTCGAGTGACAGACGTTGTCCGTGCTCGGCCAGCGCCGTCTGCAGCCTCGCGAGCCGCAGTGCGCCGCTGACGACGCATGTCAGATCGCCGGGCTCGTGCTCGACGATCAGCTCAGAAGCGCTCGCCAAGGCCCGCCAGCTCGAGCGGATTGGCCCGGTACGGCCCGGGCACCTCGCCGCAGAGACGCGGCGTGGGGAAGACCTTGCCCGGGTTGGCCAGCTCGTGCGGGTCGAACGCCGAGCGAAGCCGTCGCATTGCCTCGAGGTCGGACTCACCGAACATCAGCGGCATCGAGCACGCCTTGTCGGTGCCGACCCCGTGCTCACCCGTGATCGAGCCGCCCGCGTCGACGCAGGCCTCGAGGATCTTCCCGGCCAGGAGCTCGGCCCGCTCCGCCTCGCCGTCCGCAGAGCTGTCGTAGAGGACGAGCGGATGCAGGTTGCCGTCCCCGGCGTGGAAGACGTTGCCGACGCGGAGGTCGTGCTCGCGTGACAGCTCGTCGATCCGACGGAGCACCTCGGGCAGGCGCGTCCGCGGCACGACCCCGTCCTGGACGTAGTAGTTCGGACTGACGCGACCCATGGCCGCGAACGCAGCCTTGCGTCCACGCCAGACTGCGGCGCGGTCGCTCGGATCGGACGCGATCCGGATCTCGCGCGCGCCGCATTCGCGGCAGAGCGCCTCGACCGCGGCGAGATCCTCCTCGACCTGGGCCTGCGGGCCATCGAGCTCGACGATCAGGACCGCTCCGCAGCCCGGCGGGTAGTTCGCGCCGACGGCCGCCTCGACCGCCTCGATCGTGATCGCGTCCAACATCTCGATCGCGGCCGGCAGGATCCCGGCGGCGATCGTTCCCGACACAGCTGCGCCGGCTGCGTCGGTGTGCCCGAACCCGGCGAGCAGGGTGCGAACCGCTGCAGGCGTCCGCAGGATCCGCAAGGTCATCTTTGTCGCGATCCCGAGCGTCCCCTCCGAGCCGACGAAGACGCCGAGCAGGTCAGGGCCGCCGTCCCACACCGAGAGTTCGATGAGGTCTCCCGACGGCAGCACCACCTGCGCTGCGAGCACGTGATTGACGGTGAACCCGTACTTGAGGCAGTGCGCGCCTCCGGAGTTCTCGGCCACGTTCCCGCCGATCGTGCACACCTGCTGGGATGAGGGGTCGGGGGCGTAGTAGAAGCCGGCGTCCTCGACGGCGCGCGTCACATCGAGATTCGCGACGCCGGGCTCGACCACGACCTCGCCGGCGTCGAGGTCGACGGCGAGCACGCGGTCCATGCGGGCCAGCGAGATGACGATGCCGTCCGCGACCGGAAGTGCGCCGCCCGAAAGCCCGGTCCCCGCGCCGCGCGCGACGAACGGAATCCGCTCCTCGTTGCAGATGCGAACGACGTCTTGCACCTCCGCCGTCGAGCCCGGCAGCGCGACGAGCGCCGGGACGACGCGGCGGCCGGTGAGGCCGTCGCACTCGTACGTCCGCAGCTGCTCCGGCTCCCGGATCGTCTCTGTCGCCGCCGCGAACCGATCCACGAGTGCCGGCGGCAGCCCCATCGCCGCAACCTACCTCGTAGGATCGAGAGGTGGCCCGTCCCGTCACCTTGTTCACCGGCCAGTGGGCCGATCTGCCGCTCGAGGAGCTCGCGGGCCGTGCTGCGGGCTGGGGCTTCGACGGCCTGGAGCTCGCGTGCTGGGGTGATCACTTCGAGGTCGACAAGGCGGTCGCCGAAAGCGGCTACGCGCGTAGTAGGCGTTCGTTGCTCGAGCAGCACGGTCTCGGCGTGTGGGCCATCGGTGCTCATCTCGTCGGGCAGGCCGTTTGTGACCGCATCGACGAACGGCATCGCGCGATCCTGCCGCCCGAGGTCTACGGCGACGGCGACGTGGACGGCGTCCACGCGCGCGCGGCCGAGCGCATGAAGGCCACCGCACGCGCCGCCGCGCAGCTCGGCATCACGCAGGTCAACGGCTTCACCGGCTCACCCATCTGGCACCTCGTCTACTCGTTCCCGCCCAACGACTTCGCCGAGATCGAGCGTGCGTACCAGGACTTCGCCGAGCGCTGGGGACCGATCCTGGACGTGTTCGCCGCCGAGGGTGTTCGCTTCGGTCTCGAGGTGCATCCGACGGAGATCGCGTACGACTTCGTGACGACCCGCAAGACCCTTGCGGCGGTCGACCACCGGCCGGAGTTCGGGATCAATCTCGATCCGAGCCACTTCGCGCATCAGTTCCTCGATGCCGCGCAGTTCGCGCTCGAGTTCGCCGATCGCATCTACCACGTCCACGTCAAGGACTCGCGCAAGCGCCTCGACGGACGCCGGTCGATCCTCGGCTCCCACCTGAACTTCGGCGACGAGGCACGCGGGTGGGACTTTGTCTCCCCGGGGCACGGCGATGTCGACTTCGAGGAGCTCTTCCGCGCGCTCAACCGCATCGGCTATGACGGGCCGCTGTCGATCGAATGGGAGGACAGCGGCATCGATCGCGGCTGGGGTGCGCCCGATGCGCTCGCCTTCGTGCGCCGCACCGACTTCGCGCCGTCGGCGATCGCGTTCGATGCCGCCATGCAGAAGCCAGGCGCCGGGTGAGCTCGGCGCTTGCACCGTCCTACGGCCGCCTGGGAACCGAGACGGCATTCAGTGTGCTCGCGCGGGCGAAGGAGCTCGAGCGAGGCGGCGCGTCCGTGATCCATCTCGAGATCGGCGAGCCCGATTTCGCGACCCCGAAGCACATCGTCGACGCAGCGGTCGAAGGGCTCGAGCGGGGAATGACGCACTACTGCCCGTCGGCCGGCATCGCCGAACTGCGGGAGTCGGTCGCCGGCTATTTCCGGCGCACCCGCGGAATCGACGTCGGCGCCGAGCGGTGCCTCGTCGCCAACGGCGCCAAGCCGATTCTGTTCTTCACCGTCCTCGCGCTCTGCGCCGAGGGCGACGAGGTGATCTATCCGGATCCCGGCTTTCCGATCTACGAGTCGGTGATCCGCTTCTCGGGTGCGACGCCGGTCGGGCTCCCGCTCCGCGAAGCCGACGGGTTCACGTGCGACCCGGAGCGGCTCGCGAGCCTGATCACCCCGCGCACGAAGCTTGTGATCCTGAACGCTCCGCACAACCCGACCGGTGGGGCGCTCGACCCCGCGACGGTTGACGCGCTCGCGCGCACACTCGCTCGCTCCTCTCTGTTCGTCCTCGCCGACGAGGTGTACTCGCAGCTCCAGTACGACACGCCGTTTGCGAGTGTCGCTTCGCACGGCGACCTGGCCGAGCGGACGGTCGTCCTCGACGGGCTCTCCAAGACGTATGCGATGACGGGCTGGCGCTGCGGCTTCGCGGCGGTTCCGACGCAACTCGTGGAGCCGTTGACGCGCTTCTTCGTGAACACGACGTCGTGCGTTCCGCCGTTCGTGCAGCACGCCGGAATCGCAGCGCTCGAAGGCCCGCAGGATTCGGTCGACGCGATGCGACACGAGTTCGCAAGGCGCAGGAGCGTCATCGTCGACGGTCTCAACGCCCTACCGAATGTCAGGTGCGGCATGCCCGCAGGCGCCTTCTATGCCTTTCCGAACGTCGGGGCGCTGCCGCTCGAAACCGACGACCTCGCCTCTCGCCTGCTCGAGGAAGCCGGCGTGGCGACGCTGTCCGGACGCGCATTCGGCCGAAACGGCGACGGCTTCCTCCGCGTCAGCTACGCAAACTCCGAGGCGAACATCCGCGAAGCACTCGCCCGGATGGCGGGCTTCTTCGCCGCCCTCTGACCTTCGCGTGGGAAGAAAGCCGGTTCGCCAGCCGTCATGTGATTGCTGCAACGAAGCAGCCCATCTTTGGAGGAGGTTGGCAGTGGAGACACTTGGTGCGGCAACACTCGCCAAGAGCATCCCGGAAGAGCACGCCGTGGCCACGATCGTTCCTCGCGAGGAGATCGCGGCCGTCCTGGAGGATCGGGAAGGAAGCCCCGAGCTTCTGCTTCGGCTCGTCCGCGAGGGCGACGAGCCGACCGAGATCGCGATGACGTGGTCGCGGGATGAGCTGGCACGGATCCTCGAGGACGAGACAGGCCCGAACGTCGTCCTCACGTTCGATCGCGACGAGCTTTCGCAGGCGATCGGCGACGTCGAGGCACACGGCTTGCGGGAGCGCGCCCTCGTGTTCGCGGTCGCCGCGACCGGGGTGCTCGGAACCGGCGCAACAGTCGCGAACGCGATGCCCGCGACCGACATCGGAGGTGCCGCCGTCACGGTGACCGCTCCGGCGGTGTCAGCCGCCCCGGCGATGACGGATGCGTCATCCGCAGGCGGCTACAGCGCGGCCGCGGCACCGACCGGCGCGGCGGACACGATGGTCAGCGACGCAGCATCGGGTTCGGGCTACGTGGCGCCGGCGTCGGTGCCCGCAGCGGCCGCAGCGGCCCTGGGCGTCACGGACGTGTCGTCGGGCGGCGGCTACACCGCTCCGGCAGCTAGCACCGGAGGCACCACCGGTGGTCCGGGTGTCACCGATGTGTCGTCGGGCGCCGGCTACGGCACCGTTCAGGCGACGAGCTCGTCTCCCGAGGTCATCGGCATCCCCCGATCGGACGTCACCGACGGGCTGATCGCCGGCGGGATCCTGCTCGCGATTGCAGGCGCGACCTTCGCCTCACGCCGTACGGGGACAGTACGCCCGGCCTGAAGCACTAGGGACGAACGCGTGTTGTGAGAAGGCCCGCTCGGCGGGCCTTCTCACTCTCGTGTTCAGTAGAAAGCGACATGGCCAACCGCGGGTTCCCCGATGCACCACGTAGCCGGCTCGTCACGATGCGCTGTAGGCGACAGAGGAGGAGCCGTGAAGGGTTCACTTTGGCGACATGGACAGAAGAAAGCCTGCAGCGAACCGGCTGAATGGCCGAGCCGCACCGGCCGCGCACGCGTCCTGATCGAGCATCCAGACCCCGCTGCGCTCTGGGCCGAAGCCGAGGCCATGCGGGATGCGGGGTACGACGTCGCGGTCTGCACGGGGCCGACGAAGACATTCGAGCGCTCCCGGTCGAAGCAGGCATGTCCGCTCGTCGTGAACGGGCACTGCTCGCTCGTCGAGCAGGCGGATGTCGTCGTCACGACGACCGATCTCGGTGAGAGCCGGAGCGTGCTCGCAGCCCTGAGCGAAAGGCGTACGCCTCCGCTCGTCGTTGAGTCTTCGAAGTCCGTTCTCGATCGTGGCGGCTACGAGATCGGAGACGCGACCGTCATCGAGGTTCCGGTGACGGAGCAGACACTCCTCGCGGCTGTTTCCGAGGCGCTGAGTCCACGCTGAGGAGAGCTGCGACAGCGTCGGACGTATTGTTGTCGCGTGCTCCAAGTCACTCCGTGCGTGGACGAGTCGGACGAGCAGATCTCGCTCGATGTCTACAACGCCGTCTGGCCGCACGACGCTCTCACCCTGGACGACGTTCACTCGTTCAAGGCGAGCGTTCGCGAGCACGTCGACTACCTGGTGCGGACCGACGGGACTGCCGTCGGCTCCGCGGTCGGCGTCGTCTTTCCGCAGCGCGCCGACCGGGTCTTCACGATCGTCACCGTGCTCGAGGAGCAGCGCGGCCGTGGCGCCGGCTCTGCGCTCTACGACGCGATCTCCGCCTGGACTGCCGGGCGAGGCCTGAGCGAGCTCGAGGTCCCCGTCCTCGACGACGATCCCGCGAGCCTCGCCTTCGCCCGGCGTCGCGGCTTCGTCGAGGAGCGGCACGAGATCGGCGTCGTGCTCCACCTCGACGAGATCGCAGCGCCGCCGATCGAGCCACCCGACGGTGTCGAGATCGTCACCTGGGCTGACCGTCCTGAGCTCGCGCGCGGGATGTACGAGGTCTCGCTCGAGGCGCTGCCGGACATCCCTGGCTTCGAGGACGACGACATCGAACCGTTCGACGACTGGCTGGCGCACGACATGCAAGGCACTGGTGACCGTCCGGAGGCGACGTTCGTCGCGCTCGCCGGGGACGAGGTCGTCGGCTACGCGAAATTCTCGTTGACGGCGGCACAGCCGACGAACGCGCACCACGATCTGTCCGCCGTCAAGCGATCATGGCGCGGCCGCGGTGTCGCGCGGGCGCTGAAGGCGGCGCAGATCAACTGGGCGATCGCCAACGGCTACAAGGAGCTCCACACCCGCAACGAGGAGCGGAACGAACCGATCCGCCGCCTGAACGCCCGCTTCGGCTATCGACCCGGAGTCGGCCGCGTCTATCTCGTCGGCCCAATCTCGTCGTGACACAACCGTCGGGGACGGTCACGCTGGTGTTCACCGACGTCGAGGGCTCGACGAGGCTGCTGCGGGAGCTCGGTCCCGATGCGTACCAGGCGGCGATGGCCGAGCATCGCGGGATCGTTCGGGCTGCCTGCGACCCGGAAACCTGGGAGCGAGCCTCGGCCGAGGGCCGCGCGATGAGCCTCGACGAGGTCGCAGAGTACGCACTGTCACTCGGCTGACCAGACTCAGGTGTTCCAGACCACCTCGATGGGCCGGTCGACGCCCGGCAGGGGGAGGGCGCCGGCTTCGGCCTCGATCGCGTCGCGTGTCGTACGCGACAGGCGTCTCCAGGCCTCGATGCGCACGGTGTGGTGCGCGCGTCTCCAGGTTCCGCGGATCTCGCCGTCGACGAGCAGTGCGCCCGGCCAGACGCGGGTCGTCCAGAGCCGCTGCCGCTGATCCACCCGCGGAACGAGCAGCTCCCGCTCTGAACCGTCGAGCAGGAAGTAGGCATCGCCGCTCGGTAGCAGGCGCACGGGCGCGGCGGCCGTCTCGGCGGCGCGCATGGCCGGCTCGTCGTCCGCGAGCAGCCATTCGTCGCCGATCGGCGATCGAACCGGCAGCAGCGATCCTTCGAGCGAGGCGAATGCATTGGCCGCCGAGCGCCGCGAGATCCCCGCCCAGCGGGCGAACCCGTCGGCCGTGGTCGGCCCGAAGATGTGGAGGTAGCGCCGGGCGAGCTCGCGGCACGCGTCGGCCGGATCGATCTCGGCAGCGACGACCGTCCGAACGATCGGTGTTCGCGCTCCGTCCCAGCGGATGGCGACCGTGCCCGTCGTCGTGGCGTACTTGAGCGCGTTCGGATCGACGCCGAGCGCGCGCCCGACCTCCTCATGCGTCTTACTCGCGCCGTCGAGTTGGGCGTGCAACAGCTCGGCCGTGCTCTCGGCCCGCAGTCGACCCTTGCCGTCTTCGGGAAGCCTCCCCAGTGAGAACAGCGCGAAGTCGCGCTTGGCGACGACGTACGTGTTGTAGCGGGGCCCCCAGAGCTGGGTGAGTGAGGGATCCTCCCATGTCGACGACTCGACGCCGTCGACCCGCGCGTGCAGCGAGAGCAGTGCGGCCCTCGGCATGCTGTCCTGCAAGCCGGCCCATGCCGCCCGCCGCAGCGACTTCGCGCCCGGCGGCATCCGCTCGTCGAGCCCACCGACCCGTCGCCGGAACGCCAGGATCTGCTGCCGCGTGAGCCCGAGTCGCGATTGCATCGAACCATCGGCGAGCCTACCGGCGAGCTGCCGCGCCGATTCGGTCTAGCCTCGTGGGTGTGTCGACCTGTGCGAGTTGTGGGCGCGCGAACGGCGAAGGGGCCAGATTCTGCGAGAACTGTGGCGCCTCGTTCGCTGTTGTGGCGGCGGGCGCGAACGAGTACCGCAAGACAGTGACAGTCTTGTTCTGCGACCTGACCGGCTCGACTTCCCTCGGCGAGACGGTCGATCCGGAACGTCTGCGTGCGTTGCTGGCGCGTTACTTCGAGCGGATGAAGACGATCGTCGAACGGCACGGCGGCAGCGTGGAGAAGTTCATCGGCGACGCTGTGATGGCGGTGTTCGGCGTGCCGGTCGTGCACGAGGACGATGCGCTGCGGGCAGTGCGAGCAGCGGTCGAGATGCGTGATGCGTTGCCCGATCTCGGATTGCAGGGACGGATTGGCGTGATGACGGGCGAGGTCGTGACCGGGACCGAGGAGCGGTTGGCGACCGGCGACGCTGTGAACGTGGCCGCGAGGCTGGAACAGGCGGCGGAGCCGGGCACGGTGCTGGTCGGCCGGCCGACGTTGGGACTCGTCGGTGACGCGGTCGAGGTGGAGGCTGTGGGACCGCTTGAGTTGAAGGGCAAGACCGAGTCGGTTGCCGCCTACCGTCTGTTGCGCCTGCGGGACGCGCCGGAACGACGGCACGAGGCCGTGTTCGTCGGACGCGAGCGCGAGCTCGGTCTCATCCGGGAGGCATGGGAGCGAGTGCGGGCCGATGGGCTTTGCGAGCTGGTGACGGTCGTAGGCGATGCAGGTGTCGGCAAGTCTCGGCTGGTGGCGGAGGCGCTGTTGTCGATCGATGCACGGGTCGTGCGGGGCCGCTGTCCTCCTTACGGGGAAGGGATCACGTATTGGCCTGTCGTCGAGGTGCTGAAGCAACTCGGCCTGCTGCCCCGCGACGACGCCGCGGCATCGGCGATCCGGTCGCTGCTCGGCGAGGAGGACGCAGCCACGTCGGCCGAAGAGATCGCGTGGGCGTTCCGCAAGACGCTGGAGGAGGCTGCGTCTGAGCGGCCACTGGTGGTCGTGTTCGACGACATCCAGTGGGGAGAAGAGACCTTCCGGGACCTGATCGAACACGTGGCGCTGCTCTCCTCGGGCGCCTCGATCTTGCTCCTCTGCATGGCTCGGCCGGAGCTGACCGAGCGCCGGCCGGCCTGGCCGGTGACGGTCCGGCTCGAGCCACTGGCCGACGAGGAGGTTGACGTGCTGATCGCCGAGCGGGTTTCTCCGGAGCTTCGGGATCAGGTCGCCCGTGCCGCGGGCGGGAACCCGCTCTTCATCGAGGAGATGCTGGCAATGGCGGACGAGGCGACCGGCGAGGTGGTGGTTCCGCCCAGCCTCCAGGCCGTCCTCGCAGCCCGTCTCGATCAGCTCGAGCCCGCCGAGCGAAGTGTCCTCGAGCGCGGCGCGGTCGAGGGCGAGGTCTTCCACCGGGGGGCCGTCCAGGCGCTCACCCAGGACACGACGCAGGTGACCCCGCGCCTGGCGGCGCTGGTGCGCAAGCGGCTGATCAGACCCGATCGACCGCAACTCGCCGGGGAGGACGGCTTTCGCTTCTGCCATCTGCTGATTCGCGACACCGCCTACAACTCGCTTCCGAAAGCGACCCGGGCCGATTTCCACGAGCGTTACGCCGTGTGGCTCGACCAGCACAGCGCGTCGTTCGTCGAGCAGGACGAGCTGCTCGGCTACCACCTCGAGCTGGCTTGCCTGTACCGCGCCGAGCTCGGGATCCCCGACGATGACGGCTCCGTTGCCGCTGCGGCGCGGCGACGACTGACGGCCGGCGGCAGGCGGGCAGCGTCACGCCAGGACTACGGCGCCGCGGTCAGTCTGTTCGAGCGCGCAGCTGCACTCGCACCGCCGGACGAGCTCGACCTCGCCCTCGCGCTCGAGCTTGGAGACGCCCTGGCCTGGGCAGGCAGAGGAGCCGACGCGTTGCAGCTTGCCGATGCCTTCACCGAGCGAGCCGCGGCCGCGGGCGACCGAGTCGGCGAGCTCTGTGGGAGGATCCTCGGGGCGCAGTGGCGAGTCGAGCTCGAGCTGGACGGCGACGAGGAGAAGCTGGCCGAGCTCGTCGAGCAGGCAATGCCGGTCTTCCGGGCGGCCGAGGACGAGCTGGCGCTCTACGTCGCATCGGCCGCGATGTCCGGGAGCTCGTCCGGGAGCCTGGCAGCCTACGAGCAGGCGGTCGTCCACGCTCAGCGGGCGGGCTACCGCCCGAGTGGGCTCGTGGGCAGCCGCGCCGCGCTGCGTTTCTTCGGCACGACACCGGTCTCGGAGCTGCTCGCATGGCTGGACGAGAACGAGCCTTCCGCCGGGCGTGACCATTTTCTGCGCGCTTTTCGAGCCGGGGGGTTGGGCATGCTCGGTCGCTTCGACGAGGCCCGCGCGATCCTGGCCGAGACACGTGCCGAACTGGCCGACCGCGGCTCGGCTGTTCTGCTCGCGAACATCACCGCGTTCGAGTCCGTCTGGGTCGAGCTCTGGGCGGGCGATCCCGCCGCGGCAGTCGAATTCGGATTAGAGGGCTGGCGAATGCACCGGAACCAGGGGAACTCCGGCTTCCTACCGATGGCGGCGGCGTACCTGGCGCAGGCGCACTATGCGCTCGATCGGCTCGATGACGCGGATGTTTGGGTCGGACGCGCGGCGGAGCTTGGCACGATCACCGAGGCGTGGCCGCGGATGGTCTTGCGCCAGGCCCGGGCCAAGGTGCTCGCGCGTCGTGGCGAACACGCCGAGGCCGAGGTGCTCGCACGGGCGGCCGTCGCGATCGGCGAGAAGACAGAGATGCTGAACGTGCAGGGCGACGCCCACGCCGACCTCGCCGAGGTGCTCGAGCTTGGTGGAAGGCTCGCCGAGGTGATTTTGGTGCTCGAGGAGGCACTCGAGCGCTACGAACGCAAAGGGAACGTCGTCTCGGCCCAACGGACGCGGGCGCGGCTCGACGAGGTCCAACACTCGGCGCGGTTCTAAGACCCGCCGAGCTTCTTCTCGTACACCACCCAGCCGAGCGCGGGCGTCATCCCGGCGCGTTCGTAGAGACGGAATGCTCCGGTCTCGTTGGCGGCGTCGACGCCGAGCCCGACACTCCGCTCGCCACGCTCCCAGAGGCGTCCGAACGCGTCGCCCAGGAGGGCTGCGCCGACCCCTTGCTTGCGCCACGGGCGACGTGTGAAGAGCACATGGACCCAGCCGCCGCCGTAGGTGTCGGTCGTGCAGATCGTCCCGGCGGCGATCTCGTTCCCGGAACGGACAACGCACCAGAGCGTCGGGTCGAAGCGTTCGCTGCCGAGGTGACTCTTCGACCACGATTCGAAGCTGCGCGGGGAGTAGTCCCAGTGATCCGCGAACGCCTCCTGGTGCGCGGCGTGAAACTCGAGCGCGTCGTGCTCCGGCTCGAACGGGACGACACGCAGTCCGTCCGGCCACTCCGCCGCCGCGAGCGGTGGTGCTTCGAGGTTGACCCGCATCTCACGGAAGACGCGGACGGCGTCGTAGCCGAGCGACTCGAGCAGTCTGCGAGCGGCGGAGTCGGCTTCGAAGATGCTGTTCTTGATCCTGCGTGCGCCGCCGCGCGCAGCGTCCTCCTCGAGTCTTGTCGCGATCAGCCTCCCGATCCCGCGCCCGGTCGCGTCGGGGTGGACGTACCCTTCGGCGTGCCAGCGCTCGCCGCGCTCTCGAACCGCGCCGTAGCCGACGATGCGACCGCTGTCGCGGACGACGTACGTGTCCTGAGCAAGGTCGAGCTCGGACCACTCCTCTTCCAGATCGTCCTGCGAGTACGTGCTCTGGCTGTACAGCGCCGACTCCAGCGCACTGACGAGCTCGGTCACCGCCGCCGCGTCGGCAGCTTCCGGACGAGCGAACACCGTGCTCGTCATACGGCTATCTGACGAGCAGCCCGGCGCCGATCGCGCCGCCGTCGTCGCCCAGCTCCGCGGGCCGCACAGCAGGGTCGCGCGACGGGTTGAAGATGTGTGGGCGCATCTTGTCGCGGATCTGCTCGGCTGCGCTCGACCCGAAGCGTGTCCCGAGCCCTCCGCCCAGGACGATGCCGTCGATGTCGAGCAGGTTCACGACCGAGGCACAGGCGGCGCCGATCGCGTCGTACGCGTCCTCGATGAGCTCGCGCGCGAGCGCGTCATCCTGATCGAGCGCGCGTTCCCAGACTCCGCTGGTGAGTCGATCGCGGTTCGCCTTGCGCATGAGCTCGAACAGCTTGGTGTCCTGTCCACGCTCGTGGAGGTGACGCGCCCGCGATTCCATCGCCGCTCTGCCGGCGTACGCCTCGGCGCAGCCACGACGGCCGCACGGACAGAGACGGCCGCCCAGCTTGACCACGGTGTGACCGAGCTCACCGGAGGCGCCGTTACCGTCCCATCGCCGGCCCTCGAGCACGACACAGCCGCCGACGCCGGTCCCCCACCAGACGGCCAGAAACGAGGGGAGAGTGCGACCGGCACCGAGCTCGAGCTCCGCCGCGACGGCGACGGCGACGTCGTTCGCGACCCGTACGTGCGTCCCGACGCGCCGGCCGAGCTCCTCGGCGACGGGATACGGATCGCTCCAGCCGCCCGCGAGGTTCGAATTGAATCCGACGGTGCCCGCCGCCGTGTCGACGGCGCCGGGTGAACCGACTCCGACTCCTCCCAGCTGCTCGACGCGGACTGCTGCGGCGTCGGCGGCGTCCTCGACGGTGCCGGCGATCGCTTCGACGACTGCGGCAGCGCCGCCCTCGGTCGGGGTCGGCCGACGCGCGCGGCCGAGGACCTCGCGGTCGTCCTCGAGTATCAGGACCTCGATCTTCGTGCCGCCCAGATCGACCCCGGCGCGCATCGGTTTCGACTCCTAGTAGCCGTAGTAGCCCGTGGTGGTGGTCGAGCCTGTCGTCGTGCCGCTCGTCGTGCCGGGCGGCGTCGACGGGCGAGGCTTGACGATGCGTCCCGCGGGCGAGATCGCGTACCACGTGCCCGTCCCGAGGGTGACACCCTCGCCCTTCGCCTGTCCGGTCTTGCCGTCGAGGTAGTAGCGGTACAGCGGGAACTTGTTGTACGTCACCTGCACCTTCCCGTCCGGCCGCTTGATCGTGCCGAGTTTCGACGCCGCGAGGCCCGGTCCGAGCGTGGGCTTGCCCTTCGTCGGCGCCAGGACCGGCGGCCAGGCCGTGGCACACGTGCCGGAGCACTTGATCGTCCCGCGCTCGCTCGTGAGGTGGTAGAGGGTCAGTCCCTGTGCGTTGACGACGATCGTCCCGAGCTTCGGGTTCTTCGACCCCTTGATGATCGGGCCGGCGACCGCAAACGCCGCTCCCACTCCCAGGGTCGCCAGCGCAATCAGCAGGACGACCCGGAAAGCGATTCTCGTCAACTCGAGCTCCGCACGGCGGCGAGACTAACAAGCCCGAGCTGCTCGAGGTGCCCGACGACGAGGTCTGCGGAGTCGTCGGGACTGCGGACCAGAGTGTCGAGGCGTAGGTCGGGGTCGGCCGGCTCTTCGTAGGGGTCGCTGATCCCGGTGAAGGCCGGGATCTCGTTCGCGAGCGCCCGCGCGTAGAGCCCTTTCGGATCGCGGCGGATGCACTCGTCCAGGGAGGTCGCGACGTGCACCTCCACGAAGGGTGCGTGCTGCTCGACGAGCGCGCGGGCTCGGCGTCGCGCCTCCGCGTACGGCGAGATCGCCGATACGACGACGACCGAACCTGCGCGCGCAAACTCCAACGAGGCCGAGGCGATGCGCGCGATGTTGGTGTCGCGATCCTGCTTCGAGTAGCCGAGGCCCTCCGACAGCTGCCGCCGGACGGCGTCGCCGTCGAGCCGCTCGACGCGCAGGCCGCGGACCTCGAGTCGGTCTCCGACGATGCGGGCCAGGGTGGACTTGCCGGCAGCCGAGAGGCCGGTGAACCAGACCACGAAGCCGGGGCGGACGTTAGGTTGCATCGACCTCACTGTAAAGCGCAACACGAACGGGAGCAGGCAGATGAAACTGATCGGGGCGGGCTTGCCGCGCACGGCGACCCTCTCGCAAAAGATCGCACTCGAGATGCTCGGGCTCGGACCGTGCTACCACATGGTCGACGTGCTCTCGGACCTCGACCGTGTCCGGCAATGGTCGGACGCGCTGGCGGGCAACGCGAACTGGGACGAGATCTTCAACGGCTTCCAGTCGACGGTCGACTGGCCCGGTTCGTTCTATTACCGGCAGCTGATCGAGGCGTACCCGGACGCGAAGGTGTTGCTGAGTGTGCGCTCGGGTGAGAGTTGGGCGCGCAGCATGAACGAGACGATCTGCGGGTTTCACTACGGCGACACGATGATGCGCGACCTGTCGTCGGCGCGCGCACGGATCGATCCCGACTGGCGCGGCTTCGTCGACCTGATGAAGGCGATGTTGAGCGCAAGCGGGCTCCTCGTCTACGGGAACGGTTCGGTGACTGCGCTGGCCGACGCGATGGAACGGCACAACGAGGACGTCAAGCGCGCGTCCGAGCGTGTGCTCGTCTGGTCGCCGGCCGACGGGTGGGAGCCGCTCTGCGAGTTCCTCGAGGTGCCCGTGCCGGACGTTCCGTTTCCGCGCACCAACGACGGCGCCGTGTTCGCCGACAGGATCGTCGACTCCGCGCTCGAGGCCCTGTCCGGCTGGCGCGAGCAGCAAGGGCTTTCCGCGCCGTAATGAGCCTCCGCGTCGCCGGAGCTCCGCGGAGCCAGGTGGACACTCAGTCGGCCGAGGAGGTCGACTCCGACGAGCGCCTGAACTGGCTGCTCGCCGTGTGCTGCGTCGCGCAGTTCCTGGTGATCCTCGACCTGAGCATCGTCAACGTGGCGCTGCCGTCGATTCAGTCCAGCCTGCGCTTCTCTTCGATCGACCTGCAATGGGTCGTCGATGCCTACGCGATCACCTTCGCGGGCTTCCTGATGCTCGGGGGCCGGGCGACCGACCAGTTCGGTGCACGTCGCACGTTGGTCGCGGCGCTCTCCGGCTTCGCGCTCGCCTCGCTCGTGGGTGGTCTCGCCGGGGATCGCCAGGTCCTGATCGGCGCACGGGCCTTCCAGGGCCTGAGCGGCGCATTCATGGCGGCCGGTTCGCTGGCGGCGATCACCTCTGCCTTCCCGCAGGGGCCGGCACGTCATCGTGCGATCGGCTTCTGGGCGGCGATGAACGGCGCGGGGGGCGCCGCGGGCACGTTCTTCGGCGGGCTGATCACCGAGGAGCTGGGCTGGCGCTGGATCCTGCTGATCAACCCGCCGATCGGGCTCGCCGCCGCGATCGGCGCGTACCTGGTCGTGTCGGACCACCGGAGTGCGAGGAAGTCCGCCGCCCGGTTCGACCTGGCCGGTGCATTGACGCTGACCGGCGGCCTGGTCGTGCTCGTCTACGGGATCGTGACGGCGGGCTATCTGGGGTGGGGCGCGGCCGGCGCTCTCGGCCCGATCGTCGTCGGGTTTGCGCTGCTCGGCCTGTTCGTCCTGATCGAGGCACGGTTCGCACCGGCGCCGCTCGTGCCGCTCAAAGTCCTGACCGGCCCGCTGCGAGTTGCGAACGGCATCGTGCTCCTGTTCAGCGCGGCGCTGTTTCCGATGTGGTACCTGAGCTCGCTCTACCTCCAGCAGGTGCTCGGGCTCTCGCCGCTCGAAACCGGCCTCGTCTTTCTGCCGATGGCTCTGACGATCATGGTTGCGGCGAGACGGGCCGGCAAGCTCGTGGGCCGGTTCGGCACGCGCTCCGTGCTGAGCGGCGGTCTCGTGCTGATGGCGTGCGGCCTGTTGCTGTTCGGTCGAATCGGCCCGAGCGGCAGCGCGGTCGGTTTCGTCGTGCTGCCGGGTGTGCTCGTCGCGCTCGGGATCGCGCTGTCGGTGGTTTCGTCGACGATCGCCGCGACACAGGGGTCGAGACCGGAGCAGGCGGGAATCGCAGCGGGTCTCGTGAACACCTCGCGCCAGATCGGTGGTGCGATCGGGATCGCGCTCCTGGTCTCCATCGCGTCACAGCGCACGAGCAATCTGATCGGCCAAAACCACGCGGTTCCCGACGCGCTCACCGACGGCTTTCGCCTCGCCTATCTCATCGGTGCGGGCTTCTGTGCGCTGGCTGCGGTCGCGGCCGCGACGCTACTTCCGAGGGCCGCGGCTCCCGAGCCGACCCGCGCTCGTCTTCGCTTCCCGGTGGTGGTGATCGCGGTCGTCGCGTGTTTCGCGGTGATCGACTTCGCCGCCGCCGGAGGAGCCGGCGCACCGATCGGGGCGTACACCACGAAGGGCGCGTACAGCTTCGTGTCCGCGCCGGGACTGCATCCGCCGAAGATCCATGCCGTCCAGGCGGCTGCTGATCAACCGCTCGCGTCGGGCTACGTCATGCTCGCGAACTTCTACGACCTGACGGCCGGTCCGATCGTCGGTCAGAGCGGGCCGCTGATCCTCGACAGCCGCTTGCAGCCGGTCTGGTTCAGGCCGCTGCCGACGGACGTCGTCGCCTCGAATCTCAGCGTCCAGACATATGGGGGCTCGCCGGCGCTCGCCTGGTGGCAGGGCTCGATCACGAGCACGGGAGCGACCGAGAGCGGCGAGGACGTCGTCGTCGACCAGCATTACCGGACCGTCGCGACGCTGAAAGGTGTCGACGGCTGGGTCGTCACCTTGCACTCGTTTCAGATCCAGGGCGATCTCGCCTGGGTGACGGCGAACAAGAACATCCCGATGAACCTGAC
This sequence comes from uncultured Thermoleophilia bacterium, assembly GCA_963742605.1. Classification (GTDB taxonomy): domain Bacteria; phylum Actinomycetota; class Thermoleophilia; order Gaiellales; family Gaiellaceae; genus PALSA-600. Next base: position 923 of record CAVUNA010000018.1, on the reverse strand, counting down.
GAGGTACGGCGGCGCGAAGAACGGTGCACTCGTCGACTCCGCGGTGCAGGAGTACGACCTGCGCACCGGCAGGCTCATCCACAGCTGGGATGCGCTCGATCACATCCCGCTTGCCGATTCGCACACACCGCCGCCGCCGAACGGCTTCCCCTGGGACGCCTACCACGTCAACTCGATCGACCTACTGAGCAACGGCACGTTCCTCGTGTCGATGCGCGACACGTGGGCCGCGTACCTCGTGAACGCTGCGACCGGAAAGATCGAATGGACGCTCGGCGGAAAGCACTCGAGCTTCAGGTTCGCCAAGGATGCCGCATTCGAGTGGCAGCACGACGTCGTCCTCCTGCCGAAGTCCGAGGTCTCGCTGTTCGACGACGCGTGCTGCCAGATCACCGGCGCGGGCACCTATCTCGATCCGGAAGGACCGTCGCGTGGGCTCGTGCTCAGGCTCGACCGGGCAGATCGAACGGCCAGTCGCGTGCGGCAGTACACCCACGGGAGCGACTTCGATGCCGCCTACATGGGCAACCTACAGTTGCTCTCGAACGGAAATGCGTTCGTCGGCTGGGGCGCGCAGCCGTACTTCTCCGAGTACACGAAGAAAGGCAGATTGATTCTCGACGCGGTCCTGCCTGCACCGGATCTCTCCTATCGCGCGACGCTCGAGCAATGGGTCGGCCTGCCGCTCGACCGCCCGAAGGTAGCGGCGCGGCGAACCGGCGACTCGACGACGGTCTACGCGAGCTGGAACGGAGCGACCGCAGTCGCAGCGTGGCGCGTGCTCGCGGGGCCCGACCGCTCGCATCTGCGGCAGGTGGCGATCGACGCCAGGTCCGGGTTCGAGACCGCGTTCCCGATCGCCGGCAGCCACTCGATCTTCGAGGTTCAGGCGCTCGATGCAGTCGGCAAGGTGCTCGGGACGT
>CAVUNA010000017.1:0-13075 GCA_963742605.1 uncultured Thermoleophilia bacterium | reverse complement strand
GAGCCGACGAATGCGAGCACCTCGCCGACCGCGACCGTCTCGCCCGGGCCGTGCAGGACGGCGAGCAGCGTGCCCGAGACCGCTGCCTCGACCTCGAGCGTCGCCTTGTCGGTCTCGACCTCGAGCAGGAGATCGCCCTGCTCGACGGTCGCTCCCACCTCCTTGAGCCACTGCACGATTCGCAGTTCGTTCGACGTCGCCCCGAGCGGCGGCATGCGCACCGGGCGCGGCATCAGTCGCGCAGCTGCCGGATCACCGTCTTGATCCGCTCGACGGAGGGGACGACTGCGTCTTCGAGCGACGGAGCCGACGGCATCGGGACGTCGTGTGAGGCGATCCGCCGGATCGGCGCCTCCAGGTCGAAGAGGCACTCCTCGGCCGCGCGTGCGGCGAGCTCTGCGCCCCAACCGCCGGTGAGCGTGTCTTCGTGGACGATCGCGAGCCGCCCCGTTCTGCGCAGCGAGGCCCACACCGTTTCGATGTCGAGCGGCAGCAGCGTCAGCGGGTCGATCACCTCGCACTCGATGCCGTCCTCGGCGGCGAGCTCATCGGCCGCCGCCAGCGCGCGGTAGAGGGCGAGATGTGTCGCGACGACGGTCACGTCGTTGCCGGGCCGCTTTACGACCGCGCGCCCGAGCGGGACGAGGTACTCCTCCCGCGGCACCTCGGCCGTCAGGTCGAGCCCACCCGCCTGCTCGCGTCCTTTGCTCCCGTAGAGGAGCTTGTGCTCGAAGAAGAGGACGGGATTTTCGTCGCGGACGGCGCTCTTCAGCAGCCCCTTCGCGTTGTAGGCGTCGGAGACGCAGACGACCTTGAGCCCCGGCACGTGCACGAAGTAGCTCTCGGGGCTCTGTCCGTGCTGTGCGCCGCGGTTGGTCGCACCGACCGGCGCTCGCATCACGAGGGGCACGGAGATCTTGCCGCCCGACATGTAGCGAAGCTTCGCGGCCTGGTTCACGAGCTCGTCCATGCACTCGAAGAGGAAGTCTGCGTACTGCATGTCGGCGATCGGGCGCATCCCGAGCGCAGCCGCGCCCACCGCGGCGCCGGCGATCACCTTCTCGCTGATCGGGGTGTTGACGATTCGGTGGTGGCCGAACTCCTCCGGCAGGCCGAGGTAGACGCCGAAGGCGCCGCCGAAGCCGCCCTCGATGCCGATGTCCTCGCCGATCAGGAAGACGGACTCGTCGCGGCGCATCTCCTCTGCGATCGCCTCGCGCAGCGCTTCGCCGATCGTCAGGCGGCGTGACGGATCAGGCGTAGACATCCGTGAAGGCCTCCCGCGGGTCGGCGTCGGGTGAGGCGCGCGCGAACTCGACCGCATCCTCGATCGTCGCCTCGACCTCGGCCTCGACAGCCCCCACGACGTCGCGGCCGAGGACCGCCCGCAGCCGCGGGATCGGGTCGCGCTCCTGCCAGGCCGCTTCCTCGTCGGAGGCGCGGTAGCCGCGCGCATCGCTGCGGCTGTGGCCGACGAACCGATACGTCTTGCACTCCAGCAGCGTCGGGCCGTCGCCGGCGCGCGCGCTCGCGACCGCCAGGGCGCCCGCCTCGCGCACGGCGAGCACGTCCATGCCGTCGACGACGCGGCCGGGAATGCCGTAGGCGGCGGCACGGTCGGCGACGTCGACCAGCGCCGAGACGGCATCGAAGGGCGTGGAGGCGCCGTAGAGGTTGTTCTCGCAGACGAAGACGATCGGGAGCCGGCGGACGGCCGCGAAGTTCATCCCCTCGTGAAACGCGCCCTCGTTGCTGGCCCCCTCGCCGAAGAAGCAGACGGCGACCTGGTCGCTGCGGCGCAGCGCGAACGCGAGGCCGAGGCCCGTGACGACGGTGTTGCCGCCACCGACGATCGCGATCGCGGGCAGCATTCCGACGGCCGGATCTCCGAGGTGCATCGAGCCGCCCTTGCCGGCGCAGCAGCCGGTGCTCTTGCCGAAGAGCTCGGCCATCGCGGCACGCGCCGTCACTCCCTTCGCGAGGGCGTGGCCGTGCGGCCGATGTGTGGACGTGATCCAGTCGGTCGGCCGGAGCACGTCGCAGATACCGACGGCGACGGCCTCCTGCCCCTGGTACTGATGGAGCGTTCCCGGGATCTCGCCCTCGAGGAAGAGGTAGTAGACCGTCTCCTCGAACCGGCGGATGAGGAGCATCTGCCGGTACAGCCCGGCGAGCGTCTCCGGGTCAGGCTGCGCGGCCAACGCCGCCATACTGCCGGATCAGGTTCCGCACGACCTCGACCATCGCCGTCTTGCCGGCCTCGAGCACGTCAGGCGGGGCATGGGAGCCGATGACGGCGTGCACGTCCGGCTCGGCGGGCAGGTCGGCGACCGCTCCGGTGAGCCCGCGGAGGAACGCACTTCGCAGCGCGGTGCCGACGTTGAACTTCGCCACTCCCGCCGCGATCGCGGGCGCGATGTCGTCGCGTGGAAAGCTGGTCGCGCCGTGGATCGCGAGTGGGACCGGGACACGCTCGTGCACGGCCCGCAGCCGGTCGAGGTCGATCACCGCGTTTCCGTGTGCGAGGAGGTGGACGTTCCCGACCGAGACGGCGAGACAGTCGACGCCGGTCGCCTCGACGAACGAAGCCGCCTCGTCGGGGTCGGTGAGGCTGGCCGCCGAGTCGTCGATCGCGCCGTGCGCAGCGTCGGGCAGGTTGCCGAGCTCGGCCTCGACGGCTGCTCCGCGAGCGTGCGCCGCGGCCACCAACTCCCCGATCGTGGCGACAGACTCCTCGTCGCCCAGCCCTCCGGTGTGCATCATCACCGCGTTGAACCCGGCGTCGAGCCCGCGCAGCGACTGCTCCAGCGTGTGCGTCTCGTTGAGGAGCAGGGCAACCGGCACGCGCGCGGAGCGCGCAAGCTCGCTGCCGATCGCGCCGAGGAGCTCGATGCCGCCACCGTCGAACCAGGGCTGATGTCCGAGGAGGCAGCCGGCGCCGATGATCGCCGGCGCGCGCTCTGCCTCCGCGGCCTCGACGACCGCCTCGAACGACCACCCGTCCCACGCCTCGAAGTAGCCGAGCGCGTACCCGTGCGCGCGGGCGTCCGCGAGCAACGTCGTCAGCGGAGCGAGCGGCACCGCGCGTGGCTCTCGAGGAAGGCATCGGCCTCGGCACGTGTGGGGAGCCCGGCAGTGCAGCCGAGCCTCGTGCACGCCGAGGCCCCGAGCATGCCGGCGAACTCGAGGCAGCGCGGGAAGGCCCAGCCCTCGAGCAGCCCGTAGACGAGACCAGCGGCGAACGCGTCGCCGGCGCCGGACGGCTCGACCACCTCGACGCGGGGGGCGGGCAACTCGATCACGCCGTCGGCGCTTCCGGCGACCACTCCTCGCTCGCCCAGCGTGACGATCACGGTGCCGGCGCCGAGCTCGAGCAGGCGCTCGGCCTGCGCGCGCGGGTCTTGCACGCCGGTCAGTGCGGCTGCCTCGTCGTCGTTCGGCACGAAGTAGTCGACCTGCGGCAGCACACCGGCGACGTCGTCGGGAGACAGCGCCCGGCCCGACGGGGCGATGACGTCCAACACGACGCGCGTGCCCGACTGCCGGACACGTCGAAGCTGTGCAGCGAGCTCGTCCTGGCGCAGCGACGGGAGCGCAAGGAAGCCGCCGACGTAGAGCACGTCCGGCGCCGTGACAGTTGCGGCGGCGATGTCGGTCGCGCAGAGCGCTGCGTTCGCGCCGAACGTGTGGATGTAGCGGCGGTCTTCGCCGCTCACCGGGACGATCACCGTCTTCGAGGTGCCGAGATCGGTTGTTCGGCCGATGCCGGACACGTCCACTCCGGCGGCGCTCAGCTCGTGCTGAACGAAGTCGCCGAAGAGATCGTCTCCCACCTTCGCCACGACCGTGGGTCGCACGCCGAGCCGAGCGAGCGCGACACCGGCGTTCGCTGCGCAACCACCCGTCTCGACCACGAAATCCTCCGTCGCGACGAGCTCGCCCGGCTCGGGCAGCCGCGTCAGAGGCGGTACGAACACGTCTGCGACGACGACACCGGCGCAGACGACGGAGGCGCTGGCGCCGCTGGACATCGGCGACGACCGTACAACAACGCGCTCTGGCGTGGCCGCTGTCGAGGGTCAGCTGCTCGTGCGGGCGAGCGCTAGGCGTCGTGTGGCCGGTAGCGGAGCCCGTCGAGTGCGAGTTCGAGCAGCCGTTTCTTCTGCTCGGGATCTTCGGTGGGCACCATCGCAATCGCCCCGACCATCCGCACGACGTCCATGAAGTTGGTGTCGTCGCGGACGACGCCCGCGGCTTGCGCGCGTTCGACGAGCGCGGTACCGGCGCCGGCGATCGCGGTGCGACACGTGAGCAGGACGTCAGAATTCGGATCCGTCTCCATCAGAGCCTCGTTGAGGGCACGCTTCGTCGCCGCGAAGCCGACGTACTGATGTAGCCACTGCGAGAGGGCCTCCCACGGCGGCAGTTCCGCGAGGTCGGCGGCCGCGCGCGCCATTGCCTCGACCTCGTCGACGTAGACGGCCTCGAGGAGCGCCTGGCGGGTGGGGAAGTGGCGGTAGAGCGTCCCGATTCCGACTCCGGCCCGCTCGGCCACTTCCTCGAGCGGCGCTGACGTGCCCTTCTTGGAGAAGAGCCCGCGCGCGGCCGCCACGAGCTTGTCGCGATTGACGCGGGCGTCGGCTCGCTGGGGGCGCTGCGGTGGGGTCTCGGTCTGGCTCAAATTCGGTTTGACAAGCGGAGGTCGCCTCCATATATTATCCGGAGGTTTGCTCCGGATAGTAGCCCAAGCCGAGGACGGCGAGTAATGCGCCAGGGACCGCTCGCCGGCCGGTATGTCGCGGTCGCGGCGATGGTGATGTTCGCGTTGATCCCGTACCTCGCGCTCTCCGCGGCGCTTGGTCCATTGACACCGATCATCGGCGAGCAGCTGCACATGAGCGCGCAGACGCTCAGTCTCAGCTCCGGCTTGGCGAACGCGGCCTACGCGCTGGGCACGGTGCTGGCCGTCCAGTTCGCGATGCACCTCCCGCAACGCAGGATGTTGCTCGGCTACGCGGTGCTGCTCGTGGTCGGCTCGATCCTCGCGGCGGCGGCACAGGATCCCGGCATGTACATGGCAGGTCGTGTGATCCAGGGGCTCTGCACGAGTCTGTTGCTGATCGCTGCGGTCCCGCCGCTCGCGATCGGCTATCCCGCGAACAAGCTGCGGGACACGGCGGTGATCATGAACATGTGCATCTTCGGCGCCGTGGCGCTCGGCCCGTTCATCGGAGGGCTGCAGGCGGAGGCGAATGGGTGGCGGCCGTTGTTCTGGATCGTCGCCGGGATCTCCGTCGCCGCCCTGGTGCTGGCCGTGTTGACGTTCGAGGACGCGCCGCCCGCCGATCTCGACTCGCCGCGTGACCTGCCGGCGATCGCGCTGGCGGCCGTTGGTTGTGTGGCCGCGTTCTTCGGCGCGTCGCAGCTCACGAGTCACCGCTTCCTCGACCCGGTGGTGATCGTGCCGTTGCTCGGCGGCCTGGCGGCGATCGTGATCCTGGTCGTCTACCAGTACCGCGCCAAGCGGCCGCTCTTGACGGTGCGCACGATGCTCACCAGCACGATTCCTGTCGCGGGGATCGCCGTCGCGCTGTTCGCGGCGGCCGCGTCGGTGTCGGCCACGGTGCTCACGGCCGCGGCGCTGGTCGGCCACTACAGCCCGTTGCACATCGGCGTCCTCTACCTGCCCGAGGTTGCCGGTGCGGTGATCACCGCCGTCGTGCTCGGCCTCGTCATCACCAAGCGCGAGATGCACTACCTCCCCTTGGCCGGCATGGTCTTTCTGGCCGCCGGGATCCTGGTCTTCGCCGTCCATGTGCCGTCAAGCCAGACGGCCACTCTGATCGGCTCCGGCCTGACCGGCATCGGGCTCGGGGCGACGGTCGCGCCGGCATTGTTCGTGGCCGGCTTCTCGTTGCCGTCGGCAAACCTGCAGCGCGTGTTCGCGATCGTCGAGTTGTTGCGTGCGGTGGCGGCATTCATGGTCGCGCCGATCTTCGTGTACTTCGCCGCGAACGTCGGCAGCAGCACGGATGTCGGGACGCAAATCGCGCTCTGGATCGGCTTCGGGCTCGCCGTCACCGGCGCGCTCGTCGGGGTGGCTCTCTATGCGCTCGGCGGCGCCCGCCCGCAGACCCCCGACCTCGACCGCTTCCTCGCTGGCCAGAGCCCAGCCTGGTATTCCCCGCCCCTGCTGGCACGAGTCCGTCGACGCATGGCCACGACGCAGGTCGCGACCGAGAGCGTCGACTGAGATGGGCCCCGTTCTCTTCGCCTACGACGGCTCCGAGCTTGCCCAGCTGGCGATCGAGCAGGCCGGTCAGCAGCTCGCGCCCGGCCGCGACGCCTTGGTGGTCTGCGTCTGGCAACCCGCAGACGTCGGCTTCATCCCCGTCGACGGGCGACATCTCCACGCCCAGAACGCCGGCGAGGTGCAGGAGGCCGCGCAGCAGACCGCCGCACACGGAGCAGCACTCGCAGAGAAGGCGGGGTTCCAGTCGCAGAGCATGGCAGTCGAGGCGGCGCCGACCTGGAAAGGGATCGTCAAGACCGCCGAGGAGCACGAAGCAAGCCTGATCGTGCTCGGCTCACACCGCCGGAGCGGACTGGTGGGACACCTGACCGGCAGTGTTGCCGCTGCCGTCGTTCAACATTCGGCATCCTCGGTACTCGTCGTGCACCAGCGTTCGACGTCGAAGTGATCAGATAGGGACAGACCAAGCGGCGTCTGACCCGTGGTCACCGCGAGGGGCAGGTATTCGCTGCTGTCCGTCCGTCTACGCATCCTGGTAGGGGATGGCTGAAGCGAATGCAGCCTCGCCGTCCCTTGATCCGGGGCGGTTGCTCGCGGCGGCGCGCGAGGCGCGTGACGACGCCGCACCGTTTGCGTTGGTTGCAGCGGTGATCCTGATCGCGCTAGCGCTTGTGTCCAAGCACGCCCATTGGCTCACGCTCGGTCAGCCGCTCTGGTGGATGTGGTTGGTCGTCGCGGTTCCTTATCTCTTGCTCGCGGCGACGCTGCTGCTGGGTCTGAGCCGTCTCGTCCGTCACGACCGCAGGCGGGAGATCGTGATCGGCCTGTTGGCGCTCGTCTGGTGCTTCAACGTTCTCGGGGTCGTTGTTCTCGTCGCCTCGCTGATCGCTCATTCGGCGATCCACATCACAGGCGCGCAGCTGCTGGCCAGCGGCGGAGTCGTCTGGCTTACCGACGCGATTGCCTTCGGTCTGGCGTTCTGGGAGCTGGACTGCGGTGGCCCGGTCTCGCGCGCACTCGCGACCGCACCCCGAAAGCCCGATTTCCAGTTTCCCCAGGACGAGAATCCGCAACTCGCCCGCGACGGTTGGTCCCCACGCCTGTGGGACTACTTCTATGTGGCGTTGACGAATGCGACGGCGTTCAGCCCGACCGATGCGATGCCGCTCACCCGCCCCGCCAAGGCTTTGATGGCCGCCGAATCGACGCTGTCCGTGGTCACCGTGCTGCTCGTCGCCGCTCGAGCGGTCAACATCCTCGTGTAGGAAACGGACTAGACGTCGATGCCGAGCTTGCGTAGCTCGATGATCGCCGTCTTTCGCCAGCGCACCGTATCGGGGGAGAACGGCAAGGTGAAAGGCATCCCGTTCTGCTTGCGGAGCGGTTTGCCGTCACGCAGCACGTGGTAGTGACCGGGTGTCGACTTCACGGTGAGGCCGGTGGACTCGAGCCGGCGGATGAATTCGCGGACGTCCTTGCGCACCTATGCAGACCAGGGCCCGACGCCGCCGATCCGCTCAACCGTGATGTGCAGCACGCAACCGGCGGGCGGGTCGGCCATGGGCGGAAATGTGACGTCAGGCCCGAGATAGACATGGGCGAGTCGCTGCAGGAGCTCAGGCGCCCCGCCTTCGACCACCCGCGCCCGCCCCTGGACGACGAGGTACTGCTTCAGACCAGGAGGCTGGAGCTCCGTGCCCTCGATCGAAAGCGCGACGCGCGGGTCGCGGGTGATGTTTCGAAGCTTCCGCTGATCCACGTTCAGGTGTGCCGAAATGATCTCGTCCTCATCCAGCCCGACCCAGATGCAGGTCACCTGCGGCGAACCGTCGGTGTTGAGCGTGACCAGATGGGCGAGCGAGCCGGACTCGATCAGCTCGCGAGCGCTCTGTGGTAGCTCCACCGCTCAATGGTGCCTCACCGGTCCAACCCGGGCAACCGCCGACTCCTCGGCTGTAGGAAACAGTCGCCTCACCCGCGCGTGGGGGAGTGGGAAGCCAGACGCCGAAGCTCTTCGGGGATCATCGCCGCCAGATCGCAAGAGCACTCACGCAGATGCGTAGGTCGTCCGTGAGATGCGCCGGATCCGTCCCTCGGCGGTCGCCTCTTCGAGGGCCGCGGGGAATCGGCCCGGTCCCCACCTCGCGGCGCGGACGCGGTGCGCGAGCTGCTCCCGCCTGAGTGGGCCATCCGACTCGACGGCCTTCGCGATCGCCTCGATCTCGCGGTCGAGCAGGCTTGGCGACGCGATGCGAGAGCGCAAGGACGTTCCGAGCATTCCGGGCGAGTAGAAATGCTCGCCGCCGCCCGGACCGAGCCGGTAGCGTCGCCGCCCGGCGCGCTCGCGTTTCCTGCGGCGCTCGTCACGCTCACGCCAGCGCTTCTCGTTCTCGTCGTCGCGCGAGCCGTCCTTGCCCGACTCGCCCGCGAGCTCCCCGCTCTCCGCCTCTTCGGCCGTGAGCGGCTTGGCGATGTCTTCGAGCTGGGTGTTCTCCGCGCGCACGCCGAGGAAGAGCTCTGCGACGCCGCCGAGCGCCATCACGCCGGCGCCGATCAGGAAGGCGAGGCTAACCATGTTGCGGTCGTTCGTTGCGATTAGATGTCCGAAGAGCAACGGTCCGACGATTCCTCCGAGACCGGTGCCGACGGCGTAGAAGAACGCGATCGCGAGCGCGCGAGTCTCCATCGGGAAGATCTCGCTGACGGTCAGATACGCAGCGCTCGCTCCGGCAGACGCGAGGAAGAACGTTGCGAAGATGAAGGCTTCGAACGCCCAGGGCGAGTCGAGGGCGCCGCCGGCGAAGAGGAACGCGAGCACGGCTGCGATCGCGGCCGAGCCGAGATACGAGACTGTGATCATCGGCACCCGGCCGACCGTGTCGAACAGCCGTCCAAGGAGCAGCGGCCCGAGCAGGTTGCCGATCGCGAACACGATGATGAAAACCGGCACATACGAGGACGAGACGCCGTAGAAGGTGCTGAACAGGTCGCCGAGATTGAACGTGACGCCGTTGTAGAGGAATGCCTGGCCGACGAACAGTGCGAGACCGAGGACAGCCCGCTGCGGGTAGAGCTTGAATGCGGTCTTCCCGATCGTGCGGAACGGGATCGACTCCCGCTGGCGGACCTTGATCGTGTCGTGTACCTCCTCGAGTTCCTCGTCCGACTCGCGCTCAACCTCTTCCTCGATGTCGCGCACAATGCGCTCGGCCTCGTCGTCTCGGCCGTGGATGAAGAGCCAACGCGGGCTCTCGGGCACGTTCCGGCGGACGAGCATGATCGACAGCGCGAGCACCGCCCCGAGAGCGAACGTGAGACCTCTTCAGCGCCACCCCACCACCGGCCGGCCCTGTCATCGAGCGCTACAGCGGCGTCGCCTGGCCCGGCGGCCGTTCTAGGCGAGCGGCAGTGTGAAGGAGACGCGGGCGCCGCCGGTTGTGGCGCCTTCTGCCCAGATGCGGCCGCCCTGCGCCTCGACGAGGCCGCGGGCGATGGCGAGGCCGAGCCCTGTGCCTCCGCTTCGGGCCGGGTCGCTGCGCCAGAACCGGTCGAACATGCGGCGGGCGGCTTCAGGGGTGAGTCCGATGCCCGTGTCCTCGACGCTGACGGTGATGTGGCTGTCGTCGGCTGAGAGCATGACCGCGATCGCTCCGTCGGAGGGGGTGTGTTGCAGCGCGTTCTTGAGCAGGTTGAGCAAGACGCGCTCGACTTGGTCGGGCGCACAGCGGACGGGAGGTGCGTCTGCGAGCCGCTGGTCGAGCGTGACCCTCCGTGCGCGCGCTTCGGCTTGGACGCCGCGTACACAGGAATCGACGAGGGGGGCGACGGCGACGACTTGCAGTTCGTGCGAGAGAGCCCCGGCGTCGATTCTCGCGAGCTCGAACAGGTCGTCGACGAGGGTCCCGAGCCGTCGGGCGTGCTCCTGCAGTGGGCCGAGGTATTCGTCGGGCTGGGCGAGGCCGTCTTGGATCGCTTCGAGCATCGCCGTGATCGACGCGACGGGTGTTCGGAGATCGTGGCTTGCGGCGGCGATGAGCTCGCGGCGGGCGTCGAACAGGCTCTCGAGCTCCGATGCCATCGCGTTGAACGAGCGTCCGAGCTTGGCGAGTTCGCGCGGGCCGTCGGTTGGAGCACGCACGGTCAAGTCGCCTTCGGCTAGTTGGTCCGATGCCGCGCTCAGGTTCTCAAGGCGACCGGTGATCGACGCGGCCAGTACGAGAGCGACGGCAACCGCACTTGCGGCTGCGCCGGCAGCTACCGCGAGGATCTTCACGTCGGCGCCCATGTGGAACATGACCCAGCCCGACAGCAACACGGCAGCCAGCGGCAGTACCACGGCGAGCAGCCCGAACGCTGCAAGCTGGTACCGAACCGCCGAGAGGCGCCGCAAGGCGATCGCGCCGAGCACCCCCAGGATCAGGGTGGACGCCGCGACGGCCAGGGCCAGGTGGATCACGGCACGAACCTGTAGCCGACACCCCAGAGTGTCTCGAGGCGGCGTGGCTGTGATGGATCGCGCTCGATTTTCGAGCGCAGCCGCCTGATGTGAACCGTGACCGTTCCGGTGTCGAAGGCGGCCTCGTAGCCCCAAACGCGATCCATCAGCTGCTTGCGCGAGAACACCTCGCGCGGGTTGGAGGCGAGGAAGAACAAGAGGTCGAACTCTTTGCCTGTGAGCCGCACGAGCTGTCCCTCCAACGTGACCTCGCGAGCCTTGCCGTCGATCGTCAACGTGTCGAAGCTCATTGTTCGTGCGGCTGCGGCACTCGGGGGCGAGTCCGCGCGCTTCAGGACGTTGCGCACACGAATCGCGAGTTCCCGTGGCGAGAACGGTTTGGTGACGTAATCGTCGGCGCCGAGTTCGAGGCCGACGATCCGGTCTGCGGCCTCGCCGCGAGCTGTCACCATGATCACGGGGAGCGCACTGTCGGTGCGGATCCAGCGGCAGAGCGCGAGCCCGTCGGTGCCGGGCAGCATCACGTCCAGCACAACGAGGTCGGGAGCGCCGCTCTCGATGATCGTACGGGCCGCGTCGCCGTCGGCGGCCTCGAGCGTGTCGAAGCCGTCTCGCTGCAGGTAGCGAACGACGACGTCGCGCACGATTGGCTCGTCGTCGACAACGAGGACGGTTGTCATCTGCCTCATTGTCGCCGCTGAGCAGCCCATTTGACATGGTGCCGCTCGGCCCAGTCGCGTCGGACCGAGCCGAGTGTCATCCCGCGCAGGGAATGGCGGGTCGTCGGATAGATGAGCGCCAGGTACAAATGGCCAACGAGCAAGATCAGCGAGATGTACATGAGCCAGTCGTGCAGCAAGATCGTGCTCGCAAACTGGAACCGGTGATCGCGCTCTCCCAGCCACAGCAGCGATCCCGACACCACGAAGAGTAGAGCGAACGCACCGGTGAGGACGGCGTTCACTTTCTGGCCGGCATTGAACCGGCCCTGTGGCGCCGGCTGCCGGCGCAGCCACAACAGGTCGTCGGCGTCGAATTCGTCGAGTTCTCGCAATGTTTGGCGCAACCGGCGCCGGTCTCCGAGCACGACGATGAACAGGAGCGCGGCGATCCAGGCGACCGCCGTATAGACATGGAGGTTCTTCACGAGCGGGCGCCGCCCGATCAGGATGCTGAGCCGCGGTACGTACAGCACCAGACCGGTGGCGAGGAGCCCGAAGAACGCCGTCGCATGCACCCAGTGCACAGCTCGCTCGCTGGGTGTGAACCGCTCGATGTAGACGTCGTCAGAAGCCATTCGAACGACCCACCCAGGCGTCGGCGTCGTAGCCACGCTGCTCCCAGTAACCGGGTTCGGCGTGGGCGCCGACCGTGATCCGCTCGACCCACTTGACGCCCTTGTAGCCGTACATGTCCGGAATCACGACGCGTACCGGCGAGCCGTGTGGACGCGGCAGTGGCCGGCCGTCCATCTCGTAGGCGAGCATCACGTCGGGCAAATGAGCCTGCGCGAGCGTCAGCGTGTCGACGTACGGCTTCTCGGCCGACGTGAACGTCAGGACGGCGGCCTCAGGAAGAGGGCCGGCCGCAGCGAGCAGATCGGCGAACCGCACGCCACGCCAGTGCACGTTGCTGACCGTCCAGCCGGTCACGCAATGGAACGTCGAGACCTGCTCGGCCGCCGGCAGGGCATGCAACTGCTCGTAGTCGATCGTCTGCGGCCGAGCGACGAGACCGTCGATTCGAAGCCGCCACGTTGCCGGGTCGAACCGCGGCATCGACGAGGCGACCGTATAGATCCGCCAGCCGGACGGAACGATCCCGGACGGCAGGGCATCGACGAACGGATGTGTGAGACCCGAAACCGACTGCCAGGCCGAACGCCCCCAGACAAGTGACGAGAGACCGACGGCCGTCACGCCCAGAAAGGCGCGACGGCCGTAGAGACGGGTCTCGCGAGGCTCCAACGCGGCTAGTGCACCTTGACGACGTACCAGCCGTCGACGCCGTTGCAAAGGATCTTGGTCGACGTGTCGCCGTGGAAGCGGTAGAGAGCGTGGCCGTTGTAGGTGACCTGCGTCGTCCCATCCGGCCGCATGACGTCACCGAACGTTCCCATCGCCCCCGCGATGTGCTTGGGCGCCATCGTCCCGTGCGGGATCGTCAGCGGCGGCCACGTCTTCGCGCACGCGCCGGTGCACTTCACCTTCAAACCCTTCTCCTTGTTCCACGTATACAGAGCAAGGTGACCCTGGGTCGCGAGAATCGTCCCGAACGACGATGTCTTCAAGACGATCACTGGGTTGGTCGCATCACGCGCGCCGAACGCAGAAGCGCTGAGCGCGGCGGCGAGCGCGAGCAGAACG
>CAVUNA010000016.1:0-39104 GCA_963742605.1 uncultured Thermoleophilia bacterium | reverse complement strand
CTGATGCTGAAGGACGACGGTTCGGTTCTCGTCCACGCGGATGCAGGCGGCTACAAGCCGCTCAACTGGATGACGCCGCCCACCGTGCTCGAGCAGGGTGACGACACGATCGTCGTCCGCAAGCGTGCGGGTCGATCCGAGGACCGGCTCGAGATCCGGCTGCTCGAGGTGCTCTCCGACGTGACGCACGACATGGGCGAGGCCGCCGGCCTGCAGAAGGACGGTGTCGAGCGCGACCTGCAGTTGCTGCTCGCCGACCAGCCGGTGCAGATCGAGGAAGGACTGCGTCTCGTCACGCGCGAGTGGCCGACCGACGTCGGGCCGGTCGACCTGATGTGCCGCGCCGCCGACGACGGCTGGGTGGCGGTCGAGATCAAGCGGATCGGGACGATCGACGCCGTCGAGCAGCTGTCGCGCTACCTCGACTGCATCCGCGTCGACCCCGCACGGGCCGCCTGTCGCGGCATCCTCGCGGCGCAGTCGATCAAGCCGCAGGCGGTCGCGCTCGCGGAGACGCGCGGGATCGGCTGCGTCGAGGTCGACCTCGAGCTGCTGCGCGGAGAGCGCGAGGCCGAGCTCACGCTGTTCGCGGTCTGAGTCTGTGGAGAACGCGTAACACGCTTGTAACCCTTGCCTGGCAACGGGCCACGGCCCGCGCAGACCCGTCCAATCAGCGCACGACGAACATACTGCGCGCCGCAGCGCAACGCGGTCGGCGCGCCGATCCCGGCCACGCGTACCTGTAGGGCCGTTACGAAGTCGTAACCCTTGCCTGGCAACGGGCCACGGCCTGCGCAGACCGGTCCGGCTCAGCGCACGACGAACGTGCTGCCGCCGAGCATGGCGCCGTAACGCGACGCAGTGCGCGCGCCGATGCCGGGCCACACGTACCAGTGGTACGTCCCTCCGCTGAGCGTGTACTTCTTGCCGCCGTACTCCCACTGCCGCGGCACCCGTTGCGCGGCGGTCAGCGGCCAGATGCTGAGGATCTTCTTGCCGCCCCGGAACAGCTGCACGTTGTAGTAGCGCGCGCCCGGCGTGGCGACCCACGCGAGCTTCACCGCCCCCGCGCCGACCTTGGCGCCCGCGGTCGGCGCATACAGCGCGCGCGGCGTCGCCGTCAGCGACACCGAGGCGGTGTTCCCGGCGGCGTCCTTGCTCGTCAGCGTGTAGCGATAGGCAACGCCGACCCGTAGGTTCGTGTCCTGGAAGCCGGTTCCGCTGCCGCGGTACACGACCGAGGACGCAGCCGACCCACGCCCGGGACGGCGCACGACCTCGACCGTCTTCAGATCGGCCGGCCGCTGCCAGCTGAGCTTCGCACTCCGGTCGCCGATCGCAGCCGCGACCTTGGCGAGCCGCGGCCCGGAGCCGTCGTAGCGGAGATCGGCGCTCCCGCTCGCCGTGTTGCCGGCATTGTCACGGCAGGTGCCGGTCACCTTGTCGTCCGAGCCGTCCGGGCCCTTGAACGTCTCTGCCGGCGCGCACGATGCAATCCCCGACACCGAGTCCGTCCCGCTGAACTTCGCCACCACCGGCTTCGTGTACCAGCCGTTCGCGTCCGGCTTGCGCGCCAGGTCGACCGTCACCTTCGGCCCGGTCGAGTCGTAGTGGAACGTCGACGACGCCGTTCCTTTGTTGCCGGCCTGGTCGGTGCACGAGCCGGCCGCCGCTGCGGACGCGCTGTCCGGCGCCGAGTACGTGACCGGAGCCGTGCACGACGCGATGCCCGACCCCGAGTCCGTCCCGGCGAACGTGACCTGCACCGGGTGCGAGTACCAGCCGTCGGCGTCGGGCGCGCGCGCCGGCGTCGCGGTCACCGTCGGCGCTGTCGCGTCGTACTTCACGGCGAACGCCCCCGCGCTGCTCGTGTTACCGGCGACGTCCTTGCACACACCGCCCACCGTCGCGGAGGCCGAGTCCGGCCCGCCGTACGTGACGCTCGTGCACGACGCGATCCCCGAGCCCGCGTCCGACCCGTTGAACGTGATCGTGAGCGGGTGGTTGTACCAGCCGTTCGAGTCGGCCGGCCGGTCGACCGAAGCCGAGGTGACGGTCGGCGGGGTCGAGTCGATCTTGAACTGCAGCGAGAGCTGCCACGTCCCACCCTGATTGTCGGTCGCACTGCAGTTGAGCGAGTCGCTGCTCGTGTTGAAGGTCTTCGCGACCGGGCAGTCCGAGTTCGTCACGGTGTTGTCGACGCTGATGTGCACCGTGACCGGGCTGACGTACCAGCCGTTGTCCCCGGGCGTTCCCGACGTGATCGAGTAGCTGATCGGCGAGCCGGCGCCGCCGGCCGACGGCGCGGCGACGATCGCCAGCGCGAGGACGAGAGCGAACGCGACGCGCCTCATGCTGTTTCAGCCCTCCGGTTCCAGATCGAGACGAGCCGTGCGCCCGACCCCGCGGTCACGGCGGCGAGCAGCAGCGCAACGCCGGCGAGGATCGCATCGAGGTCGCGCGGCGCGCGCACCGGATCGCCGGCGATCAGGGCGGGCAGTGCGATCCGCGGCAGCACGTACCGCGAGACACGCGCGGGTGCCGGCCGGTGCACCCGACGGACGGGCGCGGATTTGTGCGTCACCTTGGCGGGGACGACCGGCTTCGCCGGAGCCCGAGCCGGCGCGACGTCGACGTGACCGGAGCTCGTCGGCGCCGTCACCGGCGCGCGTGCCGCCGCCGGGGCGGTGCCTGGCACCGGGTCGGGAGCCAACGTGGCCGAAGTCGACGGGGGCCGATCCGGTTGCGGGCCGGCGCCCGCGGCAGCCGGCGCCACGACGAGCACCGCCGCCACCGCGATCAGCGGTGCGGATTGCCGCAGGAGCTCACGTGCAGGCCGCCCCCTCATTCGAACCTCGCTCTTTGCGACTTTCCTCTCCACCGCGCAGACTACTCCTCGCACTCGAGCACCGCCAAGGCCGGGGTTGGGGAAGGCCCGAGGGCCTCCCCCAACCATCAGCCGGCATCAGCTCAGCTGTGACGCCGACTCGTCCGGGGTCATGACCGGTCCATCCCAGCCGTTGCCGGGATCCTGCGGCCCGATCGACTTGCCGTCGCCCCACTTGCCGCCACGATCAGGCGACGAGACGCGGACCGGCGACGAGCTGTTCTTCGGGTCGATCTGGAAGGCACCCGACCCGGCGAGACCGAGCTGCGCGGTCCACGCCGTCTGGCCGATTGCCTGGATCGGCAGCGTGTAGCACTCACACGCGATCCGCTTGCCACCGATCGCCTGGTTCGCGTCCTGCCAGGTCCGGGCGTCGTTGCCGGCGTTGGCCGCCGACGACGCGCTGTTCGTCTGCGAGACGGACCCGCCACCGCCCGGGCTCCACACCCGGACCGGCGAGGAGGCGTTCGAAGCGCCGAACTGCGCGGCGAGCGACCCGGCGGCTGCACCCTGCAGCGTGCCGGCCTGCTGGCCGAGCGCCTGGATCTGCAACCCATGACCGCCGCCCGCGTACTGCGAGGCGTTCTGGCCGGTGCGTGCCTTGTTCCCGGCATTCGCCTGCGAGTCCACGGAGTTGGTCTGCGTCAGGTTCCCGTCGGTCCCCGGGCTCCCCACGCGCACCGGCGAGGCCGTGTTACCGGACCCACCGTCACCACCATCACACCCGCAGCGGGACGGCTTGCCGTCGCCGAACTGCTGGATCGCACCCGACAATGCCAGAGCGCCCTGCGCGGTCCCCGCCTGCTGATCCGCTGCCTGGATGCCGGTACCACCACAACCACACGAGGAGCCGCCGGACTGGTTCGCCCGCTGATGCGTCCTCGCGTCGTTCCCTGCGTTCGCCTGCGAGCTGACGGTGTTCGACTGCGTCACGTCGCCACTGTTGCCGCCGCTCGAGATGCGGATCGGGTAGTTGGCGTTCGAGGCGCCCTTCTGGATCGCCGCGGAACCGGCGATCGCCGTCTGCTCGGTGCCGGCGGTCTGGCCGACCGACTGAACGCTGGGTGCCGAAGAGCTGGCGGGCGCGGCGGCCGAGTCCGTCGCGGGGTAGCTGCTCTCGGGCTGGTCGCCGGCCTGCGGCTGCGTCGCCGCGTTCGGCTGTGAACCACGGGACACGGGGCCCGTGTTGCAACCACACTGCTCGCCCGCCTGGCCCTGCGACGCATGCTGCTCCGTCGAGGCAGCGTTGCCGGCGTTGGCGGTCGAGGTCACCGAGTTGGTCTGGGTGACGTTTCCATCGTTGCCAGGGCTGTTGATCCGGATCGAGACGTTCTCGTTCTTCGGATCGACCTGGACGGCCTTCGAGGCCGCGAGCGCGTTCTGCTCGGTGCCGGCCTGCTGGTTGACGCTCTGCACGCCACCGTTCGAGCCGTCGCACCCGCAGGACGAGCCCTGCGACTGGTTGGAGCCCTGCCGCGTTCCCGCGTCGTTCCCGGAGTTCGCCGTCGAGCCGGCGGTGTTCGCCTGCGTCGTCGACGGGGCTGCCGGTGCGGGAGCAGCCGACGGCTGGGCCCACGGGCCCGGGCCGGAGCCGCGGGTCGGAACCGGCGGGTTGAACGGCCACCACGGCGCAGCGCCGCCGGACGGCGACTGATTCGCCGACTGCGACGTCGACGCCTGGTTGCCGGCATTCGCCGTCGACCCGACGCTGTTCGTCTGCGTCACATCACCGTCGTCGCCCGGACTGTTGATCCGGATCGAGACGTTGACGTTCTGCGGCTGGACCTGCTGAGCGCTCGACAGCGCAGCGGCTTGCTGAGCTGTCGTCGCCGACTGCGTCGCTGCCTGTGTGGGCGGCGGGGCGCCGTCGGCGAAGGCGACGGCAGCCGAGCTCAAACAGACGGCTGTCGTCATCCCAAGCGCAACGATCAACTTGCGCATTCGATCCTCCTTCGATTCGATCGGTCATTGGGGCCGCGGTCGTCACCGCAGCCGAATCGGTCTCGGCGCGCTGGCGCGCCTCAGCCGGGCCGATCGAGTCGTTTGTCGCTCTCACGACGCCGCAGCGGGACCGACGTGCTTGGTGCGGCGGTCGTGGGAGCACGGGCGGCTGCGACACCGAACGCAGTCACGGAGGCGGAGACCGTGAAGCTGCCGGTGCCGTGCGCACCCGAGGAGGGAGAGGTGAGAGCCGAGGGAGGCGGCGCCTCGGGCGAGCGCCCGGGCGGCTCGGGGATCAACGGCGACGGGGCGCTGCCCGCGTCCCCTTCCTGACGAGCCGGTTTCGTCGGCCGCGGCTTGTCGTTGTTGTCCGCCGATCGCCCGCGCGCGAGCTCCGCCGCCGTGACCCCCAGCGACGGAAGCTCGCGCGCCCTCCCGCGGACGGATGTTGCGGCGACTCTCCACGGGTAGGGCTCGGGCGCCTTGCAGCTCGCATTGTGCGAGCATGCCTCTGGACGGTTCTGCAAAGACTTCTGTGGTGTCTTTTTGTGCAGTATCACGGGGTGTCTATCCGTAATACCACTCGAAATGCTCGGGGGCGTTTTCCCGACGGACGGCGCAGCCGGCGGTGTGCCGTCCCAGACTGGGGCGACGCCGCCGCCAGCGGGCTCCCCGGCAAGGGACTGCGGCGTACCCGCCGGGGAGCCTGGCGTGGGAGGAAGCGGTGGCGGCGGCGGCGATACCGGTGGTGGTATCACCGGCGAAACCGGCGATACTGCACCGGTTTCGGGCACGTACGGCACCGACGGGGCCTGAGGGACGACCGGCGTCGACGCCGAGATCGCAACTGCAGCCAGGGCAGCACCGTCAACGGGCACCGTGACCGGGTCGCCGGCGAGCGCCTTGGGCACTGCGACGGCGGCGGCCAGGACCGCGCCGATGATGACCGCCTGGCGACGTGAGCTCGATGTGCCGCGCATCCAAAGTGTCATCTACCCCAAGTGAATGAGATCTATGCAAGAAATTCCAACTCGAATCTTTCGCAAATCGATCCGAACGGATACGATCGAGGCATGGCAGCTGTTTCACCTGCCTGGACAGACGAGACGCGGCGGCTCCTGATCGAAGCGAACCTGCCACTCGTCCATGACGTGGCGAGCCGGTTCTCGCAATCGGGCGAGGCGCGCGAGGACCTCGAGCAGGTCGGGGCGCTCGCGCTCGTACGCGCGATCGACCGCCGCGATCCGGCCCGGCGCCTGACGCTGCAGGCGTATCTGGCGCGCTGCGTCGAGGGCGAGTTGCGGCGCCATCTGCGCGACCGCGCCGCAGTCGTGCGCGTCCCGAGGCGCGTGCAGGCGGAGGAGGCCGAGGCGCGCCGGGCGCCGCCCGGCGTTGTGGGCCGAGGCCCCGACCCCCGCGCGGCGACCGCCCGCCGGCCGCTCGAACTGCTCGAGGTCGACAGCGACCCGGACGCCCTCGACCTGGACGCGGTCACCCTCGCCCGCACCCTCGTCAGCCGCGCGTCGCGGGCCCTCGACACCCGCGAGCGGCAGATCGTGCTGCTGCGCTTCTTCTGCGACTGCACCCAGGCCGAAGTGGCCTCAGCGCTCGGAATCTCGCAGTCCCAGGTCTCGCGCCTGCTCGCCTTGGCGATGGCCAAGATGCGCCGTCGGCTGGAAGTGGAGGAGCACAGCCGCTACGCTCGGTGAGATGGCGACCCCAGCACGTCAGGTGCCACGCGGGAAGCTGCGCCGCAGCGCCGAGTCGATGGCGCAGGCCGACGCCTCGCACAGCGGGCGTCTCCTGCTGCGGATGCCGAAGGGGCTCCATGCCGCCCTGGCGGAGCGGGCCGACGCCGAGCAGATGAGCCTGAACCAGCTGATCGTCGGGATGCTCACGAACGGCCTCTCGGGCGAGCCCGGCGCGCCGGCGTCACCCGACCGCGTGCCGCGAGCCCTGCACCGGGCGCTGATCGCGAATGCGATCGTCGTCGCCTTCGCGGCTTGCGCGTGCATCGCGATCCTGCTGATCGCCTGGCGCTAGCTCTCAGGGGATGACCGCGGCCTTGAGCAGGTCGCGCGGCGGCTCGGCGAACAGCGCCGGCAGCTCGGCGAGCGACACGCAATGCGTGACGAGCTGCTCCCACGGATAGGCGCCACTCGCCAGGAAGCCGAGCGCCGCGCGGACCGTCGCCGGGGTGTGGTGGAACGAGCCGCGGATCGTCAGCTCCTCGTAGTGCAGGCGGTAGGCAGCGACCGGCGGACGGGCCTCGCGCGGCAGCCCGCCGAACATGACCACCGTTCCGCCGGGACGCACGAGCTCGACGGCGTCGACCCACGCCTGCTCCGTGCCGGCGGCCTCGATCACCACGTCGGCGCCGCGCCCGTCGCCGTGCTCCGCGCCGAAGGTATCGACGAGCGCGCGACGCTCGTCCCGGCCGCCCACGATCACCGGCCAGCCACCGGCGTCGGCGACGCACGCTGCCAGCATCAGGCCGATCGGCCCGGCGCCGAGAATCGCCACGGTCTTCCCCGCCCCGATCTGTGCGCGCTCGATCCCGCGCAGGCAGCATGCGAGCGGCTCGATCATCGCCGCCACCTCGGGCGCCAGACCGGTGGGCACCTCGTGGAGGTTGACGGCGGCGATGCGCTCCGGCACGACGATCCAGTCGGCGTACGCGCCGGCGAGGAAGACGAGCTCGCGGCACTGCTCGCCGAGCGCGCAGCCGGGACACGTTCCACACGGCGCGCTGTTGGCGGCGACGACGCGACGTCCGTCGACGAGCCCGCAGAACTCGTGCCCGAACGCTGCCGGCGACTCGGTGGCGAGCACCGGATGCCCGCGACGGAAGGTCTTCAGGTCGGTCCCGTCCGTGAGCGCCAGCTCCACCTGGACGAGCACGTCGCCCGGTCCCGGCTCGGGCCGCGGGACCTCCTCGACGCGCAGGTCGCCGGGCGCGTACAGCCGGGCGGCCTTCACGGCGTGAACGCGACCTTCAGCGACGTGCCGGAGCGGTAGCGGTCGACGCCTTCCGCGAAGCGGTCGAGCGGCAGCACGTCGATGGGCGGCAGCGTGAGCGACGGCAGCAGCTCGATCGCGGCGGCAAAGTGCTCGGGCAATGCCGACCGCGAGCCGACGACGTGCAGCTCGCTGCGATAGACCGCATCGAGTGACGCCGCCGCCGGAGACGCGAACACGAGCAGCGTCCCGCCGGGTGCCAGCGTCGCGAGTGCCCGCTCGACGCCGGCGTGCGCGGTGAGCACGACGGCACCGACCTCGGCCTCGCCGGCCGTCGCGCCGAGCTCGAGCGCGCGCCGCAGCCGGTCGTCGCGCAGATCCGAAACGGAGACCTCGTCGCCGCGGCGCCGGAGCACCTGGACCCACAGCTGGCCGATCGCGCCGCAGCCGACGACGTGCACGGCGCCGCGCGGCACCCGGTCGGCGGCGCGCAGGATGCACGCGAGCGGCTCGACCCAGATGCCGTCGAGCTCGCCGAACGCGGCCGGAAGCGGCACGACGTGCGTGGCACGGAGCCGCTCGGCGAAGCCGCCCGGGTCGATTCGCAGGTGGGTGAACTCGGCGCAGGTCGACCCGTGCCCGGCGAGACAGCGCTCGCAGCTTCCGCACGGGACCCGGTGCATCACCGTCACGCGAGTGCCGTCGTCGAGCACACCGACGACCTCGTGCCCGAGCACGGCGCCGTCCCGCCCGCCGAGACCGAGCTTCTCGACGTCGGAGCCGCAGAGCCCGCAGGAGCGGACGTGCACCAACGCTCCCTCGCCGAGCGGCTCGGGGTGCTGGGCGAGACGGGCGGTCCCTTCGGCATCGAGGACGACCGCGCGCACCGCCCTATCGTACGGCGGTGCGCGCGGTTGCCCCGGTCAGTCGCTGAGGTTGACCGGGAACGAGACCAAGCGGCGGTTCGAGACGCCGCCGAGCAGGCTCTCGCCCGACTTGCGCGCCCGCACGAACACGGCCAGCAGCTGCTGGCGCGAGGAGGCCGGGAAGCGGGATGCGCGGTGCAGGGTCAGGGTGGCCCAGCCGTCGGAGCCCGTCGCCACCTCGGCCGGGACGCCGAACTGCTCGAACGGCACAGCCGTCGCGTAGACCAGCGCGTTCTGGATCGGGCGTCCGCTGCACGCCGAGACGTGGAAGCGGAGCGTCAGATCGCCGACCGAGTGCCCGATCACCGTCGGCGACGCCTGCTGGCCGTCGATGTTCAGGCGTGCGGGCGGACTGATCGCGGAGATGTCGAGCGTTCCGCTCCCGCTCGTCGGGCAACCGCCGCTCGTCGTCGGCGGAGCCGCGGCGACGACCGCCGTCGGCACCGACGTCGCCGAGTCCGAGCCGTCGCTGTTCTTGCCGGTGACGCGGACGCGAAGCGTGTTGCCCGAGTCGACCGCCTTGAGGGCGTAGGTCTTGTCCGTCGCCCCGCTGATCGCCGAGCAGCTTCCGCCGTTCTCGTCACAACGCCGCCAGTCGTACGTGTACGTGATCGGTGTCGCACCGCCCCAGGTGCCGACTGCGGCGGTCAGGGTCTGCCCGACCTGCGGCGTGCCCGAGATCGTCGGTGGCGACTGGTTGACGGGCGGGCTCGCAGCCTGCGAGAGCCCGGTGACGACGAGCGCCGCCACTGCCCCAACTGCGAGCAGCGTCAGAATCGACGCGGTCTTCTTCTTCATCGCGTTCTCCTTTTCCGTTGTGCAGGTCGTATTCCCGCGAAACGGAAAGAAGCCGTGAATGCCGTGTGAGCGTGCGGTAAAACCGCGCCGCGGCTGGCGACGCGTACAGTGACGCCGTGGCAGTGAAACTCAATCGGTGCGGCAACATGTGGGTGAAGCTCGGCGGTCATCCGTGCTGGCGTGTGCAGAAGGCGCTCGACGACGAAGGCATCGAGTACGTGGTCGTCACAGGTCCGTGGTGGCCGAGCAAGCGCACGCAACTCGAGGCGCTGAGCGGTCAGAAGAAATACCCGGTGATCGAGTTCGAGGACGGCTCGACCTATCGCGCGGAGTCGAACGAGATGGCGAAGCGCATCCGTGACGGCAAGCTCCTCGAGGGCCACGGCGCGACGGCGCCTCCCGCCGGCCCTGGCTAAACTGTGCCCCGAGCGGGGCTATAGCTCAGTTGGGAGAGCGCCTGGATCGCACCCAGGAGGTCGGCGGTTCGAGCCCGCCTAGCTCCATCGCATGAAAGGCGCGCAGATACGCGCCTTTCGCTTTCTCCGCAGACAACGTTTCGGTGGGCGTGGCAACAGAATGGCAACGGCCAAACGTTGATTCCGCCGTGCCGTTCGAGGCCCTGTTTGCGCCGATCCCGGTGGAGCGGATCTAACCGCGCGCAATTGCTCAAGCCCCCTCCTCTGTTACATTCGTGGCGTTCGGGCGATCTCGTCTAGGGGGGCGACAATGAACGTTCCGGCTCGTGGTGGAGAATCCATTTCTCGCCCACCCGTCGGACCCCTACGCCCTCCCGGCGGCCTCCAGCAGTTGGACGGCCATTTCGCTTTCTCTACCACGCTCAAAAATACGTTCATCACCGCGACCGGCGGTGGCGGTCACACGACGGATGCAATCCACACTGACGCGACGATCCCGCGGTCCTGGGAATGGTTCCGGCTGTGGACCGAAGAAGGATCAGAGTTCTACGCCCTTCAGACCATCAACGGCCACTTCGTCACCGCGGTCGACGCGGGAGGGCGAACCACGGACACGATCCACACGGACGCGACCTCCGTCGCGAGCTGGGAACTCTTCAAGCCGACCAGACTGCTCGGCCCGCTCGACGAGGGATTTGTCGGATACGGCTTGCAGACCACGAGGGGCTTCTGGTTGACCGCGGTCGGAGGCGGCGGCCACAACAGTGGCGACACGATCCACACGGACGCGACGGTGCCGGACAACTACCTGAATAGGTCATGGGAGCTCTTCACCCCGTGGCGCTGCGGCAGTGAGGTTGGCACGGGGTCGACCTGCGGCATCCTGATCTACGGCGCCAACAACTCCGACGAAACTGATTTCCAGGGGTGGATGGTCGCCAACGGCGGGGGCGGCTGGCCTGCTTCGCCCCCGACCGCCGTGTTGTTCAGAGAGGAGGGCAACACCGATGAGCTGTCCTGGACGCTGCTGAAACAGTCCGATGGCACCTACGCATTGCAGACAGCCAACGGCACGGTTCTCAGCGCTGTTGGAGGTGGCGCACCGAATGCAGGATTCAGCTCGGATACCCCTGTCGACTCCATCGGCAATGCGGAGAAGTTCACCTTCGAGGACCAGGGCGACTTCACCGTGTGCATCAAGACATTCGACGGCACGTACATCTCGCTAGGCCCGGAGGGCTCGGAATACGTTGGCAGCGAGTCCTACATCAATCGCGCCCTCAAGTTCCGGCTTCAGCTTTTCGACGTGGCGCCCGGTCCGACCGGATAGAACCTTCCCGCTCGCAGCTCGGGCGATGATCTCCGCGGCATCCGACCGCGATAGGTAGCTTCTCGCGATGGCCAAGCGTTGAAGCTGCCTCGGTGATTCTGCACGCCACGTTCGCCCCGATCCCGGTGTGTTGACCCCGAAGTCGAGCAAGCTCGGGGCATCGAACGACCACGTCGCAACGTGCGGTCGTCTTTTTTCGGTGGGGGCTACCCGGGCGCTTTCGACGTTCGCCGTTCATGATCATGGTCGCCGTCGAGCGGGGCCCTCGATACCGGCGCGATGCAGCACAGCTCGTACACCCCGGATCAGGCGTGATTGCTCAGGGTGGCGCCGAGGTTTCGCCGCGACGAGATGCCGAGCTTTGCGTAGACGCTCGTCAGGTGCTTCTCGACGGTTCCGGGTGTCACGAAGAGCGCCTGTGCGATTTGGGTGTTCGTCATTCCTGCGGCTGCCATCGCGGCGATTCTTGTCTCGCTCGCGGTGAGGGAGTCTCGGCCGCTGGAGGCGTCGCGGCGTGGCTTGGCCCCGGCGGCGTGTAGGTCGTCGCGTAGCTGTGCGGCGAGGGCGTCTGCGCGGCAGCGTTGGGCGAGGTCGAGCGCGCGCCGCAGCGGTATGCGTGCTGCGACCCGCTGATGCTCGCGTCCGAGCGTCCTGCCGAGGTCGGCGAGTGCGCGCGCGAGCTCCAGCTGCGCGGGTGTCTGCTCGAGAATCGAGACGGCCTGCCGCAGTTCGTGCAGGCGTTCGGGGCCGTTGAGGGAGTGGGCACGGCTCCGCAGGGCGAGACCGATGGGTCGGGGTGCCCGCCAGGACTCGGCCCAGGCGAGTTCCTCGTCGGCCACTTGGCGCGCCTCGTCGAGGCGGCCGAGTGTCGCGAGCGCGATCGCGTGGACAGCCATGCCGGCGCTGAACCTCGACCCGGCCGCCGGCGCGACGTGCGCTCGTTCGGTCACGAGCTCCAGCTCTGCGACTGCTTCACGCGGACGTCCGCCGAGGAGCCCCACGTATCCTCGCGCGTAGTGCACGGGGCGAGTCAGTCGCTCATGTGACGGGAGCATCGAGATGTCGAGCGCTGCGAGTGTCCTTTCCGCGTCGGCGATCTCGCCGCGGTCGGCGAGGACCTGGGCGAGCAAGGCGCCGGACATCAGCTCGAGCCAGAGCGAGCCACCCTCCGACGCCGCCTCGAAGGCGCTGCGGAGGCTCGCTTCGGCGGCGAAGAGGTTGCCGCGGCGGTAGTCGAGCTCGGCTGCGAGCCACGAGGCGCGAGCGAAGCCGAGCTGCCATCCACGCGCGCGGGCGTGCGCGAGCGCCTCCTCGACCGCCGTCTCCGCTTCATCCAGACGGTCCGCCCGGAGGAGCATCCACGGGGCAACAAACCAGGCCGATTGCGCCTCTTGCGCGCCGAGCAGGATCCCGCCTCTCAGCGCCCGCCGCGCGAGTGCCGCGGCCTCGTCTGCCGTCTCAGCCATCGACGATGCCATCGCGAGCGCGGCCAGCTCGGCCGCGTCGCGACCGGCGAGCGTTCGGAACCGGCGCGCCGTTGAGGACGCCTCGTCGCGCGGAGCGGCATAAAGCATGTACTCGACCTCCAGCCACCGGCGCAGGCCGGCGTCCATCTGCAGGGAGGCCGCAAGCTCGGATCTGAGCAGCCGGAAGGCGTTCTCACCGCGGCCTGCGTGCAGTAGCACTCTGGCGAGCTCGAGTGCTGCCCGTCCGCGGTCGGCGGGGTCCGAGATCTGGAGCGCTTCGCTCAGGGCGTCGATCGCCGTCGGTATCTCCAGTGCTGCGTGGGCGGCACGGCCGAGCTCCAGCAGCAGCCCCGGATCTCGCGAGGCGGGAAGCTCGGCCAGGGCACGCTCGAGGAAGATGATCGCGGCACGCGGGGCACCGCGGGATCTCGCGTCGTCTGCCGCCGAGCGGAGCGCTGCGACGGCCCACGGGTCGCCGGCGGACTCGGCTTCGAGGAGTTGGCTCGCCACCTCGGATACTGAGGCGCCGGCCTCGGCGAGCAGGCGCGCAGCCCGCCGGTGACGTAGAGCTCGGACCGGAGCCGGCATGTCCTGGTAAACAGACGTCTGGACGACAGGGTGGTGGAACCGGAGCTCAGGCCCTGGCTCCAGGAGCTCCGTTGCGACCAGGGCCTCGACCGCACGCGCGGCGGTCGCGTCGTCGAGGTCGGCGAGCCGGGCGGCGACGCTCAGCGAGCGGCCGCGTCCGAGGATCGCGACGGCCCGTGCCAGCTCTACCGAGGCCGGTGACAACCGATGCATGCGCAGGAGCACGGCTGTTCCTATCCGGTCGCTTCCCAGACGCCGGAGGAGCGGAGCTCCGCTCGCATCGGTCGGGAGGCGTTCCTGGCGGATCGTTCGTAGCAGCTCGTGGACGAGGAAGGGATTGCCGCGGGTCGCGGTCTCGAACGCGTACTCGAACTGCGGATCCGCCGACTCTTCAAGGGAGGCATCGAGGAGTTCGCGCACCGCATCGCCGGAGAGAGGGTGCAGCTCGATCAGCTCGCCTCTAGTGGCGGTCGCGGCGATTGTCAGCCGGTGGCGAAAAGGCTCCTCTGGCCGCGTCGCCGCTACGATCAGGATTGGGAGCCCATCCAGGCGTCTCGAGAGATACTCGAGCCAGGCGAGCGACTGCTCGTCCAACCAGTGCGCATCATCGACGAGCAAGGCGAGCGGCGAGTTTGCCGCGAGGTTCGCGCACAACCAGTAGAGGCCATGGAGCGCGGCCATTCTGTCGCCCGTGCCGCCGACCGACGGCCGGTCGCCGAAGCCGAGCAACTCGCCTCCGAGCCGGGCTGCGCCCTCGAGGAGGACGGCACGCTGCTCCGGCGAGACCCCCCTCAGCCGCGACTCGAAGAGCTGGCTCACTCCTCCGAACGTCAGCCCACGCTCGAGCTCGGCGCCGGTCGCCGTGAGGACGTCGATCCCCGCGTCACGCGCGCGCTCGGCGACGGCCGCGAGGAACCGGGTCTTACCGATCCCGGCGGGGCCGAGCACCAGGCCGAGAACGCCGTCACCGAGAGGCAGTCGCTCGAGCCACGCGTCGACGGCCCGGAGTTCGCGCTCACGGTCGCGGAGCGAGGGTTCGGCTACTGAGCGGATGTGCGGATTATCCGTGCTCGGCGTGACCCCGAATGTTTCGGGGGTACCCCCGGTGGCGGGGCCCTTCAGGGCAGGCGCATCATTGGAGCGATGGCAGCGAGCGCAGCGACGGGAGTGCTGGGACCAGCGTTTGCCGGCGAGCTGATCGACCCGAAACACCCCGGCTACGACGAGGCACGCAAGCTCTACAACGGCGTGCACGACAAGCACCCCGCCCTGATCGCGCGCTGCACCGACGCAGAGGACGTCCGCGCGGCGCTTCTTCACGCACG
Source organism: uncultured Thermoleophilia bacterium (assembly GCA_963742605.1). Taxonomy (GTDB): domain Bacteria; phylum Actinomycetota; class Thermoleophilia; order Gaiellales; family Gaiellaceae; genus PALSA-600. Next base: position 24,469 of record CAVUNA010000016.1, on the reverse strand, counting down.
CGAGCGCCGCCTGATCGTGGCGGTGCGAGGCGGCGGCCACTCCACGCCGGGTCATTCGAGCTGCGACGGAGGGCTCGTCATCGACACCGGACCGATGAAGAGCATCGAGATCGACGTCGCCGGCCGGTCGGGCCGCTTCGGCGCCGGCCTCACCTGGAGCGAGCTCGACGCGGCGACGCAACAGCACGGGCTAGCCGTCACCGGCGGACGGATCAGCCACACGGGAATCGCGGGGCTAACCCTCGGAAGCGGCTCCGGCTGGCTCGAGCGCGCGTACGGGGTCACGTGCGCGAGCCTCGTCTCGGCCGAATGCGTCACCGCAGACGGAGCGATCCTCCGAGCGAGTGCCGAGCAGAACGTCGACCTCTTCTGGGCACTGAAGGGCGGCGGCGGCAACTTCGGCGTCGTGACCCAGTTCGAGTTCCGCCTCCACCCGGTCGGGCCGCTTGTCTTCGCCGGCATCATCCTCCACCCGCGCGCCGCCGCGCGCGAGCTAGCCCGTTTCTATCGCGACTTCATGGAGCAAGCTCCCGACGCGGTCGGTGGCGCCTTCGCACTCCTCACCGCGCCGCCGGAGGAGTTCGTTCCCGAGCATGCCCGCGGGCAACCGGCCTGCGGCCTCATCCTGATCTATGTCGGCGACCCCGCAGACGGTGAGAGCGCGTTCCGGCCGCTGCTCGAATGGGGCGAGCCGTGGCTGACACTCGCGCAGCCCATGCCGTACGTCGCCGTGCAACGGCTGATCGACGGTGGACACCCGTGGGGGATCAGCGAGTACGCGAAGACCGACTACCTTCGCGAGCTACCGGACGAGGCGATCGACGCGATGCTCGCAAGCGCCGAGCAGGCAACATCGCCCCTAACTGAGATCGTCCTCTGCCCCCTCGGCGGTGCGTGCTCTCGCATCAACCGGGACGCGATGGCGCTGAACACCCCCGACGTCAACTGGTTCTACTTCTGCCTCGCGATGTGGTGGAACCGCGACGAGCAGGCCCAACGCATCTCATGGGGACGGGCGTTCATGGACGCCATGCGCCCATGGTCGGTCGGCACCGCCCCGCCGAACTTCCTCACCGAAGACGAGGGAGCGGCACGACTACGGTTGTCCTACGGAGAGAAGAAATTCGCGCGTCTCGTCGCGGTCAAGAACACCTACGACCCCGACAACGTCTTCTCGCTCAACCACAACATCCCCCCAGCCGCGACCATCGGGAAACAGGTGCGCACTGGCGAGCCGTAGAGGCGCCGCGTCCCACCTATGAACCGGAGATTGGGGTCGCACAAACGAGTCAGGCGAGTTGGCGTTGGATGGCGGCGAGGTCGAACCAGACCTGTTCGCTTTTGAGCTTGCCGCTGTGGGCGAATTCGAAGACGTGGAGGATGCGGAAGCTCGCCGGGCCGCTCTTGCCGTCGCAGAGGCACCAGTGACCGTCGACGACTTGCCCGGTCCATAGTGTCTCGTCGACGAGGAAGTGATCGCCGTAGAGGCGGCGGATTGGCGTGACGCTCTCGCCGCTGACGGACGGAAACAGCATCTCATAGTAAGCGCGTACCTGCGGCAGGCTGTCGAGATGGCCGACGGGCGAGGGCAACGCCTCATGCGACAGCCCTTCGCTATCGGTGAAGCTCGCGACGACACCGTCGATGTCGTCTGTCGCCTCGTACATGAAGTGCTCGTTGACCTGGGCGTCCATCTGCTCGTGCGTGAGGCCCATCTCGTCGCTCCCTCCTAGACTTGTCATCTTACGAGATTTATCTCATAACGAGAATTGTATAGTACGTCTGTTGTGAGCGTGCGTCAAGCGGACCCCGGGCAAAGCAGAAAGCCCGCACCCGGTCAGCGATCGTCGCAGCGGCAGAGCGCCTCGAAAGCCAAGGTCAGGTGCCGACAATCGCCAGCGCAGCCGAGGCGGCCGGAGTTTCGCGAGCTACCGCCTACCGCTACTTCCCCACGCAGGAGACGCTGCTCGTGGAGCTCCAAGATCTCATCCCCGCCGCCGCCCGAACAGACGCGGTGCTCGACGACCTCAACACCGATGACGTCGAGAAACGGCTGCTCGTTCTCCTCGACACGTTCGACCAGCTCGTGCTCGCCGAGGAAGCAGACATGCGCAGAGGACTCTGGGTGAACCTCGACACCTGGCTCCGAACAAACCGCAACGGTGGCGAGCATCGCGTCCCCGTCCGTGAAGGCCGTCGCATGGCCTGGCTCGACAAGGTGCTCATGCCACTGCACGAGCTACCCGAAGAACAGAAACACCGCCTCCGAGCCGCTCTCGCACTAACGATCGGAATCGACTCGGTCGTGATCATGAAAGACGTCTGCGGACTCGCCGACGACGAAGCCCTCGCAGTCCTACGCTGGGCAGCCAAAGCCCTCCTCCACGCCGGACTCGAAAACACCCCTCACTCCACCACGCCAACGACCCAACTGACACCCGGATGCACGACAGCGTCCGACTGAACTGAGCCGTCCCGGCTTTGACGGAGACTTTGATCGCCGGGTTCTCCGGCGAAAGGAGAGGGCGTCCGAATTTCTGTGTAGGCGGTTCACTCGGGTAGTCGGTCGCCGAAGTGGATCTTGAACGCGAGCAGGGCTGTCGTCCAGTTCCGCGTTCGCGTCCACGCCGGCACGGCGTTGGTGATCGCGAGATAGATGAGCTTGCGGGCGGCCTCCTCGTTGGGGAAGTGTCCTTTCGTCTTGATCGCTTTGCGCAGCTGCCGGTTCAAGCGCTTCGATCGCGTTCGTCGTATAGACCACTCGACGCAGCTCGGGCGGAAACGCGAGAAACGGCGTCACGTACTCCCAGGCGTTCAGCCACGCCTGCGTGATCACCGGGAAGCGCGTCCCCCACTTGTCGTCGAACGCCTCGAGCGCGGCCTGGGCGGCGTCGGCGTCGACGGCGGTGTAGATCGGCTTCAGGTCGCGCGCGACCTGCTCGCGCTCCCGGCGCGGCACGTACTTGAGGCTGTGCCGGATCAGATGCACCACGCACGTCTGCACGACCGTCTGCGGGTAGATCGCCTCGATCGCCTCCGGGAAGCCCTTCAACCCGTCGACGCAGCAGAGCAGGATGTCGGCGACGCCGCGCTGCTTGAGCTCGGAGAGGACCTGCATCCAGAACTTCGCGCCCTCCGTCTCCTGGAACCACATCCCGAGCACGTCGCGGTCGCCCTCGACCGTGACGCCCAAGGCGAGGTAGCAGGCCCTGCGCTGCACCGTCCCGCCCTCGCGGATCTTCAGCACGAGCGCGTCGAGGAAGACGACCGGGTAGACGTCATCCAGCGGCCGCTGCTGCCACTCACGGACGTCGTCCATCACCGCGTCGGTGACGCGGCTGATCAGGTCGCGGCCGACCTTGACCCCGTAGATCTCGGCCAGGTGCGCCTCGATGTCGCGCGTCGACAGCCCGCGCGAGTAGAGCGCGAGGATCTTGTCGTCGAACCCCTCGAAGCGCCGCTGGCCCTTCCGGACGATCTGCGGCTCGAAGCTGCCGTTGCGGTCCCGCGGCGTCTCGATCCGCACCGGCCCGTGCTCGGTCGCAAGCGTCTTCGCCGTCGAGCCGTTACGGGTGTTGCCGGTCCCGCCAGGCGGCTCCTGATGCGGCTCGTAACCGAGATGCTCGGTCAACTCCGCCGACAGCGCCCGCTCCACCAGCCGCTTCGTCAACTGCGCGAGCACACCGCCCGGACCGACGATCTCCTCCTCGGTCCGAGCGCCCGCGAGCAGCTCGTCGATCACCTCATCGGCGAGACGGTCGCGGACCGCGTCCGGGATCTCGAGCGGCGCAGCGCCGGCAGGTCGCTGCGCTCGCCCTCCGGGCTCGCTCCGCGCCCCGCCGGCGCTCTCGATCAGGGTCAGTCTCGGTCTTGGCCTTCGTAGACATGACGCTCCTCTTTCGGTCATGCCTACACAGAGGATCGGACACTCCCTTGCCCGGCGCGACTGGGCGTCAGGGCCGGTGCTGGCAACGAGTGAAACAGTTGCAGCCCGCGTGTTCTCGGCGTCTGACCTTGCGAGTCCAGCAGCAACCCGCTGAGAGACTGCTGTCACATCCTCGGCTAGTCGGCGCGAAGTCGTTGCTGTTCAGAAGACCTTGGCGTACGGGGCGACATTGCTGTGTGCGATGTGGCCGTGTTTGATGGTGACGCGGAAGGTGTGTCCGGTGTTGGCGGTTTCGCTGAAGGTGATGCCGGTCGGGGTGAGGGTGTAGTGAATGTGGCTGCGGGCGAGGGCAGGCCCGTAGGCGGCTTTCATGTTGCGGAGGAGTCGCGCGGCGGGTTGTCTGCGGATCTTCTGCATTCGTGCGGAGCGGACGAAGAGGGCGAGGTCGCGGGCGGCGGCGCGGTTCTGGAAGTAGGCGCGGCCCTTGGCGGTGAAGGCGATCTCGATTGGGCTGTGCGAGTTGAGTTTGTCGGGCCAGCGGTGGCCGCGTCCGGTGTCGATCTCACAGCCGTCGAGGGGACGGCCGACGTTATTGAGGGTGAGCCCGATTGAGTTGGCGAACCTTCCGCTGGTCCCGTCGCCGCGGACGGTGAAGATGCCGTATTCGCGGGTGAGGCGGAAGCAGGAGATCCAGACCTGCTCGGTCAGCAAGCTCGCCACCTGGCCCGGGACGTTGCCGGCTGTCAGCCGGACTTGCCCATTTGCGCCGGCGGTGGCGGTGACGCCGTCGGCGCTGCCGGTCTGCGTCGGGGTTGTCGGTTCAACCGAACCGGCGGTCGGCAGCGGACGCGGCGGCTGATGCTGGATCCGGATGGCGGGCGGAATCGGCCGGAGTGGCTGGGTCGGGGGCTGGATCGTCTTGGTGGCGATGATGGCTCCGTTCTTGCCGCGCGCGATTACCTTCGTCGGCCAGTGGCCCTTCAGTTGATGCTGGGAAGGGATGCCGGCGATGAAGAAGCCGGCGTTGATCGGCTTGGAGACGTAAACGAACGGCAACGGCGTCGTGGTGTGATCTTGAAAGTCGAGCTGAAGCGCTGCCACCTTCGGCGAGAAGACGTGGCCGTCGATCTCGAGGATCCGTGGCTGCTGCCCGACCCGCCAGACATACGAGCCGTCGATCTCAAGTGGTCCACTGATGCGCTTGCTGTCGGGGCTGATGCAGCCGCCGCCGGCGCCGTCGAGGATTGAGCAGAAGCCGCCGGCCTCGCGTCGGGGCGACCCACAACACCCGCCTTCGCCCGCCGGCGCCGCGGAAGACGATCTGGCGCGCCTCGTCGGGCAGCACCTGCGGGTTCATCCCGCGCGGCGCACCGACGGCCATGTCGAGGAACAGCTTCTTGATCGCGGGCGGCGCCGGCCGGCTCTTGCTGAACGAGACTGATGTTCGACCGCCGACCAGGTTGACGATCAGGTCGTGCAGTCCGAACGCCGGCGTCGCCGTGATCACCGCCACGGTCGCAACGACGATGCAACCAACAAACGTCCTGCGCCGGGTCAGCCAGCGTGGACGCCCAGCAGCCGCCACTGGAGGGCCGCTGAGTCCGGCCGCCGCGAGCACGGCCTCCCAATCGCCACCCTCGCCAGCGAGGCTCGGCACGAGCTCGTCGAGCGCACGAAGCAGGGGATCTGTCACCGCGGCACCTCAAGTGTCTGGCGCAGTGAGGCATGCGCCTGGCTCAACGTTGCCGCCACGGTGCCGCGGGCGATCCCGAGCACCTCGGCGATCTGCTCGTAGCCGAGGTCGGCGTAGTGACGGAGGAACAACACCGACCGCTGCCGGTCGGGTAGCGCAGCCACCGCGGCGCGCAGCTCCCGCCGCTCTTCGGCGTTACCGTTTCCCCCCGAAGCAGCCACCACCAGCTCGTCGACGCCCGTCGCCGGGCTGCGGGCAGCGCGCTCCGTTAGACAGACGTTCAGCACCGTCCGCCACACCCACGCCTCAAGGGCGTCCTGATCGCGCAGCGACGAGCGTCCTCGCAACGCCCTCACGAACGCTTCCTGCACTGCATCCGCAGCGGCTTCGCGGCTTCCCAACACTGCCCGGGCCAGCCGGAAGAACCGTTCGTACCTGCTCCGGTAGAGCTGTTCCAGCGCACGGACGACTGCCTCCTCCTCACCGCCCATCACCGAAACGACCCCACCGAAGCCGAAAACGTTTAGTCCCGATCCTGTCCGGCGAAGCGGCGGTCTCTGGCGCGCGCTTCGCAGGCTAGGTGCGGGATCGTCGTCTTAGTGGTTGAGGGTTTGGCTGGTGCCGTCTTTGAAGTGGACGGTGAGTGAGCGGAGGATGTCGGCTTCGCCTTTGTAATACCAAACGTTGTTGGTCACAGGAATGGCTTTCTCGGTGTCGTCGCTGCGCTCACACAGCGAGGATGTAATCGGCGCCAAGTAGGGGACCCCATCGCCCAGGCCAATGTTCCGCGATGCACCCTGGCGGCTGGCGGGGATCGGGTGGGGCGCCCAACCTCAGGCCGGTTGATGTGCTCTATGTAGATGACGATGGAAGTAGCACCGGCCACGGTGTCGCTCGCCACCCGCGCTCGCGGGGGTGATGCCGCCGCGCTGAACGATTTGCTTGCCGAACTGCGGCCGCTGGTCGTGCGGACGGCGCGGCTGGTTGTCGGCTCTGGATCGTGGGCCGCCGAGGATGCAGCGCAGGAGGCGCTCGTGGACATCAGTCGGGGAATCAGCAGGTTGCGTGACCCGGCTGCCGTGAGAACGTGGGCACTGCGGGTGGCGATTCGCCGGGCGCTTAAGGTTGCGCGTCGGGAACGTCTACTGCTGATTCGGACCGCGCCGAGCTTCGAGGGATTGCAGGAGTCCGTGCCTGGCGAAGGGCGTCGAGTCGCGCTGAAGCAGGCATTCGACAGTCTGCCGCCACGGTTGCGCGCAACAGCGGTCTTGCGCTTGCAAGCAGGGCTGAGTGAGTACGAGACGGCGGAGGTACTCGGCTGCTCCGTCGGTGCCGTGAAGTCGAACCTCCACGACGCGCGCAAACGATTGACGCACCTCCTCAGCGAGGCGGGTCATGCGCCAACTGTCGAGCAACGAACGGAGACCTCTGATGACCAGTCATGAACAAGACCTCGTCTCGCTCGACGAGCTTCGATCCACCCTCAACACGTATGCGGGGCCTGACGAGCCCCGCGAGCGCCCGACCCGGGATCGGCTGCGTCGCTTCCGGTACGTGCTGCCGATTCCCCTCGCTGTGGTTGCGCTCGTCGGTGCGGCTGTTGGCATCGCGGACGGGTTCGGCGCGTTCGATGGCATCGGTGCGGCGCAACACCCGCAGACTGGCGCGGACGTACTCGATTCACAAACGCTCGCCGGGCTGCAGAAGGCCTGCCCGAGCGAGGCCGTTCAGACCTTCTATATGCCCTTTTGCCATCTAGTACTCGACAGCACCCGGCTCGTCAGCCAGATTGCCTCGTACGGCAACGTCTACGTCATCACAGACACGCGCGGCGATCTCTGCACCCTCTTCGAGGGAGGCGACGGGAGTTGTGGTCCCCCGCTCAGCAAATCGCAACCAATCACGTTCGGCACCTTCAATCCCTCGTCCACGACCGGCGGCACCTTCATCGCCAGCGGCCTCGCGGTCGACGGCGTCACAGCCGTCTCCTTCACTGTCAGCGGCAAAGCGGTGACGGTGCCGGTCAAGAACAACGCCTGGGTCTACTCGCAGCCAAACTCGCACGCAAAACTCGGACAATGCATCGTCGCCCACCTCGACGACGGCTCGACAGTCAACCCGTTCCCCGAAGTTCCGTGCCCCTAATGGGTCCGACTTGTGAGAAGACTGGGCTGCGCCAGTGTTTCGCGACGCGCCCCGAGCCGTGGACAGGGCTGGGCTAGCTCGCCGTCCCCATCACCCACGTGATGAGGCGTCCCGTCGCGCAGCTCGACGCTCCCTTGCCTGCGTAGAGCACTTCGCCGCCCGGCAGATCGTTGGCGCTCCTCAGCAGGCGGAACTCGAAGTTCCTATAGCCGCCACCCGTTACACCGTTCAGCTTCAGTTTCGTCAGGCTAAGCCGCTCGCCAGCGGTGTGGCGCGCCGCGAAGTAGTTCATCAGTGTGTCTCTGCGTCGTGCATCGGCATCGACACGGGAGCCGGGAGCCGTCGTAACCGCATACCAGTCGAAGTACAACCTTCCGCCCCAGACTTCGTTATTGAGGACGCCCCGGTCTCCCCTGTTAAACGCCTGAAGGAAACGCTCGACTACCGCGGTGGTCTGCGACGGGCTACAGCCCGTCGACGCCGACGTCGATGAGGCGGGCGACGAGAGTGCTGCGACCACAGCCGAAACCGCCACAGCGGCCACCAACCAGCGGCCCACGCTGAAAGTGTGGCCCGCACAGCCGCGTACGCAAGCGAGCCGACCGGCAGAGACTGTCATGCGCCAGATGCTCACGAAGATACTCTGAGCTATTCCTCGATGATGAGCCTGCCGAGGTCCGGGTCGTTGAGAAGCGGCTCGCGAAGATCAGGTCGTGCGCTCAGGAGCTTGTCGAGGATCCGACGGCTTTCTTGGGTTTGACCTTCGCCAACCAGCAGGAGAGCTTCGGCGACAGCGACACCGCGCGATCCCGGCTGCAGGGCGGCCAACTCATCGACGATCGCCCTTGCTCTTGCCGGGCCCTTTCTGATGTACGGGCGTGCTCGCTCAATCCATTCAGAGGTGCTTACCTCGTAGTCCGGTCTCGACCGATAGCGATCACGAGCGTGTCGGGCTCCGCCGCGGTGCGTGGCGATAGGTCTCCGGCGACACTCGAATGCACGTTTCAACGGGCGCGTCCACCTCTGCGTTGCCGAGATCGAACTTGGCGCGCCCTCGCACCACGATGTAGATCTCCTCGTGGCCGCGACCGTCGCGCGTTTCGACGTGGGGCTCCACAACGTCTTGACCTACGGCGGTGGCAGTGACGCAGCAATCCCGACGCTGCGTGCATCAAGCTCATGACGCAAGGGCCGCCATGCAAGGTTCGTGTACCTCCAATTGATCGGCTTGACCTCATCGACATGGATCGCGTGCCATCCAGGTGATTGCGTCACACCGCCGATCCTCGCAGATCGCTGTGCGCCGAGAGACTCCGGCCCGCTCGACAATCCGCTGCGCCCAGCCTCCTCTCGCCTGAGCCCTCTCCGTCGCGAGCCGGCGGCGGTCAGCTCGAGACTCCCTTAAAATCGTCAGCCCGTGCCGGGGCCGCCGACACTGACGACGATCAGCTGAGTGCCAGCGTCAGTGCAGGTCACTGCACCCTTGCCGATCAACTTGAACCACGCACCGCCTTTGTAGTCCGAGGCTGATCTGCGGAGGCGGTATGTGAAGTTGCCGTCGTCGTGGTACGCGAACGCCAGCAGTTGCATCCGATCGTGATGAGCATGGCGAGCGCGGAAGTAGGAGATCAGTGTCACGCGGTTCTTCGCAGCGGTCAGGTTCCTCAATCCAGGTGCATTCGATGAGTACCAGCCGAATTCCGGCGCTCGCGCGAAGAGCGTGTCGAGGCGCAGGTAGTCGCCCTGGTTGAAGGCCTTGAGGAACGCGACCCACTCCGCCCGGGTCGCACCGGCGGTGCATGCATGGCTCGCCGGCTGAGCGGTTCTTGCAGTCAGCCCGGCGACGGTCGCCAGAATCGAGACGCACACAAGAAGGCTGCGCATCTCTTCTCCGCCACCCGGTCAGCAGGTCTTCTTGCCCACGGGAACAACGACGCGCTGCGGGCCGTCCGTTCCATCTACCCACACATCCATCGGCACGCACGCGGACGGGGTGGTCAGCCCGACGGCGAAGGGGAACTGCGTGAACTTCCCCACCGTCCCCCGATACGTGCGAACAGGCTGACGCTCACGGCACGCAAGGAAACGCACGGCAGAGACGTAGTTGCCGTCGCTGTGCCTCCACAGCCCCGCCTTCTCAACAGCCTCAGGCGCAATCGCCAACGTCACTTGCGCGCGTGCGTGTACGAGAATCGGTGCCTTCCAGACATACGGCCACGCCGTGCCGTTCGCAGGCGGAGCCGGTTGCCGAACGCTCGGCCAGATCATGAGCGGGCCGACTGTGATCGCCCCCGCGGGCGGCTTCGCCGGACGACTGGAGTCACCTCTCGTGTTGCAGCTTCGCAGATCGTCAGGGGTGGGCTTGGTGTCTGCCAGTGCCGCTCGTGTAGCCGCAGCCAGCCCCGCCGCGCAGATCACCGCGACCGCCATGACAGCCCGGGATGAGCGACGGCTCACGAACTGAGGATAACGCCGTCATGGACTCCTGTCGCGGCGCCGGTGGTCACCCGGCGACGGAGTTCTGGACGACGGGTAGATGGTAGTGCCGTCGCGGTCGACGTCTTCGACAAAGAGCTCGTCGGACATCGCAACGGAAATCGTCGCCGCGTCTTAGTGGGTGAGGGTTTGGCTGGTGCCGTCTTTGAAGTGGACGGTGAGTGAGCGGAGGATGTCGGCTTCGCCTTCGTAGTACCAGACGTTGTTGGTCACGGGCACGGTTTTTTCGCTGCCGTCGGCGGCGAAGGAGACGGAGGTAACGGAGTCGTTGGTGATGCCGAAGCTGAGCGGTGGTGTGCTCGCGTTCGTTTGCATGGTCGCTTCGGTTGTTGGTTGGGTCTGCGTGACCCCGTTGCCGCAGCCCATGCCCATGGGTCTGCTGTCAGCGCCTGGGGCGGTCGCGACGACGATGCAGAGTTGGTCGGTGCTGGTTGGGATGACGTAGAGGCGTCGCCCGCTTGGCAGGTTCGCGAGCAGACGGGCGTTGTCGATTTGAATTTGTCCGATCGAGTTGATCATGTCGCTCTGTCTCTCGTTGAGTCGCTGGAGGTTGGCTCTCAGCCCCGGGTCGAGTGTGTCTGCGCTGGTTGGCGGGTGGTCGGCGCCGCTGATTCCGGCGAAGGGGTTGCCGCCATCGGCGATCGCGAGTGCAGCGCCGCCGACGATCACCGCGACCACGATGAAGAGCGCGACGACGAGTGGTCGCCGAACTGGGCTCCGTTTCCCGCGGATAACGGGCGGGATGGTGGCGAGCGGGGCGAGCAGTTGGTCGATGCGGGTTTCGTCGTCGATCGTGGTCATGGTGTCCTCTGTTCGGTCTGTTGTGCGTCTGCTGCGGCGAGGAGTCGGGCGCGGGCGCGGCTCAAGCGCTGCCGGACAGCCTGGGCGCTAAGCCCGGTCATTTCGGCGAGTTCGTTGCTGTCGAAGCCGTGAAGGTGGCGAAGCAGGAGCAACGAGCGCTCATCGGGGGTGAGCGTCCGTTCGAGCAGATCACGGAGAGCAATCAGCTCTCCGGACTCGGCGGTTCGTTCTCGCCGGAACGAGAGTCCGCGAACGGCCGTCTCAAGTCGCCGACGTCGTCGGAGCGCGTCGAGTGCCCGGTTGCGGGCGATCCCGAACAGCCATCCCTCCGGGTTGCGCACACCAGCGAGGTCCTGGCCGGATCGGAGGGCGTCGTGGAAGCAGTCCTGCAGAAGATCCTCAGCGAGCGCCCGTTCGCGCACCATCTGTGCCAGGTAGCGACCGAGCCGTTGCTCGTACCTCTCGAAGAGCGCCGCCATACCGTCGTGCGTTTCGACGGCTACCCGACGGTTCGGCAGCGCCGAAACAGCCGTACCATCACGCGCCAGCTCTCCCCGCTCCTTCGGACTCACATAAGACAAGGTGCCGATCCACCCCCGAGTGTGACAACGCCTGTCGTTTCAGTCACCTAGGTGATCTGACTGACGACGTCCGTGTTCAGAGCCGGGCCTTTGCGTGGCCGAGCCCGCGTTCCCGGGGTGGCGCACGCGAGATACTCCGCCCGAGCTGAGACAGGATCGGGAGGTGGCCATGGCGTCGTTCGTTGCGCACGTTGAGTTGGAGTTCGAAGCGGACAGTTTGAAGGCAGGCGGTCAGCGGCTTCACGAACTGACACAGGTCGCGCGCTCGGCGGGATTCGACCTGAAGCGGGGACGCGTCGAGCCTGCGCCCGCGCAGAAGCCCAGTGCCGGCTGGAGTCGGTACACCCTTGACGAGGAGTAGCGGTCAGGACGCTGCTCGCATCTGCTCCTAGTGCTTGTGGGTCTTGGCCCAGGCGTGGTACTCGCGGGCGTATTCCTTCCAGCCGCCGGGGAGCAGGAGCAGGCTTGGACTGTCGAGTTTGCGCCTGGCCACTTGATGGCCTTGGGCGTTGTAGGCGACGACGTAGAACGGGAACGCCTGGAACGGCGGCATGTAGAGATTCGGGGTGCCGCCGAGGAAGTATCCGTTCTTCAAGGTGAGTTGGTGGCTGCCGGTGCGCCAGGCGATCTCGACGCGCGTGGCGTGCAGGTCCGGATAGACGTTGCCGCTCACGATCGGCGGAACCCAGTTTGCGGGGTTTCCTTTGCGGACACGTCGCCCGACCGACAATCCCGTCACGAGAGGCAGGGCTTTGGTTGCGAGGCCGACGGGCTTGCTCCCTTTGAGGCTGCAGCCGCCCCCGGCGCCTTGCGCGGGCAAAGTGGCGGTTGCGGAGTGATCGTCAGCGACGAGCTCGCAGCGGCCACCGGTTGTCGATGCGGCTGTGATCAGGTGTGCGTAGAAGCCGTTGCCGATCGGCGCCGAGAGAACGACCTGTTCGCTGGCTGGTACAGGCCCTGAGAAGTTCAGGTTGAGTAGACGCCGGACGCCGTTGCTGAATGCAACAGCCGGTGCAGCTACGGCGATCGCAACGAGGAGACCAAGAACGGCGACCATCCAACGTGGGCGCCGCAGAGTCGTTGCGGACCGGTTGTCGGGGTGAGCGCGACGAACAACGTCCGCCCATTCCAGCCACGGCTGGTCGTCGTCGGGGGCGAGACGGTCAAGCTCGGTACGGATGATGGTTTCGGTGTCAATCATGTGATGCCGCCTCCTGAAGAGCTCGCCGGGCGGCGTTGTGTGCCGCCGCGATCGTTGCGCTGACCGTTCCGACCTCGACGCCGAGTACAGCTGCGATCGCGGCATACGGCAGATCGGCCTGGTAGCGAAGGAACAAGGCGGTGCGTTGCCGCTCGGGCAGCCCGGAGATCAGCGGAGCCAGATCCGGCCGGGTCGCCGGCAACTCGGCCAGCGAATCACTGACTGCCGAGAGATCGACGAGCGGAGGCCGGACCGCCTTGCGCGCGGCATTGACAACCGCCCGCCAGACCCACGCCTCCAGCGGCCCGTCACCGCGAAACGTGTCACGGCTACGAATCACATCCGCAAACCCATCCTGCACCGCCTCCGCCGCGCTCTCCCGGTCGCCAGTAATCGAACGTGCAACCCGGAGAAACGCACGTTGCCGCCGTCGGTAGAGCTCCTCGATCTCGTCAAGTCTCCGGTCGCGCCGAAACCGCATCGTCAGACAGCATGATCCGCATGCGCCGCGGTCTGTTTAGTCGGTCGGGCTCTACGCGAGGCAGGTGATAATCGGGCGGCCGTCAGCCCCGGGTCTGACCCGTATGCCAGCGATGCTCCGCTGGTAGGAACCGCGGTGTTCGCGAACCCCTTCGAGGACACCGCGAACGACGTGAAACTCGACGGCCGGAACACCGATGCCGTGCAAGCAGACGATGTAGCCGTTGAGCACCGGTGTGGCACCCCGCTGCGTGCTGCGGCCCGAAGCGGCGGGCGCCGAACTCGATCCTGACCCGGCGGGAGTCGGTGTATTGCCGCCCGGGTCGCGGAACGTGCGAAGGAGCAGCACAGCTAAGGCGGCCGCGAGCAGGAGCGTCAGGACAGACAGTCCGGTGCGGCGGCGGCGCTGCCGACGGCGCGCGTCCTCGATCACCGCCAGGTCTGCCCGTCCGGAAAAGCCAGCTACCACCGAAATCACTATGGTGATAAGGTTAGTCGCATCATATGGTTGAGGTCAAGTTGGACATGCAGGAGCAGCGCAACCTGCACGAACAGGTCGCAGCAGCGATCCGCCGGGCGATCGCGGAGGGCGAAGCCAAACCCGGCGAGCGCCTCCCGCCCGCCCGTGACTTCGCCGCCGTCCTCGGCGTCAACTCCAACACCGTGCTGCGCGCGTTCAGGCTGCTCCGAGACGAAGGACTGCTTGAGTTCCGCCGCGGCCGCAGCGTCACCGTCGTCGGCACACCCGACCAAAGCCTCCTCATCAGCAAGGCGCAAGAACTCCTCGACCTCGCCCGCAGCCGCGGCTACAACCGCGACGAACTCCTCGCCATCATCGGAGCCCTGCACTAGATGAGGCGCGGAGAGCGATGTGTCATTGCGCAAGCGGACGAACTGAATCGTTGGTTCGATTCAGTAGGGCGGATGGGTGGACCCGCTGCGCGCGCCGGAGCGATAGCCCTCGTGCTGATGGCGCTGGCGGTCGGCTGTGGATCGCATCATGTTGCGGCTATCGGCGCTCATACCGTCACGCTGCCCGCGTCCACCGTGCCGCACAACCCGTCCGCGTCGACGCACGCGAAGCCGTCGACAGTGGGCGGACCATTCACCGGTACGTGTCCAAAGGTGATTGCTGCCACCTGCGTGCCCGGGACGAAGTACGAGGGATCCGGCGTGTGCGTCAACCGGCACGGCAATACGGCGACGGCCCGCTCCCTGACCCGTCAGGATCTCCGGCGCACGAAGAAGGAGAAGAAGGAGGCGGCCAAAGCGGAAAAGGAGTTCCGGAAGACCGGCAAGCTACCGTACGGGCTAACCCACCCGCCGACCGAGCTATCTCTCCGCCGACTGCCGAACGGCAAGTTCTATGGCGTGTGCGAGTGGGGACACGTCAACCCAGCCCCGCTCCCCGAGAACGCCGGAAACTACTGAAAACCGGCCACGAAACCGAAGAACCTCGGCTACGGCGTCCAAGAGTTGCTCCTAGTCGGGGACTGTCCGAAACTTTGTGTATCGGTGTGGCCTGATCGCTGTCGGCTGGGTGCCGGCGGGAGGAGGTTGCACGCTGATGTCTGAGCAGGATTGTGGTGAGGGGGTCGGCGAGGTTGTCGGCGGCGAGCTCGTTCCGGCCGGGGCGCCGGGGTCGATGCGCGAGTGGGCTGAGCAGCTCGTGGCGCGTGCCCGTGAGGACGGGGTCGCGTTGACCGGTGAGGGCGGGCTGCTGACGGATCTGATGCGGCATGTGCTGCAGACCGGGCTCGAGGTCGAGATGGCCGAGCATCTCGGCTATGAGCGCGGTGAGGCGCCGCCTGGTGGTGTCGGCAACGCCCGCAATGGCGGCTACGACAAGACGGTGGCGACGGAGATCGGCGAGGTCGAGTTGCGGATCCCGCGCGACCGGCGGGGCACGTTCGAGCCGGTCACCGTGCCGAAGTACCAGCGCCGGCTGGACGGGCTGGCCGGCAACGTGATCTCGCTGTACGCGAAGGGGCTGACGACCGGCGACATCCAGCAGCATCTGCTCGAGATCTACGGGACCGAGGTGTCGCGGGAGACGATCTCGAAGATCACCGACCAGATCGTCGAGGAGATGATCGCCTGGCAGAGCCGGCCACTCGACTCGCTGTACGCGGTGCTGCTGATCGACTGCCTGGTGATCAAAGTCCGCGGCTCGCAGGTCGCCAACCGGCCCGTCTATGTCGCGATCGGCGTCAACCTGGACGGCGAGCGTGACGTGCTCGGCCTCTGGCTCGGCCCGGTCGGCGGCGAAGGGGCGAAGCAGTGGGCGACGATGCTGACCGAGCTGCGCAACCGTGGCCTGCAGGACGCACTGATCGTCTGCTGCGACGGCCTGAAAGGGCTGCCGGAATCGATCAGGCTCACCTGGCCCGAAGCGACCGTGCAGACCTGTGTCGTGCACATGGTCCGAAACAGCCTCCGCTACGCCTCTCAGAAACACTGGTCAAAGATCGCGGCCGCGATGCGTGAGATCTACACCGCACCGACCGTCGCTGCCGCCGAGGCGCGCTTCGCGGAGTTCGCCGAGGAGTGGGAGCAGACCTGTCCTGCGATGATCCAGGCGTGGCGCTCGGTCTGGAACGAGTTCGTCCCGTTCCTCGAGTTCCCCGTCGAGCTGCGCAAGATCGTGTACACGACGAACGCGATCGAATCGTTGAACGCACGCTTCCGCCGCGCCGTCCGCCACCGCGGCCACTTCCCCAACGAACAATCAGCCTTGAAGGTGCTCTACCTCGTCGCGACGCAGCGACGCAAAAACCGGCAGGACATGACCGGCAAGACCAACGGCTGGAAGACCATCCTGAACACCCTGACCGTCCACTACGGCGACCGCATCGCCGCCAGCACCATCAACTAGAAATCAATGACCGCCACAGCCGCATACACAAAGAAACTGACAGGCCCTTGACAGGACGCAATCCATATGAGTGTTCGCGAACGCCCTCTGAGTGGAGAAGGGCATAGATCCCAACGCTTGCGCGTTTGACAGCCAGGAGTACGCAGACTTCGGATCGGAGGGACAGCGGTGACAGTTGAATCGGATGCGTGGGGCGGCGAGCGCAGGACGAAGGCGGGTACTACTACGGTTCGATACGAGACGCACACGACGATCGACCGACCGATCGACGACGTGTTCGCGCGACTGGCGGACCTCGATGGTTACCGAACGTGGATGCACCGTACGGGGTTGTTCCGCCGGTCCGGCGAAACGTCTGACGGTCCTCGAGGCCCAGGAACCGCTTACTTCGACGCCACGAGAATGGGCACTTTCCGCGGTCAAATAACGGACTACCAGCCTCCGTCACGGATCGGGTTCCGCGAGACTCTTCGGTTGTTCGGCTCTGACCTGATGGAGGCGAGACCCGAGTACCTGCTCGAAGCTGACCGGGACAAGACGATCGTTCATCACATCGCGGAGGGTGAGCTCTTCGGCTTGATGCGATTGATGAAGCCGGTCGCCGCGCTGTTGGCAAGAAGCGAACGAACGCGAACCGTCAAGTCGTTGAGGCGTTCGCTGGAGTCGGGGTAGACCGCAACAGCCTGGCGACTCTGGCACGTCCCGCGCGGCGGAGTAGACGAATCGTCTTCCGCTCCCCGCCTCGATATCCGTGAAGAGAACAGTGGCAGTGCCTGTTTATAGACGGCACGTTGCTGCGTAAAACAACGGACGACTGCTCTCGCGGGCGTGGCAACAATGGCAACGCTCGACGTTCGTTTGGGTTCGCTGACCGTTCGGTCGACGGAGCGAAAACGGCTCAACCGTGCGGGTTCAGCGAACGCGGACGAACGGCCGCGAACGGCCGCCCACTGATCGCACCCAGGAGGTCGGCGGTTCGAGCCCGCCTAGCTCCATTGCCTGAAAGGCTTGCGTTTGCTGGCCTTTCGATTTCTGGTGAGGCAACGTGACTGGGCGTGTGGCCTGGGCGTGCGACGAAGGGTTCGGAGTTCATAGCGTCCCCACGTGCAGGACCTCTTCCATGTACTGCGTCGCGGTCCGCGACGCTTGGTC
Source organism: uncultured Thermoleophilia bacterium (assembly GCA_963742605.1). Classification (GTDB taxonomy): domain Bacteria; phylum Actinomycetota; class Thermoleophilia; order Gaiellales; family Gaiellaceae; genus PALSA-600. Next base: position 7,159 of record CAVUNA010000016.1, on the reverse strand, counting down.
GGGACTGCTTCCATGTTGGCGAGCATCGATGTACGCGGCATACCAGTCCCACCAGTTGTGCGCGGCGTGGGTCTTCTCGTATGGGTCGTGATGCTCAGCGGTCTCGTGGAGTAGAGCCGCCAGGGAGGCGATGTCCATCTCAGGCGTCCCACTCGCGGCCTGGAAGTCGTGCCGTGATCTCCTGGAGCAGCCACTCGTTCCCATCCGGATCGGAGAAGGACGCGTAGCTCTGGTACGAGCGACGTTCCGGATCCGGGCCCGGAACACGCCCTCCGGCGAGGTGGAACACATCGCTCACCTCGACACCGCATCTCCTGAGATCCTCACTCGCAGCGTAGATGTCCTCGACGGCAAGCAACAGCCGCTTGACGGAGCCGGGCTCGCCCGTAGTCAGTCCCGTTCCGAAGGAAATCGAGCACGCCGAGTGCGGCGGCGTCACTTGAACCACCCGGAAGGCGTCCCCCGCGACGATGTCGGCATCCAATCGCCAGCCGAGACCCTCGTAGAAGGCCTTTGCACGATCGACGTCTGAGACCGGCAGGGTGACGACCTCGAGTTTCATGTCGCTCGCCATGTCAGGACTCGCTCGCGAGGAAGTACCTGGCATAGGGCGTGCCGGCGAACTTCTCGGCCAGAAGGGCCGAAAAGAACAACAGCGAAGTGCGCGGTCGGTAGTTCGCGGCGATGTGTTGCGCCTGCCCGGCGGCGTTGAAGGCGACCGTGACGACACAGCCGATCGGCTCGCCGTCGACCCGAGCCGTGTAATCCTCGATCCAGCCGTGTTCCGCGTACGGGCCGGCGAAGTTGAACTCCTGGTGCTCATAAGACGTGCGGATCGTCCCGACGATCGTCCGGACGGCTTCCGGGCCCTGCGCGGCGCCATCCAACAGCGAACCCTCAACCGTGACGTCATCGGCGAGGTTGTCCACCCACGCCGGGTAGTAGTCACCGAACCTGCCAGCAGGATCACCGCCTCCCACATACGTCGGCGCTCCGTCGATCGAGCTCGCGTTACTCATCCCGGTGCTGCCCATGCTGACCTCCGTCAGTCGCTTGGTACGCAAAGCATGTCGCATTCCGTTCGTCCGTCGCGCACGCGCGACACGCTGGTCCGCGGGACGGGTTCCCGCGTGGCGCCGACCGAAAGATTACGCCGGGGGTGCCTGGAGACGGAACGGCAGAACGTCAAACGTTGGCTGGGCCAACGTTGGTCAATGACGCCCGAGCGGCCTGGACCGCTTGCGCGACCGCTCGGATAAAATCGGCACATGGTCGAGCTGACCGCCACCGGCGATGCCGACCAAGTCGAGGAGCGGCTGCGCGAGGCGCTCGACGCGCATGGCCTGCAGCTTTTCGCGCGCATCGACCATGCGGCCGGCGCCCGCAAGGCCGATGTCGAGCTGGAAGCCGACGTCCTGCTGATCTTCGGCAACGTGCGCGTCGGCACCCCCCTGATGCAGGCCGACCCCCGCGTCGGCATCGAGCTGCCGCTGCGAATGCTGATCTGGGAGGACCCCGACGGCACTCATGTGGGTTACCTCGACCCCCGCGAACTGGCCGACCGCTATGCCCTCGACGGCCACCAGCAGACGCTCGAGCGGCAGGCCGCGGTGCTCACCAAGCTCGCCGCCGCGGCGGCCGGCTGAGCGCTCGAGAGGCCGATGCTCGGGTAACACCTGCGGCTTGTGACGAAATTGAACGAACACGCACGAACGGCGACAAACGCTCGCGCTCTGATCCCACCCAGGAGGTCGGCGGTTCGAGTCCGCCTAGCTCCATTCCGTCGCGACGTCCGCCGGCCGTCCGGTTGAGCCGAGGGTTCGAGCGGCGAGCGCAATCGCCTCGCCGGCGGTCAGTGCTTGGCCTTCTTCCCATTCGGCTGAGAGCGTGGCCTCGTCGAGCCGGGGTCGAACTTCAGCGAGGGTCTGATCTCGGGTCCTTGCAACGTGCGGAGGCATTGCGCCGATCTCATCGAGCAACGTAGTCGCTGCCGAGAGAACCCGCACAGCGATCTCTGATCGGCCCGAGAGAGCGAGGATGCGGGCGAACTGACAGACGCAGTTCCCGATCAGGAGAAGGTCGTCGAGGTCGCGGAAGATGCCGTAGCTCTCCGCGATCAGCGGGACCGCGTCCCGGACACGACCTTGGTCGAGGGCGATGTCGCCCAGGGAGCCGAGGGCAATCCCCTCGGGGAACGCGTCGTGTGCCTGCCGCGCCTCACGAATGAGCGCTTCATAGAGTGAGCGGGCGGTTTCGAGCTCGCCGCCCTCGTAGTACGCCCAGGCGCGAGCTCGCGCCGCGCGCAACGCGTAGTGGTGGTCGCCCAGCTCGCGGAATTGCCGCACGCTCTCGCCGAAGAGCTCCTGGGCCTGCGGCCAGTCCCCGTTCTGTCCCGTGGCATACGCGACCATGAGTCGAGAAAACGCCGCACCCCAGGCGTCCCCAAGCGCCTCGTGCAGCGCGAGCGCCTCGGCGGCCCATACTGCCCCTGCTGGGACGTCACCGCTGGTCAGCGCCATGTCCGCGGCTCCGCTCAGCGCCTTGGCACGAGCCGGCGTCGGACGCTCGTCCGATCGGAGCGAGTCTTCGACTCGCCTGCGGCCTTCCGCCAAATGTCCCTTCTGATCCCAGAAGCGCCAGAGCGCGGCTGCGAACCGGAGGACGCTCTCCGTCTCGCCCGTCGCCTTGAATCGGTCCATCGCAGCTCGGAGGTTGTCGTGGTCTCGCTCCAGACGATCGAGCCAGTCCTTGTGGCTGCCGACTCCGATCAAGTGAGGCTCGATCTCCTCGGCGAGCGCGCGGAAGTACTCGGCGTGGCGACGCCGCTGCTCACCGGCCCGCCTCGATCGCTCCAGCCGCTCGCCCGCATACTCGCGGATCGTCTCGAGCATCCAGAATCGGTTTCCCTCGCGGACGCGGAGGAGGCTCTTGTCGACCAGAGACTGCAGTGTGTCGACGTCTGCGTTGCAGACCTCCTCCGCCGCCTCGAGCGCGCAGCCGCCCACAAAGACGGCGAGTCGATCGAAGAGCCGTTGCTCGTCGTCCGCGAGGAGATCGTAGGACCACTCGATCGTCGCACGAAGCGTCTGCTGACGCGGGTCGACTCCTCGTCCGGCCCTGAGGAGGTCGAGACGGTCGGCGAGACGCTCGAGCAGCAGCTCGGGAGAAAGCACGCTCACCCGCGACGCCGCCAGCTCGAGCGCGAGTGGAAGCTGCTCGAGTCGTGCACACAGCATCGACACCGTCTCGTCGGCGACGAAGCTCGGTACCATCGAGCGCGCCCGCGCGCTGAAGAGCGCGGCTCCGTCGTCGGGCTCGAGCGGAGGGACGGGATACGCCTGCTCGCCGGGCAGGCGAAGCAGTTCGCGACTGGTTACGAGCAGCTGGAGATTGGGACACGCGGCGAGCAGCTCGGAGAGTCCGCCGGCGGCGTCGATGACGTGCTCGAAGTTGTCGAACAGGACGAGAAGCGACCTGTCGCCGATGTGGTCTCGGAGACCGCCCTTGGCGTCGAGCGCCTGCGCCGCCGCCTCCAGGACGAGCCGGGACTCGCGCAACGGCGCCAGCGGCACCCAGAACACCCCGTCCGGGAAGCCCTCCGAAGCGTCCGCGGCCGCCTGCAACGCCAGTCGCGTCTTCCCGATTCCGCCCGGCCCGGTCAGCGTCAGCAGCCTGACTTCGTCCTGCTCCATCAGCCCCAGCACTTCGGCAAGCTCGTGCTTGCGACCGAGGAACGGCGCCGGCGGGATTGGGAGGTTCGTGCGGTGAAGTGTTCTGAGCGGCGGGAACTCGTCGTCTCCGAGCTGGTAGATCCGCTCGGGCGCACCGAGGTCCTTCAGCCGATGGACGCCGAGATCGCGAATGGAGACGTCGACCAGGGCGCGCGTCGTCTGCGACAGCAGCACCTGGCCACCATGGCCAGAGGCAGCGATTCGCGCGGCTCGATGCACGTCAAGGCCGACGTACCCCTCCTCCGTCAGGTGCGGCGTACCGGTGTGGATGCCGATGCGAACCCGGATTGGCCCCCCGACGAGACGCTTCACGGCCTCTTCGGCCGCCGAGACCGCACCCGACGCCGTCGGAAAAGCGGCAAGAAAGGCATCGCCCTGAGTGTCCACTTCGACGCCACCGTGCGCGTCGAACGCGGCACGCAGGACACGGCGATGCGCAGCCAGCGCGTCGGCATACTCCGTCGAGCCCAGCTCCTGTACCAATCGCGTCGAGCCCTCCACATCGGTCACGAGGAAGGTCACGGTTCCTGACGGGAGAGTCCGCCGCACGGGGGCATGATGCGCCAAGCTGCACCCTTGCGTCACTAGCGCTTCACGACCGTTGTGCGCGTTAGCAGATCGAGCACGCGTCTGCGAAAGCAGCCAGGCTCAACGTCGCCCCGCTGATCGCGGCCTAGGTCGGACTGACGTACTTGACCTCGACGCGTTCGATTGTGCCGTTGAACTTGAACGGCTTCTTGTCGTAGTAGTCGAGCGACACCGGCGACCCGAGCGAGATGCCGATGTCGAGGCACTCGGTGGCCGTGAACGCGATCGGGCAGCTGACGGGAACTGTGCCTTCGGCGACGACGGTGCCGTTCACCTTCATCGCCACATTGAGCGGGCCGCGTGGCGGCTGACCGGGCTCGACCAAGCTCGTCTCGATCTCGATCTTGGCTTCACCAATCGGAAGCTTTTCCTGGGCGCGGAACTTCGTCCGTTGGATCTCGAAGAGGTTGTACTCGTAACAGAGGATCCCATTCTCCACGAAGCAGGTGAGGCCACCCGAGAACCCGCCCAGCTTGTACAGCACACCGTTGGCGCCCGCGGGAATCACGGCGTCGATCGTGACAACGTTGGGCCGGGTGCCGAGTTTCGGAGCGTTGAACTCCGGGATGCGGACGGTGTCGCCGAAGAACGTCCACTCGGTGTAGGGCGGCGCCGGGACGTACTCCGGGTGGAAGAGCAGAATCCAGAACCCTGCGCCGATCGGCAGCGCATTGTTCTTCGTCGCTTCGACCAGCCACAGCTCCTTCAGTTGCGCCAGCTTCTCGGGCATCACGGCCGCGAGGTCGTTGGCCTGCGTCCAGTCCTCGTCCAGGTTGTAGAGCTCCCAGGTGTCCTTGTCCGGCGTCCACTCGAAGATGCCGGGCGGCAGTCCGGTGACCCAGGGGACGCGCGGGCCGAGCGTGCCGGCGAACCAACCCTTGTGATAAATGCCGCGGCTGCCGAGCGTGTCGAAGTACTGCGTCTGCAAGCGGCCTTCGGCGGTTGGATCGTCAAAGGTGTAGGCCATGCTCACCCCGTCGATCGGGTCCTGGGGAACACCGTTGACCTCCAGCGGCGGTGTGATACCGAGAAGCTCGTAGATCGTCGGCACGATGTCGTTGCAGTGATGGAACTGCGAGCGTGGCGTCGCGTCGGGCTTGATCCTCGCCGGCCAACGCACGCCCATCGGGTTCCGCGTCGCCCCGAGGTACCCCGGGATGCTCATCGTCCCCTTGTACGGAGTCGCGCCCGCCCAGGCCCATCCTGAGTGATAGATCGGGTCGGTCTTCGGCCCGCCGATTGCATCGAGGCCGCCGAGCTCCTCGAGCGCCGCGAGCTGCTGCTCGATCGTGTACGGGATGCTGTTGTGGGCCAACAGTTCGCTGATCGTGCCGCGCTGGCCCTGCGCCGATGGACCATCGTCGCCCCAGATGTAGAAGATCAGCGTGTTATCGCCGTAGAGCTTGTCCAGCTCGTCGACGATGCGCCCGATCTGAAAGTCGGCGTGCTCGGCGAAGCCGGCAAGGTTTTCCATCAGGCGCGCCTGGAACGGCCGCTCGTTCTCCGGGATGCTCTCCCAGGACGCCATCTGCTCGTGCCGCGGCGTCAGCTGCGCATCGGCGGGAATCCAGCCTTTCTCCTTGGCGCGAGCAAAGACGCGCTCACGGTAGGCGTCCCAACCGTCGTCGAACCTGCCCTTGTACTTGTCCGACCATTCCTTGGGTGAGTGGTGCGGGCCGTGGATGGCGGCCGTAGCCCAGTACATGAACAGCGGCTTGTCCGGTTGCAGCGTCTTCTGCCTGCGCATCCAGGCGATCGTGTCGTCCGCCAGATCGTCCTCGAGGTGGTAGCCCTCCTCCGGTGTCCTGGGCGGCGTGACGTAGTCCAGGTTCCGAACCAGGGTCGGCTCCCAGCACGACGTCTCCGCTCCGAGAAAGCCGTAGAAGTGCTCGAAGCCGATGCTCGTCGGCCAGTTGTCGAACGGGCCGACCGGGGTGGCCTCCTCCGTCGGTGTGTTGTGCCACTTGCCCCAGGCGCCCGTCGCATAGCCGTAGTGCTTCAGAACATCCGCCACCAGCGCGCAACTCTTCGGAATCCGCCCGTAATAGCCCTCCCAGTCATTCGCGAACTCGGGGATGATCCCGTTGCCCGCGCGGTGGTGGTTGCGCCCGGTCAGCAGCGAGGCTCGAGTCGGCGAGCACACCGACGTGGTGTGAAACCGGTTGTAGGCGATCCCCTCCCCGACGATCCGATCCATCGTCGGTGTGTTGATCTCGCCACCGAACGTCGACGGGTGACCGGGGCCACTGTCGTCGATCATCACGATCAAGATGTTCGGAGCACCCTCCGGTAGCCGACGCGGCGTGACACGCGGCTCGTAGGTCGACTCCTGCATCGTCCGGCCGGCAATGCTCGCCGACGGCGTGGGTGGGAACGGAAGGGACGACATAGAACCTCTCGTTAAAGCTGACAGCAGAAGCCGTTACACCGGCGCTTCATTTCGGTAACGAACGTGATACACGCAGTGCTAGGGGAAAAAAGGCCACGACCAGCAGACCATATTCTCCTGTCACCGAGCGCGTCTGAGGGAGTACCTGCTCGATGAGCCCGACGGTCAGGTGGCCAACATGGGCGCTCCCAGGTCGAGATCGACTGCACCGCGCCGATCAACGGTCAACCTCGAAATACGTCCACGGCAGCGCGGTCGACCGTTGCCTACGCTGAGATCGCTGAACTGCGCGGTCCGCTCTCGCCACACGGGACGGTATTTCTGAACAGTCCGTGAAATGACCCCCGGGAACGGGGCGTAATGGCGGCCCTGCCCGTACAAGGAGAGGTCGGACGAAACCCAAGTGAAGGAGCATCAGATGCGCCGCCTCGTACTGCCGTTCGTTCTGCTC
>CAVUNA010000015.1:0-69091 GCA_963742605.1 uncultured Thermoleophilia bacterium | reverse complement strand
GATCGCGGCGAGGAACCGGGCCGCGAGGATACCGTCGACGACGCGGTGGTCGACCGTCAGGGTGAGCTCGACCCAGGGGCCGATGCGCACCTCCCCCGCAGCCGCGCTCACGCGCTCGGTGACCGCGCCGACGGCCAGGATCGCGGTCTGGTCGGGGTCGACGATCGCCGAGAAGCGGTCGACGCCGAGCATCCCGAGGTTGCTGACCGAGATCGCGACCGGTCCGCCGGTCACCTTGCCCTCGCGCGCCAGGCGCTCGGCGCGCTCGGTCTGCTCGACGAGCGCACCGAGACCGAGCACGTCGGGCTCGGAGATCGTCTGGACGAAGAGCGTGTCCTCGCCGGCCACGGCGAGGCCGACGTCGGCGTGCTCGAGCTGGCGCAGGCGCGGACCGTCGGTCACCCACAGCCGGTTCAGCGCGGGGTACTCGCGCAGCGCATGGGCCGTTGCGCGCAGCAGCAGGTGCGTGTAGGTGAAGCTCGTCAGACCGTCCGCGCGCGTCTGCTCGACGTGCGCGGCGGCGCTGCGCATGTCGACATCGACGGCTGCGCTGAACTGGGGAATCGTCTGCACCGAGCGCGTCAGACGCTCGGCGACGGTGCGGCGGTGCCGCGACAGCTCGCTTTCACCCTCGGGCACCGGGGCGGTGTCGATCAGTGCGAGCACGTCGTGCTTCTCGATACGCCCTCCGGGGCCGCTGCCGTGGATCGAAGCCAGGTCGATGTCGTGCTGCTGCGCGAGCTTGCGGGCGACCGGTACGGCCTGCTTCTTGACCGTCTCCTGTGGCACGTCCTCGCCGGGAGAGCCGACGAATGCGAGCACCTCGCCGACCGCGACCGTCTCGCCCGGGCCGTGCAGGACGGCGAGCAGCGTGCCCGAGACCGCTGCCTCGACCTCGAGCGTCGCCTTGTCGGTCTCGACCTCGAGCAGGAGATCGCCCTGCTCGACGGTCGCTCCCACCTCCTTGAGCCACTGCACGATTCGCAGTTCGTTCGACGTCGCCCCGAGCGGTGGCATGCGCACCGGGCGCGGCATCAGTCGCGCAGCTGCCGGATCACGGTCTTGATCCGCTCGACGGAGGGGACGACTGCGTCTTCGAGCGACGGAGCCGACGGCATCGGGACGTCGTGTGAGGCGATCCGCCGGATCGGCGCCTCCAGGTCGAAGAGGCACTCCTCGGCCGCGCGTGCGGCGAGCTCTGCGCCCCAACCGCCGGTGAGCGTGTCTTCGTGGACGATCGCGAGCCGCCCCGTTCTGCGCAGCGAGGCCCACACCGTTTCGATGTCGAGCGGCAGCAGCGTCAGCGGGTCGATCACCTCGCACTCGATGCCGTCCTCGGCGGCGAGCTCATCGGCCGCCGCCAGCGCGCGGTAGAGGGCGAGATGTGTCGCGACGACGGTCACGTCGTTGCCGGGCCGCTTTACGACCGCGCGCCCGAGCGGGACGAGGTACTCCTCCCGCGGCACCTCGGCCGTCAGGTCGAGCCCACCCGCCTGCTCGCGTCCTTTGCTCCCGTAGAGGAGCTTGTGCTCGAAGAAGAGGACGGGATTTTCGTCGCGGACGGCGCTCTTCAGCAGCCCCTTCGCGTTGTAGGCGTCGGAGACGCAGACGACCTTGAGCCCCGGCACGTGCACGAAGTAGCTCTCGGGGCTCTGTCCGTGCTGTGCGCCGCGGTTGGTCGCACCGACCGGCGCTCGCATCACGAGCGGCACGGAGATCTTGCCGCCCGACATGTAGCGAAGCTTCGCGGCCTGGTTCACGAGCTCGTCCATGCACTCGAAGAGGAAGTCTGCGTACTGCATGTCGGCGATCGGGCGCATCCCGAGCGCAGCCGCGCCCACCGCGGCGCCGGCGATCACCTTCTCGCTGATCGGGGTGTTGACGATTCGGTGGTGGCCGAACTCCTCCGGCAGGCCGAGGTAGACGCCGAAGGCGCCGCCGAAGCCGCCCTCGATGCCGATGTCCTCGCCGATCAGGAAGACGGACTCGTCGCGGCGCATCTCCTCTGCGATCGCCTCGCGCAGCGCTTCGCCGATCGTCAGGCGGCGTGACGGATCAGGCGTAGACATCCGTGAAGGCCTCCCGCGGGTCGGCGTCGGGTGAGGCGCGCGCGAACTCGACCGCGTCCTCGATCGTCGCCTCGACCTCGGCCTCGAGAGCCCCCACGACGTCGCGGCCGAGGACCGCCCGCAGCCGCGGGATCGGGTCGCGCTCCTGCCAGGCCGCTTCCTCGTCGGAGGCGCGGTAGCCGCGCGCATCGCTGCGGCTGTGGCCGACGAACCGATACGTCTTGCACTCCAGCAGCGTCGGGCCGTCGCCGGCGCGCGCGCTCGCGACCGCCAGGGCGCCCGCCTCGCGCACGGCGAGCACGTCCATGCCGTCGACGACGCGGCCGGGAATGCCGTAGGCGGCGGCACGGTCGGCGACGTCGACCAGCGCCGAGACGGCATCGAAGGGCGTGGAGGCGCCGTAGAGGTTGTTCTCGCAGACGAAGACGATCGGGAGCCGGCGGACGGCCGCGAAGTTCATCCCCTCGTGAAACGCGCCCTCGTTGCTGGCCCCCTCGCCGAAGAAGCAGACGGCGACCTGGTCGCTGCGGCGCAGCGCGAACGCGAGGCCGAGGCCCGTGACGACGGTGTTGCCGCCACCGACGATCGCGATCGCGGGCAGCATTCCGACGGCCGGATCTCCGAGGTGCATCGAGCCGCCCTTGCCGGCGCAGCAGCCGGTGCTCTTGCCGAAGAGCTCGGCCATCGCGGCACGCGCCGTCACTCCCTTCGCGAGGGCGTGGCCGTGCGGCCGATGTGTCGACGTGATCCAGTCGGTCGGCCGGAGCACGTCGCAGATACCGACGGCGACGGCCTCCTGCCCCTGGTACTGATGGAGCGTTCCCGGGATCTCGCCCTCGAGGAAGAGGTAGTAGACCGTCTCCTCGAACCGGCGGATGAGGAGCATCTGCCGGTACAGCCCGGCGAGCGTCTCCGGGTCAGGCTGCGCGGCCAACGCCGCCATACTGCCGGATCAGGTTCCGCACGACCTCGACCATCGCCGTCTTGCCGGCCTCGAGCACGTCAGGCGGGGCATGGGAGCCGATGACGGCGTGCACGTCCGGCTCGGCGGGCAGGTCGGCGACCGCTCCGGTGAGCCCGCGGAGGAACGCACTTCGCAGCGCGGTGCCGACGTTGAACTTCGCCACTCCCGCCGCGATCGCGGGCGCGATGTCGTCGCGTGGAAAGCTGGTCGCGCCGTGGATCGCGAGTGGGACCGGGACACGCTCGTGCACGGCCCGCAGCCGGTCGAGGTCGATCACCGCGTTTCCGTGTGCGAGGAGGTGGACGTTCCCGACCGAGACGGCGAGACAGTCGACGCCGGTCGCCTCGACGAACGAAGCCGCCTCGTCGGGGTCGGTGAGGCTGGCCGCCGAGTCGTCGATCGCGCCGTGCGCAGCGTCGGGCAGGTTGCCGAGCTCGGCCTCGACGGCTGCTCCGCGAGCGTGCGCCGCGGCCACCAACTCCCCGATCGTGGCGACAGACTCCTCGTCGCCCAGCCCTCCGGTGTGCATCATCACCGCGTTGAACCCGGCGTCGAGCCCGCGCAGCGACTGCTCCAGCGTGTGCGTCTCGTTGAGGAGCAGGGCAACCGGCACGCGCGCGGAGCGCGCAAGCTCGCTGCCGATCGCGCCGAGGAGCTCGATGCCGCCACCGTCGAACCAGGGCTGATGTCCGAGGAGGCAGCCGGCGCCGATGATCGCCGGCGCGCGCTCTGCCTCCGCGGCCTCGACGACCGCCTCGAACGACCACCCGTCCCACGCCTCGAAGTAGCCGAGCGCGTACCCGTGCGCGCGGGCGTCCGCGAGCAACGTCGTCAGCGGAGCGAGCGGCACCGCGCGTGGCTCTCGAGGAAGGCATCGGCCTCGGCACGTGTGGGGAGCCCGGCAGTGCAGCCGAGCCTCGTGCACGCCGAGGCCCCGAGCATGCCGGCGAACTCGAGGCAGCGCGGGAAGGCCCAGCCCTCGAGCAGCCCGTAGACGAGACCAGCGGCGAACGCGTCGCCGGCGCCGGACGGCTCGACCACCTCGACGCGGGGGGCGGGCAACTCGATCACGCCGTCGGCGCTTCCGGCGACCACTCCTCGCTCGCCCAGCGTGACGATCACGGTGCCGGCGCCGAGCTCGAGCAGGCGCTCGGCCTGCGCGCGCGGGTCTTGCACGCCGGTCAGTGCGGCTGCCTCGTCGTCGTTCGGCACGAAGTAGTCGACCTGCGGCAGCACACCGGCGACGTCGTCGGGAGACAGCGCCCGGCCCGACGGGGCGATGACGTCCAACACGACGCGCGTGCCCGACTGCCGGACACGTCGAAGCTGTGCAGCGAGCTCGTCCTGGCGCAGCGACGGGAGCGCAAGGAAGCCGCCGACGTAGAGCACGTCCGGCGCCGTGACAGTTGCGGCGGCGATGTCGGCCGCGCAGAGCGCTGCGTTCGCGCCGAACGTGTGGATGTAGCGGCGGTCTTCGCCGCTCACCGGGACGATCACCGTCTTCGAGGTGCCGAGATCGGTCGTGCGGCCGATGCCGGACACGTCCACTCCGGCGGCGCTCAGCTCGTGCTGAACGAAGTCGCCGAAGAGATCGTCTCCCACCTTCGCCACGACCGTGGATCGCACGCCGAGCCGAGCGAGCGCGACACCGGCGTTCGCTGCGCAACCACCCGTCTCGACCACGAAATCCTCCGTCGCGACGAGCTCTCCCGGCTCGGGCAGGCGCGTCAGAGGCGGTACGAACACGTCTGCGACGACGACGCCGGCGCAGACGACGGAGGCGCTGGCGCCGCTGGACATCGGCGACGACCGTACAACAACGCCCCATGGCGCGGCTTCTGTCGAGGGTCAGCTGCTCGTGCGGGCGAGCGCTAGGCGTCGTGTGGCCGGTAGCGGAGCCCGTCGAGTGCGAGTTCGAGCAGCCGTTTCTTCTGCTCGGGATCTTCGGTGGGCACCATCGCAATCGCCCCGACCATCCGCACGACGTCCATGAAGTTGGTGTCGTCGCGGACGACGCCCGCGGCTTGCGCGCGTTCGACGAGCGCGGTACCGGCGCCGGCGATCGCGGTGCGACACGTGAGCAGGACGTCAGAATTCGGATCCGTCTCCATCAGAGCCTCGTTGAGGGCACGCTTCGTCGCCGCGAAGCCGACGTACTGATGTAGCCACTGCGAGAGGGCCTCCCACGGCGGCAGTTCCGCGAGGTCGGCGGCCGCGCGCGCCATTGCCTCGACCTCGTCGACGTAGACGGCCTCGAGGAGCGCCTGGCGGGTGGGGAAGTGGCGGTAGAGCGTCCCGATTCCGACTCCGGCCCGCTCGGCCACTTCCTCGAGCGGCGCTGACGTGCCCTTCTTGGAGAAGAGCCCGCGCGCGGCCGCCACGAGCTTGTCGCGATTGACGCGGGCGTCGGCTCGCTGGGGGCGCTGCGGTGGGGTCTCGGTCTGGCTCAAATTCGGTTTGACAAGCGGAGGTCGCCTCCATATATTATCCGGAGGTTTGCTCCGGATAGTAGCCCAAGCCGAGGACGGCAAGTAATGCGCCAGGGACCGCTCGCCGGCCGGTATGTCGCGGTCGCGGCGATGGTGATGTTCGCGTTGATCCCGTACCTCGCGCTCTCCGCGGCGCTTGGTCCATTGACACCGATCATCGGCGAGCAGCTGCACATGAGCGCGCAGACGCTCAGTCTCAGCTCCGGCTTGGCGAACGCGGCCTACGCGCTGGGCACGGTGCTGGCCGTCCAGTTCGCGATGCACCTCCCGCAACGCAGGATGTTGCTCGGCTACGCGGTGCTGCTCGTGGTCGGCTCGATCCTCGCGGCGGCGGCACAGGATCCCGGCATGTACATGGCAGGTCGTGTGATCCAGGGGCTCTGCACGAGTCTGTTGCTGATCGCTGCGGTCCCGCCGCTCGCGATCGGCTATCCCGCGAACAAGCTGCGGGACACGGCGGTGATCATGAACATGTGCATCTTCGGCGCCGTGGCGCTCGGCCCGTTCATCGGAGGGCTGCAGGCGGAGGCGAATGGGTGGCGGCCGTTGTTCTGGATCGTCGCCGGGATCTCCGTCGCCGCCCTGGTGCTGGCCGTGTTGACGTTCGAGGACGCGCCGCCGGCCGATCTCGACTCGCCGCGTGACCTGCGGGCGATCGCGCTGGCGGCCGTTGGTTGTGTGGCCGCGTTCTTCGGCGCGTCGCAGCTCACGAGTCACCGCTTCCTCGACCCGGTGGTGATCGTGCCGTTGCTCGGCGGCCTGGCGGCGATCGTGATCCTGGTCGTCTACCAGTACCGCGCCAAGCGGCCGCTCTTGACGGTGCGCGACGATGCTCACCAGCACGATTCCTGTCGCGGGGATCGCCGTCGCGCTGTTCGCGGCGGCCGCGTCGGTGTCGGCCACGGTGCTCACGGCCGCGGCGCTGGTCGGCCACTACAGCCCGTTGCACATCGGCGTCCTCTACCTGCCCGAGGTTGCCGGTGCGGTGATCACCGCCGTCGTGCTCGGCCTCGTCATCACCAAGCGCGAGATGCACTACCTCCCCTTGGCCGGCATGGTCTTTCTGGCCGCCGGGATCCTGGTCTTCGCCGTCCATGTGCCGTCAAGCCAGACGGCCACTCTGATCGGCTCCGGCCTGACCGGCATCGGGCTCGGGGCGACGGTCGCGCCGGCATTGTTCGTGGCCGGCTTCTCGTTGCCGTCGGCAAACCTGCAGCGCGTGTTCGCGATCGTCGAGTTGTTGCGTGCGGTGGCGGCATTCATGGTCGCGCCGATCTTCGTGTACTTCGCCGCGAACGTCGGCAGCAGCACGGATGTCGGGACGCAAATCGCGCTCTGGATCGGCTTCGGGCTCGCCGTCACCGGCGCGCTCGTCGGGGTGGCTCTCTATGCGCTCGGCGGCGCCCGCCCGCAGACCCCCGACCTCGACCGCTTCCTCGCTGGCCAGAGCCCAGCCTGGTATTCCCCGCCGCTGCTGGCACGAGTCCGTCGACGCATGGCCACGACGCAGGTCGCGACCGAGAGCGTCGACTGAGATGGGTCCCGTTCTCTTCGCCTACGACGGCTCCGAGCTTGCCCAGCTGGCGATCGAGCAGGCCGGTCAGCAGCTCGCGCCCGGCCGCGACGCCTTGGTCCTCTGCGTCTGGCAACCCGCAGACGTCGGCTTCATCCCCGTCGACGGGCGACATCTCCACGCCCAGAACGCCGGCGAGGTGCAGGAGGCCGCGCAGCAGACCGCCGCACACGGAGCAGCACTCGCAGAGAAGGCGGGGTTTCAGTCGCAGAGCATGGCAGTCGAGGCGGCGCCGACCTGGAAAGGGATCGTCAAGACCGCCGAGGAGCACGAAGCAAGCCTGATCGTGCTCGGCTCACACCGCCGGAGCGGACTGGTGGGACACCTGACCGGCAGTGTTGCCGCTGCCGTCGTTCAACATTCGGCATCCTCGGTACTCGTCGTGCACCAGCGTTCGACGTCGAAGTGATCAGATAGGGACAGACCAAGCGGCGTCTGACCCGTGGTCACCGCGAGGGGCAGGTATTCGCTGCTGTCCGTCCGTCTACGCATCCTGGTAGGGGATGGCTGAAGCGAATGCAGCCTCGCCGTCCCTTGATCCGGGGCGGTTGCTTGCGGCGGCGCGCGAGGCGCGTGACGACGCCGCACCGTTTGCGTTGGTTGCAGCGGTGATCCTGATCGCGCTGGCGCTTGTGTCCAAGCACGCGCATTGGCTCACGCTCGGTCAGCCGCTCTGGTGGATGTGGTTGGTCGTCGCGGTTCCCTATCTCTTGCTCGCGGCGACGCTGCTGCTGGGTCTGAGCCGTCTCGTCCGTCACGACCGCAGGCGGGAGATCGTGATCGGCCTGTTGGCGCTCGTCTGGTGCTTCAACGTTCTCGGGGTCGTTGTTCTCGTCGCCTCGCTGATCGCTCATTCGGCGATCCACATCACAGGCGCGCAGCTGCTGGCCAGCGGCGGAGTCGTCTGGCTTACCGACGCGATTGCCTTCGGTCTGGCGTTCTGGGAGCTGGACTGCGGTGGCCCGGTCTCGCGCGCACTCGCGACCGCACCCCGAAAGCCCGATTTCCAGTTTCCCCAGGACGAGAATCCGCAACTCGCCCGCGACGGTTGGTCCCCACGCCTGTGGGACTACTTCTATGTGGCGTTGACGAATGCGACGGCGTTCAGCCCGACCGATGCGATGCCGCTCACCCGCCCCGCCAAGGCTTTGATGGCCGCCGAATCGACGCTGTCCGTGGTCACCGTGCTGCTCGTCGCCGCTCGAGCGGTCAACATCCTCGTGTAGGAAACGGACTAGACGTCGATGCCGAGCTTGCGTAGCTCGATGATCGCCGTCTTTCGCCAGCGCACCGTATCGGGGGAGAACGGCAAGGTGAAAGGCATCCCGTTCTGCTTGCGGAGCGGTTTGCCGTCACGCAGCACGTGGTAGTGACCGGGTGTCGACTTCACGGTGAGGCCGGTGGACTCGAGCCGGCGGATGAATTCGCGGACGTCCTTGCGCACCTATGCAGACCAGGGCCCGACGCCGCCGATCCGCTCAACCGTGATGTGCAGCACGCAACCGGCGGGCGGGTCGGCCATGGGCGGAAATGTGACGTCAGGCCCGAGATAGACATGGGCGAGTCGCTGCAGGAGCTCAGGCGCCCCGCCTTCGACCACCCGCGCCCGCCCCTGGACGACGAGGTACTGCTTCAGACCAGGAGGCTGGAGCTCCGTGCCCTCGATCGAAAGCGCGACGCGCGGGTCGCGGGTGATGTTTCGAAGCTTCCGCTGATCCACGTTCAGGTGTGCCGAAATGATCTCGTCCTCATCCAGCCCGACCCAGATGCAGGTCACCTGCGGCGAACCGTCGGTGTTGAGCGTGACCAGATGGGCGAGCGAGCCGGACTCGATCAGCTCGCGAGCGCTCTGTGGTAGCTCCACCGCTCAATGGTGCCTCACCGGTCCAACCCGGGCAACCGCCGACTCCTCGGCTGTAGGAAACAGTCGCCTCACCCGCGCGTGGGTGAGTGGGAAGCCAGACGCCGAAGCTCTTCGGGGATCATCGCCGCCAGATCGCAAGAGCACTCACGCAGATGCGTAGGTCGTCCGTGAGATGCGCCGGATCCGTCCCTCGGCGGTCGCCTCTTCGAGGGCCGCGGGGAATCGGCCCGGTCCCCACCTCGCGGCGCGGACGCGGTGCGCGAGCTGCTCCCGCCTGAGTGGGCCATCCGACTCGACGGCCTTCGCGATCGCCTCGATCTCGCGGTCGAGCAGGCTTGGCGACGCGATGCGAGAGCGCAAGGACGTTCCGAGCATTCCGGGCGAGTAGAAATGCTCGCCGCCGCCCGGACCGAGCCGGTAGCGTCGCCGCCCGGCGCGCTCGCGTTTCCTGCGGCGCTCGTCACGCTCACGCCAGCGCTTCTCGTTCTCGTCGTCGCGCGAGCCGTCCTTGCCCGACTCGCCCGCGAGCTCCCCGCTCTCCGCCTCTTCGGCCGTGAGCGGCTTGGCGATGTCTTCGAGCTGGGTGTTCTCCGCGCGCACGCCGAGGAAGAGCTCTGCGACGCCGCCGAGCGCCATCACGCCGGCGCCGATCAGGAAGGCGAGGCTAACCATGTTGCGGTCGTTCGTTGCGATTAGATGTCCGAAGAGCAACGGTCCGACGATTCCTCCGAGACCGGTGCCGACGGCGTAGAAGAACGCGATCGCGAGCGCGCGAGTCTCCATCGGGAAGATCTCGCTGACGGTCAGATACGCAGCGCTCGCTCCGGCAGACGCGAGGAAGAACGTTGCGAAGATGAAGGCTTCGAACGCCCAGGGCGAGTCGAGGGCGCCGCCGGCGAAGAGGAACGCGAGCACGGCTGCGATCGCGGCCGAGCCGAGATACGAGACTGTGATCATCGGCACCCGGCCGACCGTGTCGAACAGCCGTCCAAGGAGCAGCGGCCCGAGCAGGTTGCCGATCGCGAACACGATGATGAAAACCGGCACATACGAGGACGAGACGCCGTAGAAGGTGCTGAACAGGTCGCCGAGATTGAACGTGACGCCGTTGTAGAGGAATGCCTGGCCGACGAACAGTGCGAGACCGAGGACAGCCCGCTGCGGGTAGAGCTTGAATGCGGTCTTCCCGATCGTGCGGAACGGGATCGACTCCCGCTGGCGGACCTTGATCGTGTCGTGTACCTCCTCGAGTTCCTCGTCCGACTCGCGCTCAACCTCTTCCTCGATGTCGCGCACAATGCGCTCGGCCTCGTCGTCTCGGCCGTGGATGAAGAGCCAACGCGGGCTCTCGGGCACGTTCCGGCGGACGAGCATGATCGACAGCGCGAGCACCGCCCCGAGAGCGAACGTGATCCGCCAACCGATGTTCGTCGGGAAGATCGAGCTGAGGAAGAACAACGCGGCCGCAGAGCCGGCTGCTGATCCCAGCCAGTAGGAGCCGTTGACGATCAGGTCGGTGCGCCCGCGAACCCGCGCTGGGATCAGCTCGTCGATCGCCGAGTTGATCGCCGAGTACTCACCACCGATGCCCGCGCCGGTGAAGAAGCGGCAGAGGAAGAAGTACCAGGGCGCCCATGCGAACGCCGTCGCCGCGGTTGCGACGAAGTAGACGCCGAGCGTGATCGTGAACAGGCGCTTGCGTCCGAAACGATCTGTGAGCTGGCCGAAGAACAGCGCGCCGACGCACGCCCCGGCGACATAGATCGCAGCCGCGGTCCCGATCGAGCCTGCGGTCATCGAGATGCCGCTGCCCTTCTCGGTGAGGCGCGACCCGATCGAGCCGACGATCGTCACCTCGAGCCCATCGAGGATCCAGACCGTCCCCAGGCCGGTCAGGACGAGCCAGTGGAAGTGCGACCACGGCAGCCGGTCGAGGCGACCGGGAATGTCGGTCTCGATCGTCTCTTCGCCGGGGTCGGTTCGACCCCGGCGGACAGTCTCCGAGGCTGTAGTCACGATTGCTTCGCTACCCGCCGCGCGCGTCGTTAATCGCGCACGCTCCGTTTATCCGCGAACCGGCCGGGAAACGCCCAAGCTGTGACCGACGTTCCGGACTGTTTGACGCTCCGGCGAAACCGTGACCTCGAGAGCTTCGGGCGAGCCGGTATCTGGTTTCGACGTGGTGTGCTGGGGCTGATCGCAGCGTTTGGGCTGCTTGGCGTCGCGAACGTATTCGGGCAGCGCCCGACGACAGCACGTGCGGATGTTCGGTCCGCGGTCCTTTCTGTCTATGCGCCCACGGCGATCCGTGGGGGTGACTTCATGGAGGCTCGCTTTCATGTCGTGGCGAAACGCGGGCTCAAGGACGCTCAACTCGTTCTCGATCCGGGATGGGCGGAGGGGATGAGCATGAACACGATCGAGCCGTCGCCGATCGGTGAGGCGAGCGACAACGGCCGCCTCGTGTTCGACCTCGGTCACATCCGGGCTGGCGGGTCCTTCATCCTCTTCGTTCAGTTCCAGGTCAACCCGACCAACGTCGCCTGGCACCGACCGCAAAACGTCGAGCTTCGGGACGGGACTCGGGTGCTTGCCCGGATCCACCGCACGATCACGGTGTTTCCCTGATGGATCTCGTTCTGCGCGCGGTCGTCGTTTTCGGTTTCGTAATGCTGCTGACGCGTGTGATCGGCAAGCGCGAGCTCGGAAGTTTGCAGCCGTTCGACCTGATTTTATTGATCGTGCTTGGCGATGCGCTCCAACAAGGACTGACGCAGGACGATTACTCGCTGACCGGCGCCGTTCTCGTAGTCGGGACGATCGCGGTGCTGCAGGTCGCAGTGTCCTGGCTCAACTACCGCTTCCCTCGCGTGCGGCCGATTCTGGAAGGCGAACCGGTCATCGTCGTGCAGGATGGAGAAGTGATCGTGCGCAATCTCGAGCGCGAGCGCCTGACCGTCTCGGAAATCGCAGAGGAGGCGCGCCGTCAGCAGATCGCGCATCTCTCCGACGTTCGGTTCGCCATCCTCGAGACGAGCGGGACGATCAGCTTCATCAAGAAGGGTCCGTGACGCGCGTTCGCTGCCGGATGGCCGGTCATCGCTTTCGCTTCTCGGCCGACGGCGCGACGATGTCGTGGAGCTGCGAGCGTTGCGGCTGGGTTGGAGGAGAGAAGCAGTATCCGTCAGCGGCCGATGCGCGGCGGTACTCGAAGGCGTTCGATCGCGAGGATCGAAGCGATCTCGGACGTCGGGCGCCGCTCGTCGGATTGCTGCCCTTGCGCGTGTGGCGCATCGTGCAGGACCGACGAGCGGCGCGGTCGTGACTATTTGGCGCCTGCCTTCGCGCGCTGGCCCGCGTGAATTCCTTCCGCGAACTCCTCGATCATTTTCGCGTTGAAGGCCGGGATGTCGTCGGGTTTGCGGCTCGTGACAAGCCCGCTGTCGACGATGACCTCCTCATCGACCCAGTTGCCCCCGGCGTTCCGGATGTCGGTGCGCAGGGTCGGCCACGACGTGAGCTTGCGGTCTTGGACGACGCCTGCTTCGACGAGCATCCACGGACCGTGGCAGATCGCTGCCACCGGTTTTCCCTGCTCGAAGAAGGCGTGCGTGAAAGCGACCATGTTCTCGTCCCCGCGCATCAGATCAGGATTGCCGACTCCACCTGGAATCAGTAGGCCGTCGTACTCGGCCGCGTCGGCTTCTTCGACCGTGCGATCGACCTTGTGCGTGTCTGCCCTTTCGAAGTGATCGAAGCCCTGGATCGTTCCGGGCTTGATCGAGATCAGCTCGGTCTCTGCTCCGGCTGCCTCGAGTGCCTGCCGCGGCTTGACGAGCTCGACCTGCTCCACCATGTCCGCTGCGATGATCGCGATCCGCTTGCCCTTTAACTTCGTTTCGGCCATTCGGGTTCTCCTTCCGGTCGTTTGCGTACCGCTCGGGTGCCTCTAGTCGCGCGACCGGGCGTCGAACCCCGGTCGCGATCCGTCCGACGACTGCAGGTCGAGCATGTAAGGCGACCGAGTCTCCGGCCGCAGATCGGGCAGATGCCGAACGTCCGCCGCTCGAGCCGGCGTTTGTGTAGCGCGCTCGTGACCATCAGGAATCCAGCTGCGGACGTCATCGCCATCCCAAGGACCTGCTGAGTCGACACTGCCGCGATCATCACGCCTCCTTGGGCAAATGGTCCCCTAGGACGAGATCGCTAAACGCGCTCTCAGAGGTCGTTGCCGCGGAAGGGCGATCTGGTTGCGGTCGATCGTTGCCGTCGCTTCACCGCGAGTCCTCTGGTTTCGCAACGAGCGGCGGGGGCACCTGAACCGTTGTCGAATAGAGAGGAAGGAGATCGGCATGGAGCCGAGCAGCACTGAACGTGAGGACGAGCTCGCCGTCACCCGACGTCAGAGTGAGGAGGAGGCGATGCGGGGCGCGGGGACGTTTCCACCGCCTGGAGAGGCGACGCCGCCGACGCCTGCACCGGTGCCCGAACCCTATCCGCCCGACGAACTCGACATCCCAAGTCCCGATCCGGACGAAGACGACGACGAGTAGAGGACGACGGAGCACTCGAGCAGGAGCGCGTGCACGAATGCCTGTGGCAGGTTGCCGCGCAACTGCCGCTGGGTGACATCGAACTCCTCGGACAACAGGCCGGGCGGCCCGCTTGCCGCACGAGTACGTTCGAACCAGCGGATGGAGGAGACTTCGTTTCGCTGCTGCTTCAGCGCGAGGGAGAGCATGAAGCCGCAGAGCAGGAACGCACCCTCTGCCTCTCCGAGCGAGCGCTCATCGGGGCGGTAGCGATAGGCGTAGCCGTCCTCGGTCAACTCCTCGAGGACTGCTCGTAGCGTCGCCAGTGAGCGGGGATCGTCCGCGGGCACGGCGCCGCGGATCGCGGACAGGAGAAGCGACGCGTCTATCCGCTCGTCGCTGGGCGAACGCTGCCAACGTCCGGAGGCATGGACCGCGTACTTGGCCGCATCGGCCGTGATGGCGTCGGCGAGTGCGAGCCAACGGGCGGCCCCCTCGCCGCTGGACACGCGACTGCTGATGGCGCGGAGCCCAGCCGCGCAGATCAGCCTGCTGTGCGTCCACGTATCAGGATCGAGCTCCCAGATGCCGGCGTCGGGCTCGTGCCAGCGATCGGCGATTGCACCGGCTGCGATCTCGGCGGCGTGCCATCCTTCGGGCTCGAGCCGGTCGTGCCCGGCCGCCGCCGCAAACAGCAGCAGCGCTTCGCCGAATGCGTCGAGCTGGAACTGAGAGCTGGCCTGGTTTCCCGTCACCACGTCGTCGGTACCCGGATAGCCAGGAAGGTCGAGACGGCGCTCTTCTGGGACGGCGTTGCCGGCGGCCGTGTATGCCGGCTTCAGGTGCGCCCGGTCCTCGCGCAGGGCCGCTCCGACGAAGCGCACGGCATCGTCGAGGACACTGTTGGGTCCCGCGGCGGCTGCCGCCTGGCCCGCGTAGCACTGGTCGCGGATCCAGACGTAGCGGTAGTCGAAGTTGCGACCTTCCCGGGCACGCTCCGGGAGGGACATGGTCGCCGCGGCGACCATGCCGCCGGTTGTGCTCGTCAATCCGGTAAGGACGGCGTAGGCGTGTCGTGCATCCCGTTGTGCGACGGTGTCCTCAAGGTCGGGGACGCGCTCGCGCCACGCCGTCTCGGTCGCCGACCAGGCCTCGCCAGGATCCGGCGGCTGTGCTCCTTGCTGATCGAGTGCAAGCACGAGGACGAGATCGTGATGCTCGCCCTCATCGAGGTCGAGCGGCATCCGCAGCGTCTTGCCGCGGTGGCCGTCGCTTTCCGGAACGGCGCGTGCGCCGCCTCCCCACGTCATGTGCAGCGCGCCGACTCTGCCGCGCCATGTTCCCGCATCGTCTCTTCGCAGCCGCCCGAGGGAGTCGGCGCCGAACGATGCCCGCGGATTCAGCATGACCTCGACATGCGCTCGGTTGCGCTGCGCGGTCAAGCGGCGCAGGACGACGGCTCTGTCCGGCCGCGCCGGCAGCACGAGCGCCTCGCGGCACTCGATGACCGACTCGCCGACGGTTACCCAGCGGTTGCGCCAGATCAGGCTGCTGGGCTCGTAGTAACCGCCCCAGACGAATCGCTCGATGGGCGTGATTGCGTAGCCACCTGCTCCTCCGATCAACGCCGAGAAGACGGCATCGCTGTCCCAGCCAGGGAAGCACATCCACACAAAGTCGCCGCGCGGGCCGACCAGCGCGCCTCGCTCGCCGTCTGCGAGCAACGCGTAGTCGCGAAGCGCGTGAGGCGCCGACTGGGCGGAGATCATCGTCGCCCGGCGCGTGCGATCCCTACGAGGACGGCTGCCAGCCCTATCGCAACGGCGGGACGATGCGTGTTCGCCCAAAGCTGCGTGCTTCGTTTGCGGGCCTGGTCGTCGAACATCCCGTGTGTCGCCGCCACATCGGGGTCGGGCTCGAAGAGGTTGTCCCGGCGTTCGTGCACCGGAAGACCGGCCACTTGTTGCGATGCGAATCCGTTGCGCGCCAGATACCGGTCAGCGAAGCGCGGGGCGAGCTTGTTGCCGAAGATAGCTTTGACTGCGCTGCCGCCGACGTCGAGCTCGCGACGGCGGTGGTGGGCGACCCAATAGATCGCCTCGGCGACGACCTCAGGCTGGAAGATCGGCGGCACCGGCTGCGGATGCTCAGGAAGGCGCGTGCGGCACCAGCTGAACTGCGGCGTGTTCACGGCCGGCAGTTGCACCATCGTAATCCAGACATTGCTGCGGTCGTGCATCAGCTCCGTGCGCACGGAATCGGTGAACCCGCGGATCGCGAATTTGGCGCCGCAGTAGGCGGACTGCAGCGGGATCGCTCGATACGACAGCGCCGAGCCGACCTGAACCACGACGCCACGGTCGCGCGGGACCATGCGCCGAAGCGCTGCCATGGTCCCATGGACGGCACCGAGATACGTGACATCGGTCGCGCGTCGGTACTCGTCCGCCGTTACGTCAACGAATCGCGCGAACACGGTTGCCATTGCGTTGTTCACCCAGACGTCGATCGGGCCGAGCTCGCGTTCGCAGCGCTGCGCTGCCGCCTCTACCTGATCGTGCTCGGCGACGTCCGCCTGAACGACGATCGCAGTCCCGCCGAGCGACTCGACCTCACGGCGCGCCTCCTCGAGCCCCCCGAGGCCGCGCGCGACAAGGCACACCTTTGCTCCGCGCCGGCCGAAGGCGTGCGCCACGGCACGGCCAACGCCTGCCGATGCACCAGTGACGACGACGACCTCCCGGCTCACAGGGCGTAACGCTCGACTTCCCGACGCTTGATCTCCAGACCATTGCCGGGACGTGCCAGGTCGGGGTAGAGAACGCCGTCGATCGGCTCGACGATGCCGTCGAAGAGCATCCGCTCCACTCGCACGTGGTCGTGGAACCACTCGAGATGGCGGATCGGGCGCGCGGCGCAGCACGGATGCAGATGCAGAGCCGGAGCGCAGTGCGCCGAAAAGGGGACGTGCTGCGCCTCGCAGAGCGCCGCAACCTCCAGGAACCCGGTGATCCCCTCGCAGCGCGTCACGTCCGCCTGTAGGCAGTCGACCGCCTCCGCGGCGAGCAGTTGTGTGAACGAGGCGAGCGTGTAGCCGTACTCGCCTCCGGCGATCTCCATGCCCGCCGGTGCGTGCTCGCGCATGAAGCGCAGGCCGGCGAGGTCTTCGGAGCTTACGGGCTCTTCGAACCACGACACGCCGAGCTCCGATGCGAATCGGCCTGCAAGCTCGAGCGCGAGTTCGCGCTGCCGGTCGAATGCGCCGTTGGCGTCGACGAAAAGCTCGCAGCTCTCGCCGATCGCCGCGCGCGCCGCAGCCACGCGCTCGAGGTCGCGCTTCGGCTCTCGGCCGATCTTCATCTTCACCCGAGGGATGCCTTCTATCGCCCAGCCGACGAGCTGGTCGGCGAGCTCGTCGTCCGGCAGCGACGTGAAGCCGCCGCTGCCGTACACCGGCACACCGTCGTGTGCGCAGTCGAGCAGCGTGACGAGCGGAAGGTCGAGCAGACGCGCTTTAAGATCCCAAAGCGCGGTGTCGATCGCCGCGATCGCCATCGCTCCGATGCCGGGCCGTCCGAGATTGCGGCACGCACGGCGAAGCCGCTCGGCCGTGGCACGCACGTCGAGCGCGTCATGGCCCTCGACCTGCGACGCCAGTGTGTCCCGGACGAGCACTCCGGTCGCCGGGTCCCCGTACGTGTAACCAATACCGGTGCAGCCTCCGCCACGGGCCTCGACAAGCACCATCGTCGTCGCACTCCATTCGGCGGTGCCGTCGGACTCGGGTGCCTCAGTCGGGATCGTGCAGACGGAAACGCCAAGCTGCCCGACGGCGGCTTCGACTCGTGAGCGACTGGTAATCAGGGGGTTGGTGGGGCGTCTTCGATGGTCGTCGTCCGCCTGCGGCCTCCGACGCCAGCGCCGCCCCAGCTGGACCAGAACACGAGCGAGATCAGCAAGCCCACGATCCCGACGATCATGAGGATGACGCCGACGGTGTGGATGTTGACTCCGGAGACCGTCGCAGTCACGGCCCAGGTCAGGATTGCGCCGGCAGCGATCAGAATCAGACTCACGCCAATGCCCATTCGAGGCTCCTTGATCGGAAATAGGTCAAGGACAGGGTTTCCGCCCTGACAACCGCTAAACGGCCGGACCGGTCCGGTGGGGTCCACGTCGGCGGGAACGACGCTCGAGCGGGGCCGCGAGACGCTCCGGGTACGGGCCCTCGGGGCCGGCCGGGCCATGCTGGCGCGCGAGTTGCAGAAGCTGCGCGGTGTGGAGGGCGCGCCGGCCGGTGTCGCCCTGCTCAATCTGATGCCGGCACGAGAAGCCGTCGGTCACCACGAATTGCGTTGCCGGCGCTTCGCGAATCGCAGGGAGCAACGCTCGCTCGCCGCATGCCTGGGATACGTCGTAGTGCGCTCGCTCATACCCCCACGCGCCGGCCATGCCGCAGCACCCAGCATCCGGGACCTGCAGCGTCGCGCCCATCTGCTCGAGCAGGCGGTGCGCTGGTTCGACGCCTCCGGTCGCCGCCGCGTGGCAGTGTCCGTGAGCGAGCACGTCTCGCTCGAGGCGTGGAGGCTCGTAGCCGTCCTGGGCAACGAGGAACTCGGCGAGATGGAATGTCTGCTTCGCGAGACGCTGCGCGTCTGGATCGTGCGGCAGCATCTTCGTCAGCTCGTCTCGGAACACCGCGACGCAGCTCGGCTCAATCCCGATGACCGGCACACCAGCCCTGATCGCGCTCCGCAGGATGCGAAGCGATCGCTCGAGGTACCGACGGGCGAGGTCGAGGAAGCCGTAGTCGTAGAGCGGGCGCCCGCAGCAGACGCGCCGGCGTGGCACGAGTACGCGGAACCCGGCCTCCTCGAGCGCCTCGACGGCCGCGGCGCCGATCTCCGACGCGAAGTGGTTGGTGAACGTGTCCGGCCAAAGAACCACAGGTCGCCCGCTCGACCGGGCGGGTGCACGATCATGTGCCCAGGCCTGGAGGGTGATAGGAGAGAACGGCGGCAGATGTCGCTGCTGAGCGACGCCGGCCGCGGCCTTCGCAGCCGCAGAGAGCAACGGTGTCTGCGTGAAGACGTTTGCGAACCTGGGCGCAGCGGATGCGATCCGCGCCCAGCGATCGATCAGGCCGAATGCGTAGGCGCTGCGGGGACGCAGCCGGTGCGCGTAGTGGTGCGAGAGGTACTCGGCCTTCAGCGTCGGCATGTCGACGTTCACCGGACACTCGTTTGTGCAGCCCTTGCAAGCGAGGCACAGGTCGAGCGCCTCGAGCACGTCCGGCGAGTTCCAGAGTGGAATCTCCTCGTTATTGAGCATCTCCCACAACAACCGCGTGCGTCCGCGAGTGGAGTGCTTCTCCTCGCGCGTGGCCATGTAGCTCGGGCACATGACGCCACCCTTCGTCTTGCGGCAGTTGCCGATCCCGACGCAGCGCACCGTTGCGTGGGCGAAGCTGCCGCCGTCGGCCGGGTACGCGAAGCGCGTCTCGACGTCCAGCGGCCTGTAGTCGGCGCCGAACCGGAGATTCGCGGTGATGGGGTACGGGTCGACGACCTTGCCGGGGTTCATCCGCCAGTCGGGGTCCCAGAGCGATTTGAACTCACGGAATGCCTCCACGAGCTCATCACCGAACATCTTCGGCAGCAGCTCCGCGCGCGACTGCCCATCCCCGTGCTCGCCGGACAGCGAGCCGCCGAGCGAGAGGACGAGATCCGCGGCCTCGCCGAGGAAGCGACGGAAGCTGGCGATGCCCTCGGTCGTAACGAGATCGAAGTTGAAGCGTGCGTGCACGCAGCCTTGGCCGTAGTGTCCGTAAAGCGCGCTGCGATAACCGTACCGTCCGGTGAGCTCCGTCAGCGCGCGGAGGTACTCGCCGAGCCGTTCCGGCGGAACGGCCGAGTCCTCCCAGCCCTCGTGGGTGTCCGGCTGGCCGGGCAGGAATGCAGTTGCGCCGAGCCCGGCCTCGCGCACGCCCCACACATGCTGCTCGCTTTGCTCGTCGTCGTAGATCTTGACGCCGCGGAGGCCACCGCCCGCCCGCTCGAGGTCGCGCTGCAACGCGCGGGCCTTGTCGTCCGCCTCCTCCTTGGTCTCGCCGCCGAGCTCGACGAGCAGCCACCCGCGGCCGTCGGGGAGCTCGGAGAGGTCGTGCTGGTGCTTTCCGAGCATCGTCATGTCCTCGATCAGGAGTTCGTCGACGCCCTCGAGGCCGAGCGGACGGTGTTCCAGCACGTCAGGGACGTGGTCGGCGGCCGTTGGTGCATCCTCGTAACCAGCAACGAGCAGGGTGCGGCAGAGAGGGCTGTCGATCAGGTGCACGGTCGCCTCGAGCACCGTTACGCAGGTTCCTTCGGTGCCCGACAGCGCACGCGCGACATGGAAACCACGTTCCGGCAGCAGGTCGTCGAGGTTGTAGCCGGAGACACGACGCGGGATGTCCGGATAACGCTCACGGACCAGGTTGCCGTAGCGATCGACGAGCTCCCGTAGCTGCGTGCCGAGTTCCTCCGGGATCCCGCCGCCGCCTTCGCCGACGCGCATCCGCTCACCGCGATACGTGAGCACCTCGAGCTCGTGGACGTTGTCGGAGGTGCGTGGCCCCGGGCCGTAGAACTGTGACATCACCGAGCGGACGCCACAGGAGTTGTTCCCGATCATCCCGCCAAGCGTGCAGTGATCGTGGGTCGACGGATCCGGGCCGAACGTGAGCCTGTGCTCCTCCGCCGCCTCACGGAGGCGATCCAGAACCACGCCCGGCTCGACGCGCGCGAGCTTGTGCACCGGGTCGATCTCGATGATCCGATTCAGGTACTTCGAGAAGTCGAGTATCACGGCGACGTTGCAGCACTGACCGGCGAGGCTCGTGCCGCCGCCCCGCGAAAGCACCGGAGCGCCGTGCGTGCGGCAGGCAGCGATCGTCGCGACCACGTCGTCGATGGTTCGCGGCACGACAACACCGATCGGAAGCTGGCGGTAGTTCGAGCCGGTGCCAGAGTAGAGAGCGCGGTCACCAGGGCGGAAACGCACTTCGCCGTTCACGGTGCGGCGCAACTCGTTGAGGAGTGCTCCAACGTCGACACTGCTTGCCACGTTGAGCCTGCCCTCAGCCGCAGATGCGGTGTCTGTCACCGGCGGGGCAGGATCGCTTCGACCATTTGCCGGAACGACTGACGCACGATCTGGGTGCGTCGCGGGTCGCCGATCGCGGCCTGCGCGAAGTGCTTTGCCTGCTCGAAGCTGATGTGCGGAGGAAGCGGAGGGACATCGGGATCGACGATCGCCTCGAGGACGGTCGGACGGTCCGCGGCAAGTGCCTGGTCCCACGCGTCCCCGATCTGCTCGGGGTCGTCGACGCGGATCCCGCCCAGGCCGATCAGCTCTGCGAACCTCGCGTAGGGGAAGTCGGGAATCTGCTGCGTTCCGGGGTACATCGGGTCGCCCTGCAGCGCGCGCTGCTCCCACGTGACCTGGTTCAAATCGCGGTTGTTGAGGACGAGCACGACGAGCCGCGGGTCGCTCCAGCGGTTGCAGTACTTCGCGGCCGTGATCAGCTCGTTGAGGCCGTTCATCTGCATTGCCCCGTCGCCGACGAGGGCGATGACGGGCCGGTCGGGATGCGCGAACTTGGCCGCGATCGCGTACGGCACCCCGGGCCCCATCGTCGCGAGCGTTCCCGACAGCGACGCCATCATCCCGGCGCGCAGCTTCAGGTCCCGGGCGAACCAGTTCGCGCAGGAGCCCGAGTCGGCGGTCAGGATGCAGCCGTCCGGAAGCCGCGACGACAGCTCCCAGAACACGCGCTGCGGGTTGATCGGATCGGCCTCCTCGAGCGCACGCCGCTCGATCAGTCCCCACCAGTCCTCGACCTGGCCGGCGATCTTCTCCTGCCAGGCGCGGTCCTCCTTACGCTCGAGCAGGGGCAGCAGCGCACGCAGCGTCTCGCCCGCGTCGCCGACGAGCTGCACCTCCATCGGATAGCGGATCCCGATCATCCGCGCGTCGAGATCGACTTGCACACCGCGCGCCGCGCCCTCCTCCGGCAGGAACTCGGAGTACGGGAAGCTCGAGCCCACCATCAGCAGCGTGTCGCAGCCGGCCATCAACTCGTAGCTCGGACTCGTCCCGAGCAGGCCGATCGACCCTGTCACATAGGGGAGGTTGTCGGGCAGTACCGCACGGCCGAGCAGGGCCTTCGCGACTCCGGCACCGAGGCGCTCGGCCGTCTCCACCACCTCGTCAGCCGCGCCCAGCGCTCCCTGCCCGACAAGCATGGCCACACGCTCTCCGGCGTTCAGCACCTGCGCCGCCGCAGCGAGCTCGAGCTCGCCCGGGACGACCCGTGGGCGCGAGTAGCCGAGCCCCGAATGGATCGTCCCGTGCGCGTGCGGCGGCGCCTCGACCGCGTCAGCACCGGCGAGATCGTTCGGCACGATCACGCACGTGACGGTGCGCTCCGAGAGCGCGATCCGGATCGCCCGGTCGATCAGGTGGCGGATCTGTGCGGGGTGTGCCGCCATCTCGACGTACTCGTGCGCGACGTCCTTGAACAGGCTGACGAGGTCGACTTCCTGTTGATAGCTGCCCCCGAGCGCCGTCTGCGCCTGCTGTCCGACGATCGCGACGACCGGCTGGTGGTCGAGCTTTGCGTCGTAGAGCCCGTTCAGCAGGTGGATCGCGCCGGGGCCGGAGGTGGCCATGCAGACGCCAACCTCGCCGCTGAACTTCGCGTGACCGCACGCCATGAACGCGGCCATTTCCTCATGCCGGACCTGGATCAGCTCCGGGTCGCCCTCGGCGCGATCGAGCGCACCAAGCAGGGCGTTGATCCCATCGCCCGGATAGCCGTAGATGCGATGGATCCCCCAGGCGCGCAGCCGTTCGAGGATCGCGTCGGCGACGAGCTTGCTCACGTTCAGACCTCCTGGATTCCGTGGTCAAAGTTCATACTCGGTCCGCTACCCGGGCGGCGTGGGCGTTACACCTGCGCGTGCCTCAGCTTCTGCCGCCTGTCGCTCCCGTCGCACGTGCTCGCCGGCGACGAGCTCGTGGCAGAGCCGCCACGTGATCAGGAACACGAGCGGCGGCCCGACCAGCACGAGCGCGCGGTACACCCAGATTTGCACCGAGTAACTGATGTCGAACAGGACGTCGACGCGGTCGGCGGAGCCCGCGGCGAACACGATCAGCACGAGGCTGGCCATCGCGGCGCCCACGGCGGTACGCCACGGATTGTCCCGGGGCCGGTCGAGCAGGTTGTGGAAACCGCGGTCTCCGGTGAGATGGCGCTCGAAGGACGGCCAGAGGAAGAGGAACCCGAATATGAGCCCTGGGAAGAGCACGCCACCCCAGAACGGATTCGGGATCAGGGTGTAGTGGCCGACGACGACGTCGAAGCCCGGCATCAGCCGCAGCGCCCCGATCAGCCAGCCGAGATACCAGTCGGGTTGGGCGCCGTTGGTTGCGTAGGCGACGTGGTAAGGGCCCCAGAGCCAGATCGGGTTGATCTGCACGAGGCCGCCGAGAAGCACGAGCACCGCGGCGACGCCGAATGCGAGGCCGAGCGAGCGCGGCGCCTGCCCCGGGAACGCGGGGACGCCGACGAGCCGCTTCTCCGTCTGCCGCGGCCCGCGGAACTGCGTGTGGTGGCGTGCCGCGACGAGCAGGAGATGAGCGGTCAGCAGTCCGCCGATCGCGAGCGGCAGCAGCAACACGTGCGCGATGTACATCCGCGACCAGAACGACGACGCTCCGGGGAACGCGCCGCCCCACAGCAGCGACGCCAGGTTCGCGCCGAAGAACGGGACCGACAGTGCGACGCCGTAGCCGATCGCGAGCCCCATGCCCGAGAGCAGATCGTCGACCAGCGAGTAGCCCAGGTAGCCCTCGAGGAGGACCAGCGCGAGCATCGCGACGCCGATCAGGTACGTCAGGTCACGCGGTTTCCGGTACGCGCCGGTGAAGAAGACGCGGAAGAGATGGAGCACGATCGCGACGACGAACACGTCGGCCGCCCAGTGATGCGTCTGCCGGACCAGCAGCCCAGCCTTCACCGAGAACGAGATGTCGACCGCAGAGCGGTACGCCTCGCTCATCTGCACACCCTGCAGCGGCTCGTAGGGGCCGTGGTAGACGGTCGTGGCGGTGCTCGGGTCGAAGAACAGCGTCAGATAGACGCCGGTGACCACGAGCACGACGAAGCAGTACAGCGCCACCTCGCCGAGCAGGAACGACCAGTGGTCGGGGAAGAGGTAGCGCAAACCCTTGCGCAGGAGCGGCGCGGCGCCCGAGCGCTGGTCGAGGAAGCGAACGGCGGCACGGATCATGCGCTCTGCGCCTTCCTCGATCGGACGCCCCACCACGACGGCCCAACCGGGCCGCTGAACGTGCCTCCGGCGCGAAGCTGACCCGACCGGTCGATGGTCAGCGGCAGCTGCGGCAGCGGACGGCCCGCCGGGCCGAAGAGCACGGTGCCGCCTGTCGCCGGGTCGAAGGTCGAGTAGTGGCACGGGCAGACGAATGCCGGCCCCGGTTCCCGCGCGGGGAAGGTCGGCTTGCGGTAGAGCGCGATCGCGCAGCCGGCGTGCGTGCAGATCTTTGAATACGCGAGGATCCCACGCGGCGCCCAGCCTTCGCGCCCCTTCGGCAGGCGGAGCTGCGCCGAGTCGAGGCGGATCACGATCACCGGCGCCGCGAAGCTCTCCCGTTCGGCGCCTTCCGGGAATGCGGTGTAGAAGGTGCCCTTCTCGATGTCGGCGGCGCGCAGCGGGGAGCCATCGTCGCCGACCAACCTCCGGCCCCGACGCCAGGGCGTCGCGGTGAACGGTGCCGTCGAAAAGACCGGGCCGAGCGCAACGAGGGGCGCGAGCAGCGCGACGCCGAGCGTGCCGGCCGCCCCGGCGGCACCGGCCTTGAGTAGGCGCCGCCGCGTGAAGCGGCTGCCGCTCTCGGACACGATCTGTTCGACAGCGGCGCGCTCATCGGCGTGCTCGTCTGGATCGGGATACGGCTCCTCGAGCTGCTCGGTGACGACGAGCCGGTGTCCGACGACGAGCAGCGCAGCGGCGAGTGAGGCGAGAGCGAGCCCGAGCGTGAGGCCCAGGAACTGCGTCCGATGCGAGAACGGATCGATCGCGTAGACGACGACGAACCCGATCGCGCTCGCGGTCGCCAGCGCAAACAGGGCGAGGACGATTCGCTCGGCGCCGCGGTCGGCCGGGCCGGGCGGCACGATCGGGTCGGGCGGCTCCGCGGGTTCTCCGCGGCCGAGGCCGAACGCCAGCATCAGGGCGGCGAACAGAATGTCCTTGAACCACCTCATCGACGCAGCCTTCCCCCCGCAACGAGACAAAGCCCGATCAGGGCCGTGCCGGCGACGAACCACGCGATCAGCCCCTCGGGAACCGGCCCGACACGGCCGATCGACCAGCCGCCAGGATCGGCCGGATGATGTGCCTGCTCGACGTACGCGACGATCGAGTCGAGCTGCCGAGCGCTGATCGCGCGCGACGAGAAGCGCGGCATCAGATACGGACCGATCCGCACCGCCTCCGCCACCTGGGTCGCGGTCGCATCGGTGAGCGGCGGAGCCACCGCCCCCGCAAGGTAGCCGCCCTCGGTTGCGATCTGATGGCACCCGGCGCAATGCTGCGAGAACAACGCCAGGCCCTTCGAGACCGACCCACGCTGCGGGTGCGGGCGTGGCACCGGTGGCCCGTGACCCAACGATGCGACGTACGCGACGAGCGCGTCAACCTGGTGGCGTGTGAACAGGACTTGGCTGCGGCGAGGCTGTTCACCCGTGCGGGCGAGCGGCATATACCCGGTGCGCAGGTAGAAGTCGGCAGCGCGGGCGCCGACGCCGATCAACGGCGGCCCCTGGTCGGGGATGCCGGAGCCGGCGCTGCCGTGGCAGCGCGCGCAGTTGCCGGCGTAGAGCTCGAGCCCGAGCTGGTGCGGCGGCGTTCCGGCCGTCCTGTCTGGCAGGACGATTCCGGCCGGGGGAAGAGCGGCGGACGCCGAGAGTGCGAGTGCGAGCGTGGCCGACACGATCAGGGCGAGCCGGATCACGACTGGCGACACATCGGTGCCTCGGTCGCGGCGGTGATCCCGCTCAACAGGATCGCGAGCACGAACAGGACGTTGGCGAGCACCGCCGCCTCGGCAAAGAAACGTCGGCGCTCGTCGGGCAGCCCGTCGCGGCGCGAGTTGCGCAAGGTGATCACAGCAGCTGCTTGACCGCACAGCGAAAGCAGCACCGCGCCGGCCGTGACGACCGTCTCCCATGTGACGATCGACAAGCCGAACCCCGTCCCGCTGGAGTCACAATGAGCGAGCGTCGCGCCGTAGCCGAGGACGAGTTGCGTGGCCCAGGCGAGCGGAGCCGTGAACAGGCCGATCCACTGCAGCGTCTCGGTGTTCTGTCGCAGCGCTTTCATCGCGGTGACAGCTGGAGGGCGACGACAAGCAGTGCGACCGTGTTGACGAAGTACCAATAGATGGTTGTGCACTGAAGCCCGAGGAGCCGGTAGCGCGTCACGCCGCGCGTCAGCCGGAACACGAACCAGAGCTCCAGCAGCATTCCGGCGACGACGTGCGCGTGGTGGGTACCGAGCATCGTGAAGTAGATCGATGCGTAGGCGCTCTGGTCGGGCGGGAAGCGGTGGAGGTCGTCCGCGAAGAGCACGAACTGGCCTGCGAGGTAGCCGCTTTGGACGGCGAGCGCGAGGACGAGCGCCGCGATCGCGGGGCCGGCGGCGCTCCGGCGGGCCGAGGTGAGGGCGAACCGGATCGGCACGGTCGTCGCGATGAGCGCGGCGGTGAGCAAGAGCGGGTAGAGCGGTTTCGGCGCCTCGATTCCTGCGGGAGGCCATTTGGGCGACCGGAGCCACAGGTAGATGTAGGTGCTGAAGATCGATGCGAAGAGCGTCGCTTCGGTGGTGATCAGCAGTGTCATTCCCCACCAGCCGGCCGGCCGGTCAGACGTGGGCGTCCGAACCGTGGCCGTCGTCATTCCTCGGGCTCCTGGGGCTCCTGCAGATTCCAGGCGCCGACGGTCACGGCGGCCATAGCGGCGAACAGCGCCGTGATTAGCACGTGGCCGGCGAGCAGCATGACGAAGGCGAGAGTGATGCAGCCCGCGAGCACGATCGGCCACGGCGATTCGGACGGCATGGCCAGGATCTCCTCGAGCCGCCCGTCGCGAACGTCCGTCGCGGGCGTCTCGTGTCCCGTGTCGAGCACGAGCCCGCCGCGCTGCAGGTCGTAGCCCGAGTCGGTGTGATCCCAGTTCGGATACGGGCTGCGTACGGTCGGGATGACCGCGAAGTTGTAGTGGGGCGGCGGGGAGGGGACCGTCCACTCGAGCGTGCCGCCGTGAAAGGGGTCCGACCCGCACGGCTCGCCGCGAAAACCGCTCCAGACGAGGTTCGCCAGGATGAGAAGCAGTCCGGCTGCGAGCAGGAAGCCCCCGATCGTCTCGGCCAGGTTGTACGCGTCCCAGCCGAGGCCCGGCTCGTACGTGTAGACGCGGCGCGTCATCCCGAGCAGCCCGACGATGTGCATCGGGAAGAACGTGAGCGTCGTCCCGACGAAGGTGACCCAGAACGACACGACCGCCAGTCGCTCGTGGTACAGGCGCCCGGTGACCTTCGGGAACCAGTAGTAGAGCCCGCCGAGGATCGGGAACACGGCTGCCCCGAAGATGATGAAGTGGAAGTGCGCGACGACGAAGTACGTGTCGGTCAGCGCCTGGTCGAACGGGATCGCGGTGAACATGATCCCGGTGAGGCCGCCGAGCACGAAGAAGACCACGAAGCCCCCGATGAACAGCAGCGGTGCCCGGAACCGCGGCGCGCCGGTCGCGACCGTGAGCAGCCATGCATAGACCTGGATCGTCGACGGGATCACGACGAGCATCGACGCGGCGGCGAAGAAGACCAGCGTGATCGTCGCGAGCCCGGTGGCGAACATGTGATGTGCGAACACCCCGAACCCGATGAACGCGACGAGCAGTTCCGCCATCGCGACGAGTGGAAACGCCACCATTCGTCTCCGTGCGAATGTGGGAATGATCGATGTCGCGATCCCGAATGCGGGGAGGACGATGATGTAGACCTCGGGGTGCCCGAAGATCCAGAACAGGTACTGCCAGAGAAGCGGGTCGCCGCCCCCGCCGACGTCGAAGAAGTGGAAGCCGAGTCGTCGCTGCAGCTCGAGGAAGATGCAGTCGAGCGTCAGTGCCGGAAGGGCGAACAGGAGCGCGAACGCGACTGCCAGGATCGCGAAGCAGAAGAGCGGCATCCGGTTCAGCGACATGCCGGGCGCGCGCAGCTTGAAGATCGTCGCGATGAAGTTGATCGCTGCGGCTGTCGACGACGCGCCGTTGAGGATCAGGCCGAGCGCGTAGAAGTCGATGTTGGCGCCGGGGTCGTACTGCTTGAGTGCGAGCGGGACGTAGTCGAACCACCCTGCGTTCGGCCCGGACCCGATGGCGAACCCGGCGTAGATGAAGCAGCCGGAGGCCAGGAAGAGCCAGAAGCTGAGCGCGTTCAGACGTGGGAACGCCATGTCGCGCGCTCCGATCATCAGCGGCACGAGGTAGTTCCCGAACGCGCCGGTTGTGATCGGGATGATGAACAGGAAGATCATCGTGATCCCGTGCATCGTCAGAAGCTCGTCGTACGTCCCGGGGCCCACGACGCCCGCGTTCGGCTCCGCAAGCTGCGTGCGGATCGTCAGCGCCTCCACGCCGCCCGCGGCGAAGAACGTCAGTGTGGCGAACAGGTAGAGCAGGCCAATCCGCTTGTGGTCGGTGGTCGTCAGCCAGCCGAGGAGACCCGGCCGCGGCATCCAGATGCGCTCGAGCCGCTCGATGCGCTCGGGGCCGACGGGCAGTTCGAGCGTCGTCATCGCAGGCTCTCCAGGTACGCCGTGACCGCGTTTAGCTGCCCCGTGCTCAGCGGGAGCACGGGCATCTTCACGCCTGGCTTCGCGTGCTGCGGATCGGCGATCCACGAGCGCAGCGCCCTAGGATTGTTGGGCAGCGTAAGAGCGCCGAGGGTCAGGCGCGAGCCGAGATGCGTCAAGTCGGGCCCGACCGTTCCGTGCGCCTGCGTGCCACGAATCGCGTGGCAGCCGGCGCACGCCTGCGTCCGGAAAACTTGTGCACCGCGGACTTCCTCGGGGGTCGAAGGTGCACGCGCCGGTCTCGACTCGTCAGCGAGCCAAGTGCGGAACTGCGTCCGCGGCTCGGCGATCACGAGCACCGCCATGTGGGCGTGTTGCAGGCCGCAGAACTCGGAGCACTGCCCGCGGTACCGGCCCGGCCGGTCGGCCTCGAGCAGCACTCGGTTGGTGCGTCCGGGAATCAAATCGATCTTCCGGTTCAGCTGCGGTACCCAGAAGCTGTGGATCACGTCAGCGGTCGTGCCGACGACGTCGACCGGGGTCCGCACCGGGATGTGGATCTCGTTCGCCGTGACGACGGGCGTGCCGGGGTAGCGGACCTCCCAGAACCACTGGTGCCCGATCACGTCGATGGTGAAGCTCGTCGCACCCGAGGCCGGTGCGGCGGTCGAGCGCATGACGAAGACGTCCGAGTACACGAACAGCGCGAGGAGGACAATCACGGGGACGCCGACGCCAAGCGCCACAACGAGCGTCGTTTCGAGCCTCGCATTCTCTACCCGGGCGCTCGCGCGCTTGCGGCGCCGCCAACCGAGGTAGAGCAGGATGAGAACGGAGGCGAAGCCGATAGCCGAGCCGCCAAGCATCACCCACCAGAGATTTGCAATCGACCGCTGCGCGTCGCTCTCCGGCCGGAGGACATCCTGGTTGCCGCCGCAACCTGCCAGAGCGAGACCGAAGAGCCCTGCGACGAGGGACCTCGGGCTGAGGAGACCTCGCTTCACTGCGATGGCTGTATTCCTCAGGGTCGCAGCGTGAAACGTTTGCCGCCGAGCCCGAAACCCTGCCACTTTCGTGAAGCAGGACTGTGATCGACTCGTAGCGGTTGCCTCGAAGTTGTGTTCAGCTTTCGGCGGCGAGCATGTACTCGTCCTCGTTGAGGCCAAAGGTCCAGGCGACTGCTGCTCGAGCCGTCTGGAAATGGGTGGGGACGAGGAGCATGTATCGCTTGCGGGTGCCGTCGGGTTCGAGGGTGGCGTTCTCGACTTCGACATATCGAAACGGGCCGGTCTGCATCCATGCCTCGTACAGGCGCCCGTACCGACCCGCATCGATCTGCCTCGCCTGGACATCGGCGAGGAAGCGTTCGAGCCCGTAGCGATCGAGCATTACGCGTCGCACTTCGACGTTCGCTTCCGCTTGGATCAGGCTGGGACCGAGCGTCGCCGGATTGAGTACGAGTTGTTTGTCGACCGGAATCCCGTGCCAGCGGTAAAAGGTTGATCCGTCCGGCCAGCTCAGAGCGGCGTCGTTCCAACAGTGCAGACGTCCATGCTCGTCCAGGTGCTGGTGGATCGGCCGATCGGTGATGAGTGCCACTCCAGGGTGGGCAATCCATGGACCTGACGAGTGGGCGAGCGTGATCAGCAGCCAGAGCCGCGGGTGATCGACGTCGAGGCGACGTCGATTCGGGCTGAAGAGGAGACCGAGCAGCAGGGAGCTCCAGGCCAACTCGTGATCGACTCCGAGTCGCGCCCACACGGCTTCTTGGAAACCCAGATCGGCTGCGATTGCGTTCTCCACCAGCCAGTCCTCGAAGCGCTTGGAGCTGAACTCCATCCACGCCGGGCCTCGAACTTCCCCGAGCGACGGGTACATGAGCGACGACGCGGCCGGTGAGAGGCCCTGTCCGAGCGCCTGCCAGATCTGCTCGCTTCCGACCCAGAGCAGTCGCTGTTGTTCCGCGACGAGCTCGGTGGGTGAACGGCACCAGTGGATCGCCGGTTCGCTAAGGCCGTTGAGGCGATAAAGCTCCCGCATGGCGTGTTCCGCGGCCGGCCGGTTCGTCGGTCCGCCGGATCTCCCGACCTCGCGCCAGACGCCCTGGATGCGCGCCAGGGCGTCTTGCTGCTCATGCGAAAAGAGCCCGTCCTCCGGGTCGGTGGGCCACCAGCGCTCGGCCACTAGTCGTAGACGGGAGCCGGGCTGTATCCCTCGAACGAATCGAGTTGCCGCTGCTGCACGACCCGGTACACCCCGGGCTCGACCTTGAGCTCGTCATGCTCCTCGTGACGGAGCGCCACTGGTGCACCATCGTCGACGACGAGAAACACCTCGTCGCGGATCTCGGCGAGCCTGGCTCGCGGGTCCTCAACCACGTGTGCGTGACCGGTGAGCTCGCCCTCTGCCAAGACGAGACGCCCTCGCCTCGCCGCGACCTCGAGCCGCGAAGGAGGGGACGGCTCCTCGAGCAACAGCACATCCCCCTGCCGGTAGATCCGACGCTTCCGACCGAACATTGCTCTCTCCCCTCAGCCGCCGCTACCTGCCCTTGCAGCGAAGGTACGACATCGATGTGCTGTCCGCCTATTCCCCGAACGAGGGATTCCGGCGCAACCGATCTAGGACTTCAGGTGGGTGTCGAAGAAGGAGACGATGCGGCGGCGTGCGTCTCGGGCGGAGGGCTCGTGATAGCCGATTCCTGCGACGTTCAGCATCCGGAACAGAAGGTCGTTGTGGTCGTTGAGGAACGAGTGTCCGGCGTCGGGATACTCCTTGACGTCGTGCGCTATTCCGTTTGCTGTTAGCGCCCGCTCGAGCCGCTGGGCGGCCCCGCGTTGCGTGCGGTCCTTGGCCCCGTAGCTGCCGACGATCGGGCACGCGCCGGCAAGGAAGCTCTCGGCGTCCTTCGGACAGCCTCCGTAGTTGACGCTGGAGGCGGAGAAGCCGTGGCCGGGGGCGAGCGCGAGGGCAAACCCGCCGCCCAGGCAGAAGCCGATCACTGCGACCTTGCCGCTGCAATCCGGACGGCCGGCCAGCCAGCCGCGAACGGCCTCGACATCGTCGTAGGCTTTCCCCTGCCGCGCGCGCAGATCGCGGATGATCGAGCGCACGCAGACAATCCTTCTGCCCCAGGAGAGCAGATCGGGGGCCACGGCCAGGAACCCCTCGCTCGACAGCCAGTCGGTCTGGTTTCGCAGGTCGGGGCTCATGCCGCCGGCGTCGTGGATCACGACAACTCCCGGCCACGGGCCGGTACCCGAAGGCGTCGCCAGGTATGCCGGCAGGTCGCCGCGAGCAGTGCGAATGCGCTCCACCTTCGCGATCATGCCTTGAGGGCCAATGCCGGGCCAGTGAGCGTGATTCAGGTCGCGAAGACGATGTCCGGCGCAGCTCTCAGACGCGGCTACTCGGTTCGTCCGGTGAGGGCTGATCACGACGTTGCCGATCTTCTGAGGCCAGCAAGCGGACGCCAGGCCGCCGGCACCGGACCCTTTGCCCGGACAAAGCACTGGAAAGACACACGCACGCGCGGTCATTCGGAAATTGAGTCACGAGCAAAGAGCACCGGCACCACCCTGACGACAGCCCCCTCCGGGAGAGACAACCGTCACCTGGGGAGCGTTCGGCAATGACGCCCGAGCCGTAACCGTGACGGGATAGCTGCGCCGTTCGTCGGCCGTTGGTCCGATCTACCGGAACTCGTCGATGCCACGGCCGTCGTCGTGCTCCCACCCGTAGGCGGCGATGTGGCCCCAGCAGTCGGGCCTGCTCCCGTCGGTGTCGGTGAACTCGTACGCGTCTGCGAGTTGGCGGGCGCTGACGATCGTTCCGGCCCAGCGGTCGG
The DNA here is from genome assembly GCA_963742605.1 of uncultured Thermoleophilia bacterium. Lineage (GTDB taxonomy): Bacteria > Actinomycetota > Thermoleophilia > Gaiellales > Gaiellaceae > PALSA-600. Next base: position 36,834 of record CAVUNA010000015.1, on the reverse strand, counting down.
CGTCATCAGCTTCAGCGAGCGCGGCCACACCTCTGGCCACGTAGGTAGGCGATTCGGAGATCCCGAACCCGGGGCGCTTCTGAACGGCGTCACGCCAGTTTGCCTCGGTCACACCGAAGTTCTCCAGCATCTTCTCGGAGCGCAACCAGCCAGGTGTGACGCCGACGGCCGTCACGGGGAGGCCAGCCAGTTCGGCATCGAGCCCCTTCACGATCCGCTCGACATTCGCCTTGACAAGGTCGTAGTAGAAACCGACGTTGCGCCGGAACTCCGCATTCGCGTCCGACGTGCCGTCGGTCATCTCGACCACCAGACCGCGGGTCATCCGATCGTCAGCGCTCTTCAGCATCAGCGGGATCGCCGCCCGGCAAGTGATGAGATGCGTGTGCACACCCATCTGCAGCATCCGCAAGCCACCGGCCCAGTCGTGCTCCCAGACCGGCTTGTCCCACTCCATGTACCTGTCGCCTCCGAAGATGTCATTGACGAGGACATCCAGCCGGCCCTGGACACGCTCGATGTCTGCGACCAACTCCGCGACCGCTACGGGATCCTCATGGTCGACCACGCGCGGAGAGCCTTCCCCTCCGGCGCCCGAGATCAGATCGCCGGTCTCCTCAATCGTCTCGGACCTGCCGATCTCCGAAGGCCCGGCACTCCGGCTGCTGCGGCCAGTCGCGTAGACGAAGAAGCCCGCGCGAGCGAGTTCGACCGCGATCGCACGACCGGCGCCGCGAGTCGCGCCCGCGACGAGCGCCACCCTCGCTGTCCCCGTCACAACACTCCTCGTTCAACCCGAAGCTTAAGTCAATCGGATGGGCGAGGGTGCTTACGCCTGAGCCGTGCGGTACCTAAGAGGACCGTAAGAAACCGGGCGGGCACGCCAAGCTCAACCGCGTCGTGCGTATCGTCCTCCTCAGTGGGCGGTGTCTCAATCGGAGACGAGGTGACGGTGCGGAGCCCGCGTGCACGCGCCGGGTGGGCTTGGTTTGCGGGCGGCGATGGCCGCGTCCTCGCGCTTGCGCCGAGCGAGGCGAGCTTCCTGAATGGGCTCGGCATGTGGGTCGTCGGGATGGCGGTCGTGAGCGGCTTCGCGATGACGGTCGCGGCGAGCCAGTGGTGGAGTACCTCGATCTCGAGCGTCCTCTGGGTGCTCCCGCTCTGGGCGGTGCTCTACTGCCTGATCGAGCGTCTCGTCCTGAAGAGCTTCGGCACGAGTCGGCTCGGCAACCTTGTTCTGACGATCCCGCGTCTCCTGCTCTCGCTCGCGATCGCGCTCGTCGTCGGGCTTCCGATGGCTCAGGTGATCTACAGCGGATCGATCAACGACGAGATGAGCAAGACCACGACCGCCCGGATCCAACAGGCGACCGCCGACATCACCCGCACCTACGACGCGAGGATCGCCGCCGCGCAGAAGGAGATCGACGCGGCTCGGTCCAAGGAGGCAAGCCTGCAGCGGCAGGTCACGAACAGTACGTTCCTGTCGCAGTGCGAGGCCGGCGAGACGAGTTGCTCGCAGACCCACAAGCTGGGCTGTGGGCCGTACTGCAAGCGGGACGCGCGCCGCGCCGCGGCTGCGGCGGCTGCGTTGAGGAGCGCCCGCCCGCAGATCGAGGCGACGATCGCCGCCGACCGGCACAAGATCGCGCTCTGGCGCACGGCCGCGAGCACGCAGCTTGCGAGCCGGACGGCCGCGATCAAAGCCGATCGTGACTTCCTCTCCCGGCAGGCTGCGCTTGAGCGGGTGGAGCGCGCGAACCCGGCTGTGCGGAAGTACGTCCTGTTCTTCCTCGCCTTCCTGATCTCCCTCGACCTCGTCGCGATCCTGCTCAAGCTCATCCACCTCTTCAGCACGGGTGGCGCTTACGAGCGGAGCGCCTCGGCGCTCCGGTCCACTGACCTCGTCGAGGTACACCGGTTGCAGGAGCGCGCGACGGTAACGACCCGACGGATCTCGCTCGAGGCACGCGCCGAGGAACGAGCGGACTCTCTCCGCTTCGGCGGCGACCCGGAGGTGGAGGTTGAGCGCGAACCCGAGCAGCGGGGCGACGCCGCCGACCTTCAGCGCGCCCGCCCTCCGCTCGGCGGACCGGCGACTCTCGGCCAGATCGGCACCTGACGCTTCAGACGCACTCTTCGGGCTCGGGGGCGCTCTGCCCAGCAGGCAGGGCTCCCATGGTGTTCAGCGCTCTGCTGGGACGACCTCTCAGTCAACTGAGTCCGGCTGGTCACGGTGGACGGCTGGTAGACGGTTCTGGCCGGTCGCGTTCGTGACGAGAGGCCCTGGCGGGCCTCTCGTCGGTGGAGCGAGGTGGCGCGGGTCAGCGCGCCGAACCTCGGCTGAAGAGCGTCGCCGCTGCCTTGGACAGCCGGCCGCGGAGGGTCGCCACGTCGGAGGTGTGCGCCCCGGTGATCTCGAGCAGGTACTGGAAGCGGCCTTCCGTGAAAACGATTGCGATCTGCGAGGTCGATCCATTCGGCAGCAGGTAGCCGTGGCTGCCGGCGATGCCGGACACCGTGAACTGCGAGTACGCGCCGCCCATTGTGCGGGCCTGGTCGAGCTCGGACAGAGCCTCGCGCTGCGCTCCGGCCGCCGATCGGAACTGGGCCACGATGCTCCAGCCGACGGTTGCGGCGCTCGTGCTGCGGAGCGGCTCGCGGAGGCCGTTCAGGAACCCGTTGCTCGCAAGCCCGTCCGCCGAGCCCGAGTGCATCGCCCATTGCGCTGCAGAGGTGAGGGCGACCGGGCAGGCGACCGACCAGAAACCCGGGATGTCGCCGAGCGACAGGACGCGGCCGAAGAGGGGAGCCGTCGAGGCCGTTGCGTCGGGCTGGCCCGGGGTCCGGGCGAGTGCCGCCCCGCCTGCGGTCAGTGCGATCACGCAGGTGGTCGCGATCAGGGCGAGCTTCGTTGAATGCCGTGCGGACATGACCTTCCTCCTCGTGTCGTGTGATCCGTCTTTGTGCTCGGTGGTCATGTGAGCGACGGTAGGAGAGGCCGCTTGTTGCGTCGCTCGAGCGCTCGACACTCGAAGTGTCAAATGCACGACACTCGGCGTAGACTTGACCGGTGGAGTGGCAGCTCCTCGCCGGCGTCTCTTCCGAGGACGCGCAGCCGGTGCTCTCGATCGAGGCGGCGCCGCACGTTCGCGCGCGGCGAGATCGTCTTCCACCACGTACTAGGTGAGTGCGGAGCGTCGGGTCCTACGCCGGCTGCTCGAGGTGTCCGAGGCGTACGGCGGGGCGTCGCCCGGCACCGTGATCCCGCTGACCCAGGAGGAGCTAGCCGCGCTCGCTGGCACGTCGCGCGCGACCGTCAACGCCGCTGTCCGCCGAGCGCGAGCGCGGCACGCTCAGCCTGGGGCGCGGAAGGACGACGCTCAACGATCCGACTGCACTGGCCCGCCAGGCGGGCGTTGCCCCGGGGCGTAGCTGATGGCGGACGTCTTCGTCTCCTACTCGCGGCGCGACGGCGAGTTCGCGCGCCGACTCGTCGACGGGCTCGAAGAGCGCGGCAAGGACGTGTGGGTCGACGTCGAGGGGATTCGCGATGCGGAGGTCTTCCCGGCCGTGCTGCGAGCGGCGGTCGAGCAGAGCGATGGGTTCGTCTTCGTGATCAGCCCCGACTCGGTCGCGTCCGCCTACTGCGAGCAAGAGGTCGAGCACGCTCTCGAGTTGAACAAGCGCATCGTTCCGCTGCTGCTGGACCGGGTCCCGGACGAGGCGGTGCCGGAGGGCATCCGTGTTCGCAACTGGATCCCGTTCGGCGACGGTGCGGCGTTCGAGCCTGCGCTCGAGCGCGTGCTCGAGGCGCTCGACACCGACCTCCCGGCGGCCGTTCTAGGCGAGCGGCAGTGTGAAGGAGACGCGGGCGCCGCCGGTTGTGGCGCCTTCTGCCCAGATGCGGCCGCCCTGCGCCTCGACGAGGCCGCGGGCGATGGCGAGGCCGAGCCCTGTGCCTCCGCTTCGGGCCGGGTCGCTGCGCCAGAACCGGTCGAACATGCGGCGGGCGGCTTCAGGGGTGAGTCCGATGCCCGTGTCCTCGACGCTGACGGTGATGTGGCTGTCGTCGGCTGAGAGCATGACCGCGATCGCTCCGTCGGAGGGGGTGTGTTGCAGCGCGTTCTTGAGCAGGTTGAGCAAGACGCGCTCGACTTGGTCGGGCGCACAGCGGACGGGAGGTGCGTCTGCGAGCCGCTGGTCGAGCGTGACCCTCCGTGCGCGCGCTTCGGCTTGGACGCCGCGTACACAGGAATCGACGAGGGGGGCGACGGCGACGACTTGCAGTTCGTGCGAGAGAGCCCCGGCGTCGATTCTCGCGAGCTCGAACAGGTCGTCGACGAGGGTCCCGAGCCGTCGGGCGTGCTCCTGCAGTGGGCCGAGGTATTCGTCGGGCTGGGCGAGGCCGTCTTGGATCGCTTCGAGCATCGCCGTGATCGACGCGACGGGTGTTCGGAGATCGTGGCTTGCGGCGGCGATGAGCTCGCGGCGGGCGTCGAACAGGCTCTCGAGCTCCGATGCCATCGCGTTGAACGAGCGTCCGAGCTTGGCGAGTTCGCGCGGGCCGTCGGTTGGAGCACGCACGGTCAAGTCGCCTTCGGCTAGTTGGTCCGATGCCGCGCTCAGGTTCTCAAGGCGACCGGTGATCGACGCGGCCAGTACGAGAGCGACGGCAACCGCACTTGCGGCTGCGCCGGCAGCTACCGCGAGGATCTTCACGTCGGCGCCCATGTGGAACATGACCCAGCCCGACAGCAACACGGCAGCCAGCGGCAGTACCACGGCGAGCAGCCCGAACGCTGCAAGCTGGTACCGAACCGCCGAGAGGCGCCGCAAGGCGATCGCGCCGAGCACCCCCAGGATCAGGGTGGACGCCGCGACGGCCAGGGCCAGGTGGATCACGGCACGAACCTGTAGCCGACACCCCAGAGTGTCTCGAGGCGGCGTGGCTGTGATGGATCGCGCTCGATTTTCGAGCGCAGCCGCCTGATGTGAACCGTGACCGTTCCGGTGTCGAAGGCGGCCTCGTAGCCCCAAACGCGATCCATCAGCTGCTTGCGCGAGAACACCTCGCGCGGGTTGGAGGCGAGGAAGAACAAGAGGTCGAACTCTTTGCCTGTGAGCCGCACGAGCTGTCCCTCCAACGTGACCTCGCGAGCCTTGCCGTCGATCGTCAACGTGTCGAAGCTCATTGTTCGTGCGGCTGCGGCACTCGGGGGCGAGTCCGCGCGCTTCAGGACGTTGCGCACACGAATCGCGAGTTCCCGTGGCGAGAACGGTTTGGTGACGTAATCGTCGGCGCCGAGTTCGAGGCCGACGATCCGGTCTGCGGCCTCGCCGCGAGCTGTCACCATGATCACGGGGAGCGCACTGTCGGTGCGGATCCAGCGGCAGAGCGCGAGCCCGTCGGTGCCGGGCAGCATCACGTCCAGCACAACGAGGTCGGGAGCGCCGCTCTCGATGATCGTACGGGCCGCGTCGCCGTCGGCGGCCTCGAGCGTGTCGAAGCCGTCTCGCTGCAGGTAGCGAACGACGACGTCGCGCACGATTGGCTCGTCGTCGACAACGAGGACGGTTGTCATCTGCCTCATTGTCGCCGCTGAGCAGCCCATTTGACATGGTGCCGCTCGGCCCAGTCGCGTCGGACCGAGCCGAGTGTCATCCCGCGCAGGGAATGGCGGGTCGTCGGATAGATGAGCGCCAGGTACAAATGGCCAACGAGCAAGATCAGCGAGATGTACATGAGCCAGTCGTGCAGCAAGATCGTGCTCGCAAACTGGAACCGGTGATCGCGCTCTCCCAGCCACAGCAGCGATCCCGACACCACGAAGAGTAGAGCGAACGCACCGGTGAGGACGGCGTTCACTTTCTGGCCGGCATTGAACCGGCCCTGTGGCGCCGGCTGCCGGCGCAGCCACAACAGGTCGTCGGCGTCGAATTCGTCGAGTTCTCGCAATGTTTGGCGCAACCGGCGCCGGTCTCCGAGCACGACGATGAACAGGAGCGCGGCGATCCAGGCGACCGCCGTATAGACATGGAGGTTCTTCACGAGCGGGCGCCGCCCGATCAGGATGCTGAGCCGCGGTACGTACAGCACCAGACCGGTGGCGAGGAGCCCGAAGAACGCCGTCGCATGCACCCAGTGCACAGCTCGCTCGCTGGGTGTGAACCGCTCGATGTAGACGTCGTCAGAAGCCATTCGAACGACCCACCCAGGCGTCGGCGTCGTAGCCACGCTGCTCCCAGTAACCGGGTTCGGCGTGGGCGCCGACCGTGATCCGCTCGACCCACTTGACGCCCTTGTAGCCGTACATGTCCGGAATCACGACGCGTACCGGCGAGCCGTGTGGACGCGGCAGTGGCCGGCCGTCCATCTCGTAGGCGAGCATCACGTCGGGCAAATGAGCCTGCGCGAGCGTCAGCGTGTCGACGTACGGCTTCTCGGCCGACGTGAACGTCAGGACGGCGGCCTCAGGAAGAGGGCCGGCCGCAGCGAGCAGATCGGCGAACCGCACGCCACGCCAGTGCACGTTGCTGACCGTCCAGCCGGTCACGCAATGGAACGTCGAGACCTGCTCGGCCGCCGGCAGGGCATGCAACTGCTCGTAGTCGATCGTCTGCGGCCGAGCGACGAGACCGTCGATTCGAAGCCGCCACGTTGCCGGGTCGAACCGCGGCATCGACGAGGCGACCGTATAGATCCGCCAGCCGGACGGAACGATCCCGGACGGCAGGGCATCGACGAACGGATGTGTGAGACCCGAAACCGACTGCCAGGCCGAACGCCCCCAGACAAGTGACGAGAGACCGACGGCCGTCACGCCCAGAAAGGCGCGACGGCCGTAGAGACGGGTCTCGCGAGGCTCCAACGCGGCTAGTGCACCTTGACGACGTACCAGCCGTCGACGCCGTTGCAAAGGATCTTGGTCGACGTGTCGCCGTGGAAGCGGTAGAGAGCGTGGCCGTTGTAGGTGACCTGCGTCGTCCCATCCGGCCGCATGACGTCACCGAACGTTCCCATCGCCCCCGCGATGTGCTTGGGCGCCATCGTCCCGTGCGGGATCGTCAGCGGCGGCCACGTCTTCGCGCACGCGCCGGTGCACTTCACCTTCAAACCCTTCTCCTTGTTCCACGTATACAGAGCAAGGTGACCCTGGGTCGCGAGAATCGTCCCGAACGACGATGTCTTCAAGACGATCACTGGGTTGGTCGCATCACGCGCGCCGAACGCAGAAGCGCTGAGCGCGGCGGCGAGCGCGAGCAGAACGAACGGCAGTACGAGGCGGCGCATCTGATGCTCCTTCACTTGGGTTTCGTCCGACCTCTCCTTGTACGGGCAGGGCCGCCATTACGCCCCGTTCCCGGGGGTCATTTCACGGACTGTTCAGAAATACCGTCCCGTGTGGCGAGAGCGGACCGCGCAGTTCAGGCGATCTCAGCGTAGGCAACGGTCGACCGCGCTGCCGTGGACGTATTTCTGAGGTGACCGTTGATCGGCGCGGTGCAGTCGATCTCGACCTGGGAGCGCCCATGTTGGCCACCTGACCGTCGGGCTCATCGAGCAGGCGGGTCCCTCAGACGCGCTCGGTGACAGGAGAATATGGTCTGCTGGTCGTGGCCTTTTTTCCCCTAGCACTGCGTGTAGTCACGTTCGTTACCGAAATGAAGCGCCGGTGTAACGGCTTCTGCTGTCAGCTTTAACGAGAGGTTCTATGTCGTCCCTTCCGTTCCCACCCACGCCGTCGGCGAGCATTGCCGGCCGGACGATGCAGGAGTCGACCTACGAGCCGCGTGTCACGCCGCGTCGGCTACCGGAGGATGCTCCGAACATCTTGATCGTGATGATCGACGACAGTGGCCCCGGTCACCCGTCGACGTTCGGTGGCGAGATCAACACACCGACGATGGATCGGATCGTCGGGGAGGGGATCGCCTACAACCGGTTTCACACCACGTCGGTGTGCTCGCCGACTCGAGCCTCGCTGCTGACCGGGCGCAACCACCACCGCGCGGGCAACGGGATCATCCCCGAGTTCGCGAATGACTGGGAGGGCTATTACGGGCGGATTCCCAAGAGTTGCGCGCTGGTGGCGGATGTTCTGAAGCACTACGGCTATGCGACGGGCGCCTGGGGCAAGTGGCACAACACACCGACGGAGGAGGCCACCCCGGTCGGCCCGTTCGACAACTGGCCGACGAGCATCGGCTTCGAGCACTTCTACGGCTTTCTCGGAGCGGAGACGTCGTGCTGGGAGCCGACCCTGGTTCGGAACCTGGACTACGTCACGCCGCCCAGGACACCGGAGGAGGGCTACCACCTCGAGGACGATCTGGCGGACGACACGATCGCCTGGATGCGCAGGCAGAAGACGCTGCAACCGGACAAGCCGCTGTTCATGTACTGGGCTACGGCCGCCATCCACGGCCCACACCACTCACCCAAGGAATGGTCGGACAAGTACAAGGGCAGGTTCGACGACGGTTGGGACGCCTACCGTGAGCGCGTCTTTGCGCGCGCCAAGGAGAAAGGCTGGATTCCCGCCGATGCGCAGCTGACGCCGCGGCACGAGCAGATGGCGTCCTGGGAGAGCATCCCGGAGAACGAGCGGCCGTTCCAGGCGCGCCTGATGGAAAACCTTGCCGGCTTCGCCGAGCACGCCGACTTTCAGATCGGGCGCATCGTCGACGAGCTGGACAAGCTCTACGGCGACAACACGCTGATCTTCTACATCTGGGGCGACGATGGTCCATCGGCGCAGGGCCAGCGCGGCACGATCAGCGAACTGTTGGCCCACAACAGCATCCCGTACACGATCGAGCAGCAGCTCGCGGCGCTCGAGGAGCTCGGCGGCCTCGATGCAATCGGCGGGCCGAAGACCGACCCGATCTATCACTCAGGATGGGCCTGGGCGGGCGCGACTCCGTACAAGGGGACGATGAGCATCCCGGGGTACCTCGGGGCGACGCGGAACCCGATGGGCGTGCGCTGGCCGGCGAGGATCAAGCCCGACGCGACGCCACGCTCGCAGTTCCATCACTGCAACGACATCGTGCCGACGATCTACGAGCTTCTCGGTATCACACCGCCGCTGGAGGTCAACGGTGTTCCCCAGGACCCGATCGACGGGGTGAGCATGGCCTACACCTTTGACGATCCAACCGCCGAAGGCCGCTTGCAGACGCAGTACTTCGACACGCTCGGCAGCCGCGGCATTTATCACAAGGGTTGGTTCGCCGGCACGCTCGGCCCGCGCGTCCCCTGGGTCACCGGACTGCCGCCCGGCATCTTCGAGTGGACGCCGGACAAGGACACCTGGGAGCTCTACAACCTGGACGAGGACTGGACGCAGGCCAACGACCTCGCGGCCGTGATGCCCGAGAAGCTGGCGCAACTGAAGGAGCTGTGGCTGGTCGAAGCGACGAAGAACAATGCGCTGCCGATCGGCGCAGGGTTCTGGATTCTGCTCTTCCACCCGGAGTACGTCCCGGCGCCGCCCTACACCGAGTGGACGTTCTTCGGCGACACCGTCCGCATCCCGGAGTTCAACGCTCCGAAACTCGGCACCCGGCCCAACGTTGTCACGATCGACGCCGTGATTCCCGCGGGCGCCAACGGTGTGCTGTACAAGCTGGGCGGGTTCTCGGGTGGCCTCACCTGCTTCGTGGAGAATGGGATCCTCTGTTACGAGTACAACCTCTTCGAGATCCAACGGACGAAGTTCCGCGCCCAGGAAAAGCTTCCGATTGGTGAAGCCAAGATCGAGATCGAGACGAGCTTGGTCGAGCCCGGTCAGCCGCCACGCGGCCCGCTCAATGTGGCGATGAAGGTGAACGGCACCGTCGTCGCCGAAGGCACAGTTCCCGTCAGCTGCCCGATCGCGTTCACGGCCACCGAGTGCCTCGACATCGGCATCTCGCTCGGGTCGCCGGTGTCGCTCGACTACTACGACAAGAAGCCGTTCAAGTTCAACGGCACAATCGAACGCGTCGAGGTCAAGTACGTCAGTCCGACCTAGGCCGCGATCAGCGGGGCGACGTTGAGCCTGGCTGCTTTCGCAGACGCGTGCTCGATCTGCTAACGCGCACAACGGTCGTGAAGCGCTAGTGACGCAAGGGTGCAGCTTGGCGCATCATGCCCCCGTGCGGCGGACTCTCCCGTCAGGAACCGTGACCTTCCTCGTGACCGATGTGGAGGGCTCGACGCGATTGGTACAGGAGCTGGGCTCGACGGAGTATGCCGACGCGCTGGCTGCGCATCGCCGTGTCCTGCGTGCCGCGTTCGACGCGCACGGTGGCGTCGAAGTGGACACTCAGGGCGATGCCTTTCTTGCCGCTTTTCCGACGGCGTCGGGTGCGGTCTCGGCGGCCGAAGAGGCCGTGAAGCGTCTCGTCGGGGGGCCAATCCGGGTTCGCATCGGCATCCACACCGGTACGCCGCACCTGACGGAGGAGGGGTACGTCGGCCTTGACGTGCATCGAGCCGCGCGAATCGCTGCCTCTGGCCATGGTGGCCAGGTGCTGCTGTCGCAGACGACGCGCGCCCTGGTCGACGTCTCCATTCGCGATCTCGGCGTCCATCGGCTGAAGGACCTCGGTGCGCCCGAGCGGATCTACCAGCTCGGAGACGACGAGTTCCCGCCGCTCAGAACACTTCACCGCACGAACCTCCCAATCCCGCCGGCGCCGTTCCTCGGTCGCAAGCACGAGCTTGCCGAAGTGCTGGGGCTGATGGAGCAGGACGAAGTCAGGCTGCTGACGCTGACCGGGCCGGGCGGAATCGGGAAGACGCGACTGGCGTTGCAGGCGGCCGCGGACGCTTCGGAGGGCTTCCCGGACGGGGTGTTCTGGGTGCCGCTGGCGCCGTTGCGCGAGTCCCGGCTCGTCCTGGAGGCGGCGGCGCAGGCGCTCGACGCCAAGGGCGGTCTCCGAGACCACATCGGCGACAGGTCGCTTCTCGTCCTGTTCGACAACTTCGAGCACGTCATCGACGCCGCCGGCGGACTCTCCGAGCTGCTCGCCGCGTGTCCCAATCTCCAGCTGCTCGTAACCAGTCGCGAACTGCTTCGCCTGCCCGGCGAGCAGGCGTATCCCGTCCCTCCGCTCGAGCCCGACGACGGAGCCGCGCTCTTCAGCGCGCGGGCGCGCTCGATGGTACCGAGCTTCGTCGCCGACGAGACGGTGTCGATGCTGTGTGCACGACTCGAGCAGCTTCCACTCGCGCTCGAGCTGGCGGCGTCGCGGGTGAGCGTGCTTTCTCCCGAGCTGCTGCTCGAGCGTCTCGCCGACCGTCTCGACCTCCTCAGGGCCGGACGAGGAGTCGACCCGCGTCAGCAGACGCTTCGTGCGACGATCGAGTGGTCCTACGATCTCCTCGCGGACGACGAGCAACGGCTCTTCGATCGACTCGCCGTCTTTGTGGGCGGCTGCGCGCTCGAGGCGGCGGAGGAGGTCTGCAACGCAGACGTCGACACACTGCAGTCTCTGGTCGACAAGAGCCTCCTCCGCGTCCGCGAGGGAAACCGATTCTGGATGCTCGAGACGATCCGCGAGTATGCGGGCGAGCGGCTGGAGCGATCGAGGCGGGCCGGTGAGCAGCGGCGTCGCCACGCCGAGTACTTCCGCGCGCTCGCCGAGGAGATCGAGCCTCACTTGATCGGAGTCGGCAGCCACAAGGACTGGCTCGATCGTCTGGAGCGAGACCACGACAACCTCCGAGCTGCGATGGACCGATTCAAGGCGACGGGCGAGACGGAGAGCGTCCTCCGGTTCGCAGCCGCGCTCTGGCGCTTCTGGGATCAGAAGGGACATTTGGCGGAAGGCCGCAGGCGAGTCGAAGACTCGCTCCGATCGGACGAGCGTCCGACGCCGGCTCGTGCCAAGGCGCTGAGCGGAGCCGCGGACATGGCGCTGACCAGCGGTGACGTCCCAGCAGGGGCAGTATGGGCCGCCGAGGCGCTCGCGCTGCACGAGGCGCTTGGGGACGCCTGGGGTGCGGCGTTTTCTCGACTCATGGTCGCGTATGCCACGGGACAGAACGGGGACTGGCCGCAGGCCCAGGAGCTCTTCGGCGAGAGCGTGCGGCAATTCCGCGAGCTGGGCGACCACCACTACGCGTTGCGCGCGGCGCGAGCTCGCGCCTGGGCGTACTACGAGGGCGGCGAGCTCGAAACCGCCCGCTCACTCTATGAAGCGCTCATTCGTGAGGCGCGGCAGGCACACGACGCGTTCCCCGAGGGGATTGCCCTCGGCTCCCTGGGCGACATCGCCCTCGACCAAGGTCGTGTCCGGGACGCGGTCCCGCTGATCGCGGAGAGCTACGGCATCTTCCGCGACCTCGACGACCTTCTCCTGATCGGGAACTGCGTCTGTCAGTTCGCCCGCATCCTCGCTCTCTCGGGCCGATCAGAGATCGCTGTGCGGGTTCTCTCGGCAGCGACTACGTTGCTCGATGAGATCGGCGCAATGCCTCCGCACGTTGCAAGGACCCGAGATCAGACCCTCGCTGAAGTTCGACCCCGGCTCGACGAGGCCACGCTCTCAGCCGAATGGGAAGAAGGCCAAGCACTGACCGCCGGCGAGGCGATTGCGCTCGCCGCTCGAACCCTCGGCTCAACCGGACGGCCGGCGGACGTCGCGACGGAATGGAGCTAGGCGGACTCGAACCGCCGACCTCCTGGGTGGGATCAGAGCGCGAGCGTTTGTCGCCGTTCGTGCGTGTTCGTTCAATTTCGTCACAAGCCGCAGGTGTTACCCGAGCATCGGCCTCTCGAGCGCTCAGCCGGCCGCCGCGGCGGCGAGCTTGGTGAGCACCGCGGCCTGCCGCTCGAGCGTCTGCTGGTGGCCGTCGAGGGCATAGCGGTCGGCCAGTTCGCGGGGGTCGAGGTAACCCACATGAGTGCCGTCGGGGTCCTCCCAGATCAGCATTCGCAGCGGCAGCTCGATGCCGACGCGGGGGTCGGCCTGCATCAGGGGGGTGCCGACGCGCACGTTGCCGAAGATCAGCAGGACGTCGGCTTCCAGCTCGACATCGGCCTTGCGGGCGCCGGCCGCATGGTCGATGCGCGCGAAAAGCTGCAGGCCATGCGCGTCGAGCGCCTCGCGCAGCCGCTCCTCGACTTGGTCGGCATCGCCGGTGGCGGTCAGCTCGACCATGTGCCGATTTTATCCGAGCGGTCGCGCAAGCGGTCCAGGCCGCTCGGGCGTCATTGACCAACGTTGGCCCAGCCAACGTTTGACGTTCTGCCGTTCCGTCTCCAGGCACCCCCGGCGTAATCTTTCGGTCGGCGCCACGCGGGAACCCGTCCCGCGGACCAGCGTGTCGCGCGTGCGCGACGGACGAACGGAATGCGACATGCTTTGCGTACCAAGCGACTGACGGAGGTCAGCATGGGCAGCACCGGGATGAGTAACGCGAGCTCGATCGACGGAGCGCCGACGTATGTGGGAGGCGGTGATCCTGCTGGCAGGTTCGGTGACTACTACCCGGCGTGGGTGGACAACCTCGCCGATGACGTCACGGTTGAGGGTTCGCTGTTGGATGGCGCCGCGCAGGGCCCGGAAGCCGTCCGGACGATCGTCGGGACGATCCGCACGTCTTATGAGCACCAGGAGTTCAACTTCGCCGGCCCGTACGCGGAACACGGCTGGATCGAGGATTACACGGCTCGGGTCGACGGCGAGCCGATCGGCTGTGTCGTCACGGTCGCCTTCAACGCCGCCGGGCAGGCGCAACACATCGCCGCGAACTACCGACCGCGCACTTCGCTGTTGTTCTTTTCGGCCCTTCTGGCCGAGAAGTTCGCCGGCACGCCCTATGCCAGGTACTTCCTCGCGAGCGAGTCCTGACATGGCGAGCGACATGAAACTCGAGGTCGTCACCCTGCCGGTCTCAGACGTCGATCGTGCAAAGGCCTTCTACGAGGGTCTCGGCTGGCGATTGGATGCCGACATCGTCGCGGGGGACGCCTTCCGGGTGGTTCAAGTGACGCCGCCGCACTCGGCGTGCTCGATTTCCTTCGGAACGGGACTGACTACGGGCGAGCCCGGCTCCGTCAAGCGGCTGTTGCTTGCCGTCGAGGACATCTACGCTGCGAGTGAGGATCTCAGGAGATGCGGTGTCGAGGTGAGCGATGTGTTCCACCTCGCCGGAGGGCGTGTTCCGGGCCCGGATCCGGAACGTCGCTCGTACCAGAGCTACGCGTCCTTCTCCGATCCGGATGGGAACGAGTGGCTGCTCCAGGAGATCACGGCACGACTTCCAGGCCGCGAGTGGGACGCCTGAGATGGACATCGCCTCCCTGGCGGCTCTACTCCACGAGACCGCTGAGCATCACGACCCATACGAGAAGACCCACGCCGCGCACAACTGGTGGGACTGGTATGCCGCGTACATCGATGCTCGCCAACATGGAAGCAGTCCCGACCAAGCGTCGCGGACCGCGACGCAGTACATGGAAGAGGTCCTGCACGTGGGGACGCTATGAACTCCGAACCCTTCGTCGCACGCCCAGGCCACACGCCCAGTCACGTTGCCTCACCAGAAATCGAAAGGCCAGCAAACGCAAGCCTTTGAGGCAATGGAGCTAGGCGGGCTCGAACCGCCGACCTCCTGGGTGCGATCAGTGGGCGAACGTTCGCTGCCGTTCGGGCGAGTTCGCTGAACCCGCATGGTTGAGACGTTTCCGCTTCTTCGAGCGAACGGCCAGCGAACCCGAACGAACGTCGAGCGTTGCCATTGTTGCCACACCGATCAGCTTCGGACGAGAGGACGCTCGTGCACGGCAGGACCGAACCAGGGTCGTCGGTAGATTCAGCTCGTGGCACAGCCGCTGTTGGACAATCCGCGCTCTTTCGCGGCGAGGGTTGCAGCGGCGTTGGGTGGGACGGCGATCGAGCGTGCAGGGCTGACTGGGTTCGTCAGCTCGAAGTTCGACCCCTTCCTGAACCATCTCTTCGCAGAAGCGACGGTCACGCCTCGCCGAGTAGCCGATGCGCTTGACGGTCGACCTGCGTTTGTTTGGCTCGCAGAGAAGCCAGGCCCGCAAGAACTCAAGACAGCCGAGACAGCGGGCCTCAAGTTCGTCGAGATGTGCGGGATGAACGCAGCCACCGCAGAGCCGCTCGCCACCGCGCAGAGCAACCCCGAGATCGTCGAGGTGCGCACGCCGACCGAGCTCCGCGCGTGGCATGCGATCTATTGCGATGTATTCGGTGTCGACAAGGGAGGCCTCCAGGACTGGCAGGCTGTTCACGCCGCCCTTGGCCGAACTGGAGACAACACCTTATTGCTCCTGTTGGCTCAACTAGACGGCTCGCCTGCAGCTACGGGCAGCGTCTACTTCGAGCCACATGTCGCCGGCCTCTACTGCTTCACGACCCGCGAGCGAATGCGCCGCCGGGGACTCGCCTCGGCACTCGTGAATGCCTCACATGCCGCCGCCCAGGCCAGAGGCGTTGACCGGGCGCTGCTCCAGGCCACACCGTCAGGGGCGCCCGTCTACGAGAAGGCGGGATACCAACAAGAGCGAACACTCCCGCTTCTCATTTCAGGCGAGGACACAGTCAACCCACACTGAGAACCCATCCCGCAAGCATCTCAGCCGCTCGACCCAGCCGAAGACCGCCTCGGCGACCACCCCGGCGTTTTCAGCTCGCGCCGACAACCTGCGCTCAGGCGTCTGTGAGACTCGATTGGTCGGTCCGTCAGGGGCCGTTGCCAGGCTAGGTGGTCTCCGTGTCGTTCGTGACTCTTCTGGCGTCAGGCCGCGTTTTGCGTGCCTTGGGAATGAATCGTCCGGGCGTGCACGGCGACGCCGGCCTGGCGCCCGCTGTTGGCTTGATCAGGAGCTTGTCCGCCTTGACGGCGTGACTCATCACAGACCTGCCGCGCGGTTTCCCTGCTCCAGACCGGCGTACCGGACCCTACGAGTCGGAGGATCAGTCGGGATGCTTGCAGACGAGCTGGACTACGTGATCGGTGTCGACACCCATCGCGATCAGCATGCCCTTGCAGTTGTCGATGCTCGCACGGGAGCCGTCGTCGCTCAGACAACGACTGCCGCTGAGGCGCGCGGCTACACGCAGGCGTTGCGATTTGCTGATCGACACGCGCCAGGTGCCCGGATGTGGGCGATCGAAGGCAGCGGCCACTACGGCGCCGCCTTGACACGCTTTCTCGCCGCGCGCGCCGAATCGGTGGCGGAGGTCGGCCGCAGCATCCGCGGGGAGCGGCGCCTGCGTGGCAAGGACGACCCGCTCGACGCGATCAGGGCGGCACGCTCGGCGCTGGCGGCAGGCACGCAGCTTCTTCCTCGTGCCGGTCAGCGGCAGGAGGCGTTGCGGGTGTTGCTGCTCGCCCGCCGCAGCGCCGTCGACGTCCGCCGGCTCGCGCTCGTCCAGTTGCGCAGTGTGATCGTCACCGCGCCGGAGCGGCTGCGCGAGGAGCTGCGGCCGCTGCCCGTTGGGCAGCTGATCCGCCGTTGCAGTCGCTTCCGCCGGACGAACTCGCGGAGGCCGGACGAACTCGCGAGCGTGCTCGTCTTGCGCTCACTCGCGCGGCGGATCGAAGCCGCGACCGAGGAAGCCAACGGGCTCGAGCGCGAGATCGTCGAGCACGTACGCGCGCTCGTGCCCGAGCTCCTGAACGAGGCCGGCGTCGGCCCAATCGTCGCCGCCCAGCTGATCGTCGCCTGGTCGCATCGCGACCGCATCCGCTCAGAAGCGTGCTTCGCTCGCCTCGCCGGCGTCGCGCCGCTGCCGGCCTCAAGCGGCCAGACGATCCGGCATCGACTTAGCCGCGGCGGCGACCGCCAACTCAACCGCGCCCTCCACACCGTCATCCTGCACCGCCGCCAACACGACGCCGCGACCCGCGACTACATCGCCCGCCGCGTCGCCGAAGGCAAGAGCACACGCGACGCCGTCCGTCTGCTCAAGCGCTACCTCGCCCGCCACCTCTACCGCGTCATGCAGAACGCGAGCCCAGCGATGACTTGACAGTCATAGGAGATTCATTCCGGAACTCAATGTCATCGTCGCTGTTGTGGTGGCGTCCGTCTGGTTTCTCAGACTTGGTCGGCGGCGGCTGACTCGATTCCGAATGTCGTCCCGTGAGGTCTGACCTTCCAGCGTTGTGTCGCCGCCGCCGACCGAGACCGTCGAGTGTGACCTGATAGGAGCGTGGCCTTTGGGCCTCGATTGAGGTCTGTCCGCTCGCCGGTCGCCCCCAACGGCTTGGAGGCGAGATCCATGATCGTGATCGGACTGGACGTGCACAAGCAGTCGGTGACCGCTGTCGCGGTTGATGATGCGGGACGGCCGCTGAACGAAATGACGATCCAGGTTGGTAGTGAGGAGCTGCTCGGCTGGGCGTCCGGGCTCGACGGTGACCGGTTATGGGCGGTCGAGGACTGCCGACAGCTCACGCGTTGGCTCGAGCGGCAGCTGCTCGGCGTCGGCGAAGACGTGGTGCGGGTGCCGCCGAAGCTGACCGTGCCGGAGCGGCGTGCGGGAAGGACGCGTGGGAAGTCCGACCCGATCGACGCACTGGCGATCGCCAGGGCGGCGCTGCGGGAGCCGGACCTGAGCCGGCCGCAGCCAGGCGAGCAGGTCTACCGGGAGATCAAGCTGCTGGTCGACCATCGCGACGACCTTGTCGACCAGCGCCGTCGCACACAGCAACGGTTGCGCTGGCATCTGTTCCAACTCGACCCGACCTACGTCGTGCCGCTGCGGATGCTCGGCCGCTCCTCGCATCTGGAGCGCGTCAGCCGCTGGCTCGTCCGGCGAGAGCCGGAGCTACAGGTACGGCTCGCCCGCGAGCTCGTCACCAGCTGTCGCTCGCTGAACCGCACGATCACCGAGCTCGACCAGGAGCTCGAACAGCGTGTACGGGAACACGCGCCCGGCTTGCTCGAGCTGCCCGGCTGCGCCGCCGTGACCGCCGCGAAGCTGCTCGCCGAGATCGGACCCGTCGACCGCTTCAAGAGCGACGCACAACTCGCCCGCCACGGCGGCGTCGCGCCGCTCGAAGCAAGCTCAGGCCGCACACAACGCCACCGACTCGACCGCGGCGGCAACCGCCAACTCAACGCCGCCCTCTACCGGATCGCGATCACCCAGTCCCGCTACCACGCCCCGGCACGCGACTACCTCGAACGCAAACGCGCCGAAGGCAAAAGCCGACGCGAAGCAATCCGCTGCCTCAAACGCCTCCTCGTCCGCGTCATCTTCAACACCCTGAAAAGCGAGCCACTATTGACATAGGAGCAACGCTGGCCCACGCGACTTCTCAGCTCGGAACTGGGATTAGTAGCTCGGCCGCGAGCGGCGCGCACGGCTTGTGTGCGCGCCGCTCGCAGACGCACGGATCAGCGCAGTGACTTGAATGCCGCTCGCATCTCTTTGGCGAACAGCTCAGGCTCCTCCCACGCCGCGAAGTGCCCGCCCTTCTCAGCCTCGTTGAAATAGACGAGGTTGTGGTAGGCGTGCTTCACCCAGTGCCGCGGCGGCTGGAAGAGCTCGTCCGGGAACACGGTGTAGCCGACTGGGAGCTTGACGTGAGGCGGCGGGTGCTTGAACGCGACCATTCCGCTCCGTCCGCCCTCCCAGTACAGCCGCGCGGCAGAGGCCGACGTGTTCGTCACCCAGTAGAGCGTGATGTTGTCGAGGACGTTGTCCCGCGTGAGGCCGCCCGTAGGCTCTCCCTCGAGGAAGGCCCGCGAGATCTTCGCGTAGCTGTCGGCGTCGTGGTCGAGCATCCATGCGGCCATGCCGATCGGTGAGTCCAGCAACGGGTAGCCGATCGTCTGCGGGTGCTCGCCCATCTCGGCGATGTAGCCGCGCATGAACACGGCGACGACCTTGCCGAGCTGCTCCCGATCCTCGCCCGAAAACACGAGCCTCGCATTGATGGCAGCCATCAGGAGCTCTCGCGGGGCCGCCGACAGCAGGTTGAAGTGCACCCCGAGTAGCCCGTCGGGTGCCTGGCGGGCCATTGCGTCTGTCACGCCGGCGCCCTGGTCGCCGCCCTGGGCCACATACCGCGTGTATCCGAGGCGGTCCATAAGCTCCGCCCACGCCTCGCCGACACGGGCGGAGTCCCAACCGGCCTCGGCGGGCTCCTCGGAGAATCCGTACCCCGGGATCGACGGGATCACGACGTCAAACGCGTCCTCTGCACTCCCTCCATGGGCAGTCGGGTCAGTTAGCGGCCCGATCACCTCGAGCATCTCGATCACCGAGCCCGGCCAGCCATGCGTGATGATCAGCGGCAGCGCGTCCTCGTGCCGCGACTTCACGTGGATGAAGTGGATCACGAGCCCATCTATGTCGGTCGTGAACTGCGGCAGCGCGTTCAGCTTCGCCTCGCACCTGCGCCAGTCGTACTCAGTCGTCCAGTAGTCGGCGAGTGCCTGCAGCGTGGCCAGCTGTACGCCCTGCGAAGTGTCGCCGACCAGTTCCTTACTGGGCCAGCGAGTCTCCGCGATGCGCCGGCGCAGATCAGCCAACTGCCCGTCCGAGATCTCGACCTGGAAGGGACGAATGGCGATCGCGCTCTCGACAGTCGTACTCATAAGGACCTCCGGTGGTTGGTGTGAACGGGGTGCGATGACCTCCTCTCGGATTGGGGACTTGCGCAATCCTACGTCCACCTGACGGAGCCAAGCAACAAGTGTCACCAGATCCACACACGCAAGCTGTCGAGTGACATTCCAGCGTCTGTGAGCATCTGGCGGTCCCGTCTGGGGCTGTCGTCAGGGTGGTGCCGGTGCTCTTTGCTCGTGACTCGATTTGTGAATGACCGCGCGTGCGTGTGTCTTTCCAGTGATTTGTCCGGGCGAAGGGTCCGGTGCCGGCCTGGCGTCCGCTTGCTGGCCTGATCAGAAGCCTGTCCACCCGAGGGTGTGACTCATCACAGTTCTGCCGCGCGCGGTTCCAATCCCCAGACCGGCTCCGGTTGTGATCCCCAACGTGTCGCTGGAGGTCGGTTCGGATGCTTGCAGATCAGCTGGACTACATGATCGGTGTCGATCCGCATCGTGATGTGCACGCGGTCGCGGTTGTCGAGGTACGAACAGGAGGCGTCGTTTGCGAGGCGGCGGTCGCCGCGAACACGGGCGGCTATCGGCGCGCGCTCGAGCTCGCGGCTTGTCATGCGCCGGGCCGGCGTGCGTTCGCGGTTGAAGGCAGCGGCTCCTTCGGCGCCGGCCTGACCCGGTTCCTTGCCGGGCAGGGCGAGACAGTGTTCGAGGTCGGCCGGCTGCGGCGGGAACGGCGCTCGGGCGGCAAGACCGACGCGCTCGACGCGATCCGGGCCGCACGTGTCGTGCTTTCGCAGCAGCGGCCGGCGCAGCCGCGCACGGGTGGGCAGCGTGAAGCACTGCGGGCCCTGATGGCTGCACGCGACGGTGCTGTCAACGCGCGCCGCGCCGCTCTCTGCCAGCTGCGTGACCTGATCATCACCGCACCCGAGCCACTACGCAGCGAGCTGCGGCCGCTCACGCGTGGCCGGCTGCTCAAACGACTCGCAGCGGTCCGTCCCGCCCGTCACGCCGACGCCGAGCTGCGCGGCACGCTGCACGCGCTGCGCAGTCTCGCCCGCCGGATCGAGCAGCTGACGCTTGTTGGAGGCAGACCGTCAGGCGATGATGTCGTTCTCCAGATGCGGATCGAGAGTGCAATCAGCGCGACAGTGATTGCTAGCTGAAGCGGGACGGAGACGATCCCCGTCGGTGCCGGAAGATCACCAGCAAGTTCGATACGTAGAGCCGTCCCGAGTGCGCTTCTGCGATCGGTAGCTCTTTGATCGCCCGAGAAGTCGAGATCGGGTGATCAAGACCCTTCGGCGTCAGTGCCCGCCAAGCACGAGCAAACCGCAGCGAGAGGCAGAAAAAGCGCCAACAGCCGAATCCGCACCCGCACCGCCTGGTTCATCGAGGAGTACGTGACCTGAGATCCACTCACGATGCGAGCCTAGGCACGGCCACCCCGGACGAGCATGAGGCGTTCAACCCATCTTCTCGCGCCCGTCCACGTGACAGCGCCGCCAACAGCTGCCGACCCTACCTCGCCAAGCATCATTGGGGAACTGGCGCACCAGACTCTGACTCGCTCAGGTGCTGAGTCATGCGGTCGCGACCAGGACGGCCGCGACTACCAAGTACCAGGCGATGATTAGGGCACCGGACCTGCGCTGCAGTCCAATGTTGATATATGCCAGGGTGACCGCGCCCGCGGTCATTGCGGCATAGCTGGCCGCCAGGAACGTAACGGATGCGGACGGAGAGCCTAGCCCGAGCAGGCAGGCCGGTATCAGCAGTCCCGCCAGAACGTTGATCGCGTTGCTGTTGAGTGCTGTGCTGAGCACCGCTGCTCCTCTGCCCCGCGCCGCGAAGTACACGGCGGCGACCGCGTTGGGGAGGCTCGTCACCGCGGCGAGGATGAGACCGCCGACCACGATCCCTGGAACTGCGTGGTGCGCGCCGAGCGTCGTCGCGGTGTGCTCCATCGCGACGCTCGCAGCGACCACGACGATGAGGGCGACCGCCGCCGCTACGGCGTCCCTTGTACGCCCCCGCCGTGGATGGATCGCAACCACCAGCTCCAGTTCCTCCTCGTGAACTGCCGCCGCCAACCAGCTGATCCACGCCCTGGGAAGCGGAGTCCGCACGAGCCGCTCACGGCGCACAGCAAGGATCGCAAGATACGGCAGGAACGCGGCCAGCGCGAGAAGAAGCCCTACAAGGGGTGAGACAACGCCAACGACCACCACCAGACAAACGGCGGAGAGCCAGACTGCGACCGCTCCACTCAACACAATCACGTGCCGATGCAGCGCGATCTGTCCAGCAACAACAGCCGACAGGCCGAGCAGGGCGGCCAGGTTGAACACGTTCGAGCCGATAGCCACCCCGGCACCCACGCTGTGCTCATGCTCGCTCAGCGCTGTCACCGCCGACGTGATCTCCGGCGCGTCCGCTGCCAACGCGGCGACCATTCCCAGAATCGCCTCGGAGAAGCCGAGCCGCGCGCCTATCCGGACAAGCCGCGAAACCAACAGCCAGCTCGAAGCAAGGCTCGTCGCCGCCGCGACCACGAACAGACCGGCCAACGCCGCATCAGACACGCAATCGCCCCATAGTCCACCCGCAAGCGTGCTGGCGGCGAGCGCATTGCAGAGCGGTCTCCGAGCTCCCGGTCACCAGCGTCTCCCTTCAGGGGCACGCCGACCAGGCTTCCCGGCACTCCGGCTCCTACTCTAGTTCGCGCTCAGCAGTGGAGCCTGCTCCACGACCCCAGCTCGTCGTCTGCGGGAAGGGAGCATTCTTGAACTCACTTGGGTAAGGCGGACACAAGAAGACCGCGCTTAGGATCACGTCCGGGCTGACCTCGCGAAGAAGGAGTCCCGCTGCGCGGTCGAAGAGGTCGTGGCGAGTCCACGCGCCGTCCCGGCGCGCGATGCGAGTCACAACCTGCGCCGCGCGAACCCGGCGCCCATCGGCCGCCGTGCGATTCAGGGCATTGCTCGAGGACAACGATGAGCGCTGACGCGTTGGGCTCCGCACTTGACCCCGAGTGGCACCGACACGGCGCTGCGCGCAAGCCGTTGCCATTCTGTTGCCACACGCCCAGTCACGTTGCCTCACCAGAAATCGAAAGGCCCGCAGACGCAGGCCTTCGCCACGATGGAGCTAGGCGGGCTCGAACCGCCGACCTCCTGGGTGCGATCAGTGGGCGACCGTTCGCGGTAGTTCGCTCGCGTTCGCTGAACTGGCACCGTTGAGCCGTTCTTGCTCCGTCGAGCGAACGGCCAGCGAACGCGAACGAACTTCGAGCGTTGCCATTGTTGCCACGCCCGCGAGAGCAGTCGTCCGTTGTTTTACGCAGCACGTGCCGTCTATAAACAGGCACTGTCACTGTTCTCTTCACGGATATCGAGGCGGGGAACGGAAAATGCTTCGTGTGCTCCACCGCGCGGGACGTGCCAGAGTCGCCAGGCTGTTGCGGTCTACCCCGACTCCAGCGAACGCCTCAACGACTTGACGGTTCGCGTTCGTTCGCTTCTTGCCAACAGCGCGGCGACCGGCTTCATCAATCGCATCAAGCCGAAGAGCTCACCCTCCGCGATGTGATGAACGATCGTCTTGTCCCCGTCAGCTTCGAGGAGGTACTCGGGTCTCGCCTCCATCAGGTCAGAGCCGAACAACCGAAGAGTCTCGCGGAACCCGATCCGTGACGGAGGCTGGTAGTCCGTTATTTGACCGCGGAAGGTGCCCATTCTCGTGGCGTCGAAGTAAGCGGTTCCTGGGCCTCGAGGACCGTCAGACGTTTCGCCGGACCGGCGGAACAACCCCGTACGGTGCATCCACGTTCGGTAACCATCGAGGTCCGCCAGTCGCGCGAACACGTCGCCGATCGGTCGGTCGATTGTCGTGTGCGTCTCGTATCGAACCGTAGTAGTACCCGTCTTCGTCCTGCGCTCGCCGCCCCACGTATCCGATTCAACTGTCAACGCTGTCCCTCCGATCCGAAGCCTGCGTACTCCTAGCTGTCAAACGCGCAAGCGTTGGGATCTATGCCCTTCTCAACTCAGAGGGCATTCGCGAACTCGCGCACGCGAGGGCTGTGTAGGCAGATACGTCAGAACTGGCGGGTACCGTGATTGCGTGGACCTGCTTGAAGAACTCCGCCACGGCCTCACGGACGACATGCGCGTCACGCTCGGGGCGCACGACGGCAGAGAGGCCGAGCGCCGCCATCGCGAACTTGCGGTGCTGATCCATCGCACCGCACGACTCGTCTATGCGAACAGCCACGGCGATCAAGCCGCATGGGTCGACTATCTCGAACGCTGGTGGCCGAACATGACCGCGGAGCGTGCCCGAACGCTCTGGACCGAATGGCGCAAGCACCTCCTCAAAGACGGTCACCCCGGCAAGTACGTCATCTGCCACGGCCAACCGAACCGCCATTGGAAGCCGCAACCGCCCGGCAACCGCGTCGCGCTCAATCTCGAATCCCTCTGGGGCGAGTACGAGCATTCGGTCGACAACCTGATCACCGACTGTCGCCGGGACATCAACCTACGGGCCCGTGTTCTCGCGACTTACTTCCAGCGCAAACTCAGAGTCTGGACTCCTGACCCTTACGGCGCCGGCCCGTATCCGGTCGCGTCGCCACAGATCTCCGGTGCGAACAGCACAACGGTCGGCGGCACGATCTCGGCTAGCGACGTCGCAGAGGAGCAGGGGTATCTCATGACTTACGACTCCGAGGCATCTGCTTCGAAAGATTCCTGAGCCCTGGGCGACGCGCCGGCTGCGCACACCGCGTCGCTTGAGAGCATGTCCGGGTGACGGGCGAGAGGATGCATGAGGACGAGCTCGACATTCGCGAGAGCTTGGTCTGCCGTTTGTTGGCTGAGCAGTTTCCGGAGTGGTCAGCTCTTCCGGTTCGCCAGGTCAAGCCTGCGGGAACCGTCAATGCGATCTTTCGCATCGGCGACGAGCTGTCTGTGCGCCTCGCGCGCCTTGACGGGCCGACGGAGCCGGGAGGGAAAGAGATCGAACCAGGACCGGCAACTGCAGGCCCGCTACGGCACCGACAGCCCGCCCGGACGCGCCGGTCGACAGCAGTACTTCATCTACCCCGGAGCGTTCCTCGAGTACTACGCCCTGAACACCAGCCGGCCACTGTTTGCCGACGCGAGACTGCGTCAGGCAATCAACTACGCGATCGACCGCGAGGCACTCGTCCACAGGGGCGACCGACCGAGTCGGCCGACAGATCAGTACCTGCAGCCGCAGATGCCCGGCTACCAGGAGCTCCATATCTACCCACCGGTCTCCGACCTCGCCCGTGCAAAACAACTCGCCCACGGCCATCACGGGACCGCAATCCTCTACACCTGCAACAGCACCCCCTGCCTCGAGCAAGCGGCCATCATCACTGCAAACCTGAAAGCCATCGGCATCAACGTCGACGTCAAGACGTTTCCTGGCTACGGCTTCGTCAACCAAGCCGGAAAAAGAGGCGCACGGTTCGACATCGTCCTCGATGCTTGGATATCGGACTATTTCGACCCGTTCGACTCCCTGAACGCCTTGCTCGATGGGAAGACCATCACACCAGTCGGAAACAACAATGTCTCTTACTTCAACGACCCCGCCTACAACCGACGATTCGACGCCGCCGCCAAACTGACCGGGGCTGCGCGCTACCGCGCCTATGCGCGACTCGACGCTGACCTCACCCGCGACGCCGCACCCTGGGTCCCCGTCGGCAACAGCGTCATCCAGGCTTTCTTCTCAGCCCGCGTCGGCTGCCAGCAGTTCGCACCGGCCGCCGCCAGCAACATCGACCTCGCAGCACTCTGCATCCGAGCGCACGCCCACTAGAGGGCCTGTAGCACCCGGGACCACGTTGACTCGATTCAGAACCGCCCTATCTCTTAACCCATCAACTGGCTTACCACGTTGTAACCGGAGCCTGTGACACTTCGACGGTTTCAAAACGCAAGCCGTTGCCATTCTGTTGCCACGAGCCCAGTCACGTTGCCTCGCCAGAAATCGAAAGGCCCGCAAACGCAGGCCTTCGAGGCGATGGAGCTAGGCGGGCTCGAACCGCCGACCTCCTGGGTGCGATCCAGGCGCTCTCCCAACTGAGCTATAGCCCCGCTCGGGGCACAGTTTAGCCAGGGCCGGCGGGAGGCGCCGTCGCGCCGTGGCCCTCGAGGAGGTTGCCGTCGCGGATGCGCTTCGCCATTTCGCTCGACTCCGCGCGATAGGTCGAGCCGTCCTCGAACTCGATCACCGGGTATTTCTTCTGACCGCTCAGCGCCTCGAGTTGCGTGCGCTTGCTCGGCCACCACGGACCTGTGACGACCACGTACTCGATGCCTTCGTCGTCGAGCGCCTTCTGCACACGCCAGCACGGATGACCGCCGAGCTTCACCCACATGTTGCCGCACCGATTGAGTTTCACTGCCACGGCGTCACTCTACGCGCCGCCTGCCGCGGTACGGCTTTACCGCACGTTCACACGGCATTCACGGCTTCTTTCCGTCTCGCGGGAATACGACCTGCACAACGGAAAAGGAGAACGCGATGAAGAAGAGGACCGTGTCGATTCTGACGCTGCTCGCAGTTGGGGCAGTGGCGGCGCTCGTCGTCGCCGGGCTCTCGCAGGCTGCGAGCCCGCCCGTCAACCAGTCGCCACCGACGATCTCGGGCACGCCGCAGGTCGGGCAGACCCTGACCGCCGCAGTCGGCACCTGGGGCGGTGCGACACCGATCACGTACACGTACGACTGGCGGCGTTGTGACGAGAACGGCGGAAGCTGCTCGGCGATCAGCGGGGCGACGGACAAGACCTACGCCCTCAAGGCGGTCGACTCGGGCAACACGCTTCGCGTCCGCGTCACCGGCAAGAACAGCGACGGCTCGGACTCGGCGACGTCGGTGCCGACGGCGGTCGTCGCCGCGGCTCCGCCGACGACGAGCGGCGGTTGCCCGACGAGCGGGAGCGGAACGCTCGACATCTCCGCGATCAGTCCGCCCGCACGCCTGAACATCGACGGCCAGCAGGCGTCGCCGACGGTGATCGGGCACTCGGTCGGCGATCTGACGCTCCGCTTCCACGTCTCGGCGTGCAGCGGACGCCCGATCCAGAACGCGCTGGTCTACGCGACCGCTGTGCCGTTCGAGCAGTTCGGCGTCCCGGCCGAGGTGGCGACGGGCTCCGACGGCTGGGCCACCCTGACCCTGCACCGCGCATCCCGCTTCCCGGCCTCCTCGCGCCAGCAGCTGCTGGCCGTGTTCGTGCGGGCGCGCAAGTCGGGCGAGAGCCTGCTCGGCGGCGTCTCGAACCGCCGCTTGGTCTCGTTCCCGGTCAACCTCAGCGACTGACCGGGGCAACCGCGCGTACCGCCGTACGATAGGGCGGTGCGCGCGGTCGTCCTCGATGCCGAAGGGACCGCCCGTCCCGCCCAGCATCCCGAGCCGCTCGGCGAGGGAGCGTTGGTGCACGTCCGCTCCTGCGGGCTCTGCGGCTCCGACGTCGAGAAGCTCGGCCTCGGCGGGCGGGACGGCGCCGTGCTCGGGCACGAGGTCGTCGGTGTGCTCGACGACGGCACCCGCGTGACGGTGATGCACCGGGTCCCGTGCGGGAGCTGCGAGCGCTGTCTCGCCGGGCACGGGTCGACCTGCGCCGAGTTCACCCACCTGCGAATCGACCCGGGCGGCTTCGCCGAACGGCTCCGTGCCACGCACGTCGTGCCGCTTCCGGCCGCGTTCGGCGAGCTCGACGGCATCTGGGTCGAGCCGCTCGCGTGCATCCTGCGCGCTGCCGATCGGTTGCCGCGCGGCGCCGTGCACGTCGTCGGCTGCGGCGCGATCGGCCAGCTGTGGGTCCAGGTGCTCCGGCGCCGCGGCGACGAGGTCTCCGTTTCGGATCTGCGCGACGACCGGCTGCGGCGCGCGCTCGAGCTCGGCGCGACCGCGGGCGAGGCCGAGGTCGGTGCCGTCGTGCTCACCGCGCACGCCGGCGTCGAGCGGGCACTCGCGACGCTGGCACCCGGCGGGACGCTGCTCGTGTTCGCGTCTCCGGCGGCGGCGTCACTCGATCCGGTCTATCGCAGCGAGCTGCACGTCGTCGGCTCGCGGTCGGCATTGCCCGAGCACTTTGCCGCCGCGATCGAGCTGCTGCCGTCGCTCACGCTGCCGCCCATCGACGTGCTGCCGCTCGACCGCTTCGCGGAAGGCGTCGACCGCTACCGCTCCGGCACGTCGCTGAAGGTCGCGTTCACGCCGTGAAGGCCGCCCGGCTGTACGCGCCCGGCGACCTGCGCGTCGAGGAGGTCCCGCGGCCCGAGCCGGGACCGGGCGACGTGCTCGTCCAGGTGGAGCTGGCGCTCACGGACGGGACCGACCTGAAGACCTTCCGTCGCGGGCATCCGGTGCTCGCCACAGAGTCGCCGGCGGCGTTCGGGCACGAGTTCTGCGGGCTCGTCGACGGACGTCGCGTCGTCGCCGCCAACAGCGCGCCGTGTGGAACGTGTCCCGGCTGCGCGCTCGGCGAGCAGTGCCGCGAGCTCGTCTTCCTCGCCGGCGCGTACGCCGACTGGATCGTCGTGCCGCAGCGCATCGCCGCCGTCAACCTCCACGAGGTGCCCACCGGTCTGGCGCCCGAGGTGGCGGCGATGATCGAGCCGCTCGCATGCTGCCTGCGCGGGATCGAGCGCGCACAGATCGGGGCGGGGAAGACCGTGGCGATTCTCGGCGCCGGGCCGATCGGCCTGATGCTGGCAGCGTGCGTCGCCGACGCCGGTGGCTGGCCGGTGGTCGTGGGCGGCCGGGACGAGCGTCGCGCGCTCGTCGATACCTTCGGCGCGGAGCACGGCGACGGGCGCGGCGCCGACGTGGTGATCGAGGCCGCCGGCACGGAGCAGGCGTGGGTCGACGCCGTCGAGCTCGTGCGTCCGGGCGGAACGGTGGTCATGTTCGGCGGGCTGCCGCGCGAGGCCCGTCCGCCGGTCGCTGCCTACCGCCTGCACTACGAGGAGCTGACGATCCGCGGCTCGTTCCACCACACCCCGGCGACGGTCCGCGCGGCGCTCGGCTTCCTGGCGAGTGGCGCCTATCCGTGGGAGCAGCTCGTCACGCATCGCGTGTCGCTCGCCGAGCTGCCGGCGCTGTTCGCCGAGCCGCCGCGCGACCTGCTCAAGGCCGCGGTCATCCCCTGAGAGCTAGCGCCAGGCGATCAGCAGGATCGCGATGCACGCGCAAGCCGCGAAGGCGACGACGATCGCATTCGCGATCAGCGCCCGGTGCAGGGCTCGCGGCACGCGGTCGGGTGACGCCGGCGCGCCGGGCTCGCCCGAGAGGCCGTTCGTGAGCATCCCGACGATCAGCTGGTTCAGGCTCATCTGCTCGGCGTCGGCCCGCTCCGCCAGGGCGGCATGGAGCCCCTTCGGCATCCGCAGCAGGAGACGCCCGCTGTGCGAGGCGTCGGCCTGCGCCATCGACTCGGCGCTGCGGCGCAGCTTCCCGCGTGGCACCTGACGTGCTGGGGTCGCCATCTCACCGAGCGTAGCGGCTGTGCTCCTCCACTTCCAGCCGACGGCGCATCTTGGCCATCGCCAAGGCGAGCAGGCGCGAGACCTGGGACTGCGAGATTCCGAGCGCTGAGGCCACTTCGGCCTGGGTGCAGTCGCAGAAGAAGCGCAGCAGCACGATCTGCCGCTCGCGGGTGTCGAGGGCCCGCGACGCGCGGCTGACGAGGGTGCGGGCGAGGGTGACCGCGTCCAGGTCGAGGGCGTCCGGGTCGCTGTCGACCTCGAGCAGTTCGAGCGGCCGGCGGGCGGTCGCCGCGCGGGGGTCGGGGCCTCGGCCCACAACGCCGGGCGGCGCCCGGCGCGCCTCGGCCTCCTCCGCCTGCACGCGCCTCGGGACGCGCACGACTGCGGCGCGGTCGCGCAGATGGCGCCGCAACTCGCCCTCGACGCAGCGCGCCAGATACGCCTGCAGCGTCAGGCGCCGGGCCGGATCGCGGCGGTCGATCGCGCGTACGAGCGCGAGCGCCCCGACCTGCTCGAGGTCCTCGCGCGCCTCGCCCGATTGCGAGAACCGGCTCGCCACGTCATGGACGAGTGGCAGGTTCGCTTCGATCAGGAGCCGCCGCGTCTCGTCTGTCCAGGCAGGTGAAACAGCTGCCATGCCTCGATCGTATCCGTTCGGATCGATTTGCGAAAGATTCGAGTTGGAATTTCTTGCATAGATCTCATTCACTTGGGGTAGATGACACTTTGGATGCGCGGCACATCGAGCTCACGTCGCCAGGCGGTCATCATCGGCGCGGTCCTGGCCGCCGCCGTCGCAGTGCCCAAGGCGCTCGCCGGCGACCCGGTCACGGTGCCCGTTGACGGTGCTGCCCTGGCTGCAGTTGCGATCTCGGCGTCGACGCCGGTCGTCCCTCAGGCCCCGTCGGTGCCGTACGTGCCCGAAACCGGTGCAGTATCGCCAGTTTCGCCGGTGATACCACCACCGGTATCGCCGCCGCCGCCACCGCTTCCTCCCACGCCAGGCTCCCCGGCGGGTACGCCGCAGTCCCTTGCCGGGGAGCCCGCTGGCGGCGGCGTCGCCCCAGTCTGGGACGGCACACCGCCGGCTGCGCCGTCCGTCGGGAAAACGCCCCCGAGCATTTCGAGTGGTATTACGGATAGACACCCCGTGATACTGCACAAAAAGACACCACAGAAGTCTTTGCAGAACCGTCCAGAGGCATGCTCGCACAATGCGAGCTGCAAGGCGCCCGAGCCCTACCCGTGGAGAGTCGCCGCAACATCCGTCCGCGGGAGGGCGCGCGAGCTTCCGTCGCTGGGGGTCACGGCGGCGGAGCTCGCGCGCGGGCGATCGGCGGACAACAACGACAAGCCGCGGCCGACGAAACCGGCTCGTCAGGAAGGGGACGCGGGCAGCGCCCCGTCGCCGTTGATCCCCGAGCCGCCCGGGCGCTCGCCCGAGGCGCCGCCTCCCTCGGCTCTCACCTCTCCCTCCTCGGGTGCGCACGGCACCGGCAGCTTCACGGTCTCCGCCTCCGTGACTGCGTTCGGTGTCGCAGCCGCCCGTGCTCCCACGACCGCCGCACCAAGCACGTCGGTCCCGCTGCGGCGTCGTGAGAGCGACAAACGACTCGATCGGCCCGGCTGAGGCGCGCCAGCGCGCCGAGACCGATTCGGCTGCGGTGACGACCGCGGCCCCAATGACCGATCGAATCGAAGGAGGATCGAATGCGCAAGTTGATCGTTGCGCTTGGGATGACGACAGCCGTCTGTTTGAGCTCGGCTGCCGTCGCCTTCGCCGACGGCGCCCCGCCGCCCACACAGGCAGCGACGCAGTCGGCGACGACAGCTCAGCAAGCCGCTGCGCTGTCGAGCGCTCAGCAGGTCCAGCCGCAGAACGTCAACGTCTCGATCCGGATCAACAGTCCGGGCGACGACGGTGATGTGACGCAGACGAACAGCGTCGGGTCGACGGCGAATGCCGGCAACCAGGCGTCGACGTCGCAGTCGGCGAATCAGTCGCCGTCCGGCGGCGCTGCGCCGTGGTGGCCGTTCAACCCGCCGGTTCCGACCCGCGGCTCCGGCCCGGGCCCGTGGGCCCAGCCGTCGGCTGCTCCCGCACCGGCAGCCCCGTCGACGACGCAGGCGAACACCGCCGGCTCGACGGCGAACTCCGGGAACGACGCGGGAACGCGGCAGGGCTCCAACCAGTCGCAGGGCTCGTCCTGCGGGTGCGACGGCTCGAACGGTGGCGTGCAGAGCGTCAACCAGCAGGCCGGCACCGAGCAGAACGCGCTCGCGGCCTCGAAGGCCGTCCAGGTCGATCCGAAGAACGAGAACGTCTCGATCCGGATCAACAGCCCTGGCAACGATGGAAACGTCACCCAGACCAACTCGGTGACCTCGACCGCCAACGCCGGCAACGCTGCCTCGACGGAGCAGCATGCGTCGCAGGGCCAGGCGGGCGAGCAGTGTGGTTGCAACACGGGCCCCGTGTCCCGTGGTTCACAGCCGAACGCGGCGACGCAGCCGCAGGCCGGCGACCAGCCCGAGAGCAGCTACCCCGCGACGGACTCGGCCGCCGCGCCCGCCAGCTCTTCGGCACCCAGCGTTCAGTCGGTCGGCCAGACCGCCGGCACCGAGCAGACGGCGATCGCCGGTTCCGCGGCGATCCAGAAGGGCGCCTCGAACGCCAACTACCCGATCCGCATCTCGAGCGGCGGCAACAGTGGCGACGTGACGCAGTCGAACACCGTCAGCTCGCAGGCGAACGCAGGGAACGACGCGAGGACGCATCAGCGGGCGAACCAGTCCGGCGGCTCCTCGTGTGGTTGTGGTGGTACCGGCATCCAGGCAGCGGATCAGCAGGCGGGGACCGCGCAGGGCGCTCTGGCATTGTCGGGTGCGATCCAGCAGTTCGGCGACGGCAAGCCGTCCCGCTGCGGGTGTGATGGTGGTGACGGTGGGTCCGGTAACACGGCCTCGCCGGTGCGCGTGGGGAGCCCGGGGACCGACGGGAACCTGACGCAGACCAACTCCGTGGACTCGCAGGCGAATGCCGGGAACAAGGCACGCACCGGCCAGAACGCCTCGCAGTACGCGGGCGGCGGTCATGGGTTGCAGATCCAGGCGCTCGGCCAGCAGGCCGGCACGCTGCAGGGTGCAGCCGCCGGGTCGCTCGCCGCGCAGTTCGGCGCTTCGAACGCCTCCTCGCCGGTCCGGGTGTGGAGCCCGGGCGGTGGCGGGTCCGTCTCGCAGACGAACAGCGCGTCGTCGGCGGCCAACGCCGGCAACGACGCCCGGACCTGGCAGGACGCGAACCAGGCGATCGGTGGCAAGCGGATCGCGTGTGAGTGCTACACGCTGCCGATCCAGGCAATCGGCCAGACGGCGTGGACCGCGCAGCTCGGTCTCGCCGGGTCGGGTGCCTTCCAGATCGACCCGAAGAACAGCTCGTCGCCGGTCCGCGTCTCGTCGCCTGATCGTGGCGGCAAGTGGGGCGACGGCAAGTCGATCGGGCCGCAGGATCCCGGCAACGGCTGGGATGGACCGGTCATGACCCCGGACGAGTCGGCGTCACAGCTGAGCTGATGCCGGCTGATGGTTGGGGGAGGCCCTCGGGCCTTCCCCAACCCCGGCCTTGGCGGTGCTCGAGTGCGAGGAGTAGTCTGCGCGGTGGAGAGGAAAGTCGCAAAGAGCGAGGTTCGAATGAGGGGGCGGCCTGCACGTGAGCTCCTGCGGCAATCCGCACCGCTGATCGCGGTGGCGGCGGTGCTCGTCGTGGCGCCGGCTGCCGCGGGCGCCGGCCCGCAACCGGATCGGCCCCCGTCGACTTCGGCCACGTTGGCTCCCGACCCGGTGCCAGGCACCGCCCCGGCGGCGGCACGCGCGCCGGTGACGGCGCCGACGAGCTCCGGTCACGTCGACGTCGCGCCGGCTCGGGCTCCGGCGAAGCCGGTCGTCCCCGCCAAGGTGACGCACAAATCCGCGCCCGTCCGTCGGGTGCACCGGCCGGCACCCGCGCGTGTCTCGCGGTACGTGCTGCCGCGGATCGCACTGCCCGCCTTGATCGCCGGCGATCCGGTGCGCGCGCCGCGCGACCTCGATGCGATCCTCGCCGGCGTTGCGCTGCTGCTCGCCGCCGTGACCGCGGGGTCGGGCGCACGGCTCGTCTCGATCTGGAACCGGAGGGCTGAAACAGCATGAGGCGCGTCGCGTTCGCTCTCGTCCTCGCGCTGGCGATCGTCGCCGCGCCGTCGGCCGGCGGCGCCGGCTCGCCGATCAGCTACTCGATCACGTCGGGAACGCCCGGGGACAACGGCTGGTACGTCAGCCCGGTCACGGTGCACATCAGCGTCGACAACACCGTGACGAACTCGGACTGCCCGGTCGCGAAGACCTTCAACACGAGCAGCGACTCGCTCAACTGCAGTGCGACCGACAATCAGGGTGGGACGTGGCAGCTCTCGCTGCAGTTCAAGATCGACTCGACCCCGCCGACCGTCACCTCGGCTTCGGTCGACCGGCCGGCCGACTCGAACGGCTGGTACAACCACCCGCTCACGATCACGTTCAACGGGTCGGACGCGGGCTCGGGGATCGCGTCGTGCACGAGCGTCACGTACGGCGGGCCGGACTCGGCCTCCGCGACGGTGGGCGGTGTGTGCAAGGACGTCGCCGGTAACACGAGCAGCGCGGGGGCGTTCGCCGTGAAGTACGACGCGACAGCGCCGACGGTGACCGCGACGCCGGCGCGCGCGCCCGACGCCGACGGCTGGTACTCGCACCCGGTGCAGGTCACGTTCGCCGGGACGGACTCGGGGTCGGGCATCGCGTCGTGCACGGCTCCGGTCACGTACTCGGCGCCGGACAGCGCGTCCGCAGCGGCGGCCGGCTCGTGCACCGACCAGGCCGGCAACAAAGGAACGGCGTCGTCGACGTTCCACTACGACTCGACCGGGCCGAAGGTGACGGTCGACCTGGCGCGCAAGCCGGACGCGAACGGCTGGTACACGAAGCCGGTGGTGGCGAAGTTCAGCGGGACGGACTCGGTGTCGGGGATTGCATCGTGCGCGCCGGCAGAGACGTTCAAGGGCCCGGACGGCTCGGACGACAAGGTGACCGGCACCTGCCGTGACAATGCCGGCAACACGGCGAGCGGGAGCGCCGATCTCCGCTACGACGGCTCCGGGCCGCGGCTCGCCAAGGTCGCGGCTGCGATCGGCGACCGGAGTGCGAAGCTCAGCTGGCAGCGGCCGGCCGATCTGAAGACGGTCGAGGTCGTGCGCCGTCCCGGGCGTGGGTCGGCTGCGTCCTCGGTCGTGTACCGCGGCAGCGGAACCGGCTTCCAGGACACGAACCTACGGGTCGGCGTTGCCTATCGCTACACGCTGACGAGCAAGGACGCCGCCGGGAACACCGCCTCGGTGTCGCTGACGGCGACGCCGCGCGCGCTGTATGCGCCGACCGCGGGCGCCAAGGTCGGCGCGGGGGCGGTGAAGCTCGCGTGGGTCGCCACGCCGGGCGCGCGCTACTACAACGTGCAGCTGTTCCGGGGCGGCAAGAAGATCCTCAGCATCTGGCCGCTGACCGCCGCGCAACGGGTGCCGCGGCAGTGGGAGTACGGCGGCAAGAAGTACACGCTCAGCGGAGGGACGTACCACTGGTACGTGTGGCCCGGCATCGGCGCGCGCACTGCGTCGCGTTACGGCGCCATGCTCGGCGGCAGCACGTTCGTCGTGCGCTGACCGGACCGGTCTGCGCAGGCCGTGGCCCGTTGCCAGGCAAGGGTTACGGATGTGTTACGCGTTCTCCACAGGCTCAGACCGCGAAGAGCGTGAGCTCGGCTTCGCGCTCTCCGCGCAGCAGCTCGAGGTCGACCTCGACGCAGCCGATCCCGCGCGTCTCCGCGAGCGCGACCGCCTGCAGCTTGATCGACTGCGCGGCGAGGATGCCGCGACAGGCGGCCCGTGCGGGGTCGACGCGGATGCAGTCGAGGTAACGCGACAGCTGCTCGACGGCGTCGATCGTCCCGATCCGCTTGATCTCGACCGCCACCCAGCCGCCGTCCGCGTCGCGGCACATCAGGTCGACCGGCCCGACGTCGGTTGGCCACTCGCGCTTGACGAGACGCAGTCCTTCCTCGATCTGCACCGGTTGGTCGGCGAGCAGCAACTGCAGGTCGCGCTCGACGCCGTCCTTCTGCAGGCCGGCGGCCTCGCCCATGTCGTGTGTCACGTCCGACAGCACCTCGAGCAGCCGGATCTCGAGCCGGTCCTCCGATCGACCGGCGCGCTTGCGGACGACGATCGTGTCGTCACCCTGCTCGAGCACGGTGGGCGGCGTCATCCAGTTGAGCGGCTTGTAGCCGCCGGCGTCCGCGTGGACGAGCACCGAACCGTCGTCCTTCAGCATCAGCAGGCGCGTCGACTCCGGCAGATGGGCGTTCAAGCGGCCGGTGTAGGTGACCTCGCAGCTGGCGACGATCAGGCGCATCGGCGCGCAACGCTACTGGCCGTTTCGGACATCCAGAGCGTGCGCGAGTCGTGGGCCGCGCCCAGTTCGCTGGGATCCCCGAGCGGTACGATTGTCGTCGGACAGTCGCCTCTGCGAGTGAGTTACCCGAAGGCCCGCCTCACGGCGGGCCTTCGCGCGTCCTGGACCCCGAGGGCCGGACTCGAACCGGCACCTGTGCGATGGACAGTCGCCTGCTCTACCAAGTTGAGCTACCTCGGGGTCGTTCCTCTGGTCTACCGACTGTCGAACCAGACGCGCAAGACGCTCCTTCGGACCTGTTGCAACCGGCTGGGGACCTTCGGGCTCGGCGCGTCGCGCCGGCCCGTGCTCTGGTCGGTTCCGCTCCAGCTGCCGTTCGCGGTCGCCGCGATCCTGCTAGCGAACCGGCATCTGGGACCGGGCGCCTTCTACCTCGCCGGCGGCAGTTCGAGTCGGCTGAGCGCCCGCTGCGCTCTGGCCCGGGCCGCGCGCGTCGGCGGCGAGCCGAAGTAGACGCGCACGATCACCGAGTAGGCTGCCGCGACCGGCGCTGCCCGTGAGCTCGTCCTCGCCTCCGACCACCCCGACGCCGTCACAACAGGGGAGGTGGCGCGCCCGGGCGAGGTCGAGGTGAATCGGCCGCTGCCCTCGATCCACCGGCGCGTAGATCACCGCCCAGACGACGACTCCGTCTCGAGGCAAGTGGGCGAGCGTGGCGTTCGGCGGATCGGCCGTCGCGGGGTCGCGATAGCGGACGCCCCTGGCGATCCAGGCCGCCGACTCCTCCGGCGCGACGACGTGCCTGCCGCGACCGACGTAGACCGACCGCGTGTCGCCGCTCGCACCGGTCTGCCACCCCGGCAGCGGCCGAAACGCGAGCGGATGCAGCCACGGCGCGAGCGTCAGCGCAGCCAGCAGGACGCTCGTCGTCACGACCCTCCTACGCGGGCGAGGAGGTCAGGGGTCCGCGGTGCCTGGCACCGAGGTGCCAGGCACCGCTCGCCTCGACAGGTGCCTGGCACCGAGGTGCCAGGCACCGCCCGGAACGTCAGCCCGGCTGGTGGCAGACCGCCTCGATGTTGTGGCCGTCCGGGTCGTGGACGAACGCCGCGTAGTACTCAGCGTGGTAGTCGGGCCGGAGGCCCGGGGCGCCGTTGTCCTCCCCGCCGGCCGCAATCGCGCTCGCGTAGAACGCGTCGACCCGGGTCGATCGGGTCCTGAAGGCGACGTGGATCGGCGAGATCTGCTCCTTCTGCCTCAGCCCGAAGAAGCCGTCG